>DATFKA010000044.1:0-32601 GCA_035268885.1 Saprospiraceae bacterium
GGGAGGCCTACGAGGCTTCTCCCTACCGCAGCGATATCCAGTTATTGGGTTACGTAGCCGAGCAGGAACTACCCGAGCTATTGGGCTCGGCCCTGGCCCTGACTTACGTCTCGCTATTTGAGGGCTTTGGCCTGCCCATCCTGGAGGCCCTGCACGCCGAGGTGCCGGTGATCACTTCTGATCGCAGTTCGATGCCCGAGGTAGCGGGTGCGGCGGCGCTATTGGTAGACCCAGAGTCGGTGGATTCGATTGCCCAAGCGATGCAGGGAATTTGGATAGAGCCAGCCTTACGGCAAAATTTGATTGCGACGGGTAGGGTTCAGCGGGAAAAATACTCCTGGGCGGAGACGATAAGGGTGGTGTATGAGCAGTTAATTTCAATTAAAGCCTTGATTTGAGCTCTTTTTGAACTTCTTTTAATTCTGGATAAAATGTTGCTGGTCCGGCTAAGGTGCAAATGGCAATCGTCAATATCGGCCAATCAATTTCCTCTGCATTAAAATAATTTCTAATGAGGAAGTAAAACAAGCCAATCATTAGTAGTACGAAAATCACCATTAATCCTTTGAGGCTCTTTTCTTTCTTTTCTAACTGCTCAACGGGCAATTCTTTTAGTTTTTCTTTTGCCATTTTTTGTCATTATTAGATTTGACAGTGAAGTTTTTAAACAACTTCAATATCTGTTGGTGAAACCGCAAACATTTATTTCGTTTCAATTGGGCACATTTTAAATATACCCAAACAGCTTCGTAATGAAACTGGCCTCAGGGTCTTAATATACCATATTGCTCAATCTCTTGCTCCGTCATATAATGGATGGAGGAAGAAGGCGCCGCATTAATGGTGAAATAATAAAAGGCCTCCGCTTCCGCCCGGGTGAAGCCTATGGATTGGTAGTAATCGATATAGGGTTGGTGGTTAGGATTCCCCCGGGGATAATCGCTTGCTTCATTGGTGCCGTCACTCCAGGCGTGCACGCCAATCATGGTATTCTCGCCTCTGGTCCGGGTCGTACCCGCTAGGAAAAAATCCACTCCGCCGGAAGCGATTAATCCGCCCTCCAGCAAGTGGGTAGCGATATTGCGCCGGTTTACGGCGGCCGATACTTCCAGGTTGACCTCATCATCAAAGGAGCCCGGTACTTCAGCAATGTTAATCAGCCGGATATCGGGATAGGCATCCACGAGCTCGTTAAAATCATCTAAAGCAGCGCTGCCTATTTCTCCATTCATTTCAATGGTCTGCTCGTCGATTACTTCAAAAATACCAAATACAGTTCCGGGGTTAGTATCATTATTACAGGAAATTAAAGAGGTAAATAAGAAAGCTACGGTCAGGGCTTTTAAAAAGGTGCTGGTCTTCATGTGTATATCATTTTATCTGCAGGCTAATTTACGATAGTTTGTTGCTTTGTTGATGAAGATGTCTAAAGTTTTCTGTTGAAAATGCCTGCGAGAATTGTGGGGATAATTATGTATCTTTTCAGTGAATGGGGTATTTTCCAAGATTTGAATATACGTTATGCTTTCCTACCGACAAAAGAGAGTTCTACTGCAAATACTGCCCTTTGGACTTATTCCCGCCGTTTTTAGCCTGGTCCACTCCGTATTAGAAAAAGGTATTCTGGGGGATCACCCTTTCTACCCATCGACGGGTAATCCCTACGAGTTTCGCTTTGTAATTCCTTTGCTTATTTCCCTGGTGATTGGCTTACTGATTGGCTTTTTTGAGGTCTTCTATATCAATAAATGGTTCCAGAAAAGGAATTTCTCCGAGAAAATTCTCTTTAAGCTCATCGTATATATGCTCACCATTGTGGTCGCTTCCGTCATTATTGTGGCAGTGGGACATTCCCTGGAGTTGAATGTAAGCCCCTTCGATCCGGAGGTGTGGACTTACGTGATTGCTTTTCTCACCGATTTTGCGTTCTGGAGTATTATCTGTTACTACAGTCTGGCGATTATCTCTAGTCTATTTTACGCAGAGGTGAGTAATAATATGGGGCAGGCGGTCTTGTTGAACTTTTTCACGGGCAAATACCATCAACCTACCGTAGAGGAGCGGGCTTATATGTTCCTGGATATGAAATCTTCCACCACTTTTGCGGAGCAACTGGGCCACGTGCGATACTTCCGCATGCTCAAGGAGTACTATGCAGACCTTTCGGATCCGATTTTACAGTTTGGCGGACAAATCTATCAGTACGTGGGGGATGAGGTTGTGATTAGCTGGAAGGTGAAAGCGGGTTTTGCCGAAGCGGCGCTGCGCTGCTTTTTTGCCATGAAGCAGGCCCTGGAACGGCAGTCGGAGCAATACCTAAAGCGCTACGGTGTGGTTCCAACCTTTAAGGCTGGTATCCATTACGGGAAGGTGACGACGGGTGAAGTGGGGGTGATCAAAAAAGAAATTGCCTTCTCGGGCGATGTGCTGAATACTACCGCTCGTATCCAGAGCCTGTGTAATTCCTATCAGGTTGATCTGTTGGTTTCGGAGGCTTTTGCGCAGGCGCTCGCTTCAAATGGACCCTTTAATGCCCTTCCCCTGGAAAAAGTAGTGTTGAGAGGAAAAAATGAAAAAGTAAAGCTGTTTGTTATTGAGAAATCAGGCTATTCTTAGGTGATTTTTTGGCTAACACGCTTTTTTATAAGGAGTTTTAGACTCTTGTTATTCTAATAATAATTTCCTAAAGTTTAATTTTTTAATTGCTCTGATTTAAGCAGGGTAGGTTTGTTTGGTTAATAAAATTCTATTCTAAAATTTTTTAGACTTGTAGTTTATTGTATTTATTCATATCTTAACAAAGTCCTACGAGCATATATTAATTTCGCTTAGTCCAACTCTTAATTACCTGCAACTTCAATAGAACCTTACAAAGTCTCACCTTTATAAGGTTTATATGTGCTACCCAATAATATTCGTCAAAAGGAAAGAAAGAAAGATTTGAGTACTATTTCATTTTCAATGCCGATGTCTTTGAAGTTTGGGGAAATGGTCTTTTTCATTTTCTAGCTATTTAATAAGGTTCAATAATTGGTATAAATATATAGATGCTCAGCCAAAAAGAAAAGGTTCAATAGAAATTATTTGAACAATAATATTACCCTGGGTGATTTGATTTTGCTTTTCTGAAATCAGAGAGAACCCTTTTTTTGAATACTAAAATAGCTCCTTATGAATCGACTAAAAGAAATTGTTGACCTCATCAGTCCTGGCAAAATCAAGAAGATTAAGCTATTAGATGCCTCGGTGAGTAAAAAGACTAAAATTATGCAGCTTTACTACGGGATTTATGAAAATAAATTCAATTCAGATCAAGCAGCTATTCAGGCTCTTTACGGCGAGGAAAAAGTAGGTACTCGTTATAGTAAGCTAAAGCACGATCTCGAGCAGCGTTTATTAAACATTATGCTGGCCTCTGATATGACCAATTCAAAAATGAACGAGCGTCAGCGGGCCTATTATAAATATTTCAAAATATGGTGTGCCGCCAACATCCTCTTGCGGATGGGGCTCATTAATTATGCAATTCGTTTGCTAGAAAAAACGCTGAAGCACTTTGAGAAAAACGATTTTACGGTTTTAGCACTAGAAAGCTCTCGCCTACTCCGCAATCATTATTTCCGGCACGTTGGTGATCGCAAAAAAGGGGGGCATTATCACCAATTGACGCAACGTTATTTCGAACAGTACCGGGCGGAGATACAACTTGCCGGATATATGGATCAAATTATTGCTTTTTATGTAAAAGAAAAGGGGGATACCTCTCATCTGCAAGGACAAATTGATCAGTACGTCGAACAAGCTCATAAAATCGTGCCGCAGCAAATGAATGGAAATATTCTCTATCGGCTGAAAATGTTAGAGGTCACAAAATATATGAACGCTTACGATTATCAAAAAACAGCGGAGACCTGTGAGGAAGCCTTGGATTATTTCATGCGGGAAAAACCTGATTTCAGAACCTATATTATCATTTTTCTCAATCAATGGATTATCAGTTGTACCCAACTGAAAAAATACAAGGAGGCAAAAGAACTCGTGAAACAGGCGCTGGAATATTTAGAGCCCGGAGAGTACAATTGGTTTAAGGTGATGGAATACAAGACACAGCTAGCCTTCTATATGCAAGATTATGCTTTGGCTTATGAGACCTATCAGACGGTCAGTAAGCATCCGGGACTTGCTCAACTACCAAATGTAGTAAAGGAAAAATGGATGTTGTACGAAGCTTATGCCCAATTCTTATACAGTCTGGGAAAGGTCAGACTTAAATCGCCTCCCAAAAAGAAATTCCGCTTGTATAAGTTTCTTAATAATGTCCAAATCTTTTCTAAAGATAAGCGTGGACTTAATATCCCCATCACCATTATTCAGGCTTGTTTTGAAATCTGCACCCAGCGCTTTGACCGGATGATTAATCGCATGGAAGCACTGGACAAATACCGGATACGCTATCTCAACGAACCCCTCTACCTGCGTAGCAATGTCTTTATTAAAATGTTGGTACAATTGGTAAAAGCTGATTTCTGCCCCGATAAAGCCCAGAAAAAGATAGCTCCCCATTTAGAAGAATTACAGCGCTACCCCTTCAACGAGATGACCAAGGGGCACGAACTGGAGATTCTACCTTACGCCGATCTGTGGAGGCTATTGATGGAAGAGCTGAAGGCTCCGGTGGCCTTGCCCAGCTCAACATAATACCCTGCAAGCCGTTGTGAAAGTAATTACGAACCACAACGCAAGAAAATGAATTACCGAATACTACTTTTTGCCCTGAGCTTTGCCCTCCTGACGGGCTGTGTGAATACGGCCGAAAAATCGGCCGACGATATGGCCGACTTTGCCGATGATCCCGAGTTTAAAGAGGCCCACGACGATCCGCGCGCCGCCGCCGCTGATTACAGCGGGGAGATGATCGATATCCCGGTCGAGGGGGGAGACGTCGGCAGCGCCTACGCCCTGATGGCCGAATCGGAAAGTGACGAATACCTGCTGGTCTTTCACGAGTGGTGGGGCCTGAACGATAATATCAAGGAAGAAGCCGAACGCCTCTACGGTGCGCTGGACAACGTCAACGTGCTGGCACTGGACCTCTACGACGGTAAAGTAGCTACCAATCCGGATCAGGCGGGTAAAATCATGCAGTCCATTAAGGAGGAGCGCGCCCGCGCCATTATCCAGGGTGCCCTGACCATGGCCGGTCCGGAAGCCGAAATCTCCACCATCGGTTGGTGTTTTGGCGGTGGCTGGTCACTCAAGGCTTCCATTATGGCCAAAGACCGGGGTCAGGCCTGCGTGATGTACTACGGTATGCCGGTACAAAAGGCAGATCAGCTGGCACCGCTGGAAGCCCCTATCCTGGGTATCTTTGCCGAAAAAGACGGTTGGATTACGCCCGAGGTGGCGAACGATTTTAAAGCCCTGGCCGAAGCGACGGGTAAGTCGATTGAGATCCGTCAGTTCGAGGCGGATCACGCCTTTGCGAATCCCTCCAATCCGGCGTACAATGAGTCGGCAGCGCAGGAAGCCAATGCGCTGGCACTGGCGTTTTTGAAGGAACATATGTAAAAGGTATTGGGCGTAGGGAATCCTACGCCCAACCAGGGAGTCCTTTACCAGAAAAGTAGTAAGTTTATGGGCGGCGCAGCTAAGCATAAACCCGGAGTGCATTAATTGGACCTATGACTGATAGTAATAAAGACAGACAACTCGCGGCTATCTTCTTTGCAGACATCGAAGGCTATACTGCCCTGATGCAATCCGACGAGGGGAAAACCATGCAGGTACTACGTCGCTACCAGCATATACTCAAAGAAGAAGTGGCTTTCTATAAGGGGAAAATTATCAAAAATTATGGGGATGGGAGTATCTGCCTATTCTCAAGCGTATTAGATGCCGTACAGTGTGCCCGAGCTATCCAGGAAGCCTTACCGGTTATCCCACTGAGGATTGGCCTCTACCTGGGAGATGTGATGCACGAAGACAACGATGTCTACGGCAATGACCTGAATATCGCTTCCCGAATAGAGTCGATGGGCATAGCGGGTGCGGTACTGATGTCAAAAAATGTTTGGGATAAAGTAAAGAATCAATCTGATCTGGAATTTGCGGTGCTCGGCCGTTTTGAATTTAAGAATGTGGAGGAGCCGATCGAGCTATTCGCCCTGGCTAATAAAGGCTTTGTGGTGCCCAAAAAGGATCAGATGAAGGGCAAGCTTAAAGCCACTTCAAAGCGGCCTCTGGCCCGCCTGGTGCCAGCACTCCTGGCTCTCATTGATGACCTGACCCGGGCGCTTATGCTCGCTGATATTTATGAAGAAGAACAAGAATACGCATTGGCTATTCAACGATTAGAAAACATACCCTATTGGAATGGATATCCTGCTTATGCCGGGTATACCAACTACCGGCTGACCCAACTTTACGAAAAAAAATGGGCAGATTGAAAAAGCCCTGTCGACGGGTGAGCTTCGACCTACTCTCTTGTTTAGTTATTATTCCTTCGACTCCCACCAAATAGTTTATCACTCCAAAAGTCTTTGAGGTCTTCCCGTCGCTCGTCCCGGCGCTGTAATCGCTCATTGTAGCGGCGCATACGATCAATGTAATCTGCTTCGGATTCGTTGCGTCGGGGTCTTTTGAGTTCGATGGGGTACGAGAAGTCGCCCTGGTTCAGCTCTCGGTAGAGTCGATCAAAGAAGCCCGGCTGCTGGAAGTAATCATTCAGGTATTCGATTTCTTCGGGTAAGCTATCCAGGTAGTGCGGGCAGTCCAGCATATAGGCCAAGCTATCGACCAGCGGAGGGAATTGCGCGTTTCGGTATTTACGGAAGTTGGGGTCTTTGTAGGTTTTTTGCAGGAAACTGCCCACCATCGGCAGCGCCGTATTACTCCCCTGACCGCGGTAAAGCGTTCGGAAATGTACGGTGGGTAATTCCGCCCCCACCCAGGCGCCAAAAACCAGGTTGGGTGTAAAGCCCAGGAACCATCCGTCGGACTGATTCTGCGTGGTTCCGGTTTTTCCGGCGATATCGCTGGCCAAACCGTACTGATAGCGCAGGCGGCGTGCCGTACCGCTGTCGACCACGGTCTCGAGCAGATTGACGATGAGGGCATTGGTTTCGGGGCTGAGGACCTGCTCGAAGGTGGCCGGGCTGGGCTTGGGGTATTCAAAGATGATATTCCCTTCCCGGTCTTCGATGCGGTCGAGGTAGTGCCATTCCGGGCGTTTGCCCTGATTGGCGAAGGTGCCGTACACTCGAATCATTTCCAGCAGTGAGGCTTCCGTGGTACCCAGGCTGATGGCTGGTCCTTCGGGTAATTGTCCTTCCAGGCCGAGGCGGCCCGCCATATTGCGCACCTTTTCCAGGCCTGTCTCCAGGGCTAATTGTACGGTTACGGTGTTGACGGAATTGCTCAGGGCACCGGGCATAGAATAGTAACCGCCGTATTTGCCGTCCGAATTGCGGGGCGACCAGTCTTCGAACTCCGCGTAGGTTTTGCGTTCATTTTCGAAATAATCACAGGGGTAGCGGGCATCTTCCAGGGCCTGGGCGTAGACGACCGGCTTGAAGGTAGAACCCACTTGGCGGGTAGACTTCACGTGATCGTACTGAAAGTAGCCGTGGTCAATACCGCCGATCCAGGCGCGGATGGCACCCGTTTTGGGGTCGGCAACGATCATACCGGCGTGCAGGGTCGTCAATTGCTGGCGTATGGAATCGATGGGGGAGAGGTCCTGATAGCTTCCTTTGTCCTCCCAGGAGAACAGGCGCATCTTGACGGTTTTTTTCATTTCCGCCATGGCGGTTTCTTCGGTAAAGCCCCGGTTGATCAGGGACTGGTAGCGCCCCGAGTTTTGGATAGCTTCCGCTAAAAGGCTCGGGGGAATGGGATCGCGATTACCGGACCAATCCTGACTAAAGCGCTTCTGTACCTCCGGCATCACTTCGTTGACGGCCGATTCGGCGTAGCTTTGCAGGCGGGCGTCAATGGTGGTGTATATTTTCAGGCCGTCTTTCTTTAAATCGTAAAGGCTGCCATCGGGTTTTCTTACTTTTTGCAGGGCTTCTTCCAGTTCCTCTTGCAAGTGGGCCCGGAAATAAGTGGCCAGGCCCTGGTTTTTCCCTTCTCGTACGTAATCAGTTTTCAGTGGTAGCCCGGCAATCGAATCGTATTGATTTTGGGTCAGGAAGTCGGCCTGAGCCATACGTCGTAGTACCGTATTACGCCTCTCTACCGAAGCTTCCGGATTGAGGATGGGGTTGTAGAGTGTATTCCCTTTGAGCATACCAATCAAGACCGCTGATTCCTGGATATTTAATTCAAATAGCGACTTGTTGAAGAAGCGGCGGGCCGCTACTTTGATACCGTAGACATCCCTTTCGCCGAAAGGCACGGTGTTCAGGTAGAGCTCCATGATTTCCGCTTTGGAATAAACCCTCTCTAGGCGGCGGGCCACCATGATTTCGCGGATTTTATTAACGGGAATACTGAGCAAGCCGTAGCGCTCGCGTCCGTAAACGTTCTTGACTAGTTGTTGCGACAGGGTACTGCCTCCGCCACTATCGAGGTCACCCATCAGGACGGTACGGAAAAATACGCGCAGCAGAGCCCGGGGGTCTACGCCGCTGTGTTGGTAGAAGCGGGCATCTTCGGTGGCCACTAGGCCGTTGATCAGGTAGTAAGGAATCTCTGACAGGGAGGCATTGGTTCGGTTCTCATTGTAATATTTACCCAGCTGGATACCGTCGGTGGCGTAAATTTCGGAGGCATTCGCATTGTTGATATTGAGCAGATCTGCTTTGGAGGGTAAACGACCGAAAGCCCCGAAGTATACCGAAAGGATCAGGAGCAGGTTGAGGGCAAAGATAATCCCCAGAGAGAGGAAGGTAATACGCAGCACCTGGGCGCTGGGTGGACGATTTTCCCAGGCCTGTTTGATCCAGAGCTTTAGCCGATTGCGATAAAAAGCGGGATCGCGCGGTAATTGCCGTAGGCGGTTAATAATTTCCTTTGGGTTAAATCGCATAAATATACTGTCGGTTGATCTTTTTTAAGGTAGATAAATTCTAACGGAATTTTCTACCTGGATGGTATGTAATTGGCAACAGATTGTGCTACGGTTACTAATTCGCTCATCATCATTGCGGTTGCTCCCCAGATCACGTGGTCCTTTATTTTGAAATGAGGTACGTCTTTTAGCTGTATTTGATTGGGCAGCAGAAGGGTCGTTTTGCCGATAGACTGCTCCTTCAGGAATTCAAAGAAGGGGAGCTCCAGCACTTGGTCCACTTCACTGGGTTCCGGCTGGAAAGTCGGAGTGAAGTCTACGAAGCCCACGTAGGGGTGAACCAAAAAATTGCTAACGGGAATATATAGGGAGGAAAGATCACCCAGTATATTGATGTTTTCAGCTTTAACGCCAATTTCTTCTTCGGTTTCGCGCAGTGCGGTGAAGCGGAAGTCCGGATCTGCGGATTCGTGCCGTCCGCCCGGGAAGCTAATCTGCCCCGAATGTCGGTCTTTATCGTGAGCGGCCCGTTGAATTAAAGCTAAATGCCAATCGGTTTCCTTCGGGAAAAAAAGCGCAAGGACGGCTGCTTTCCGGGCATTGGAAGGGTGTCCCCGAAGTTCTTTTCGCGAACCATGGGCTAATTTCAGCTGGGCCTCTACACCTGGCAGAGGCTGCTGCAGCGCTTTACCTAGTTGTGGAATAAATCGTTGCATAATATCGTACAACAAGTTTGCCGCAGTGATAGTTCAGCCCTGGGTAAGTAGTGTTGACTAGCCTATTTGTTGGCTTGTTTCAGGTACTGTTCCAGCGCCATAGTCATCGATGGGGCCTCTGGTGAAGGCGCTTTGATATCGACTCGCAGACCACGATCGGTTACCGCCTGAGTCGTACGATTTCCAAACACGGCCATTCTGGTTTCATCCTGGGTGAAATCCGGGAAGTTTTCGTAAAGGGAATCAATACCCAGCGGGCTAAAGAATACCAAAATATCGTATTTGACATCACTCAGGTCAGAAAGATCGGAGGCTACCGTGCGGTACATCAGCGAATCGGTCCAGTCGAGATCCATTTCTTTGAGGTGCGCCACGATGTTTTTGGCTCCCAGGTTGGAACAGGGCAGGAGAAACTTCTCGCCCTTGTGTTTCTTGAAGTAGGGCGTGAGGTCCTCAATTTTGCGCTTGCCTACAAATACTTTACGCTTGCGGTAGACGATAAATTTCTGCAGGTAGTTGGACACGGCTTCCGACAGGCAGAAGTATTTGGTATCCTGTGGCATTTTAATGCGCATCTCTTCGCAAATGCGGAAGAAATGGTCAATGGCATTTCTGCTCGAAAAAATAATCGCCGTGTATTCGTCCGGGCGAATCTTTTGTTTACGATACTCTTTTCCCGTTACCTCTTCTACGTGAATGAAGGGCCTCCAATCGATTTGAAGACCGTATTTTTCTTCTAATTCGTAGTAAGGAGATCTCTCCGGTTTGGGTTGGGAAACTAGGATCGATTTAACTGGTTTGAAGGATACTGCTTGTCCGTTTGCTGCCATTAAATCTAAATTTTTCACTCTACATTTTAGCCCACAAAAATCATAATTGATTTAAAATCAATCGAACTACAATCACTACTGGAGCGATTTCGACGGTGCAAATATACAACAAAAAGTGGAATCTATGAAAGAGTAATTGCTTATTGGCAATAAACAACCCCCTTATGGAGCGTAATAAATAGATGATGGCGATGGCAACGATTGTCCCCCAGAGTACATAATCTGTAGACCCTTCCGGTCCGTAGGCGAGCAATAAATTGGCGGGAACCAGTACGGCTCCGAGCACTACCGAAAAGACAATCATTAGGAAGATATACCGCCTAATCTCTGCGTCCACCGGGAAAATCAGGCGGATGAGGATCAAAATAAAATGCTTAAATAAAAACAAGCTGGCGGCTCCGGCGCTGAAGATAAGCCACTGCAGATAATAATTACGAATGGGCAGGGAGACCTGATAATAGTCCAGTACCAACAACAAGAAAAAGCCAAGATTGACAAAAAATAGCAAATACAGCACAAAATAAGGAGCGGCCCCACGGCCATCCTGCTCCCGAAAGTACTGGTTAAAAGCGTTGTCATAAATAAAGGACTGAAAGGATTTATTCAAATAGTTACCCACCAGGCTTACGCCAGACGTAAAGAGCAACACCATGATGCCGATTCCAAAGAAAAGAAATCGCTCTTTATCCGAAGTGATGATTGGTTCGACTTTGGGGTCCACTTCGTAGGGCGTGAAATCCGTTTCGCGTGGACTATCGTAGATGAGGTCAAAGGGGTTCGTTAAGCTATCCGCTGTTTCCTCATTGGACTTTGGAGTGTTGATCTGCCGATTTTCTTCATCGAGGCGCGGCACGAGCTCAAATGGATTATCTGCATTTTGACCTAAGGCCGGGCCCAGGCTCCAGAGCAAACATCCAAACAGTAAAAGCAGCTTTCGCAGGTCCCTCATGAAATCTTTCTAGTCTATTTTCAAACAAAAATAAAAAATATTCCAGCAAATGCGCCGGAATTTGAATAAAGCTTGGATAGCCTGTTAATTAGCTGTTAAATACGAAATTTATGCGGTTATATTGTACGATTTAGGATTAGTTTT
The DNA here is from genome assembly GCA_035268885.1 of Saprospiraceae bacterium. Classification (GTDB taxonomy): domain Bacteria; phylum Bacteroidota; class Bacteroidia; order Chitinophagales; family Saprospiraceae; genus DATFKA01. The sequence goes on from DATFKA010000044.1 coordinate 11,653, forward strand.
ATTACCATCTTGCACTTTTGGCTAAACGATTATTCATGCCCAATCGACAGATTACCAGAGCTTTATTGTTAGGGGTTCTCGCCATAGTCGGCATCATCGCCGTGCAGTCTTACTGGGTATTGAATACCTGGAATATTAACGAGCAGGAGTTTGAAGAAAAAATCAACCTGATTCTCTACAATACGGCCTGTTCCATAGCTGAGGTGAATAATGCTGATCTGCCAAAGAAAAATATCATAAAGCGACGCAGCTCTAATTACTACATTGTCAATATTGATAGTGAGATCAATCCCGGTATGCTGGAGCAATTTCTCCAGGAGGGGATTGAGGCCTGGGCCCTGAATATAGATTTTGAGTACGGCATTTACGATTGTACTTCCAGCGAGATGGTCTACGGTAATTACTGCAATTACGAATTGGAAGGCGAAAGAACAACCGGCCGTGCCGCTCTTCTGCCCGTCTCTGAGCTGAAAACCTCTAATTATTACTTTGGCATTCGCTTTCCGACCCGCTCCAATTATCTGTTTCAAAAAATGCAGCTTTCCGTGTTTTTCTCCCTCATATTGCTGCTCACGATTATCTTTTTTGCCTACGCTATGTATGTAATGCTCCGACAGAGCCGCCTGTCTAATATGCAGAAAGATTTCATCAACAACATGACGCACGAGTTCAAAACGCCGCTGTCAACGATCAAGATAGCGGCCGACTATTTTGGGCGCCACCCCGCAATTAAAAAAGACGAGCGGCTGCTCACTTATGCGAATATTATAAAAGACCAGAACCTGCGCCTGAATGATCAGGTAGAAAGAGTACTCAATATCGTCAAGTTCGAGCAGAACAATTTTAACCTGAAGCAAGAAACGGTAGACCTGGGAGAGACCATTAGGCATATTGTGAATAACGAGCAATTACGGATCAGGGAGTTGGGCGGAAGCCTGCGTGTGCAGCTTCCGGAGAAAGCCTGTTATATCGAGGCAGATCAATTTCACTTGTCTAATGTCCTGTATAATTTATTGGATAATGCCGTAAAATACCGCAAAGAAAAACCCGTTATTGATGTGGAACTGGCTTATCAAAAAAAGGGCTATTACCTGAAAATAAGCGATCAGGGTATTGGTATCCCCAAAGAATACCAATCCAATGTCTTTGAAAAATTCTACCGAATACCAACGGGGAATATCCATAATGTAAAAGGCTTTGGTATTGGTCTTTATTATGTCCAAAAAATCTGCGAAGCACACGGATGGACGATCAAGCTGGAAAGCGAAGAAGGAGAATACGCCCGCTTTTCCATTTTTATGCCAAATCAATAGAAAATGCCTACCCGAAAATAAATCCTACATGAAAGCACACCTGCTCTACATTGAAGATGATGAAAGCCTGAGTTTTGTAACCCGTGATAATCTTGAACTGGAAGGCTATAAAGTTACCTGGTGTAAGGACGGGAAAGAAGCTCTCGAAAAAATTGATAAGGAACACTTTGATCTCTACATTCTGGACGTCATGCTTCCGGAGATGGATGGCTTTTCGCTGGCTCAGCGCATCCGGGAGTACGATACGCAGGTACCTATTCTCTTTGTGACGGCTAAATCACTAAAGGAAGACCGCTTGCACGGCTTGCGTATTGGCGGAGACGATTATATCACTAAGCCCTTTTCGATTGAAGAACTCATTCTGAAAATTGAGATTTTTCTGAAAAGGCGACTCATTGTCCAGGCGGAGAGCCCCAAGGTCCAGGAATTGGGTATCTTCGAATTCGATCACCATAATTTGGTGCTTTGTTCTCCGGAGGGAGAGCGTATTCTGACCCAAAAAGAAGCAGATCTACTGAATTATTTTCTACGGCATAAAAACCAACTGGTTCGCCGTTCGGCCATCCTCAAGACCATTTGGGGGCAGGACGATTATTTTCTGGGGCGGAGTCTAGACGTATTTATCTCGCGCCTGCGCAAATATTTGCGCGCGGAAAAGCGCATTAAAATTGAAAACGTACACGGTATTGGCTTTCGATTTCTGGTTAATGAATAAAGCGCCGGGCGACACTTAGGGCCCGGAAACTTCCGTGTTTTTTATCCATGTGGTAGGCCATGCGTTTCAGAATATCGGCCAGCACTTTGACCGCTTCGGAAATAAAGGGCCCTTTGTTCAGCATCACACACTCGGCCCGGCAGGCCATCGCCGCATCCGTTATTTCACTGCGGGTCGCCAGTCCTTTTTTGGCCAGGCTTTCCAGCACCTGAGTCGCCCAAATATTGGGCAAATGACCGGCTTCACAAATCCACAAAATTTCTTCCTGTACTTCGGCGATTCTTTCAAAGCCCAGCTCAACGGCCAGGTCGCCGCGGGCGATCATAACCCCCGCTTTGGGGGAGCGCATGGCGGCCAGGATCAGATCGGGTAAATTATCGAAGGCTTCTTTGTTTTCAATCTTGAGGACCAGGCCAATGGCGGGTCTTTTCAGCCTGGCCAATTCATTCTGGAGTAAATAGATATCATCGGCTCGTCTGACAAAAGAATAGCCAATAATATCACCGTGCGCAGCGATGAAGGGTAGATAATCCAGGTCCTTATCGGTCAGGGAGGGTATGTGGAGGGTCGTATCGGGCAGGTTGATGCCTTTGTTATGTTGGAGTTTGGTACCCCCCACGGCTGCCGCCGTAATTTCTACCATTACCCCCTCTTCGGTATGATCGACTACTTTTGCACTGATTTTGCCATCGTCGAAGAAAATACGCTGCCCCGTTTTTACGGTTTTTAATACCTCGGGTAGCGTTAAACTGATGCAGGCAACCAGGGCTTTGGGTTGTCCCTTCTTTTTAATGGTTTGACACTTTTCAGGGGCACTGGTGATCAAAAGGAGATCCTCTGGGAAGAGACGGAGCTTTCCTTTTTTGGCCTTGCGCGCTTTTTTGAGCAGCTGCATATTCGAAAAGTCCGTTCTAATTTTTGGACCCGCGAGGTCGAAGTAAATCTTACAAAATTTACCCGTTTTGTGTTCCGCGCGCCGGATGTTTTTGATCATTTTCTCCCAGATATCCGGATGGTCATGACTGGTATTTATCCGGGCAATATTCATGCCATTAGTCATCATTTGCTCGATTAGTTTAGGTTCCTCCGCCGCTTCGGTGGGCATGGTGACCATTATCCAGGAACGCTCGCCGTGGTTATTGTGACCAAAGAGACTGACGGCGTTTTCCCGGAGTCGTTTTTTACTGGTCCGATAAGAAAAGGGCGCCGACGGGTAGTCGAGTACGACATTGGCGGGCTGCCCATGCATAGCCACGAGCAGCTGTTGTATATTCAACAGGTTTTTGAGGATGTAGCCCTCTGCGTGCGCAAAAGAAGAGATAGATAGTTCGGCTAGTTGCTCCTGTATATCGCGCAGGTCAAGGGAGCGTAATGCCAGATAATGGATCAGATTACGTGCACTACCCCGATTACTGGGATGTACTTCCCTGATCGCATTTTCAAATCGAAATTCGGCCTGATGCAATTGATGGATGAGTTGCTCTATTTCTGTCTGCAGGCCCGCCAACATTTGAGAACTAGTGCTGTACATCATTTCGCGTTTCCGCTAAAAGTACAGGCTCTCAGGTTTACTTTTGGTGAAGATTGTCACTCCTTATTGATATTTTACTTCAATTTTCAGGAATTTTTTCTCTAGCGCACGTACTTTCTGTTCCTGAGAGATAGAAAAGCCATTATCTGGCTGATAGATCAACATCTGGCGAGCCGTCAAAGCGGGAGAATCTGTCTCGTTGCGGATGGCAATTTTTGAAGGTTCCCCTCCTTCAAAATCGATGACAATTTTCCGGGTTCTGAGGTCTTTGCGTATGGCAGAATAAATAATTCGCTGAATATCGCCGGAGGCCGTTCGGGTAGTATCCCCTTTGTATTTATCGATCCAGGCCGTCCGGTTAATATCTGACTTTTTAAAAATCGACAGCTCTTTGGAGAAGTTAAGCGTATCGGTGGGCACCTCTTCGGATAATCCATTGATAGATAGGACTTTGGTAACGGGAGCTTCCGTTTGGTCCAGTCGCTCAATTTCAGATTCAAAATAATCTTCGAGGTTGAAAAAATAATCTTGTTCTAATTCGGTACCCGTATTATCCGATTGGTTGCAAGCGACCAGCAGCACAGCCAGTAGCATTACGGCAAGTAGTTGTTTCATTTCTTTACTGTTTATTTGCTTTCGTTTTGGGTCGTTCAATGAGTTGCCAAGGGCTTATTGAACCAAAAAGTTTAAACCACTTCAATGTATATCTAAAAAAGCGCGAACCACCGGACACTTAACCCGGGTGGTTCGCGCTTTATTTTACCGGAAGGTTTTTTTAAGGAAACCCTAAGCCTTTTTAACATTAATTAGCACCTCTCCATCCATTTCTTCCGGGGCTTCCAGCTCCATCAGGTCCAGCAATGTCGGCGCAATATCGGCGAGTTTACCGTTTTTCACCGTTTTCCCTTCGGCATTATTACTAACGTAGATAAAGGGTACCGGGTTCATAGTGTGTGCGGTATTAGGCGTTCCATCGTCATTAATCATATAATCGGAGTTGCCGTGATCTGCAATGACAATGGCTTCGTAATCGTGTTGCAGGGCGGTGGTCAGTAACTTTTTGGTGCAGGTATCTACGGCAGCGGCAGCCTTTTTAGCCGCCTCAAAATCGCCGGTATGGCCTACCATATCCGAATTGGCATAATTCAGGCAGATGAAGTCGGGCTTGTTTTCCCGGATATCCGTGGTGATCGCTTCCGTAATTTCGAAGGCGCTCATTTCTGGTTTAAGATCGTAGGTTGCGACTTTTGGAGAAGGAATCATAATGCGTCTTTCTCCTTCGTGCTCTTCTTCGCGGCCACCGTTGAAAAAGAAGGTGACGTGTGGGTATTTCTCCGTTTCCGCTATACGCACCTGTGTTTTACCGGCTTTCGCTAAAACTTCACCCAAAGTATTGACGATGTTTTTCTTCTCAAACAGGACGGTAATCCCCTTGAAGCTCTCGTCGTAACGGGTCATGGTGACGTAGTTCAGATCCAGCTTTTGCATATCGTACTCCGGCATATCCTTTTGAGTCAGGACCGTGGAAATTTCCCTGGGGCGATCCGTACGGAAGTTAAAGCAGATCAATGTATCGCCATCCTTGATAGTGGCAATGGGTTCGCTATTTTCGTTGACACAAACCATGGGTTTTAAGAATTCGTCGGTCACGTCCTCAGCGTAGGATTCCTTGATTTCTGCCAGAATGTCCGTGGAGGGAGTCCCCTGACCGTGTACCAGCGCATCGTAAGCCAATTTAATACGCTCCCAGCGGTTATCGCGATCCATAGCGTAATAGCGGCCCACGACCGAGGCTAGGCGGGCGTTTTTGTTTTCCAGGTGTTGCAGTAGATCCTGGAGGAAGCCAACTCCACTTTTGGGATCACAGTCGCGACCGTCGGTAAAGGCGTGAATATATACGGCCGGTACTTCCTGGGCCTCACAAATATCAATTAAGGCTTTCAGGTGATTAATGTGCGAGTGGACGCCACCATCCGATACCAGTCCCATCAGGTGTACCGCTTTTCCCGCTTTTTTAGCGTCCCGCAGCGCGGAAAGGAGTTTTTCGTTTTGATGGAGTGTTTTATCTCTAATCGCCTTATTGATCCGGGCTAATTCCTGATAGACAATACGACCCGCTCCAATATTCAGGTGGCCGACTTCGGAATTCCCCATTTGCCCTTCGGGAAGGCCGACTTGCTCGCCGTAGGTAATTAATTCACTATTGGGATAATTTTCCATTAAACTATCGACGTAAGGGGTTTCCGCTTGTTGTATGGCATCAGCCGTGGTATTTTGGCCTTTACCCCAGCCATCAAGAATGATGAGAATACTGCGTTTGTTTGTCATCTGGTTTTTGTTTGTTGCAAAAATAAGCATAATCGGGGAATCTGACCTTTTATTCCCAGGGCAATCCAGAATCACAATAAATGGATGAGGATGATTTGTTAAGGAGGCAATTAATAAAATAAAATATACGTTACATTCTTGGACACTAAGGAATTATTCTGAATGGTTTAGCGTTACTTCATGACTTTCTATCGTCAATAGGACAAGAGTTGACACACATATCCCATTTTGACAAATATTGGGTTGCCTCGTTTTTTTATCCGATGCACCCCTAAAATTAAGAACCATGAAACATATAATGCTATTATTCCTGACTGTCCCTTTCCTCCAGGACGTTCATCTGGAAAACATTACCTCCGCCATTAATCAGGGCGATTTACAGGCTTTAGAGCAATACCTGGACGATAAGGTAGAAGTGGCCCTTCTGGAAGAAGGAGACATTTACGTAAAACAGGAAGCCGTTAATAAATTAAAATCCTTCTTTTCTCAGCACCCCGGTGCTACTTTTCAGCCAGTGCATAAGGGGTACTCGGGCGGTAAGTCCTCGCTCTATTGTATCGGTGACATGAAAACGCAGGGAAAAAACTACCGGGTGTTTATGTATATCAAGGTAGAAGAGGGGCGATATTTTATTCAGGAGTTGCGATTTGAAAAAAATTAAAAAAAATCCATTGATCAGGCAGCGTATGCAAAAGACGAGGGGTCTAAAGAGTAAATAAGCCAATTATCAGAGTCTCTTAACCCAAAAAACGTTCTCCATGACTTACACTGCCCTCTATATGCTTGCCTTACTGCTGGTCTATCTGGTGAAACAACAATTCCAAGCTGCCAGAAGCTAGTATCTAAGCCCACAGCAGAAAAAATTTGGATTTTGAATAGATAATAGTTTTTACAACTGCAAAGGAAGTCAATCTTGGCTTCCTTTCTTATTTGGCTCCAGCCCAATCGAACATTTAAGTCTGCCTCAGGTTTTTATTAAAAAAGATATGTCCCGAACAAAAGAGTATACAAACGGAGAAGTAACTATCGTCTGGAAATCTAATCTTTGCACTCACTCCAAGAACTGTGTTAATGGATTACCAGCTGTGTTTGATGTCGAGGCCCGTCCCTGGATCAACGCAGAAGGCGCCTCGACCCAAGACATCATTGATCAGGTGAATAAATGTCCTTCCGGCGCCCTGACAACTTACCTCAATGAAGAGGGAAAACCTAAAGCGGAGGTGCCGGAAGATGGGCCTCAAGTGAGCTTGAAGGTCACACCAAATGGGCCGATACTGGTTGATGGTGCTATACATCTGACCTATCCCGACGGAAAAGAAGAGGACAAAGCGAAAGGGGTAGCCCTTTGTCGCTGTGGCGCTTCCGGTAAAAAGCCTTTTTGTGACGGTTCGCATAACAAAATTGACTTTAAAGGCTAATTGATTTGATATTCCTAAACTATTGCTAAAAACCTGAAATCATGGCTAAAAAATTTTCTTCTGACCAAATTGAGGTTAAACACCATCCAGAAGCCAAGCGCTTCGAAGTGAGTATAGAAGATTATCTCGCCAAGGCAGAATACATTCTCACCAAACAAAGGATTATCTTCACACATACCGAAGTGCCTAATGATCTGGAGGGCAATGGGATCGGGGCTGCTCTGGCCAAAACGGGACTTCAATACGCCAGAGATAATAAATTAGAAGTGATGCCGCTCTGTCCTTTTTTTGCTAGTTATATACGGAGGCATCCCGAATACAAGGACTTACTTGCACCAGGAGTGAATGTGTAATTCCTAATCAAGAGAAACCTACCAAAAACTTAAATAAAATCTGATATGAATACTTACGAAACACTAAGTCAGGCCGTGAATGGGCTGACCCAAAAAGGCTACAAATTAAGTTTTGAAGCACAGAAAAACAAACTGAGCTGCTCGGATGGCTCCGATCACGGGCCAGATCATTTCGACGTTGTGGAATTTTACCGGTTTGAGGGGATGTCAAGCGCAGGAGATAATGCCATTGTCTATGCGATTGAAACCAAGGATGGTAAAAAAGGAACGCTAGTAGACAGCTACGGAGCTTACGCCGAAAATCTTACACCGGAAATGGCTAAGAAAATGTCCGTGGCCCGCTAGGTTTTCTGCGCCGATAAGTCCACAGTAGAAAGACGATAAAAGAGAGCACCAATGCCCCTGCAGTCATTAAATAATCTACTTTTTTTACGAAAGTGACCGCTTCCATATCTCCGATCGGTACGAAGGCGGCCCAGTAAAAAGGATGGGCATATTCGCCATTGTGCGCTGACAGATATTGTAGGCGAGCCTGACGAAGGGCCTCGTCCTTGTCTTTACCTAGCTTTAATTGTTGATAGAAGTAGAGCATGATTTTGGTGGTCTTTTCATCATCAATACTCCATAAGGTAGTAATAATACTTTTTGCTCCCGCGTACCGAAAAGCGTGGGCCAAACTCATCACCCCCTCCCCGGGCAAAGCTTCCCCCAGACCTGTTTCACAGGCACTGAGAACGACCAGAGCTACCTGCCGCATATCCATGGCATAAAGATTCTGCGTATACAAAAGTTGTTCCGTGCTGTCTTTTGCCGTAAAGGCTAAAAAGGCGAAATCGGATCGACTAGCATTGGCTAAGCCATGCGTTGCCAGGTGGATAATACCCGGCCGGTCAACCTGCTCTTCCAAAGTAGAGATTGAAGCCTCCCTACCCGTAAATACCTGATTTCCCGATAAAATACGAGCTATATTCCTCACCTCCGTTTCATTGTGATAAAGCGGTTCAAAGCTGCTTTTGCCCTGGTAGAAAGCGGGCGCAAAACCAGTCCAACGTACTGCCCGTCCAAGCTCATTGTCAAGTTGAGCTTTAGACCACTGGTCTACGCTGTAAGCATAGCTGAACCGATATTGATGAATCAGGTAAGGGTGTTGATCAAAGCGAAAAAGATGGGAATCATCTACAGCCTGGGCTAATAACAGGTCAAAGGGTAAATAACATAAAATACCGTCGGGAATAATGGTCAGGCCCGTCGGCAAGTCTATCTTTTCTTCAATGGGCGCCAGCAATTGCTGGTACAGCTGATATCCATTGCTGGCGTATTGCTGAGCGTAAAGTCGGTAGTCGTCGGCCATCTGGGCACCTGTGAAGTGACTAATGGCATCCCAAAGTTGGATGGTTTGCGTTTCTAAATCCTGGTGCGCTAGCTGCACTGCCTCCAAACCAGAACGGCTAATCACAAAAACAAAAATGGTATTATCCCCTACGAAGTAGGATAGCAGGGCCTGCTCTGTATTTAGCTGCGCACGGACTTGCTCCGCAGAAGGGGCTACGCTGCGGTATTTCATCTGGAAATATGCGGGGAACTGCTTTTCTAAGTAGGCGATAAGTTTATTATAGCTGCCTCTGAGCTTTAAGAGCTCAATTTCGAGTTCGCGCAGGCTGAGACTATCCAGTTGCCCCGCTTGTTCGTAGCGAATTTGTTCGTACTCGCTGATTTTCCGTTTGAGTCGGGCCTCCTGAAGGATGAGGCTATCCGGTAAATGGGCAAAGCGTTGTGCATCCGATTCGTTACTGGCTTCCCGGATGAGTAATGCCTTACTTTTTTCGCTCAGGGCAAAAGCGGCTTCCAGCTGAGTCGGGTCATTTTTCGTTTTGGCGAGTTGCAGCGCTATCCGTATGCCATTTTCGTAGAGTGAAAAATAATCCAGCCGAATGTTTTGCTTGGCCAGTCGGCTACGTTGATAGATGACCAGGCGATCGAGTAGATCGGTTGCTTTTTGATAATTAGACAGCGCTTTCTCTAAAGACGCTGTCGTCCGCTCTTGCTGATATAAATCAGCCAACTGCCGGTATAAATCAATCCAACTCAATCTGGGAGCCGAAGATTGTCGATCCAGCTTTTCGACCTGCTCCTCGAGTACATTTCGAGCAAGGCTTGGTTTCCCCGTCTTTGCATAAGCGGAAGCGCGGGCGGACTGTATCTTGAAATATAAATCAGATAGAGAATACTTATCGGCCAGTACGGCCAGAGCTTGCTTATAAAAAGATAGGGCCAGGTCTGGATTTTGTTGTTCCTGATGGGTATTACCGATGTTAAAAAGGCTGCTGGCCCGCTCTGTTATCCATCCCTTCTGCCGGCTAAAGGCAGACAGGGCACTTTGGTAGTAGCGGCGGGCCTGAAGGAATTCATCCTGGCGGAAAAAGCAATTACCCAGGTTGTTATAGGCTTCGGGCAGTAAGGGATGATCGGCACCCAGTTGTGTTTTTACTTGTTGAATGACCTCCTGGAATAGAGGAATGGCCGATTTGTAATCACCTAAGCCCTGCAATACCGTAGCCTGCCCCAACAGAGCCGGAATGCGATTGGGAGCCTTGAGGCCAAACAGATCTTCCATCAGTAATTGTGCTAATTGAAAGCGCCGCAGGGCATTGGGGAAATCGCCAATTTCCTGATAAGCATTCCCTTGATTGATTACTACTTCTGCAATGACGGGGTGATTGGCGCCGTAAGTCTTCTGATATAAATCGATGGCCTGACTAAACGATTGAATCGCGCGTTCAAAGTCGCCCCCTTCCAACCAGCAGTTACCCAGATTGTTGCGGGAGGCTGCCTGGGCGGCCAGCAAGTTCAGGTCTTCCCGGATAGCCAGGGCTTTTTGGTGCTGGTCGATGGCCTGCTCTAGGAGATACAGGTCGAAGTAACAATTGCCCAGATTATTATAGGAGTCGGCTACGCTGGGATGCCTTTCGGCAAAACTACCCAGGCGCTGCTCCAGCGCTTTTTGATTGTATTGGATGGCGGTCTCGATCTGCCCCAGGTCGTAATAACAGGCCGCCAGATTGTTATAACTACTACCCAAATCGGGATGTGGGCTTTCCAGAGTTTCCTGCCGGATAGTCAGGGCTTGCTGGTGATGAAACAGCGCCTGATCGTAGTCTTGTTGCAGGTAGTAGACGGCGCCGAGATTATTATGGCTATCCGCGACTTTCTCGTTGCGGGCGCCGAGGTAGGCTTCCCGAAAGCTCAGGGCTTCCCGGTAATACTGCTCGGCTTCCAACCAATTGTTTTGTTGTAAAGCAATGGAGCCTTCCAGGTTTAGGGCTTCTGCCAAAAGCAGATCCTGCTCGGGGAGCTTGAGTTGCGCTTTCGCCGTCTGTAAGAGCTGGCGGGCAGGGCTCAGAGAATCGATGTCGCTTAAGCATTTCGCCACCTGGACTTGCCATTCCGGTAGGCGTTCTTCCGCCTGCGCAACGGATTTCACCTGCTCCAGTAAGCGTAGGGCCTCCGACACCCGGGCGTTTGCACGTTGATTTTCTGCTTGCGCAAAGCTGCTGTCCAGGTTGATCTGAGTCCAGGCGAATGTACTGCTTAGGCAAAAAAAGAAGCTGAGTAAGTAGCTTTTTTTACCGCCTAAGCCCACCTTAATGAAGTCATAGATCATGGCTGTATCCAATTTGCCCCTCTAATATGCCGTTTTTAAAGTAAAAAGTAAGAAATTTATGAGAAATGGAGGGTATACTTTCTTCTATCAAAACACCTTATAATGAGAGTTGGATTCAAAAATGATGCAGCAATTGTCCGGGCGATAAAGAGCGGAGGCAGTCAGCGACAGCGAGCGATTCGCTTTTTATACCAGGTCAATCAGGAGACTTTAAAGAAGGTCGTGGCTTATGTCCGAAGTAATAGTGGGAACGAGCAAGACGGACAGGACATGTTTCACGAAGGCATTATTGTGCTGGATCGCAACGTCCGGGCCGGAAAGTTCCGGGGAGAGAGTTCGCTGGCGGGGTATCTGTACTCTATTTGCCGCTTTCTATGGATGAATCAGGTGCGCAAACATAGCCGTACCGATCTGCGAGAGGACAATAGCACCATGGACCAGACCGAAACCGAGAACCCGGAATCCCTCTCTCTTGAGGAAGAAAAGAAAAAAGTATTGGCGAATGTTTTGACACAGTTAGGCGACCGTTGTAAAAAAATCCTCGAATTGTGGAAGCTGTCCTACTCGATGCAGGAAATAGCGGATCAGCTGGACTTTAGCAGTGCCGCTATGGCGACTAAAAACAAGTACAAATGCCACAAGAAATTAATGAATTATTTGAAAGCGCATCCCCAGGTGATGAATCTACTGCGCTAAAGTACCCTTTAAATCAGGAACCATGAATGAAGAAAACAAATATCAACAAATACAAGACTACCTGGAGGGGCGTTTGGACGAGGCCGCCGAGACGGCTTTTGAGGCTGAAATGGACCGCGATGCGGAACTGAAGACCGAGGTAGATCTCCACCGACTCTCCGGCGATGCCATCGAACTCATCATTGCCGATGAACTCCGGGATGACTTAAAAGCACTTCAGGAAGAGAATAAACAGCGGCCGGTGCCTGAAAAAAAGGTGCGCCCCCTACGTCGCCGACTCACCTCCTTAAGTATTGCGGCGAGTGTACTGCTCCTGATTGGTTTTTTTGCGGTGAATTATACCGCTAACCAATACGATAATGATGCAATTGCTGATACCTATTATCAGAACGACTTGTTGCAGCGAGTACGAGGCGCTGGCAGTGAGAGTCTGCTACAGGAGGGGATGACGCTCTACGAAAACGGAGAATACGAGGCCGCCATCGAATATTTGGATGGGGTAGATAATCCCTCATTAGTGGCCGAGGCCAAATACGCAGCCGCTCATGCCCACTTTAATCTCGGCCAGTACGCAGCCGCCATAGATGATTTTTTGGTGGTTGCTGATAGCGATGACCCTCGCTTCGCGGAGAAAGCCGAATTCTACTATCTGCTCAGCGCCCTGGCTGCAGACCAAACCAGCACGGATACCTTTAACACCATTCTTGAAAAAATCTTAAATAATGAAGCACACCTACACCACAATGATGTTCTGAAAATTAACCAAAAACTGCAGAGTTTTTGGCGGAAATTTTAGGAAAACCCCCTTTTTACAGAATAAACGTTTGAAAACGAACTAATTATCTGAAAATTGCGTTATTATAAGTAGTGGTCCGTTATTTTAATGAACGTCGATCACTTTTCCAACCGTATTATTTGACTATACCAGGGTTTTGTCTATTGTCTCCTATAGGCTGATTATTCCTTGGTGAAAAAACGCAATTATGAGTAAAAATGATTTTTACGAGAAGGCCATCAGATGGGCCAAGAAGAAAGGATTCTCCGGAATTAAGGCAAATTATGGCGAGTACGAAGCGCCGGTGCAGTACACCAAACCAAATGAAGATGATACTTTCATACCGGATATTACCGGTAAGAAACGAGGTGGAAAGTCTTACTTCGAAATCGCAATCAAAACAACGGAAAATATGGAGCGCCGGGTGACCAAATGGAAACTACTGGCTACGCTCTCTTCTCTCAAAGGCGGTAAATTATTTCTGTTGGCGCCCAGTGGCCATAAAGCATTTACCGAAAGGGTACTGGATAAATATAACCTGAACGCGCAACTAGTTTATCTTCCCAACGTTTAGAATACCATTACTACTAGTGGAGTATCGTGTGGGTAGCTATTTACCCATACGCCACTTCTCTGAATAAAAGATCTTCTCTGCAGGGCCTTCCTGAGCAGAGGACTACCCAACAAAATGAACGAAGCGATAAACATTAAGATCAACCAATCGGTAGCGATCCTCATTGATGGGAACAATATCGAGATGAGTCTACAAACTTTAGTAAAGGATAAAAACGCATTAGTCGATTTTGATACGCTGATCCCCAAACTACTGGACGGTCGCGGATTGAATCGGCTTATTTATTTCCGCGAAGGGAAAAGTATATCTGAAAAACTAGCTGACCGCCTGCTTAATTACTTCCACGGCTCCGTGATGCCCTGTCACAAATCAGCCGACATTCCACTGACCATTAAGGCAACCCAAATCGCTCCGAAAGTAGACACGATCGTCATACTCTCCGGCGATTCGGATTACGTAGAGTTAGTGCGGCACCTGCGAGGAGAAGGCGTGCGGGTAGAGATTGCGGCAGTACAACAGACCACCGCTAAAATCCTCAAAGACGAAGCGGATCACTTTACCGCAATCACCAAAGAGGATTGTTACATCCTGAAAAATTATCGAGGTAAGAAAAAGTAGCTACACGTTTTCTTCAAAATACTGCCCGGTCGTGGTTTTTAATAATTCACTAAAAGGAATATCCTCCTGCTTGATAAAGCCTTGCTGCGGTAAACTTCCATTAGAAACCATCTCCACTACGGCAACAATGGAGGCAGCGGTTGTCCAGGAAATAGCTCGCCACTGATGATTGTCAATGGTAATGGGGTGGAAAGCCTTAAAGTATTCATTCCGGAATAGCTTGTCTTCCTGCCAGCCTTCTACCACCGCGTAGACGTACACCACATCTTCTTTAACGGGCGGCTTGGCATTTTTCAAGATATCTTCCAACTGCTGCTTATCCTTTTTCATGATCAGTTCGTACATCAGGAAGCGCATGAGTTTGGCATGTCCTGGGTAGCGAATGGTCTTGTAATTCAGTGTGTCAACTTTACCTTCAAAGGTTTCGCACATAGTCCCTAGTCCGCCCGAGGTCGTAAAGGCTTCAAATTCCTGACCTTCGATATTGATATACTCTAGGCCATCCAGGGAGGTGACCATCTTCCGCTTGCCATTGTGAATGGCTTCTGCGTCGTTCAGGTATTCGTTGATCACGCCAGCTGGTGACCAGGTAAAGGAGTAGGCCATTTGTCCATTCGGGTAGCGGGGTAATGCGCCTACTCGTAGTTCAATGTCACGTAATTTGGTAAAGGCTTTTGTTAAATCGGCCCCGATGATACCAATCAGTCCGGGAGCCAGGCCACACTGTGGCGCCATAATGGAAGTAGCCGTTTGGCTGAGTTCACGGATGTAATTGGTCGTCGGCACATCTTCGGTCAGGTCAAAGTAATGCTTGCCATGATCATAAGCCAGTTTGGCAATGGGCTTATTCAGGAAATAGGGAAGCGAAGACACGACGGCATCGGTTTGCTTAATCAACTCTTCCATGTATTCCAGGTCCGTCACGTCACCTTCTAATACATCAAAGGGTAGGTCATAATAATTGTAGTGGGGTTTGGTTTTGTCGACTCCCGTAACCACAAAGGTCTTGGAGAGCAGTACGCCAACGAGTGTGCCGACTTTACCCAGTCCAAGTGCAAGAATTTTTCTCATATAATTTGGTTGTTGGTTGTATGGGCTATAAAGGGCCCTTAATTAAAGATTGAGTGCCCAAATCAAAGAAAAATTTGTGTGTTTTTCGGGGTTTTGATGGGCCTTTTTTGAAAAAGCTTCGATGAGCAGGGATTTTTTCGACAGAGCCACTAAATCCGAACCGAGTCTGTCCCAGCTCAATTGTTTTTTCAGTAATGTCTCTAAGGTCTTCGACCAGTAGATATAACTTTTTAGATCGATCATGGCGTAAAATCAATCATTGTAAATGAAAGCCGCCTTTACTTCTTTATCTTTACACTTTTAAACAACTTTGTTCTATAGAAAATTGATTGGCTATCTTATATAAAAAAATCATTTTAGCGGGCTTACTTATCTTCTTTATCAGTTGTGACGGCGCGCGAGCTCCGGTACAATCCGCTGCCTATCCTGGTTTGGAAGCGGCAGAAGACCCTAAAAAAGAAGTTCCACTCAGACAAGTTGCCACGGACTCCGCCTTTATCAGGGCCCTGGAGAACTACTTTGAGGAGGCCATTAATACCGGCCAGATCATAGGGGCAGGGGTAACCATTGTACACAAAGAGGGCCTGATTTATCAGGGGGGCTTTGGAAAACGTAAAGCATCCGCCTCGTCGGAAATAGATGAAAACACGATTTTCAGGATCGGTTCTTTGTCAAAAGGCTTTGCAGGCATCCTGGGCGCTACCCTGGTGGATGATGGAAAACTTAGCTGGGAAGATCTGATCTACGAGCGTATTCCTGAATTCCAGCTCTCCGATTCCTTGCATACCCAACGGGTCCGTTTAGCGCATATCCTTTCTCATAGCTCTGGTATGCCTTATCATACCTACACCAATCTGGTAGAAGCTAACCTTTCGCTGGCGACAATTGCTAAACAATTAAAAGAGGTCAAAAATTTACAACCCATAGGTGAAATCTTTAGCTATCAAAATGCCGTTTTTGCCTTGTCCGGAACCTACTATGAAGCCGTTACGAACCAAGATATGTCAACCTTGCTGGCGGAAAAGCTTTTCAAACCTTTAGGTATGAAGGATGCTTCCGCTTCCCATCAGGCCATGAAGGAAGCCAAAAATATTGCCTACCCACACAAAGGGGGGGATGGGAATTGGTGGACCCAAAAACTCAATCAAAAGTACTATAATGCGATTGCGGCAGGGGGCATCAATGCGAGCGCCAGTGACATGGGCAAATGGCTCTATCTATTATTAGGACAACGCCCGGACGTAGTGACAAAGCAAAGCCTGGAAGCAGTCCTCAGTCCGCAAATCGCCAGTAAGGACCATTATCGATATTACAGTAAATGGCCAGGACACAACACTTCCTACTACGGCTTTGGTTGGCGTATGCACACTTTTGATACCCCTTCCGGGCAAGATACATTAGTACACCACGGTGGTTATGTAAACGGATATCGCAGCGAAATTGCCGTAAGTCAAGCAGCAGATCTAGGAATCTGTGTATTATTTAACAGCTCTAATGCGCTCAGTCGGACTTGTGTGCCGGATATTTTGGCACTGTATGAAAAATTCAATAATGCGGGGGTGATTCCTCCCGACACGCTTGCTATAGATTGAAGTTGTTTAAGAATTCCTCAAGTGCCACAACTTGGGGTGTCAGGGATTTAGTTCCTGGGCCACTAGTTGGAATATTTCAAAAAACGAGTACAAACAGAATAAATGGCACATTTCCTTATGTACACGGTACTTAACTTGTTTCCCATCCGGATCGATGTATTTGATTGGGTTATTCAGGGTATAATTGTAAGGAGAAGCAACCATGTACTCCTCCGCCAGCGGGTCCACGCTCATCCAACTCCCAATACTTGCATCATATTCTCTAGCTCCGTAACTATGCCAACTACCCCATTTTCAAACACCATCGACCAGCTTCCTGGCCTTGGGAAAATAAGGTTTTCTGCTTGGAAATGATAACAATTGACCTGCCATTCGGCAGTTGAAAAAAGAAAAGGGCCTCTTAAAAGCACCAAAGCCCGCCAGAGTTTCTTCTGATGGGCTTCGGGTTTTCTTCTTTACTGAATCGTTTTCTGCAAAATAAATTTTGCGCTTCACTACAGCTTAAGCATAGCCTAACGCTGAACGTGCTTTGGTTTTTTTAACAGCCTACGCCCAGCAGGGGGATATACTCAGTCTGGATCATAAGTCGGGAGACTAAACAAATTTAATTGAAAATATTTTCGGAAGGAAAATGATGTAATATTTTCATCCATTCAACAACTTTTTTTTCCGAGATCCCATCACGAAAGTCTACACCTAACGGATTATCTGACTCGACACCAGCTATTGACGGGTTCTTTATAGATTTTTCATTTAGTTTAAACCGGATATTTAAATTAGTACCTTTAGTATCTTTGTAAAAAGGAATATTGAATGCTAGAACTCCATTTATACTGGAATCTATACCATCAAGTTTCTCAGCCATTTTTATAAAGTCAATCGGATTTATTTTAACCCATACTTCAAATCGAATATATTGCTCAAGAGTTTTTATTTGAATTTTTAGATCAGCTTTAAAAAAAACTTGTTTAGTGTTGACAAAGTAAAATTTATCCTTAAAAACTTGAACTCTAGTCTCAAATTCCTGCTCATTCATACCAATTAACACATTGAGCTCCGGCAAGGTTATTCTTGTAAATACATCATGCTTCTTCCCGCATATAGTACAATCAAATTCCATCATATCACTTCCTATTTTTTCTATAATCCACCATCAAGAGGATTGTCCTTTATTTGGTTATTTAACCACTTTGCGTAGTCTTCAATTAGTTTTCGCCATGGATCATCTGTTCCTCCAATTCCTTTGGAGGTAGATAAGGTAGAAGGATTTACATCTGGCAATGGATAGTCTTTTAAAAATTTCAAGTACTTACCCTTTTCAGGTATCACGTCACCAGGCCAATATTTTTCTCCTGACAAAAAGTCAATCCACAATTGATCATCTGGAACCTGAGTTGTTGGAACAGACTGTACTACATCATCAACCTTTGCGACATTGTTTGCAGCTGGAGTACCTTTAAGTGGTCCAGAAGGCATCCCAACATCAAGCCACCGCCCGAATGCCTCACCTATATTTCGTGGCGGAATATATTGCTCACCAGAACCTCTGTAGTACCAATCATATCTACCATCCTCTCTCATAGAGGATGTATACATATCATATTCCCAGGTGCCAATTTCAGGTGCTCTACTACGGCTATAATCTCTCTTGGCTATTCTCTTTGCCGTCACACCATACTCAATAGCACTTCCCGTATTTGTAACATAACCATCTGACCCCCTAAACCTTATATCAAAGCCTCCCTCTCCATTTCTCCGAATTCTTCCTCTAATGTTATTCTCCCGCCTAAATCGCCTAGCTTCCCTTCTACTTTCGAATAATCCATTAGGGTCAGTAAAACTTATTGGATTATTAAATCCATAGCGATAGGGGGTTAAGTGTCGCGCGAGATCCGCCAGCGGGTCCACTGACATCCACCGTCCAATACTCGCATCATACTCCCTTGCCCCATAACTACGCCAACTACCAGCCCCTTTTCAGCACCGCTTCGTTCAGCAGCACACCCCTAAAATACATGTTTTAGCAATTCGCTGCCGCGAGCTTTTCCAGTTGAAAAATAAAAAGGCCTTTCCTCGTTTTAATGGTGGAGCCGGGCCTCAGCGGGTGAGCCAACAAGCGGCTCGACGATTAAAATCGAGGTTCGGCGGGTCTGGGCCGGCCGACGAGAGGCCCAGGCTAAGTCTTGTGCAGGAGCTAACTTGTTAAGCAAAAGCATTGGCGGGCGTACGCGGGTGTGAGTGAGGGCTGGGAGCGGGAGCGCAGCGTAGCTACCAGTCACGCGTAGCGGCAAGGCCAACGATTCCCTTTTTCTTTTCAGTTGAACCTCCTGGGCCGCAGCCGAACGAACCGAGCAGCCCGCCGAATAAGGTGGCAGTGGAGGAACTAGGCAGCTAGCGCAGCGGCTGCACTAGGGCCGGGAAGGGCCGTGAGGAACCTGAACGAGCCGCACAGACCATGACAAGGTGGGCGATAGCCGACCGGTCCGCCTCAGGCGGATGGCGCGGTCTGTGCAGCGAGTGAAGTGTGACGAACACCGCTTTCCTGCTTCAACTTCCTCCCTGGATTCAACGGTGTTCGTCTGGCTATAACCTTATTCCAGGTCTTTTCTGATGTTGCGTGGATCCTGTTTGTCGTGGAAGATAGTCAGTATCCTTACCAACTGTTTTACAGGAAAAATTCGGAAGATAATCTTGTAGGACCAGGCTTTGGTATATCTCACTTCGTAATCCATATCCTCTGTTCCTGGTAACAGTGTATGGCGCTCCGGATTGCGTTCTAGCTGTTCGGCTTGTTCAATGATCTTATTGCGTACTTTCTTGCGTACTTCTTCAGATGCATATTCACGATGATAATCACCGATTTCTTTTAAACGCCGCCGAGCTTTACGAGAGATAATTACTCGGAACAAACGATCTACCATTCTTCCACCTCCTTTTTCAGGTCTTCCAGTGTGATATATTCCCCTCTGTCGATCTCATCGTTTGCTTCTTCTATCTCTGCTATTAACTCTTCCTGGGTAAACGGCTTCCAGTTGGGTGGTGGAGGCATATTCATGATCTCTTGCTCCAGCTCCGCTTCCTCCTGCTCCTTGATGTAGGCTTCCATCATGGCATAAAGCACATTGAGGAAGGATTCATCAACTTGTTCGATGCGCTGGTGGAGTAACTCCTTGATTTGCGTAGTGCTCATACGGCCTGGTTTTAATAATACTTCCATAAAGATAACGTATTTTGGTGATAAAAAATAGCTTCAATATTCTGCCTCCCACTCCAGTCGATGACGTAGGTCCAACAGCCGTACCAACTGCCTGTACTCATCGATTCGGTAATAGAGCCGGTAGTTTCCGAGGTCCAGATAGTGGGCTCCGCTACTGATGGGCTGTGCTGCCGGATAGGTCTCCAACTGCGCTACCTGGGCAATAAAATCCTCCAGCGCAGCTCGACTCATCCCGCTTTGCCACATTTCTTCCAGTCGACGGCGCAGGCGCCGACTCCATTGCAAACGATACTGCTTTACCATGATTCGATGAGTTTTTTGATTTGTACGGTGTCCAGGTACTGCCCCTGTTTTATTTGTGCTTCGCTTTCATCCAGCGATTGCCTTAGTGCCGCTTCGCTCAGTGGCTCCCAGTGCTCTGGTAGGGGAAGACTTTGGAGCTGATCCGCGAACTGCTGCCGCTGTTGTTGCACCGCCTGGGTACTGGCCAGCGCATAGAGCAACTCCAGTTCCGCTTGTGCCAACCGCTCGATTTGTTCGTGCAGTAGATGCCGCAGCAGTCCCGCACTTCTTTTGCTTTCTTGTTTCATAATTGTTGGTTTAGTTCCTTCTGCTTTAAGCGTTCCTCTCACAGCCCTCTGGGGCCTACATTGTACAGATAACCACTGCGGCGATTGCCGCCTACCCGCTCGATATAACCGCATTTCTCCAACACCGCAAAGTGTCTTTTTAGGGTCGATTTCGCGATTCTCAGTTGGAGCATCGCAGCTCTGATTCCGTAATCATTGGGATAAAAAGTCTCCACAGTGCCCGGTACACTTCCTTGCTCTCCCGGCTGATCAGCGTCTGTGGCCACACCTGTGGTTGTAGTAAGCGCAGGGCCAGGATTACATCCTCTTTTTGCGTAAGCAATACCCCTTGCTCCCGTAGCCGGTACGGATGGTGCAACTTCGTCAGTCCCGCTACCAACAGGCGGTACAGCATCAGGTACTCCGCTTCGTTGCCCGGTAGGTTCTTCAGCGCTTTGGCTTCCAGCCTCGCAAAAGGATTGATGATCTCCTGGCTCGGATAGATCGCCTTGAGGCTA
>DATFKA010000045.1:0-25356 GCA_035268885.1 Saprospiraceae bacterium
GCAATAATCTGCGTCTTTTTGGGGCGATTTCTTCGTTGCAAAAAGCCTTGGATAGCTAGGCTATCCGCGATTTTTGCGCCTCGAACTAGCCCAAAAAAGCCAGCACCTTATTACAGACTCAATATGGGCAACCTACTTATAGAGAGTCAACTGTGGTATTAGATTTTAATGATGCTGGATCAATTGTTACCACTTCATATGCCGCACCCTACGAGAAAGTATTTGATCGGGACAATAATACAGTTGCTTTGAGAGCGGATCCCTGTCAGAATGCTTCGACCGTCGCTACTGTAGCTGGCATTGCTGGAGGGATCGGAGCAATCGGAGCATCTGGTGCTGCAGGTGCTATTTTTGCAGGTGCTTTATGCCCACCTTGTGCAGTCGTCGGATTAGGTATGTGTGTTAGGTGCAGTTGGAACCGTAGTTAACTGCCATTAAAGACTTAAAGTATTTCACTCATTAAAATTATATTTCAATGAGCCTTTCATTTTTCATGGTTAAAACACTACATCTGTTTTTATCAAGTATAGGGTTGATCGCTTATTACACTAGTAAATCGCAGCTTAGCAATGTATTGGCAGTTACTATGGTTTTAATAACTTTTTTTGCGTTGTTTGCCGTATATAAACACAGTAGGCAGCCACTAGCCGAATTTATGAGTTCCAGGACGTATGACTTTTGGTCCATTAGTTTGGCTATCGTTCTTGCCTTGATGACATTAATTCCTATTTACCTATAGAGGAGTACTCAATATACCAGCACTAATTTTAGGTATTTACATATCTAAAATTAGTGCCTTTTCTATTTACCCTATGTATCCTACCGCAGTAACTTCCCCACCTGCATCCGTCCATCGGCCAATCGCAACTGATAGAGGTAGGCACCTTTCGGTAAAACGGGGACTTCAATCGAATGGAAGCGCGACTGTATGTTGTTTTGCCTAAGCACTACCCTACCCAACATGTCCACGATACGCAACTGCTCGATGGCCTGCTGCCGACTCTCAAAGTATAAGGTCGACTGCAGCGGATTGGGATACACGCGCACTTCATCCTGCACTAATTCGGGACGTCGATTGGAAGAAACGATACTACCCGCCGGTGCACCGAAGCAAATCTCCAGTACCCAGTTCTCTAACTTGCCTTCGCCGCCGTCGTCGAAGATGGTCAGGTTCCAGCGACCATTGGCCCGCTGACCATCAAAGGTACTCAGAGGCGTAACCGGTTCGAAGATAAAACCGGCCTCATTCGGGCAGGGAACAAAAGTAGACCCGGCCTCGTCATCAACTGAGAAATCGAAACCCCCTCCTACCGGGCAATTATCCCGCTTATTGAGCAGATTGATGATGGGGCCTTCGGGACTGCGCAGGCGAAAATCCAGTGCATTGGGATTATCGTAAACACCTTGGATATCTTTTACATTGACATCCAAAATGCTCACTTCGTCGGATACCGTAATACTCGACTGTATAAAAGGAAGGGCATCAAAAGCCAGGGGCAGGTCATCCGGACGGTATTCGCGACAGTAGATCTGCTGGGTAGAAAAGGATCGTATCTGGCTAAAACCTGTGGTCCCACAGGTCACATTAAAGGCCTGTACCCGCCAGTAATAGCGGGTGGTATCCGCCAGGAAGGCAGTCGTTTGAAAAGCCGTATCCATCAGGGAAGGGCTCTGAATAATAACTTGCTGGAAATTACTATCCAGGGCTACCTCTACCTGATATTCGTCGGCCGAAGGCAGCGGTTGCCAGGTAAAAAGCGGTCGTATTGCCACGTCGATCTCGGCGGTAGCGGGGGCTAAGCTGAAGACTTCCAGCCCTGCGTCTTGTCCTTGCAGGTCTACCGCATAACGGAAAGTATCCGCCGCAGAGGCCGTGCGGGCAATTAAGTCCACCGGATATATTCCCGTGGGTAAATCCCCGCCGCCAATCAGGGTGATCACGCCACTACCCAGACTAGCCGAGTCGAGCCGGAAAGAAAAATCGGAGGTTTGCACCGCTACTTCTGCCGCAATAGCCGCTCCGTTTGTAAAGGCATTATAGTAGAAAGGCAGACGAATGGTGTCGCTGCCGCAAAAAACGAGATCCCGGGGATCTTCTATAATTCGCACAAAGGATTCATTCGCTTCTACTTGTTCGATGGGTAGATTGGCATCATTAATATCAAAAAAAATATTATTCAGGGCTTTTAATTTCAGACGAGCAATGGATCCGGACAAATCAGAGATGCCGGTTCGGGTACTAAGCGTAGCTGTATCTGGTAAACGGTAGACCGCACGGCCGGTATTGGGGAAAGTGTCCAGGGCATAGCTAAAGTCCTGCCCCTCGTCTAAGGATAGATACAGCACCACCGAATCCGCTGCAATGGGAAAAGCATTCGTCCCGTTGACCGACCACTCAATGGCTTGTAGCTGCCCAGCCCACAGGCCAGGCGGATTATCTACCCGAAAGGGGCCCGCGTCTCCGTCGACGAAATACTGCACCCGCGACCAGGCGATGGCCGAGCCAGCCGTATCCGGATTTCGCACCGTCAGCTGGAAGTTGAGCTCCCGGCTTTGATTAGGTAATAACTCCACGCTCTGCGAACGATTATTAAGAATATCGGCCAGATTAGGAAACACCCGTAAAGGGATAGTGTCCGGCTCAAAGGACCGGAATAAGGGCTCGTTCCCCTGACCATAATTCCCTAAGGGTAATTGTGCGCCGCGGTCCACTTGCTCCCAGGAGTAATACAAAAGACGGCTATCTTCATCCCTAACCTCCGCGGATAATTCGAAGGGGGTCAGGATGGGAATATATTGCTTGTCCAGCGGCAGATTGATTATGGGGGCGCTATTCGGGATCGTATCTACTTCCGCACAGGCACCACCGGCCGTCAGCAAGAAGCTATTGATCTCGGCAATGCTGCCACCGTGGAAATAAGGACTGGAGGCCGACGTAACGTTATCGCTACCACAAATCCCCGCGTAAGCCATGATCGTCGTTCCCGCACCGGGCTCGAAAGCCGTAAAGGGGAACCAGCCGCCACCACAGGAGCCGTCAATCCCATTAAAGGTATGATTCGCCCCAAATTGGTGCCCCAGCTCGTGGGCGACAAAATCAATGTCAAAAGCATCGCCCTGGGGCCGGTTAAGGCCAGTAAAGCCCTGCGCCTTGACCGCATCGTCACAAACGCTGCCCAAATCGGCGTAGCCGCCACCGCCATCACCACTAAAGATATGTCCTACATCATAATTTTCCGAACCGATGACCTCATCAATAAAAAGCTGATTATCAATATCCTGCTGAAAATCACGGGTAAAGATAGGATCATCCGGATCCGTGACAATCAGGCTGTCATTGTCGGCGACCAGGACCAGGCGCACCCCCAGATCGCGCTCGTAAACCATATTCACCCGATTAACCGTAGCTACGATCCCGGCCATGGTCTGCGCCAGATCGCGACCGTAAAAATTGTAGTAGCTGTAAGAAGCCGAGACTGCCAGCCGATAGGTACGTAAGATTCCGGAGATCGCGTCCAGGTTTTTCCGGGGTAAGACCCGGGATGGGGTAGTCCGGTGCGCCAGCTCACAGCGGGGCCCTTCCTCTTCCCGACAGTCGGTTCGATAATAAGATTGATACAGCTGACTGGCCGGCCAGGTATACGTATCCAGGTACCAGTCGCCGGTACGATCCGCTACGGTAACTTGAAAAAACTGTGGCGCATAGGTAAAGTAAATGCGTACCTCCGGATCGTGTTTGGCGAAACCCCGATAAGTCTTCATTTTGGGATATTTCCGAGCTAGCCCCGCTTCCAGCATATCGTAAGCTTCTAATTGAAACCGAATGGTACGTCCCTGGGGGTCGGGTAAAGCTAGTTCAATTCCTTTACCCCTATTCTGTTCTAATAAGCTTTCCAGTTTTGCAGCATCTACCTCCAGGTAATAAGCCGCTGCCGTACGAATATTTTCCTCAGTACTACGCAGTAAAGCAGGTTTCTTGGCACCTATTCCAGACCAGAAGCGGGTAAGATGCTGAGCGTTTACCTGGCCTTCCGGCAAAACCAGCAACAGTAGGAGAAGACTAAGTAAGCGAAGGTGATAATGATTCATTTTGTGGAAAACTATTTTAACAAAAGTAAGCGATCGGGGGCAGCTGTTCGTTATTTTTGCAGGCTAAATTTTGCTAATTCCAAACAAAGTGTCCTGTCGAAGCAGGAGCTTCGATATAGCAAATACACAACAAATTTCATTGTCGAAGCAGGAGCTTTGACAAAACACTAATTTCTATGACTGCCATTAACCAAACCTACCTACGTCTAATTCAAGAAGCCACCGGACTGGCCCCTAAATCGATCCGCAACACCGTTCAGCTATTCGAAGAGGGTGCCACCATACCCTTTATCGCCCGCTATCGTAAGGAAATGACGGGCTCTCTCGATGAAGTAGAAATCAGCGATATCCAAAAACAGTACAAGAGACTCCAGGACATTGAAAAGCGCAAGGAGACTATCCTTTCTGCTATTGAAGAGCAGGGCAAACTCACGGACGATTTGCGTAAGCGCATCGAAAACACCTACGACAGTACCGAGCTGGAAGACATCTATCTGCCTTACAAACGCAAGCGCCGCACCCGCGCTACCAAGGCAAAAGAGAAAGGCCTGGAACCATTGGCCTTGCAAATCCTACAACAGGAAGCCCACCTGTCGCCGGAACAAGCCGCTGCTGACTTCATCAATGAGGAAGTACCCAATACGGAAGAAGCCTTACAGGGGGCACGGGATATCATTGCCGAAATTGTCAACGAAGATGAAGAAGCCCGGAATACCATCCGGAAAGCCTTCCGTAAGGAGGCCATGATCTATTCTAAAGTAGCCCGCGGTAAAGAGAAAGAAGGGGCCAAGTACAAAGATTACTTTGATTATTCCGAAGCTTTGCGCAAAGTACCCTCGCACCGGCTACTGGCCATGCGTCGGGGGGAAGAGGAAGGCGTACTACGCGTCATCATCAGTCCAGACGACGAGCAGGCGGTTTATCAACTAGAGCGCCTCTTTGTAGAAAACAATAGTCCGGCTGGTCAACAGGTAAAGCTGGCTGCAGAAGATGCCTACAAGCGCTTACTGGCTCCTTCGATAGAGACGGAATTTCGTAATCTATCCAAAGAAAAAGCCGATCAGGAAGCCATTGAGGTCTTCGCCGAAAATTTGCGACAACTGTTACTCAGTGCACCACTGGGGCAAAAACGAGTCATTGGCCTGGATCCCGGTTTTCGTACCGGTTGTAAGGTGGTCGTACTGAACGATAGCGGCGATCTGATAGAGAACACCGCCATTTACCCCCATCCACCCCAAAAAAGAGGAGCCGAGGCGGCTAAAACACTACAGCACCTGGCCCAAAAGCATCAGGTGGAAGCCATTGCTGTAGGTAATGGTACCGCCAGTCGGGAAACGATGGATCTTTGCCGGAGCATAGACTTCGGTCGGAATATTGAGATATTTTTGGTCAACGAAGCAGGGGCTTCCATCTACTCTGCTTCCGAGATCGCCCGCGAGGAATTCCCAGATCAGGACGTGACCGTGCGGGGTGCCGTATCCATTGGCCGCCGACTGATGGATCCGCTGGCTGAACTGGTGAAGATCGATCCTAAATCCATCGGCGTGGGACAATACCAGCACGATGTCAATCAGCCCATGCTAAAAGAATCCCTAAATCAGGTGGTAGAAAGCTGCGTGAATAGTGTCGGTATCAACATCAATACCGCCAGTAAGCATTTACTGACTTATATCTCTGGACTGGGACCTACTCTGGCCCAAAACATCGTACAGTACCGTTCCGAAAAAGGGGCATTTAAGAGTCGAAAACAATTACTCAAAGTAGCCCGCATGGGAGAAAAAGCTTTCGAGCAAGCCGCGGGTTTCCTGCGTATCCAGGAAGCTCAAAACCCGCTGGACAACACCGCCGTACACCCGGAGAGTTACCACATCGTGGAACGCATGGCTAAAGACTTGAACGCCAGTGTCGAAGAGCTCATTAAAAATCCTTTTTTGCGCAAGCAAATCGATCTTCAGAAGTACACTACGGATACCGTTGGACTACCCACCCTCAAGGACATCCTCAAAGAACTGGAAAAACCGGGACTAGACCCGCGTGGTAAAGCCCAGACTTTTGAGTTTGCAGACATCCGATCCATCGAAGATCTCTACGAGGGAATGGTCGTTCCTGGTATTGTCAATAACATCACCAACTTCGGAGCCTTCGTCGACATCGGTATCAAAGAAAGTGGTCTGGTGCATATCTCCCAGCTCGCCAACCGCTTCGTCAAGAACCCCAATGATGTCGTACAATTAAATCAGAAAGTACAAGTCAAGGTGATGAGTATTGATCTGGACCGCAAACGGATACAATTGAGTATGAAGGAGGTGTAGGTACACCTCCCTCCTACTCGCTTATTCCAATTCTATCACCAGATCATCCTGCTCGACCAGAGTGCGCTCCGGCAAATGAATTTTCTTGACCGTACCCGCAATGGGGGTCGTGATCGTACTCTCCATCTTCATGGCCTCGATTACAAATAGCGGATCATCTTCCTGGATCTCCTGCCCTTCGCGGACCAGGATTTTGGAAATATTCCCCTGCAAAGGAGAGCCGATTTCTTTATCGCCCGAAGCCTTGCGATTGACAACAACGGTCGATTCCGAACTATTATCACGGATCAGAATTGAGCGGGTCTGTCCATTCAATTCGAAGAAGACCAGGCGACGCCCGCTTTCATCCGCAGCGGTGCTATTCAGGTACTTAACAATGACGTTTTTACCCGGACCGAGTGGCACGATGATCTCTTCGTTGGGTTCCAGTCCATAGAAAAAGGCCTGGGTCGGCAGATTGATCGCCTCCCCGTACTCATCTACGTGTGTACGATAATCGCGGTACACCTTTGGGTATAACTTAAAGGATAGGAAGTCATTGATTCCTAAATCGCCAAATTCCTCTTCAAAAGCTTTGTATTCTTTATCGAAATCAATGGGCTCCAGGTGAGCGTTGGGGCGATCAGTATAGGACTTTTCTCCTTTTAGGATGATTTTCTGAATCTCCTCAGGGAAGCCACCTTTGATCTGGCCCAGATCCCCCCGCATTAGTGCCTTAACCGAGTCGGGGAAGTCTAGTTTATGCCCTTTCTCCAGGATAGCTTCCTGGCTTAGGTTATTGGAAGTCATAAACATGGCCATATCACCTACCACCTTCGAAGAGGGCGTTACTTTGATAATATTACCCAGTAAGTCATTGGCAATACTATAGTTCTTTTTGATCTGATCAAACTTATCTTCCAGACCTAAACCGCGTGCTTGCGGACGCAGGTTAGAGTACTGCCCACCGGGAATTTCCATATCGTATATCTCCGCGGTACCAGCTCTCAGTTCAGTTTCAAAAGCATAATAATAGCGGCGGGTCAATTCCCAGTAGCTGGAAAACTGATTCAGCGATTTCAGATCTATATCATTGGCCCGCTCCTGCCCCTGCATCATGGCTACAAAAGAATTGAAGTTAGGCTGAGAAGTCAGTCCCGACATGGCCGCGATGGCCACGTCGATTACATCCACGCCCGCCTCCATTGCCTTTAGGTAGGTAGTCGATTGTATGGAAGAGGTATCGTGGGTATGCAGGTGCACCGGGATATCGACTGTCTCTTTCAGCCGTCCGATCAGTTCGGTGGCAGCGTAGGGCTTCAGCAAGCCGGACATATCCTTCACGGCCAGGATGTGCGCGCCCTCGTCTTCCAATTCTTTGGCCAGGTCGAGGTAGTAATCCAGCGTGAATTTCGTTTTGCTGGGGTCGGAGATATCTCCCGAGTAGCTGATGCAGGCCTCGGCCAGGGAATTCGTCCGTTCATTAACGGCCCGAATACTGGTCTTCATGGCTTCCACCCAGTTAAGGGAATCAAAAATACGGAAGACATCGATGCCCGTTTCGGCCGCCTGCTCAACAAATTTGATGATCAAATTATCCGGATAGGCAGTGTAGCCGACGGCGTTAGAACCCCGCAGCAACATTTGCAGCAGTACATTCGGCATGGCTTTGCGCAAACGGGCCAGGCGTTTCCAGGGATCCTCCTTAAGGAAACGCAGAGCCACGTCGAAGGTCGCACCGCCCCAGACTTCCATGGAGAAGATATCGCCGCCGTGGTGGCGGGCGTAACTTTCGGCGACCTTCATCATATCGTAGGTACGCATCCGGGTAGCCAGTAAGGATTGATGAGCGTCGCGGAAGGTCGTATCGGTGTACTGGATGGCTTTTTCAGCCTTGAGCCAATCGGTAAATCCTTCGCGGCCCAATTCAGTCAGTCTGTCTTTGGTCCCTTTCGGAAAAGGCAGGGTGGGATCAAAATCCGGCACTTTAGGTTCCAGCAAGACCACCTCCTTATCCTGGTATTTGACATCCGGGTTTTTATTGATATTCACTTCGGCTAGATAGCGCAGCATCTTGGTACCCCGATCGCGCCAGTTGCGTTTTTTTAATAATTCCGGATGCTGACCGATAAACTTAACGGTCGCCTTTCCGGTACGGAAGGTTTCGTTATTCAGCAAGTGCAGTAAAAAGCCAATATTCGTCTTGAGTCCACGGATACGGAATTCCCGCAACGCCCGGTGTAGCCGCTGGGCAGCGCCTGGCATATCCTGTCCCCAGGCGGTCACCTTTACTAGTAAAGAATCAAAGAAAGGCGAAATCTTAGCGCCCGGAAAGGCACTACCCGCATCCAGTCGAATTCCCATCCCGCTGGCGGAACGATAAGCTATAATACGGCCGTAGTCAGGTTTGAAATCATTGGAAGGGTCTTCGGTCGTCACCCGGCACTGAATAGCACAGCCGAATAGCTGTACATCTTTCTGCTCACCGATCCGCAGGTGCTCATCCCGCAGGCTGTAGCCCTGTGCGATCAATATCTGGGAGCGGACCAGGTCGACCCCCGTCACTTCTTCCGTTACGGTATGCTCTACCTGGATGCGCGGATTCACCTCAATGAAATAAATACTTTCGTCTTCGTCTACCAGGAACTCTACTGTACCGGCGTTATTATAGCCAACGGCATTTCCCAGCTTTAAGGCGTATTCGTATAATTTATCCCGGGTTTTTTGCGAAAGCGTAACGCAGGGTGCGACTTCGACGACTTTTTGAAAGCGCCTTTGTACGGAGCAATCCCGCTCGAAGAGATGCACAATATTTCCGTGCCGATCGCCCAGTAATTGCACCTCGATGTGCTTGGGGTTCTCAATAAATTTCTCCAGAAAAATAGTACCATCCCCAAAGGCGGTAATGGCCTCGCTGCGCGCCTCTTCAAATTCCGCTTTCAGGATTTTATCATCCCGGACCACGCGCATACCGCGCCCTCCTCCACCCGAGGCGGCTTTAATAATGACCGGATAGCCAATGCGATTAGCTTCTTCCAGAGCTACTTTGGTATCCACCAGATCTTTTTGACTTCCCTCAATCAGTGGTACTTCCACGCTTCTGGCCAACTTCTTAGCCGACACCTTGTCGCCCAGTTGCTCCATCACTTCCGGATCGGGCCCGACAAAGATGATACCCTCTTCCCGGCAGCGGCGCGCAAAATCTACATTTTCGGAAAGGAAGCCGTAGCCCGGGTGGATCGCATCCACCTCATTCGCTTTGGCAATGCGCAGAATCTCTTCAATGTCGAGATAGGGCTTGAGCGGATCATTCTCCGCACCAATCTGATAAGCCTCATCGGCTTTGTAGCGGTGCAGGGAATAACGGTCTTCAAAGGTATAAATAGCTATGGTGCGCAGACGCAGTTCCGAGGCCGCCCGTAGTACGCGGATGGCGATCTCTCCACGATTGGCGACCATCAGTCTCTTCACCTGACGGATATTTGAGTTCATAGTATTGTTTTTTGTTTTTTTGAAAATATTGGCGGGCACCATTAAGGGTGGCAGGAAAATACTAAGCAGCGCCCATAAAAACAAAAATAGTGCCCCTAGTTTAGACTAGCTGAGTAAAAACTCGATATCTCCCTGGGAAAAGCCCCCCGAATTAACGTGATCGATAATGTCGTGAGCCAGTCGGGATTTGCGCTGTTGGAGGCGCAGGATTTTCTCTTCGATAGAATCCCGGGTAATGAATTTCACCGCGATAACATTCTTTTCTTGGCCAATCCGGTGGGCCCGGGCAATGGCCTGTTGTTCGGTAGTGGGGTTCCACCAGGGGTCAAGGATAAATACGTATTCGGCGGCGGTCAGATTCAGGCCGGTACCGCCCGATTTCATAGAGATCAGAAAAGAGCGTACGCGCTCGTCTTCTTCAAAGCGCTGAATTTGTTTGTGTCGTTCTTTGGCCAGTAGGTCACCCGTCAACCAGGAGAACTGTTGATCCTCTTTTTCAAATTGGGTCCGAAACAATTTCAAATACTGTACAAACGAGCTGAAGAATAAAGCTTTATGCCCCGAGCGTCGAATGACATCCCAGTGCTCCAGAATATCCGTAAATTTAGAACTATTCTTATCGTAGTCTTTGTAAACCAGCTTAGGATGGTTAACAATTTGGCGCAGCTTGGTCAGTGATTGCAATACCAGGATGCGATATTTTGGACTGGAGGTATCGAAATTCTCCAGCAGGTAATTACGGGCGGCGGATTTTTCGCGTTCGTACAATTTCTTTTGTTCACCCGACATTTCGGAATAAAAAATCTTGGTGGTCAATGGGGGCAGATCTTTGGCCACCTCCCGTTTGGTCCGACGCAGCAGGTAAGGCTGTACCATATTGCGCAGGCGCGTCTTCTTATCTTCGTCCTGATGCTTCTCGATGGGCGAGATGAACTCGCGCTTGAAAAAGCCGTAACTACCCAAGAGGTCGGGATTGATGAACTGCATTTGGGACCACAGGTCGGACAGAGAGTTCTCAATGGGGGTACCACTCAGGGAGACGCGGTGTCGGGCTTCGAAGTCACTCAACGCTTTAAAGACTTTACTTTCCCGGTTTTTGATTTGTTGACTTTCGTCTAAAACAATGTATTCAAATTCCATTTCACGCAGCAGATCGGCGTCGCGCAGCGCAGTCTGGTAAGTGGTCAGAATGACATCAAAGCGCTGTAGCAGCTGGATTTTTTTATGTCGCTTGGGTCCGGTATGCTTATACACCGACAAATGGGGCGCAAATTTCAAAAGCTCACTCTCCCAGTTAAAGACCAGGGAAGCCGGCAGGACCACCAGCGCGTGCAGTGGATTTAGAAAATCGTGGTCGTCGGGCTGGGCAAAGAGATTGAGTTGTGGCGGTCCTCCTTTCCCCTTGTTCACCTGCCCCTCTTCCGACAGTTGTTCTTTGGCGTGCAGTAAAACGGCGATGGTTTGCAGAGTTTTACCCAGGCCCATATCATCGGCCAGGCAGCCACCTAGCCCATTATTATACAATTGTACCAACCACTTGGCTCCTTCCAGCTGGTAGGGACGTAAATCCGCTTTTAGCTTTTGGGAGGGGGTGAAATCAAGTGCTTCGGGATCGATTTCTACGGCGGGTTGGTCGGCCAGTCCGACCTCATTTAATAAGGTGTACTGGCTTTTATTAATCCGCATATTTTCCTGATCCGAGCGGGCAAACTGAACCAGTGATTTGTATTTATTCATCCATTCTTCCGGAATCAGGAAATAGGTACCATTAGGTAGGGGGTACAAGCGATTTCCCTGGCTGATGTATTTGGCTAATAATTTAAAGGCAAAACTATACTCCCCGATGCTTACCACACCGTGGATATCAAACCAGTCGTTCACCTGCTCAGTCTCTAAATCCAGGGTGGGTGGGTGTAGGTCTAGTTGTTGATCTTCCAGATGGGTCTCGGCTACGGTAAAACCCGCTTTTTCCAGGGCAGCTTTGTGTTTAATCAGCCATTCTACCAGAAAATAATCGTCTTCGGTCCTTTCTTTGGGCCGAAAATAGCTTCCATCGCCCTGTTCGAGGCCAAAGTCCTTTAATTTTTCAATAAAGGCTTTTTCGACAGACGCCTCGCGCTTTACCTGCAGGATGCGTATTTCCTCCTCGAATTGTAAGGAGGTACGCTGCGATTTGGGGTCATTCCAGCGAAATTCGGCATTGGGATACTGCATGGTCACCGACAAGAGTAGTTTCTCCTCGAATAAGCCCGGTACAATCTCCAGGCGACAGGCTTGTAATTCTTCGAACTGGACCACATCGAAACCCTCGGCTTCAATATCCACCCGACTGGCAATTTTAACAATAAACTTTTGGAAGTAGGTCTTCACCTTGTCTTCGGGAATACGCACCTGATCGCGATTACGAAAAGGCTTCACCATATTACCATTAATATCCGGTACGTGATAAAGCGTATGATCCACGTTAAGCCAGGCCGGATGATTAGTGATTGGGGTGACTTCCTTATCCTTTATCTTCCAGGGGCCGGCACCATTGGCCAGCTTGAGTTGGTAAAGTACTTCCGATTCCGTTCGCTCGAAGGCCAGGCGGGCTTCCAGGTGGCTTTCGCCAATGCCCATTACGAAGTCTTTGACCAGCACTTTGCGTTCTACGTTCCAGGTAATGGGAAAGTGATGTTGGGCAACTTGCGTCAAAAGTTCGGCCAGTAGGCGGTGAACGTAGGCAAAAATGGTCTTCTTGATATTGGCATCCTCGAGTAAGACCAGCAGGCTACGCTGCTTGCGACGGGGCGGAGAGAATTTTTTTTCAAGGACCTTGGGTTCCAGTAAGTCAATGATCTCGAAGAGCCGCTTTCGCACCTCGGTGAGTTCCAGATTAAAGCTACCTACGGTTTGCGACATAGCGCGCTGTTTGATATGCGCCAGATAGCCCTCTTTATCGTAGGTAACAATGTAAGCAATGGGTAAAAAAAGACTGGGGTATACTTCCTCGAGGTTATATACCACTTCGTAACGTTCGGCCGCTTTTTCTACCATTGAGTACATAGGGATGTTCTGTCTTTTAATGAATCTTTTTTTCGTCAATAAGGAAGCCAGGGCATGCCCTGGCTTTACATTTTCAGGTCGTATAAGTCACTGATTTTTTGAGCCAGGGCCAGGGCGTGTCCTTTTTTAGATTCGTGCGACCAACCGGCGATGTGCGGGCTCAATACCACATTATCAGCCTGCTTCAGGTACTGGAAAGGTTCCGGCAGGCTGGCCAAATCCAGTTTGGTGAATGACATTTCTTCGTATTCCAGTACGTCCAGGGCGACACCCAGTACCTTACCTGTTTTTAACCCTTCCACCAGGTCGGCCGTATTAAGGACCGTACCGCGGGCCGTATTGACCAGGTAAATAGGTTTGGCGCAATTCCCTATAAAATCAGCATCTACGAAATGATGGTTAGCCGGTTCGTAGGGGATGTGTACGCTGACGATATCCGCCCTGGCCTGCAATTCGGACAGGCTAACCGCGCTGGCGTTGGCATCGCCGTAATCTTCCTTATACTTATCGTAGACGATCACCTCCGCTTCGAAGCCCTGCAGCCTTTTGGCGAAAGCCTTACCCATATTACCGTAGCCCAAAACACCCACGGTCTTTCCTTTGATCTCCGTACCGCGATTGGGTTCCCGCCGCCACTGGTTATTCTTCACTTCGCGGTCGGCCCGGGAGAGATAATTCATCAACATGAGCAGCATACCCAGGGCGTGCTCCCCTACCGTATCGCGACTACCTTCCGGAGAGGTAAAGACGGGAATGCCCCGCTGAGCGGCGTATTCCAGATCGATATGTTCTACGCCCACCCCGTAGCGAGCGACGAATTGTAATCTTCCACCGGCATCCAGCAGTTCCTGATCTACCTGCAGTCGGGACCGGACCATTAAGCCCTCACAGGATGGCAATAGGGCCAGTACTTCCTCGCGAGGCGTCTGATAATGTTCCAATATCTCGAAGCCCATTTCCCTTAATTTTTGTGGTAAAACGGGATGCGGCTCATCGGTCAAAATAATTTTTCTGGTCTCGGTCATACTACTTTCAAAAATGGACGAATTACAAATATGCAACGCAATTCGCAAACAAACAATTTACCAGTCCAGAGAATTAGGTGAGAAAACAAAGTTTACATTCTAGCGAAAAAGCGGCTTCAAAGGCAGGAGATCGAGTGGGTATTGATTATTTTGGGGACAAAATTAAAATTCGTTCCAAAACATATACGTATGCAAAACAACAAAACCTTTCTGTTCTTTCTACTGCTTCTACTTAATACGCCCTTTGGCTTTGCTCAGGATACTCCCATCCTGGATGGGCTAAGCTATCGCTCCGTTGGCCCCAGCCGGGGTGGACGGGTGACGGCGATTACGGGTTTCCCCAACCAGCCCTTTACTTTCCTGATGGGGAGTACTGGTGGTGGTGTCTGGAAAACGACCGACGCGGGTAATACCTGGTACAATTTATCAGACGGTCAGATCGAAGCCGGTGGCATTGGTGCCATCGAAGCCGCTCCTTCCCAGCCCAGCACCATCTACGTAGGTACGGGTTCCGCTTGTCCCCGGGGTAATATTTCACAGGGGATCGGTCTGTATAAATCAACGGACGGTGGCGAAAATTGGAAACATTCGGGGCTGCCGGAAGCCGGACAAATTGGAAAAATCATCGTCCACCCCAAAGACCCGGAGCACGTATACGTGGCTGCTCTGGGACATATTTTCGGGCCAAATCCAGAACGCGGCATTTACGAAAGTACCGACGGTGGCGAAAGCTGGGAAAAAATCCTTTTCGTTAGTGATTCTACCGGCGCCATTGACCTGGTCATAAATCCAGAGAACCCCCGCGAACTCTACGCGGCCTTTTGGCGAGCGGAGCGAAAGCCACATACGCTGATTGACGGAGGACGAGAAGGCGGTATCTGGAAAAGTACGGACGGCGGGGAAAACTGGGAGAAATTAGGTGGTGGGCTACCCACCGGTCTGCTGGGCAGAATCGGCCTGGCCATTTCCCCGGCTAATCCGGACCGTATCTGGGCCATTATCCAGGCAGCTAAGGAGGAAAAAGGGGGACTTTACCGCTCCGATAACGGTGGTAAAAGCTGGTCGCGTATCAATCGCGATCATCAATTACGCCAGCGCGGCTGGTACTACTCCCATCTAACGGCTCACCCTGGCGACGAAAACACCCTGTATTCCTGTAATGTAAGCTTTCATAAGTCGATCGACGGGGGAAAGAACTTCGATACGCGGATTCGCGTGCCCCACGGTGATAATCACGGATTATGGATCAATCCCAACAACCCGAACATTATGATCCAGTGCAACGATGGCGGGGCTACGGTTACCCTTAACGGTGGAAAAACCTGGACCGAACAACTAAACCAACCGACCTCAGAATTCTATCGCGTAAGTGTAGACTATCAGTTCCCTTATCGCCTCTACGCGGGACAACAGGACAATACTACGATTAGTGTGCCAAGTCGCTACGTGCCGGGGCTTACGCCAACCGAGCACTGGTACGGTGTCGGAGGAGGTGAAAGTGCCGACGTGGCCGTACATCCCGAAAATCCGGACATCGTCTGGGCGGGCACCTACAGTGGCGAAATTACCGTAATGAACCGGGCGACCGGACAGCGTCGGCAAGTGACGGCCTATCCGCATTACACGGAAGGCACCCGCCAGCAAGACCTAAAATACCGCTGGCAGTGGAATTTCCCCATCGCCATCTCCCAGCACGATCCACAGGTCATTTACCACACTAGTAATTACGTCCACAAGACCACCAACGACGGGCAGAACTGGGAACGTATCAGTCCAGACCTTACGAATAAGCTGGCGGAGCAAATGGACATCCCCGGCGGACCGATACAGCACGATGCCACCGGTGTGGAAGTTTACTCTTCTATTTTTGCCTTCGAAGAAAGTCCGAGCGACCCCAGGACCCTCTGGGCAGGATCAGATGACGGCAAGCTCTCCATCACCCGCGACGGCGGAGAAAACTGGACGGATATCACGCCCGGTAATATGCCGGAACAAGGTACCGTAAACAAGATTGAGTTATCTACCCATCAAGAGGGAAGAGCACTGGTAGCCGTATATAATTATCGCTTTGATGATTTGCGTCCTTTTATTTTCCTTACGGAAAACTACGGTAAAAGTTGGAAACTACTGACCGATGGAAAAAATGGTATTC
Organism: Saprospiraceae bacterium; assembly: GCA_035268885.1. Lineage (GTDB taxonomy): Bacteria > Bacteroidota > Bacteroidia > Chitinophagales > Saprospiraceae > DATFKA01. The sequence goes on from DATFKA010000045.1 coordinate 16,095, forward strand.
CAGCCGATCATTTCGTACGGGCCGTTGCGGAAGATCCGGTGCGGGAAGGGTTACTTTACGCGGGAACCGAATACGGTATGTACCTGTCTTTTGATGATGGTAATCAGTGGCAGCCTTTCCAACTAAATCTACCGCATACCCCCGTCACCGACATGGAAGTACACGAAAACGACCTGGTAATCAGTACTCAGGGCAGAGCCTTTTGGATCTTTGACGACCTGCACATCTTGCAGCAGCACGATGAGCAGCTGACCGAGGCCCTTCATCTCTTTGAGCCAGAACCGGCCTACCGTACCAATGTGGGAAACTACGGCGCAGAGTTTCATTTTCACCTGTCGGAAGCGCCAGATGACAATGCCGAAGTCAGCCTGATGATCAAGGATGCTTCCGGAAACACCGTTAGAAACTACCGATCGGGTGCCGATAATGGCCTGAACCAAATCCGCGTCAAATCAGGTATGAATACATTCAGTTGGGATATACGCCACGACGGCCCCGAATTGGTCGAAGACCTGGTGACGATGGTACTGCGTAATCCTTCGCCTGGCCCCAGGGCCGTACCGGGGCGCTACACCGCTGTTTTGACCATTGGTGAGGAGACTGCAACAACCAACATCGATTTAAAACCCGATCCCCGTTGGACGGACGTTAAGCAAGCCGATTACGAGGCCCAACTAGCAACGGCTAGTGAAATCAAAGACATGATTACAGAGTCCCACCGACGGATAAAGAACCTCCGCGCCATCCGGGAGCAACTAAAGACCATAAAAAAATACCAGGAGCAGGCTGATGAAAAATTGACCACCCTGATGGAAGAAGCTATGCCCGTTCTAAATGAAGTGGAAGGTATGATCATCCAGAACAAGGCCGAAGCCAGTCAGGATGCCATAAATTACCCAAGGGTATTCAGTAATCACATTGGACGCCTATACGGCGTAGTGATTAACGATCATCACCGGCCCACGGCCGGAGCCCTCGAGCGGCTGGAAGATTTAAAAGTCGAATATCAGGGAATCGTAAGCGCCTATGATCAGTTATTAGAGACCGAGATAGCGGCCATTCGGGACTACCTCGATCAGCATGAGGCAAAGCGGTTATTGCTGCCCGCCAGGATTGAGTAAGAGTATTTATAATAGAGGCGCCCGGCTGGCGCCTCTATTATGTATGTATTATCCTTTAATCGCCTGGATACCAGGCAGTTCTTTCCCTTCCAGAAATTCCAGCATGGCGCCACCACCGGTGGAGACAAAGCTGATCTTATCCGCCAAACCACTCTTATTGGCAGCCGATACGGAATCGCCCCCCCCCACCAGAGAAAAGGCACCGGAATCAGTAGCTTCCGCTACGGCTTTGGCAATCGCCAGGGTCCCATTGGCAAATTTCTCCATTTCGAAGACGCCCATGGGGCCGTTCCAGATGATCATTTTAGAATCTTTGATAACCTGGGCAAAGGCTTTTCTGGCTTTTTCGCCAACGTCTAATCCCATCCAGCCGTCGGGAATCTCCATGCTGGCGGTTATTTTAGTGTTGGCATCGGCGGCAAAATCATCCGCAATCACCGAATCTTCGGGCAGATGGATATTAACGCCCTTTTCTTTGGCCGTCTTGAGCAGTTGTGCTGCCGTTTCCAGACGATCTTCTTCTACCAGGGAATTACCGATCTCCCCCCCCTGGGCCTTCATAAAGGTGTAAGCCATCCCACCACCAATAATGATGTTATCTACGGAATCAACCATTTTCTCCAGTAGCAGAATTTTATCAGACACCTTGGCCCCGCCTACGATGGCCGTAAAAGGATGCTCCGGATGATTCAGTACGCGACTGGCATTTTCAATTTCTTTTTCCAGTAGCAAACCAAAAGTTTTTTTCTCCGGTGGGAAAAATTGCGCCACGGTAGTGGTGGAGGCGTGTGCCCGGTGCGCCGTACCAAAGGCATCGTTGATGTAGACATCGCCCAGGTCGGCCAGTTCTTTTGCGAAAGCCTCATCGCCTTTCTTTTCGCCCGGATGGAAGCGGGTGTTTTCCAGTAAGAGAATTTCGCCCGCTTTAAGGGCCTTTGCCATTTCTTGTGCTTTGGGGCCAACGGTCTCCTCACAGAATTTAACGCTTGCCCCGGTGAGATTGGCCAGGTGATCCACCAGATGACGCAGCGTAAAACGCTCCACATCAATCGAGCCGTCTTCTTTGGTTTTCTTCATGGGGCGCCCCAGGTGAGAACAAAGGATGGCCGCGCCACCATTATCCAGAATATGACGGATAGTGGGCAGGGCGCTGCGCATCCGTGTATCGTCTGTAATATTATAGGAGCCATCCAGGGGGACATTAAAATCTACCCGGACCAGGGCTTTTTTATCGTTGAAATCGATGTTCATATTTTTTGTATTTAGCGTAGGTTTAAAAAACAAGGAGATGACCAGCCCGGCTGGACCAATCATCTCCCTTTATTGACCTGAGCGATATAATTACTTCGTCAGAATCATGTGTGCTAGGTCCGCCAGGCGAGCGGAATAACCCGCTTCGTTATCGTACCAGCTCACGACCTTCACCATATCCTGATTTACATCTGTCATCTGAGAATCAAAGATAGACGAGTGTGGATTACGCACGATATCACTGGATACCAATGGATCGGTGGTGTACTCCAGAATACCTTTCATAGGGCCTTCTGCAGCTTCCTTAAATTTGGCATTGATTTCTTCTACCGTGGCGGTCTTATTAACGACCACGTTCAGTTCTACCAGGGAGCCAGTGATCACCGGTACTCGCAAGGCAATTGCGAATAGTTTGCCGGCAACGGTAGGATATACTTTACCTACTGCCGAAGCGGCTCCGGTACTGGTTGGTACAATATTGAATGCTGCGGCCCGCGCACGACGCAGGTCGCTGTGTGGTGCATCCTGAATGTTTTGATCTGCCGTGTAAGCGTGGGTAGTCGTCATGGAACCGTACTTGATCCCAAAATTCTCTTCCATGATTTTCACTACGGGTGCCAGACAGTTGGTGGTACAGGAGGCATTGGAGAATACATTGTGGCGACGATCCAGTTCCTCATCATTTACCCCTAGTACGATGGTCTGTACGCCTCCTCCCTTAGCGGGTGCAGAGATCAGTACATCTTTAGCACCGGCTTCCAGGTGCAGACCTGCTTTTTCTTTAGTGCGGAAGATACCCGTACATTCCAGTACCAGATCCACGCCGTGTTCTTTCCAGGGTAGAGCGGCTGGGTTACGCTCCGAGAGCGCCTTAATTTCTTTACCATTAACGATGAAGTTATCCTCATTCGCTTTTACAGTTCCTTCGAAAGGCCCCTGAGCGGAGTCGTATTTTAGCAGGTGGGCTAGTGTTTCGTTATCGGTGAGGTCGTTGATAGCAACTACCTCAACATCGTCCATCTTCAATAAATTACGGAAGGTAAGGCGGCCGATACGACCAAAACCGTTGATTGCAATTTTTTTTGCCATGAATTTTAATTTTTTTGTGATCTAAACTACCCGGAGTATCCATTTTGGCAGACAGAAAACCCTGAGTGAGTGGTTTTAGTAAAGTACAATTTTTTTACTTAGTGTGAATTTAACAATAATTCTGAAAAAGCCACGCTTTTGCAGGCTTTATTCTATATTATCAAATTGTTAATAAGTCAAGGTTTTCCCGTTTTTTGACGAGCAGATTACCCTTTATTAACAACAATCCGTCTCCATAATAAGTTAAAGTAAGCGATTTTTGTTTGGGAAATAGAAAAGAAATTGTCCCGGGTAAATTCTTTTTCGCTTCTTTTTGAAAATATTTTTCCCAAAGGCTTTGATTTTATATTCAAGGTCTTTATTTTTGCATCCGCTTAAGCGAGCAAGGGAACTTTTTTCTCTTTCGAAGTTTTGTACAGATGTGTACATTCTCTGCTTTTGCAAAACTGTTTGGCCCGTTCGTCTAGGGGTTAGGACGCAGGATTTTCATTCCTGAAACACGGGTTCGATTCCCGTACGGGCTGCCAAACTTTTTTCGTGCTTTTATCGCACGATTTCACTATCCGCCGCAGGCGGATCTCCAACATAGCCAAAATTATTTTGGCCCGTTCGTCTAGGGGTTAGGACGCAGGATTTTCATTCCTGAAACACGGGTTCGATTCCCGTACGGGCTGCATCTCGGCCATTCGCCTTTCGGCGGATGGCTTTTTTTATGAGGTTTATTGGCGCACCTGCGGTGGGGACTGCCATTTACTTCCTTCTTCCACCTCAGTGAGGACATCCAGGCGATAATAGCTTTTGATATTACGCATGAATATATCTTCCCGGTTATAGATTTCTACGGGTAAACCGGCAAAGACGGCTGTACAATCCTGATCCGCACAAATTCCATTTTTGATGATAACAATTTGATCGGAAGGCAACTTTGTATCCGCCCGAATAGCCGCTACAAAGGTCTGCGCCATAGTTTTATTTAATGCCGTTTCGGAGGTCTTTTGCCCGTAGAGGCCCATGCCTAACAACAGGGCAAGGAACAGCAGCGTATGGATTTTCATAAGTATCTTTTTATTGAAACAGATGAAGTTAGGCCCTTTTATGGTGGGTTCTAACTAAAGAATAATATAGCGAAGGGACATAGACAGGTAGCGGTGTCGCAGGGCTTTTAGCCCCTCCTCCTGGTCATTAGCATCAGGCTTGAAGAAGGCGCTTATTCCGTGATGATAGCGCAGGCGCAAAGCTACCTGCTCGTGCAGATAGTAACTAAAGCCCGCCATTCCAGTCCAGACAAAATTTTCAAAAGCCCGTTGTCGATCTACAATATCCAGGTAGGGAATTCCCGGTGTATTACCTCCGGAAACGGTAGTGGTCCGCACTACCCTGCTACTCAGTTGCCGGGCAAAAGAAAAGCCCAGCTCCGCATCCATCCGACCACTAGCCTTTGGTTGATTTAAGGGGAACAGCAAGGTAAGGGGTACCTCAATATAACTAAGCCGCATATCAATGTAATTCTGCTCGTATTGCTTGCGCTCGGTTATATTTGGGGCAGCGCCCAATTGCTGGAACAGCATTCCCAAACTCAGCTGCTTTCCACCCGCCAGCGTAGCTATGCCCTCCACTCCGGTTGACAGCCCCCATTTTCGCATACCATTATAGGGATCTCCCTGTACCTGAGCCAGATTTACCCCCAGGGGAAGCGCTACCTGAAAAGACCTCCCTGTGGATTGCCCTTCCACAAGGATTCCGGTGAATACGGAAATCCCAAATACAACGATTGCTTTCCACATCTTTTTCTTGCGCATTTGCTTATTTTTATCCCATACTTAACTTACGCTATCCACCTACCACTTATGTATCACGTCAAGCATCAGATTTTATTGCCTTCTGTTCTTTTCAGTATATTTTTCATTACACTGGAAGCACAAAATACTTCCCTCCGACTGCGTATAAAAGATTTTTAGCAAGAAAAAATTGCTCCTGCCCGATACTCTTATTACAAGAGCAGATTACGCCCATTGGGCCGAAGCCAGGGCCGCTAGCAACACGGAGTTTTTAAACAACTTCAATATAAAGCAGGGGGGATCGGTCACTTACGTAAAAAAAGATGGCCATATACTGGCGCAAAACCAAGCCGATTTGAACGGGGGAGGCGCTACGAGCATGTATATCGCAGGGCAGACTTCCAGTGGGATCGTTAATTTTCCATCAGATAATCGTACTTTTGACCATTATAGTCAACGAAAGGTGGCCAATGTCATTGTAGTATATTAGACCAAAACATTTATCCATTGTCAGCTTATTCTTTATTTGATCTCAATCAGTTTATCCGGCGCGTGATTGCCTTAAACCTCTCTGAACCCATTTGGGTACAGTGCGAGATTGGTCAGTGTAATGAATCGAGGGGCCACTATTGGCTGGAGCTGGTCCAACAGGGGGAAAACGAAGAAGAGATTGTTGCCCAGGCCGCGGCGGTCATCTGGGCCCGCCAGTACCGCAAACTCCGCAATGAACTGGGCCCGACTTTTCAGCAAGTACTCCAGGAAGGGATGGCGGTCAAACTACAGGTCCGCGTAGACTTCCACGAGCGATTCGGACTCAAATTGATGGTCGAGGATATTGACCCCGGCTATACGATGGGGAAACTGGCCCTGCAGCGTCAGGAAATCCTGGATCGGCTCCACAAGGAACAGCTACTCGAAGTAAACGCCAGACTTCTCCTGCCTACCGTGCTACAGGACATCGCCGTTATCTCATCTGCAAAGGCCGCGGGCTACCAGGATTTTGTAGAACAGTTGAAGGGGAATGCCTACGGTTACCAGTACAACCTTCAATTTTTCCCATCGGCCATGCAGGGGGCAGCGGTGGAGAAAGAACTTCTGCGACAACTCAAACAAATCGAAAGGCGAAAAAGCGAATTCGACGCCGTCGTCATCATCAGAGGTGGAGGCAGCAGATTGGATCTACAGGCTTTTGACAATTACGAACTAGGTAAAAAAATCGCCGAGCTCTCGCTTCCCGTTCTGATCGGAATTGGCCACGATATCGATGAAACCGTAATGGACCGGGTTGCCCACCAGAGTTTGAAAACGCCCACCGCGGTCGCCGATTTCCTGATCCATCACAACGAGAACTTCGAGGTCAAAATTCAGCAGCTCGCCCTGCAAATCCAACAAGGTAGCTTTCTGCAATTACGCGAACAAAACCTAAAAGTAGAAAGACTGGCCCAGAGCCTGCAAATGGCTGCCCAACGGACCGTACAAATGGAAAGAACCAGGGTAGAAACCCTGCACCAACAATTAAAAATACTGGTCCAAATACCCATTCAGGCGGCCCGCCAGTCACTGACTGAATTAAGGAGCCAAATACAGCTATTCGATCCGGAGGAAGCCCACAAGCGGGGCTTTATCTCCGTCACCAATGAGCAGGGACAGATCATTAGAAGTGTAAAATCTCTAAAAAAGGAAGATACCGTACAATTACACTTTTCAGATGGGACCCGCAAAGCAAAAATTGAAAATAATGAGTAAGAACAACAATTCCAGCTACGACGATGCCTTACAAGAATTACAAACCATCGTCCAACAACTACAGGATAACCAAATCCCCGTGGATGAACTCTCCGCCAAAATCAAAAGAGCGGCCCGGCTGATTGAATACTGCCAGGAGAAATTGCGCAGCACTGAAGAGAACATTCAGGAACTATTCACCCGTTCCTAGATCCGCTGAGTTATTTACGTCGCCCGCTTTGATCCCAATCATATCGAAAAGCAATGCTTCGGTTTGCTCCGCGGGTATATCCAGCTGAAAAGTACCCGAACCCAGTCCCTGGAAAGGATCCCTATTATCCAGGAATACCGCATCGGCGGGTAGGAAGGTCCAGGAATTCACCCGCTCAAAAGCAGGATCAATATTTAAAATCACCTTTTGCATCTGGATCAAATCCAGGGTGGTAATACTATTAGAGGCGTTCACATCGGCCGCCAGCATCTGATAGGGAGAGGGAAGCTGTTCGATATTCAGAATATGTTTACGCACCTGGATCAAGTCCAGCACCGAGACCCCGTTAATTGCAGAACCAGTTTTTGCCGGATTGACCTGGTAAGCATCGCCCGGAGGAATATTAGTAAAACGGTACATACCCTGCTCGTCCGTAAAGGTAGCCAGCGCTAATCCACCCGCACCCAGCAATTGCACCTGCACCTCCGGAATTGGATCACCGGCATCCGTCAGTACTATACCACTGAGCTCCACACCCGCGGTATTTTCATTAGCCTTCCCGTCAATAGCCATTGCCCCTGTGTCGTCGGGATCCAGCCAGTCCCGGAGCCGGGTAGTCGCCGTACCACCGCCTTCCCAGGACCGGGTAAAACGGCCGTACCAGGCCTGGGAGTCGTCACAATTATTATTTCCACCGTGCAATTGCCCAACGATCCGCTGGTCTTGATCCAGCAGCGCTGCTCCACTGGATCCAATACTAAAAGCACCATCGGTCCAACGCACTTCAAAGTGGTTACCAGCGGGTGTGATGACGTCATTACTCCATTCGATGGAACCATTAAAAATCTGAATGGGCTGGTCCGTAGTTGCTATCTTTTTGGTATCTCCGCGCGGATGATGAATCATAGTAGCATCGGCAGGCGCAGAATTAGCTCGGTTCCAACCTAAAAAATATGCATTGTAGTTGGCCGGAATAGCTTCGTCTAATTCCAGGAGCAGGAAGTCATTTTCCTGACGCCCTGCCCGCCGTGCACAGCCCAGCATAGACTGGTAGGTCGGTTCATCAATTGGATTACTACAATCCGCACTTTCGTAATTGAAGTCGAAGCGCCAAAAATCATAAAGGGGGGTAAAACCATCCTGACAGTGAAAGGCACTAAGCACGTAGGGTCGATCATCAGCCCGTACATTATTAATCAGGTTGCCCGTACAGAAACCCGTTCCTTCTTCTACTACCAAGAACATGCGGCAAACGGCTTGTTTAGCCGTCTGGAAATCTTGCCCCAAATCACAGTTGATATTGTTGTGGCAGGCATCGGAAGTACCAAAACCCAATTCCATTTGAGAGGCACTGCGCAGCGCCGACTCGAAATTATTCTTTTGGTAGGCATAATCTACCCGAAAGATATGTAGTCGCCCCTGATCTCGCTGTCCGGGTGGTTCGAAGTACTCCAGGACTGCCTGATCTCCCCGGGTAAAGCCCGTCCAAAACTTGCCAGTCTGGGGGTTCACCCGACTGGTATACGCCCCCAACACCTCTCCCCGGTCCGGGGTGTACATATGTAGGGTAGCGCCGGGTGGTAAATAAAACGCATCGTAGAAAACGGCCAGGCCCAGGGCATCGGGACTTTCCAGCGACAGCTGCCACAGGCGCCCCCCCTGGGGTAGTTCGTACCAGACCCCATCTTCCCAGCTGAGATCCACCTTCACCGGGTAGGCAAAACGATTATTTGGATTATTCTCATCGGCCCGCCGGACGGGGCCCAGATCGGGAGGAGCAATACCTTGTCGGCGACTTTTATCCAACTGTAAAGATTGCCCAAAACTTTTTGGCGAAAGCCTTTCCGTCTGCTGCGCCTGAATATTTCCCAACCAGGGAAAGGAAAGTACAAAAAGGAGATAGTAAATTTTCTTCATCGGAATAAATCGTTTCGTGGGATTATATAACTTAAGTAGTTCACAATATTGAAGTTTAGATTTTGACCGAGCAGATTTTTTGCCTAATCAAGGCAAAAACTGCGTGTGGTTAACACCAGTAGCAGTTTTTAACGCAGAGTAGGTGAAAAAGATGCCGTCATAAATCATAA
>DATFKA010000046.1:0-58598 GCA_035268885.1 Saprospiraceae bacterium
TACTTCCAGTGTTAATGATGATTTATTTCAGCTCTTACGACAGGTGCGTAAGCGACTTTCCCAAGAAACTGGCCTCCCCCCTTACCGTATTTTCAGCGATGCCACCCTGCTGGATATGGTAGAGAAAAAGCCGTTGAACGACGAAGCCATGCTCGCGGTACAGGGAGTAGGAGAAAAGAAACTAGAAACTTACGGCGACGCTTTTCGGGATGTCATCATGGATTTCGTACGCCAAAAAACATCTAGTATCAAAGGCTCTACCTATCAGATTACCCTTGAAATGATCAAAGCGGGTAAAAGCCTGGAAGATATCTCCAGCGAACGCGAACTCAACCCCAGAACCATCAATAGCCATATCGCCAAGCTGCACGAAGAAGGAGATCTGGAAGATATTAGTCCCTATATCAATACTGCCGATGTCGAAGCCATTAGTAAGGCATTTCGCTACGTCGAAAAACCTATCAAGCTAAAAGATGTATTCCTTTACCTCGACGAACAGTACGATTACGATAAGATAAGATTAGCCCTGGCGGCATACAATCGCAAAAATTCCACCGCACTCAGTTGATAGCTGGGATACGGTTGGGATAATCCGTAATGATCCCATCCACTCCCATTTCTACTAATTGACGCATGGCTTCGGAATCGTTAACCGTCCAGGGAATAACCCGTATGTCTCGCTCGTGTAAATCACTCACCACGGCTTCCGACAATAACTTGTAATAAGGGCTATAAATGGTTGGCGTAAAAGAAAGCAGGTCCAATTTGGAGGCAAGGCTACCCGGTTCCCCCACCAGGTAAGCCGTAGTCATTTGAGGCCTTTGCTGATGTACGGCTTCCAGACTACGCACATCGAAAGACTGTATACAAGTCCGATCTACAATGCCTTTTTTGGTCAGCACCGCCAGCAATAAGGCAGCGAAGCGCTCAGGTTGGGGCGTCAGTTCTCCATCCCACGCTTTGCGGCTCTTAATTTCAATATTGTAGTGAGGCAGTTCCCGGTCGTTTTCCCGACAGTACTTCTCGACCGCATCGATCATATCTACCAGTAAGGGCTTGGCAACTCCCATCGGCTGCTGCTCAGGGAAGCCCGGTGCCTGCTGCCCACAATTAAAAGTTTGGATCTGCTCGTAATCCATGTCCATAATTAGATACGTGGGAGGCTCCGATTCGGGAATTTCTTCTCCATTCGCCTGCACACATATTTCCGGCGACAGCCAGGGTTCGTGAGAAATAAGCACCTGTTCATCTTTAGTGATGACAACGTCTAATTCAAGAGTAGTAATCGGATACTTCAATGCCTCCAGAAAAGCGGGAATGGTATTCTCCGGCAATAAGCCCCTGGCTCCCCGGTGGCCCTGCCAATCTATCTTTTGGTTAATCATATCTGTATTGGATGGATTGATATCTTCCTTCTTTTCGGGCCCTTGACAGGTAAAAAGTCCGGGTAGTAATAATAACAGCGCATACTTTCGTAAAAAAGACATACTTATCGATTTTTTATTTCAATTTTAATTTCCTGAATGGCTTTTCCCCTTTCCGCATCAGTCCCACAGATGGCTCCGTCACGGGCAGAGACGGCTTTATTTAGCCCCCGGAGTTTGGCACTGTACTGGACGGTATACTGATTGGCTAGTTTTCCTTTTAGCCTTACGGCAAAACCAATAATTTTACGTCGACGATCGGGCGTTTCGGCCCAGTGCCCAGAGGATACCCAACCCGAACTTCCCCAGCGATTTACCACCACCTGATATTCCAGTTTTAAATCGGGGTGCATGGGGTCAGTCTCTAATGCAAGCCCCACAAAACGATTATTGTCAAAGTCATCAAAGGTGAATTTCCCCTCTGCCAGGCCTACGTAAGAATTACGGGAGAAGGCCGCAATCCCCCAAATATCAAAATGATCCACCGGGCCCAGTGTTTTCTCCGTTGCCCGAACTGCTTTCAAGGCATTAATACGGCCAAAGCCATAAAACAAACTGTGCCCCCGGGCATCGTAGCGTCCGTCCTCAATATCAATTTTTTCGCAGGCATTCTTAATCATTTGTTTGATATCATACCAGGTCAGATTGGGATTTACGCCGAACATGAGCGCCACTACCCCCGCCACCCCGGGACAAGAACTGGACGTTCCTCCAAAAGTTGCAGTATATTTCCCCTCTTGGTCTCCGGTGCGTTCCGGATCATCTCTGCCCCCTAAATTGTACCCTTCTTGCCCACTGCGATCCGTGGTCCAAATACCCGCCGTACGGGCAGGCGGATGATGATAAGGAGCATGGCCAAAATCACTGCTCGGAAAAGCACACCAGACGGCTTTCCCATAATCGCTGTATACACTTCTTTTACCCCGATCATTACAGGCCGCTACCGCAATGACCCGGTCGTAGCTGGCATAACCGTCGTATTTAGTATTTTCATTACCATTCCCCGCAGCCCAGGTAATGACACAGCCTTTTCCCTGCCGGCCCGTTTCCGTGGCATAATTTATGGCCAGCCGGGCGCTATCGGGTAGATAGAAAATCTCGGTATGCAAGGGGTCAGCCGGATTAAACCAGGCCCCATCCCTAGGGCCCCAACTACAGGAAATGACATCCGCACCGTTATCGGCAGCCCACTGAAAAGCTTTCGCCTCAGACATCGATCCCAGGCCACCAGACCGGATGGGCATTAATTTCGCTTCCGGAGCTACTCCGGAAGCCATGTATTTACCACTGGCACAGGCCACCCCGGCACAAGCGGTACCGTGTACTTCCATCGAAAACTTAGGGCGACCATCATTGCGATTAATAATAGTATCGCGCGGGTAGACTACCTTTCCTTGCCCCTTAAATTCTTCGTGTTCCACGTCTACCCCATCGTCAATAACGGCAATGGTTATTCCAGCCCCCCGGGAGTAAGCCCAGGCATCTTCTACCTGTATGTGCTCCTCAATCCACTCGTTATTGATACGGGAAGCTTTGAGATGCCACTGCATAGGAAAGATGGATTTATGGCGACGCTCCTGTACTAGTTCCGGATGACATAATAAAACCTCCGGTCGTTGGAGTAGCGCTTCGGCTATCGCAAAGATTTCAGTACCGGTGCCTTCGGGGGCAGCCAAAAAGAAAGCATTCTCCGCAAAGCCCAATCGCTCTTTGGAAATCAGGCCCAGGCGGGCAGTAATCGCTTCACATTCTTTTTCCGTAAGCGAAGCGCTGAACTGAACGAAAAAATTTTCCGTATATATTTTTATGGTCCCCGTTTTCGGATCCCTAAGCACTCTACCGGCAAAACGCACACCCTCCTCCTGTGGTAACTGCTTGCGAATACGGTTGCGGTGCCGGATGGCAGTAGAATACTCCGGTGGCAATACCTTAAAAACCGTCACGTTGGCCTCCGGAAAACGCAGTACAGGTAGGAGGTCCGGTAATAAATCTGCGCCCCTTTGACTGAGTGATAGCTCCTTCAGATTCTCGACCTCACGGGTACGGACCACTACCAGGTCGTTGGCTTCAACTAGTCTCTGTGCGATACCATCGCGTCCACCATAATGATAAGTATACATGACTTGGGCAGGAATTAATGAATCAGTAAATTACCAAATCTTCCCTGCCCGCGACAGCAATTAGCCCTGAATTATGACTAATTATTTTTTTTCGGCCAAGGTGTTTCTTTTTTTAAAAAAAGCCCATATATTTGCAGTCGCTAAAGAAAACAGCACCCATTCAATCGGAGGAGTGGCAGAGCTGGTTTAATGCACCGGTCTTGAAAACCGACGTACGAGAAATCGTACCGGGGGTTCGAATCCCTCCTCCTCCGCCAAAACTAAACATTACCGTTCGCCTGCGCGAACGGTTTTTTTATGCCCACAAGTCAATCGTACTATAGAAGTTGTTTAAGAATTCCTGGTGAGATGATTGGTAACAGCTTGGAAGTCAACTTTTTTTCTCGTAGCCATCCGTCTCAGGCGGACGAAGGGAAAAAAGAGCTGCCGTATTGGCTTTCAATGTGTTGCCAAGGGCTCAGAGAGGCGTTTTTAAACAACTTCATTTTAATGCTACCTAACTATCTGTATACCCGGACAAAAGTTCCGCATAGCCAGTTATATTTCAATATCCCCGGCGGTTGCTTCGCCTCGGTTTCTCCATTAAGATCGAGAAAACCCTGGAGACGCACAAATTAATCCTTGCAATTCCAAGTGATAGGCGCGTAGACACGGTTTCCATTTGTAAGGCTTGTACAACAAGAGCGCGGTACCGATCATGATCGATACCGCGCTCCGAAGTTCAAATAGGCGCTGTCTTTTATCCGCAAGGAATCTTATTGATACGACGCTCATGGCGTCCCCCTTCAAATTCTGTACTTAAGAATACTTTGGCGTATTGCACTGCCTGCGGCTCCGAAATGAATCGCACGGGCAGCGACAGTATATTCGCATTATTATGCTGCCGGGCCAACTCTGTAATCTCCAGACTCCAGCACAGGGCAGATCGTACTCCCTGGTGTTTATTGGCGGTCATATTAGCGCCGTTCCCGCTACCACAGAGGATAATCCCAAAATCAACTTCCCCTTTTTCTACCTTTTCGGCCACGGGATGTACGAAATCCGGATAATCAACCGAGTCGGGGCTGTCGGTACCAAAATCCAGTACTTCGACGCCCTGCTCTTCCAGCATTTGCTTGATGCTGTCTTTGTAAGGAAAGCCGGCATGATCACAGCCAATAGCTACTTTATTTACCTTTTCCATTAGTCTCTCAGGTTTTGTGTTCCGTTATTCTGCTGGGTAGCCAGATAAGGCCCCAATAGTGCCTGGTAGCGCTGGAGTGCCTCCTGATCCTCATTTTGCTGAGCAAAACTCAATAGCGTAGAGGCAGCATTGCGCGCATAAGACTGCTGTTGAGCATAACTTGAACGAAAAACATTAGGACTGACCGAGGCGTAAAACTCCAGTTCATCGACCAGATTATCGGCTAAAATATCCATATATGGCTTCGCCTTTTCATAAGCATCTGCCTGAATATAAACCGTTAGCATATAAGCGGTCTGATAATCGTAAGGGAAGTTATAGTTTGGAAAGCGCTTAAAGAATTCATCCGCCAACTCAACGGCTTCTTCCTGGCGTCCTTCCCGTAGCAGCGCTTCTCCGGTACGAATCATCATAAATTGCTGGGACTGCACGCTTGGCCCGTAACTATTGTCGACAAACAACTCCCGCTGATCAAAGTTACCCCAGCGGAATTTATTGTATACGTTCTCCAATACCTTATCGGTATCTACCCGACCAGCACCCAGCATAGAACCGAATTGACGATCGCCTTCCGAACGTACCGGAACCAATCGCAGGGCCAAGCCCTCCAATTGACAGTATTTATCGAAGCCCATCATTTTATCTACTCGGGTAGTCACCGCGAAATAGATCGGGCGCTCCCAAAGGTTGGAAGAAATGATATCCAGAATGGCAATCTCGTCCTTAGTCAGGTATTGCTTATTCGTTAGTGGAATTGGAATCTGCGGTACGATATTAGCCGTGTCTGCCAGTGGCACGACTCCGGCATCTAACACTTCCTGCTTATTTACCGGAAGGTAGACCTGATCCGTTGGCAGGTAGGTCTCTGTCATGCGCCCACCCTGTAGCGGTACCGGATGTTCTTCCGCGATGAACTGCATAAATTGCTGCAGTGTCAAACGCGGTGCTCCGCTTTGGGGCTTATTCATCAAGATCTGATTCCGCTTGTTACCGCGAATAGCTTCTTCGGGCAGGGTCAATTTTACCGGTTCGGATTCGTTGACTTTCCGCCGTAAGAGATTGATATACCAGTCAACGGCAATCAGACTCAAGTTAACGACGCGAACGTCCGGACGGATATTCTCTACCTCCTGGGCATACCAAAGCGGATAAGTATCATTATCGCCGTAAGTAAATATAATCGCATCTTCTTCTACGGAATTGAGAAAGTTAGATGCAAAGTCACGGGCACCCGTATGGTGCATACGGCTGTGGTCATCAAAATTCTGGAAGCCCATCAACAGAGGAGCAATCAATACAACCACCGAGGCCAGACCAGCCGATACCACGCCGGAGAGTTTGGCACGCTCTCGAATGACATCAAACAAGGCCAGCACGCCCATTCCTATCCAGAAACAGTAGACAAAGAAGGATCCCGCAAATACATAATCCCGCTCCCGGGGCTCATTGGGTGGTGGATTTGCATAAATAATCAGACCAATCCCGGTGATGATGAAGAAAGCCAGTAGCGCCCACATCTCTTTTCGTCCCTTCTTCGCCTGGTAAATCAAGCCCAGAACACCAAAGAGGAAGGGTAATAAAAAGTAGGTATTTCTCGATTCGTCTTCG
Source organism: Saprospiraceae bacterium (assembly GCA_035268885.1). Lineage (GTDB taxonomy): Bacteria > Bacteroidota > Bacteroidia > Chitinophagales > Saprospiraceae > DATFKA01. The sequence goes on from DATFKA010000046.1 coordinate 6,336, forward strand.
GCCATCACCTGGGTAATTTCACTCTGATTCCCCAATTTAAATTCATCAAGAAAGTTGATACCCGATATCCAGTGGCCCTTGGATTTATCCCAGGGGTAATAGCCCTGCTGGCCATTCTGCCTTCCGGCAAAATTCCAGAAGAAGTAACGCCAGTACATCCAGTTCATCTGGTAGCGCCACATAAATTCTACATTATCTAACTGATTGGGTCTTCCCGGCGGTAGTCCCTGCTGGGGGTTCAGGCCCATCCATTGCTTGTAAATAGCCGGACGTCCCTGCGAAGGATCATTCATCCTTGGGAAGAGCATTTTATCCCGGTTATCGTATTCGTAGGATACTTTTTGATCGACTACTTCGTAGCGATCTCCTACTCTTCCGTACCGATCTTTATAATTGAAATTGGTAATATTCCCTTCAAAGTGAGGTCCACGCAGTAATTCGCGACCACCGTACTGCTCCCGGGTCAAATAGGGTAACAGGCGAGTAGGATCATCGGGTTTGTTCATATTGATGGGTGGATTCGCATTCGCCCGAATCACCACGACCCCATAAGAGGTGTAGGCAATCACAATCAGCATGGCCGCCACTGTGATCTTTTGAATCAAACCATTCTGGTTCTTTTGGGCATAATACAGGCCAAAAGCCAGAATACCCACCACGATCAGAATGGTAAAGATTAAACCACTATTAAAAGGTAAGCCTAAGGTATTTACGGCAAAAATATCGAATGCGGCCCAGACCCGGGGGATACCGGTAATAATCAGAAACTGAATCAGCCCCAGAGTAACGACACCAATACCCGCTGCAATAGCCATACCTTTAAAGGTATAATCTTCGTATTTCTTGAAGTAGTATAACAGAGCAATCGCCGGAATAACCAGCAAACTCAGTAAGTGTACGCCAATGGACAGGCCCATGGAATAAGCGACGAACAATAACCACCGGTCCGCTTTGGGCTCATCGGGTAATACATACCAACGCACACTCCCCCAAAGGCTAAGTGCCATGAAGAACAAAGACATCGCGTATACCTCGCCCTCTACGGCAGAAAACCAAACAGAAGTAGAAAAAGCAATCGCTAATCCCGATACTAAACCGGCACCCGCCAGCGCTATATTTTGACCCGTGTCGGTAGTTCCCTCTCTTCCGACCATAGAAAGGCGCCCCATAGACATGGTAATCCAGGCACCAAAGGCCGCTGCCATAGCCGTCAATAGGCCCGACATATAATTCATGGCAAAAGCAATGTCCGACAGGTCATTGGATAATAAGTCCGCCACCCAGGTAAACATACGGCCAATCAACAAAAACAAAGGCGCACCCGGCGGGTGAACCACCTGTAACTTATAAGCACCTAAAATGAATTCTCCACAATCCCAAAGGCTACCCGTCCGCTCGGCCGAGAAGTAGTAAACCGTCGCAGCAATGGCAAAGACAAGCCACCCGGTAATTGTACTTATTCTTCTAAATGTATTCATTAAAGTGGTCTTTTATTTTTGAACTGCAAATCTAATAAAATATTGTCGGTTTTAAGCCGCATATTCGATTCATCCTCCCATATCTCTACAAATACCTACTATTTCTATAGCACTAATCAGGCAAGGCAGATAAAACTTCTTTACTTTTGCCTTTTACGTAAGTACCTATATTATGAAATATCTCTTACTCATTGCCGGCCTTTACCTCTATTACCGCTACCGACAAGTAAAACGTCAACAGGTACAGGGACGTCAGCAATCACCAATTGATCAACAAAACCAATACGAGAATCCTCAGGCGGATGATGATGACTCGGAATATATCGACTATGAAGAACTCGACTGATCTCGTAATCGGGGACCTGGTCCTCGCTAAGACCAACCAGTACATTGCCTTCAACAAACCAGCCGAACTGGCCGTAGTAAAAGACAAATCGGGAGATAAAGCCCTGCTTGACCTGGCCCAAATCTACACCAAAAGCATGGTATATCTCACCCACCGCATCGATCGCCCGGCCAGCGGAGTGGTGCTCCTGGCCAAAACCAAAGGAGCACTGGCGGACATCAATGCCCAATTCCAGGAGCGAAAAATCAAAAAGACCTACCTGGCCGTGGTGGGCGAAAAACCGGAACCCAGCTCCGGTACCCTGGTCCACTTTCTGAAGAAAAACGGAAAACTTAATAAGTCCTTTGCCGTAGAAGAGGGTACGGCCGGGGCAAAAAAAGCAGAATTGTCTTACGAATTACTGGACAGTATTGACAATTACCATCTACTAAAGATTGAACTACACTCCGGGCGTCACCACCAGATTCGTGCGCAACTAGCCACGATCAACGCGCCCATCAAAGGGGATGTTAAGTACGGCTTTCGCCGCAAAAACAATGATCGGTCCATCCACCTGCACGCCTGGCAGCTGGATTTCCTGCACCCCGTCAGTAAGGAAGCAGTACACCTGGAAGCACCCATCCCGGAAGAAACGGTATGGCAGGCCTTTAACTTTTAACCCCCACCTATTTCTAAAGGATTTTTATGGAATTGATTAAAGCGTATTTCCCGGATTTAAGCGAATTGCAATACGAACAGCTCCAACGGCTGGGGCTACTCTACAAAGAGTGGAACAGTAAGATCAATGTGATCTCTCGCAAGGATATTGACAATGTGTATGACCATCACATCCTGCATTCCATGGCCATCGCGAAGTTTATCCGCTTCCAGGCAGGTGCTAATGTACTCGACCTGGGTACGGGAGGTGGACTACCGGGCCTACCCATGGCCATTCTTTTTCCGCAGACTAATTTCCGGCTCATTGACGGTACGCGTAAAAAGATAACCGTGGTACAGGCCATTAAAGAGGACCTGGGCCTCAAAAATGTGGTCGCCCGACAAAAAAGGGCGGAAGAAATGAAAGAGCGCTTCGATTTTGTGATTTGCCGGGCAGTGGCCAGCCTCGACAAACTCTTTGAGTGGAGCAGCCCCCTGCTTTCAAAAAAAGAAAAACACGCTTTCCCCAATGGCCTCATCACCCTGAAAGGCGGTGATCTGGATACGGAAGCCGAGGCCTTACCCCGGGGTAGCTACGTGGACATCATTCCCCTAAGTCAATATTACGAAGAGCCCTTTTTTGAAGAGAAGGCCATTGTTTATGTACAAGGGTAACCGGGTGGTCGGGTGTCGTTTGGCCATTTGGTCTTGTGACTGCTCAGCGTAAGCTCCTGCTTGCGCGTTCTGCTCTTGGGCAGGGTGTCATTTGGTCGTGGGTAAATTAATTATCTAAACTTAAATTGCCGTATGAAACGCATTGCCTTTCTATTACTCCTCAGTCTTTGTCTGTCTGGTTGTGTTAGCCTTAAGCGTAACAGCCTTTGGAAGAAAGGCAAGGTGCTCCGGCTGGAAGAGAAAGTCAGCTTTCCCTTCACCGAAAAGTGGGGCATGATTTTCCTGCCCGTCTCTGTCAATGGCCAGTCTTTTAATTTTCTGTTGGATACAGGGGCGCCCAATGTATTGGATCAGGGTACGCTGGAAGCCCTGGGTATTCCTGCCTATACCTACGGCATGGTAAGCGATGCTTATGGCAAACGGGACCGGCTGAGCTTTGCGATCACTAATCGGTTTACCATCGGACCGCTGCAGCATAAGAAAGTAGGGGCGCTGATTGCTGATTTCCGCTCCGTCCCAATTTTTGATTGTATGGAAATTGACGGATTGATCGGAGCGAACATGATGCGCAAGTCGGTTTGGCAGTTTGACTTTCGTCAAAAAATGATCCACGTAGCACCCAGTGTGGATTATTTTGAGCTGGATCAGGCAGAGCAGCTCCCCATACGCAGTAAAAACACGGGCACGCCCGTGACCAATATTCGTTTGGGAAGTATACTACTCAAGAATCAAACCGTAGATTTCGGATCAGGTAATGGCATCACTATTCTAAAAGACAAGATCACTGAACCCATGGTACAGGATACGGTAGCTATTAGCTATGGTAATGCTGGAACGGGCCTATACGGCTCCCGGCAGGATACGGTCTATTACCTGCGAACCGACTCCCTACAAATTGGACTGGATTTTTTATCCAGTGCTGTTTTACGCGTACGTAAGAATACCAATGGCCTGCTGGGCCTTCGTTTCTGGAGAAACTACCGGGTCACCATTGACTGGTCGGCAGGTATCCTTTACCTTGAACCGAACGGGGATAAGCCGCAAATCGTTTCCAGGGGCTTTGGTTTTGGAACGGAGATGAGTGGCGACACCCTCCGGGTCAGTACGCTCACCACCCCTTCACCGGCCAGCGCAGCAGGGCTGTTGCTGCGGGACCAAATTATACAATTGGGCACCAGGCTCGTATCCGACTTGGATTATTGCCAGGTGCTTCACCAACTGGATACCGCCGAACAGGTACAAGTCACCATCCTGCGTAAGGAGGGCCCCAAAATAATTCAACTAGAAAAGCGCGACCTTTACAAACAGAAAGCCTACTGATTTTTAGTTTTAGGTGCTAAGACATATTAGATCAAGATGACAAAGGCCATTCCGGATGGAGTAATTACCACCGTACCAGCAATTTCGCCCGCTTCAATAGCTTTACCAAACGACCCTTAGACGATTTTTCGGGGGCTAAAGTTACGGTTCCTCCCTTTCATTAGTAGTTTTTGCATCGTTTTCCCGAAAGGGAGAAGCCCCCTGCTGCTCTCTGACCAGACGGATGGAGAAAAACAGGGCTATGCTCAGCGTGAGCAGCGAAAGGATGATCAGGCCGTCATAGACCTCCTGTATGATGAAAAAATCGTACAACCCGTGAATACCAATGGGCAGCAGGAGCCCCATCAGTAAGAATCGCTTTCGTTTGGCCGGATTAAAGCGGGCACGGCCTACAAAATAGCCCATAATGGCCGCAAAAGAAGCATGTGCCGGAACGGCAGTAATTCCACGCACCAGGGTGGTTGAAAGTTCGTATTGATAGGCATAAAAGATATTCTCCAGCATGGCAAAGCCCATCGCAATGGTCGTCGAATAGACGATCCCATCAATTGGTTCATTAAAAAAAGAACGTGTATACGGATAGAGTCGCAGGGTCAGGAATTTGAGGCTCTCCTCGGTTAAGGAGACTAAAATAAAAGAGGATACCAGGGCAGCGACTAGTGTACCACTAACCAACCAACCCAGCCGATCGAAAAGGGCCTGTAATTCAAAAAGGGGGAAGGTGATCAGTACGCCTAATAAGAAACAAATCAGCAGTGGAAAAACATCTTCTTTTTCGTATAAGTCGGCCCGGTATATTAAATATACAATGGCAGCGCAGGGGAGAACAGCTAAGGCTAATTGCAGACCGAACATGAAATTGGTTATAATTATTTTGCGATCATCGCGGCAAAAGCTTCATCGTATTGCGGAGCCATCTGAGACCAATCATAGTGTGCCACCAGGGCCCGTAGCTCAGCGGCCCGTTCTCGAAACGGTTCGATCTGGCCCACAGCCCGTCGCAGTTTCTGATAAAGTGCTTCTGTGCCTTCATAAATATACATGCTTTTTTTTGAATCTGGTATATGTCCCGGGTAGGCCAGCCGATTGGGTAAAAAGGGCCTTACACCACAATACATCGCCTCTACAATACTGCCCCCGAAAAAGTCTTGCCGACTGGTGACTGGTAAAAGGTCAGCCTGCCACAGATACTGCAAATAAGTCTGACGATCCGGCACGTATCCAAAATGCAGGCAATGCTCCTTTAATTCCTTTTTTGCTTTTGCAAAAATCGGGGGCTGGCGTTCGTAATGCTTCCCCATCACAATCAGTTTGAAGGATAAGCCCTCCGCTTTTAATCGAAACACCAGATCAAAGAAAGCCTCGGGGCCTTTGTCATACTCCCAACGGTGGTTCCAAAGCAGGACTGGCGGGCCGCTTCTTACCGGTGGTTGATCCAGATCCAACGCGGCCAGATCCATCCCCAGTGGCAGCACTTTACTTTTTTTAGCCAGGCCAGACAGGGTATCCAGTCCTCGATAATCGGGAAATTGCTTTAGAAAAGCCGGCAAGCCCCCCAGGAAGGAGTCTCGATGGTAGCCGGAATTAAAGAAAAGTTGATCAGCGGCCAGCGCACTGGTATAGTTCAGAAAAGCGTACTGGTTATTACGCCTGCTGGCCAGGTCCGGATCATTGGGTGACCAGGGATAAGTCAACTGGTTCTCGTGAAAATATACCGCTACGGGTAATTGAGCCGTCCGCTGCCGGCTGAGCGCCAAAAAAGTAGTTACATCCAACATATCGGAAGCCAGTAGCAGATCACTATTGCTGGCCTGTGCCCTGAATTGCCGGGCCAGCTCAACCGCTCCACCGTACATGCGCCACTTCCAAAAACGGCCGGGTAAGCTGAGCAAATGAATTTCATGCTGGCTATGGGCCTGTAAGCCTTTTGCCCATTGTGCGTGGCTGCCGGTAAAAAAGGGTTCGACCAAAGTGATTTTCACGAAAATAATTTGTTCCGAAATTAGCAAAAATTATGGTAGGGTGCAGGACCGGGTTCCTTCAGGTCTCCTGTATTTTTAAATGTGAAAAAAGCCAGGCCTAATTGCGAATATTCGCTACAATCGTTTAAATTAGCAGGATATGGGTGCTAAGCATTTAAACGATCGGCTGCTTTTTGGACTTAAGGTGAAACAACTTCGGGCGCGGAAAAATCTTTCCTTTGCCGAGCTATCTGCCCGTACGGGCATCTCCGTCTCCTATCTCAATGAAATCGAGAAAGGCAAGAAATACCCCAAGAAAGACAAAGTACAGTCGCTGGCGATGGCCCTGGAGGTCTCGCTGGAGCATCTGACTTCTGACGACTACGACGAGCATATTGCTCCGGTAGCAGAGCTATTACAATCTAATTTTCTAAATGAGCTACCGCTTGATCTTTTTGGGATAGAACTGAGCAAGGTGGTAGAAATTATCGCCAGCGCTCCGGCCCGGGTGGGTGCCTTTATCTCGGCGCTACTGGAAATGTCCAGGAATTATGCGCTGCGGGAGGAAAACTTCTACTTTAGTGCCTTACGCTCCTATCTGGAGTTACACAACAACTATTTTGAAGACATTGAGCAGGCGGTACTGGACTTCGAAGGTGCAAATGATCTACCGGCCGGGCGTCCATTGCCCGAAGCCGTTTTGCGTAAGCTCCTGGAAGACAAATACGGCTACACCATTGAAGAGCAGGGCATAGAAGAATATCCCGAATTGAATAATTTGCGTGGTGTGTTTTTGCCCAAAAATAAGCGTTTATTACTCAGTAAACACCTCACCCCCATCCAGCGCTCTTTTCAATACGGCAAAGAACTGGCCTTCGAATCAATGAAAATGAAAGAGCGCGCTTATACCTCTTCGTTGTTAAAAACCAAAAGCTTTGAGGAGGTACTCAATCATTCGCGTGCCATTTACTTTTCGGTGGCCCTGCACATGCCACAGTCGGCGGTCGAGAAAGATATGCAGGCTTTTTTCCAAAATGAGACCTGGCAGCCGAAGGCCTTTGTCGATATCATGCGGAAATACGAGGCTACTCCCGAAATGTTTTACCACCGCCTGACCAATATATTGCCCAGATACTTTGGTATTAAGAAGCTCTTCTTTTTACGTTTTGTACACGATTCCAGCCGGGATCATTTCGAGATTGACCGGGAATTACACCTCAATCACCGTCACCAGCCCCACGGAAATGGACTGGCCGAGCATTACTGTCGCCGTTGGGTAGCCCTTAGTATTTTGCACGACCTCGCTAAAAAACAGCAGAATGGCCAGACGCCCGACCTAATGGTTGACGCACAGCTATCCAGCTATCTGGCCAACCAGGATCAATACCTGGTACTCACTTTGGCGCGTCCCGATTATCCAGCTCCGAAGCGTAACGTTAGTGTCTCGATCGGCATGTTACTCAACGACAATCTAAAAAAGGAAATTCGTTTCTTGGATGACCCGGCTATTGAATCACGTATGGTGCACACTACCTGTGAGCGTTGTACCATCATGGATTGCGAGGTGCGGGCTGCGCCCCCCATCATCATTAATAAGAGAAACAAACTCAATAATATTGAGGCTAAGCTCGACGAGCTCATTGGGGAATGATCTAATCCTTTATATTTCCGTAAGCGATAAAATGTGGATTTAAAAGACTTTCTTTATTATAAGTCAAGGGCTGTTTGGTCTCCTGGCTAATAATCTTCCCGCCCGCTTCTTCCAGGATCATCTGTGCGGCACCGGTATCCCATTCGGAAGTGGGCGCTAAGCGCGGGTAAAGATGTGCTTCTCCTTTTGCCAAGATGAGAAACTTCAGGGAACTCCCCTTGGCTACCAGATCGGGTTCATTTAGATCGGCGATAAAATTTTTGGTCCCCTCGTCGAGATGAGATCGAGAACAAACGACCCCCAGTCCCTTATCCTTCATATGAAAACTAGCCGCCTGCAGCTTTGTCTTCTGTCCCTCCCTTTCCAGGAAAGCACCTTGTCCTTTAACCGCCCAGTACATTTCTTTAAGATCTGGTGCATACACGACACCCATTTCCAGCTTACCATGGTGTACCAGCGCAATGTTCACTGTAAATTCTCCATTCTTTTTGATAAATTCTTTTGTTCCATCCAGGGGATCAACCAGCCAGCTGTAGCTAAAAGTAGACCGCTTTTCGTAGGGAATCGCTTTATTTTCTTCCGAGACGATGGGGTACTTAATAGAAAGGGTTTCCAGTCCGGCGCAAATGACGGCATTGGCCGCCCGATCGGCAATCGTCAGTGGTGAGTCGTCTGCCTTTTGTTTGATTTGCAGATCTTCCTTGTCGGCAGATTTGTATATTTCCATAATAGCTGCGCCGGCAGCCCGGGCAATCTCAACAACTTCCTCAGCGAGTTTGATTTGATCCATCTTTAGGTTATTTTGCAGCAAATGTAAGAAAAATCAAGGGCCAAATTTGGATTTTGGAATTGAAGTTGTTTAAAAACTTCATTATAAAATACAGCACTATGCAAAAGATATTAGTCACCGGCGGGACCGGGTACATCGGGAGCCATACTATTGTGGATTTATTACAGAACGGTTTCGAAGTTATTTCCATTGATAACCATCTCAATTCCACAGACGACTGCCTGGACGGGATTGAGCAGATCACCGGGAAGAGGGTAAAAAACTACCCGGTAGACTTAACCGACCTGGAGGCGACGCGGGAAGTATTTCGGAATCACCCGGGTATTGACGGTATTATACATTTTGCTGCCTTAAAACTGGTTGGTGAATCGGTAGAACAGCCTTTGCGCTACTTCCATAATAACCTGAACAGTCTGCTGAATATTATCAGCTGTATGCAAGCGTTCGAGGTATCACATCTGATCTTTTCTTCCTCCTGCAGTGTCTATGGCAATGCCCAGGAGCTCCCCGTAACGGAAAACACCCCACTTCAACAAGCCGAGTCGCCCTACGCCCGCACCAAGCAAATGGGTGAGCAGATCTGCACTGATGTCGCCCGGATCGCCCAGGAGCTCAATTTTATTCTGTTGCGTTACTTCAATCCAGCCGGTGCTCACGAATCGGGATTGATCGGCGAGGCTCCATCAAAAAGGCCCTCGAATTTAGTTCCGGTTATTACAGAAACCGCCATCGGCAAGCGCGACAGCATGACCGTATTTGGATCAGATTACGATACGCGAGACGGAAGTTGCGTACGGGACTACATACACGTCATGGATTTAGCCAATGCCCATACGAGGGCTTTACAACATCTCCTTTCGGGAAAAAATGAGCACAATTTAGATATTATCAATCTAGGAATTGGAGAAGGCGTAACCGTACTGGAGGCTATAAAAGCCTTTGAATCTGTCAGTGGACAGTCCTTGAACTATAAGGTCGGACCACCTCGCCCAGGTGATGTCATCGCCGTCTATGCCGATCCCAGCAAGGCGCAATCCATGCTGGGCTGGCGCCCGGAGCGCAATATTGAAGATATCATGCGTACGGCCTGGGCCTGGCAGCAGCAGCTATAAATTATTTAGGGTTTTCTTCGTGTTACAAGCCATAAGCCACCCCGAGACTAATCTGAATCGTCAGGTTCTTATAATCATCGTTGTTTTCCTTAAAAGAGGTCAGCCCCAGTCCCAGACGAGCGTCGGTATTGAGCCAGATTCTGCTGGCCAGTCGATAATTAAAGCCCGCCCCGGCCGCCAGATCGAGTACTAGGTTGCTGTATTCATTTTCTACTTCTACCCCATTCTCTTCTGCTTTCAGCAAAAAGCCCGGAGCGCCACCTAAATAAATCTTTGGTCGTAAATTTTCTCCCAGCTGACCAAAAAAGACATTGTACAATACCGGAATCCGTAGTAAAGCCAGATCCGTAGTGCGACCATTTTCCTCAAATCCTTCTGAAGAATACAGCGCGTCAATGGTGATCCCACTGGATTCATTAAGACTGTAGGTACTGGTGAGCCCGAGCAGCAATCCAGTCGCACCCTCGGTATTCTCCCGATCTACCGCCGAGAAATTCACCCCTGCACGCGGTCCGATGGAAAGGCGATTCTTTAATTGAGCACTTAAAAGGGTGGGTAAAAACAGCAGTAGCAAAAATACGGTTGGTTTCATCTTATACTTCTTTTTCGTTGGTTAAAAGATTAGCCAGATTTCTGGCATTTTCGTTTTGGCCTATTTGTGACGCCAAAGAAAACAAAGGTAACGGTGTTGCTAAATGAGAACACCTGCTGTCAATAGAAAAAGGCATGACCAGAAATGTTCCCGATCATGCCTTTAAAAAAGCTATGGATAAGTCTTTGACTATTCTTCTTCGTTGCTAGCCGTATTTTGTTGACTACTAGAGCCACCTCTACGACGACGTCTGGTGCGACCACCAGAAGCTTTCTTCTGTGCTTTATCCGCAGAATAAACTTCGTTGAAATCTACCAGTTCGATCAGGGCCATTTCAGCAGCATCACTTCTACGGAAGCCCGTCTTAATCACGCGGACGTAACCACCGGGGCGATCACCCACCTTGGCTGCAATAGGACCAAAGAGCTCCTGTAAAGCCGCCTTGTTTTGCAGGTAACTGAATACGATACGACGATTGTGTGTGGTATCCGTTTTTGCTTTGGTTACCAGTGGCTCAAAGTGTACGCGCAGTGCTTTCGCTTTCGCTAAAGTGGTGTTGATACGCTTGTGCTCAATTAAGGCCAGTGACAAGTTACGCAAAGTAGCTTTGCGGTGTCCGGTTTTTCTACCGAGATGATTGTGCTTCTTACCGTGTCTCATTTTGGAATAAATTTGCTTCGTAACACCTTCTGTGCCGCGGATAGAGATGCGACTGGCAGCATCGGCGGCATTCGGTTATTACCCAATAAAAATAATGCAGGAAATACGGCCAATCAGTATCTCCTGCTCATTAGTTTATTAGACTTTATTAGTCTTCCTCTAATTTATACTTAGCCAGGTCCATACCAAAGGTCAGACCTTTATCCTGGAGCAACTCTTCAATCTCTACCAGTGATTTTTTACCGAAGTTACGGAACTTCAACAGCTCGTGGGTATCGTACTGCACCAGTTCTGCTAGGGTGTTAATTTTAGCTGCCTTCAGACAGTTATAAGCCCGTACAGACAGATCCAGATCTTCCAGCGAAGTTTTCAGCAACTTACGCATGTGCAAGATGTGTTCGTCTACGATATTATCTTCCCGGCTGGAAGCATCATCGAAGGTGATGTTTTCATCAGTGATTAACATCAGGTGCTGAATCAAAATACGAGAAGCCTCCTTGATGGCATCTTCTGGGTGGATAGTACCATCCGTTTTCACCTGCATGGTTAATTTCTCGTAGTCTGTGCGTTGCCCTACCCGGGTATTTTCAATCTGGTAGGCTACATTTTTAATCGGCGTATAAATGGCATCTACCGGGATGACACCGATGGGTGCATCCTTAGGCAGGTTTTCATCGGCTGGCACATAGCCCCGTCCTTTGGTAATGGTGAACTCTAATTCCAGGTTAACAAAGGGCTCCATGGTACAAATCAGTAGGTCTGGATTCATCACCTGGAAACCAGTGGTATACTCTTCAATCTGTCCGGCGCGGAACTCTTCCTTACCACTAACGGTCAGGTAAATTTTATCGCTCGTCACCTCATCATCATCTCCGGTATGCTTTAGGCGTACCTGCTTCAGATTCAGAATGATCTCCACTACGTCTTCTACTACACCTTTGATCGTACCGAATTCGTGATCAACGCCGGCAATACGCACGGCAGAGATGGCGAATCCTTCCAGAGAGGAAAGTAGTACGCGACGCAAAGAGTTGCCAACAGTTTGCCCAAAGCCAGGCTCAAGTGGTTTGAATTCAAAAAGGCCTTCAAAGTCATTGGCCTTCTGCATGACAATCTTATCTGGCTTTTGGAAGTTTAGGATACTCATATTGTGCAAACTTTGATGGATTAAAATGATGAAAGGCCTACGCCTACAAAGAGGCGTAAACCTAAGTTCTTTGGTCCACCCAGGGGGGGTGAACCAAAGCTTATGTTACTTAGAGTACAATTCAACGATCAGCTGTTCGTTGAGTTTTTCCGGGATCTGCTCTCTAAGTGGATAATCCAGGAATTTGCCCTCTAATTTTTCTCTATTGAATTCTAACCAGGGGAATTGACGGACATCAGACTTTCCGTTTACACTATCCTGGATGACCAACATATTGTGTGCTTTTCCGTGCACCGTGACTACGTCACCGGGGCGCAATAAAGCAGAAGGTACATTAGTCAGGACACCGTTCAGGACGATCTTTTTGTGCGTCACCAACTGGCGAGCTGCCCGGCGGGTAGGCGCCAGTCCAAGACGGAAAACGACGTTGTCTAATCTCGATTCCAGTAATTGCAACAGGATTTCACCCGTTACCCCTTTCTTACTACTGGCTTTCACAAAAAGGTTACGGAATTGACGCTCCAGCAGACCATAAGTGTACTTGGCCTTTTGCTTTTCCATTAGCTGCAGGGCGTAATCTGATTTCTGTCTTCTTCTACGAGTGTTTCCGTGCTGCCCGGGAGGATATTTCTTACGTTCGAATGCTTTATCGTATCCGTAGATCGACTCTCCGAAAGCTCTGGATTTTTTAGACTTAGGACCTGTATATCTTGCCATTTTGAATAATTTCTAACTCTTCTTATTGATTAAACTCTTCTGCGCTTAGGCGGACGACAGCCGTTGTGTGGCATGGGCGTTACGTCTTTGATGCGCGTCACTTTAATTCCAACGCCGTCGATGGCACGGATAGCCGCTTCTCTACCGGAACCAGGACCTTTCACGTACACTTCTACTACTCTCAAGCCAGCGTCGTAAGCTGTTTTAGCAGCATCCGTCGCTGCGATCTGGGCAGCATAGGGTGTGTTCTTTTTAGATCCACGGAAGCCCGCTTTACCAGCAGAACCCCAGGAAATCACTTGTCCTTGTTTATTGGTAACCGAGACAATGATATTATTGAAACTAGCTTTAATATAGGCATAGCCTTCTGGCTCGACCCTAATGTTTCTCTTCTTAGCCTTTACCTTTTTTACTTTAGCCATTTTTCTATATTGAATTTATGGTATTACTATTTCAAGCAGCAGTCTTACTTGGTAACCTTCTTCTTGTTAGCCACCGTCTTACGCTTACCTTTACGGGTACGTGCGTTTGTCTTCGTACGCTGACCGCGCAGTGGAAGACCTCTACGGTGACGCAAACCACGATAGCAAGCAATATCCATCAAACGCTTGATGTTTTGCTGTACTTCCGAGCGCAACTCCCCTTCTACTGTATATTCATTTTGCACAATAGCCGAGATTGTACGAATATTATCGTCTGACCAATCGTCCACTTTCGTGTTCTCATCTACTCCGGCTTCTGCCAGAATCTCTGCTGCGCGACTTCTTCCAATACCAAAGATATAAGTCAAACTAATGACGCCACGCTTGTTTCTAGGTAAATCAACACCTCCTATTCGAGCCATTTCAATTAATTATTTTAATTACCCCTGACGTTGCTTGAACTTAGGGTTCTTCTTATTAATGATATAGATTTTTCCTTTGCGACGAACGATTTTACAGTCCGCAGAACGTTTCTTTACTGATGCTCTAACCTTCATCTCTTTCGATTTTATGCGGCCCGCCCAGGGCGGACACTATCGTTTTAAAATAATTCGAGTCAGGAACTTGATTTACTTGTACCGATAGGTGATGCGGCCACGAGACAAATCGTAGGGAGACATCTCCACTGCTACCTTATCTCCGGGCAGAATTTTAATATAATTCATACGCATTTTTCCCGAGATGGTGGCCGTTATTTCGTGACCATTTTCCAACTCTACTCTAAACATAGCATTCGACAGTGCTTCTTTAATTGTACCGTCTTGTTTTATCAAGTTCTTTTTTGACATAGCTTAATTTTCGGTGTGCAAAGATAGTGAATTTCGAACAAACATACAATAATTACGAAGCTTTTTGCATAGCAACCACTTTTTGGGCTTCCAAATAGGGGCTCGTCAAATCTGCTTCATATAATTCTACTGCATTTATATTGGGATTGTTCGCTATCACATCTGTAATCAACACATGATTCGATAAAATATCCACTCCGTCGCTACGTAGCGCTACGGAATGCTCGTAGTGTGCCGTTGGTTTCCGATCTTTCGCAAATACCGTCCACCCATCGCGGGAAGTACGCACACTCTTCGTTCCCAAATTTACCATAGGTTCAATAGCAATAACCAAACCTTCCTGGAGCTTAACACCGCGACCACGCTTTCCAAAGTTGGGTACCTGGGGCGCTTCGTGCAAGTCTCTGCCGACCCCATGTCCGACCAGATCCCGTACAACGCCGTATTTATGCTCCCGCTCCGCGTAGTGTTGTACTGCGTAGCCAATATCTCCCACGCGATTTCCTACTTTTACCTGATCAATTCCTTTATACAGTGATGTATTGGTCACCCGACAAAGCTCCATCACCTCATCCGAAACCTCTCCAATGGGAAAAGTATAGGCAGCATCGCCAAAAAAGCCGTTCATAATTACGCCACAGTCGATAGAAACGATATCGCCATCCTGGAATTCCATTTCCTTATTAGGAATCCCGTGTACGACTACCTCGTTAACCGATACACAAAGGGTAGCGGGAAAACCCTGGTAGCCCTTAAATCCGGGGACGGCTCCGTGATCGCGAATAAAAGTCTCCGCCAGATCATCGATTGCGTTTCCCTTAACACCCGGCTTCAACTCAGCCGCCACCTGTGCCAAAGTCTTACAGACCAGCAGGCAGCTCTCCCGGATCAATTCGATCTCATCATCCGTCTTGTAAATTATCGCTCTATTTTCCCTCACGCCTATGGTGTATTTATTTATTTCAACACGCAAGAGACGCCAGGCACAGCCTGGCGTCTCTTTGCTATTTATATTGATCCAGCTGCTACCGCTGCTGAAATCTTACTGTGTTTTACATGTTCGCGCCAATACCCTGTACACGACTGGAACCACTACGGCCCTGGATCTTACCAGATTTAACCAGACCATCATAACGACGCATCAACAAATGACTTTCAATCTGCTGTAAAGTATCTAATACTACCGCTACCAGGATCAACAGAGAAGTACCTCCGAAGAACATAGCAAACATTCGATTCACACCGAAGGCAGCCGCAAAAGCGGGCAAGATAGCGATCAGTGCCAGAAACACCGAACCAGGCAATGTAATTCTGGTCGTAACCGCGTCGATAAAGTCAGCCGTTGGTTTACCGGGCTTAATACCCGGGATGAAGGCATTCTGACGCTTCAGGTACTCTGCGTACTGCTGTGGATTTACCATCAGGGCTGTGTATACATAAGTAAAGATCACAACCAGGAAGAAGTAAATAATATTATAGGGTGCAGAAGTAAAATCATTCAGAGCTAACAAGAATGAATTAGTCACTGCTTCTCCACCACTGGAGGCGAACTGAGCTACGGTAGCCGGTAAAAACATCAATGCCTGAGCAAAGATAATCGGCATTACACCAGAAGCATTCACCTTTAAGGGGATATAATCTCTCACACCCGCTTGTGGCAAAGAAGAAGTTCCGCGTCCTACGGCACGTTTGGCAAATTGAATCGGGATTCGACGTACCCCCTGTACAATAAGTACAGTCGCCATAATAATGATGAACAAAATAGCCATCTCCAGGACAAACATCAAGAGGTTCTGGGTCTGGAACTCCAAAGCAAAAGCCTGTGGTAAAGTAGCGATGATACCAATGGTAATCAGTAAGGACACACCATTACCAATACCTCGATCTGTAATACGTTCTCCCAACCACATCGCGAAAATAGTACCGGCAGAAAGTATAATAATATTAGAGAACCAGAAAATACCCCGTGGGATACTGGGATCAACTGCCCCGATCTGGTAAACGTAAGTCAGGTACCCACCACCCTGTACCAGGGTAATTGCCAAAGTAAGCAGGCGGGTAATTTGATTAATCTTTTTACGACCGGATTCTCCTTCTTTTTGTTGTAGCCGCTGAAAGTAAGGTACCGCAAAGCCCATCAACTGAATGATAATCGAAGCTGTAATGTAAGGCATGATACCCAGCGCGAATACCGCAGCATTATTAAAAGCACCACCGGTAAAAGAGTTAATCAAACTCAGCAGGTCTCCGGCATTATTACTGGACTGTTCTTCCAGTACAGCTGGAATAACACCTGGTAAAACCACATAAGACCCAAAGCGGTAGACCATCAATATTCCCAATGTGAATAAGATGCGATTACGCAGCTCCTTGATGCCCCAGATATTCTTAAGTGTCGTAATAAACTTTTTCATGCTTTGCGCTTATACAAGGTTTACGGTTCCTCCTAATTTCTCTACCGCTTCTTTTGCTGTTTGGGAAGCAGCGTGTACACTTACCGTCAGTTTATTAGACAGCTCTCCTGTTCCTAATAATTTAACGCGATCGTTACGACGGATCAAACGCATTTCTCTCAGCGTTTCGATATCAATGGTTTCCAAGTTATGCTTTTCCGCCAGATGTTGCAAGTGGTACAGATTCAGCGGCACATAATCTACGCGATTAGGGTTTTTAAACCCACGCTTTGGCAACCGCATCTGCAGGGGCATCTGACCACCTTCAAAAGCGCGCTTAGTCTTATATCCAGAGCGAGACTTTGCTCCTTTGTGCCCACGAGTAGCAGTACCTCCGTATCCGGAACCCTGCCCTCTGGCGATTCTTTTCTTACTCTTAACGGAACCCTTTGCAGGTTTTAAAGAATGCAACTTCATGCCTTTTATTTTTGATCTATTATGGTGCCTTTTAAGGCAACGCAAATATAGATGATTTTCACAATGGGAACAACTATCCCTTCACTTCTTCTACCTCGACTAAATGCTCGATCTTAGCTACCATGCCCATAATCTGTGGGGTAGCTTCTTTAACCACACTGTGGTTGATCTTTCTTAAACCCAAGGCTTTCGCAGTGTCTTTTTGCTTTTTTGAACGATCAATCAAGCTCTTGATCTGCGTAATTTTTATCTTTTTCATTTCTCTAAAAATTTGCAACTTACCTGAAAGTCAATGCTTCTTTCTTATTTCCGCTATTTTATGCGGAAGCTTACCCGTTGAACAATTTGTCCATCGAGATACGACGGTGCTTAGCAACCGTACGTGGGTCTCTCAACTGAGAAAGCGCTTCGAAAGTCGCTTTCACTACGTTGTGTGGGTTAGAAGAGCCCTGTGACTTAGAAAGAACATTCTGAATGCCGGCCATCTCCAATACAGCGCGCATGGCGCCTCCAGAGATTACCCCCGTACCATCGGCAGCGGGCTTAATCAAGACCTTTCCAGCCTTATAGCGTCCTTTTACTTCGTGAGGAATCGTTCCCTCGCGGTTAATGGGCACTTTGATTAGGTTCTTTTTCGCATCATCCACTCCTTTGGAAATGGCTTCGGCTACGTCACGTGCCTTACCCAGGCCGTGACCTACGGTACCTTTACCGTCTCCCACAACTACGATAGCTGCAAAACTAAAGGTTCTACCCCCTTTGGTCACCTTCGCCACGCGATTAAGCTGAACCAGCTTTTCTTTCAGATCTGTTTCAGAAGGCTTAACGCGAGATTTATTATTTGATTTTCTATTTGCCATGATTATGCAGCGTTATAAATTTTAAAATTTAAGACCACCTTCACGTGCTCCTTCCGCTAAGGCTTTAACTCTTCCGTGATACAAATAGCCCGCACGATCGAAGACGATATTATCGATGCCGGCTGCTTTACAACGCTCTGCCAGCAATTCGCCTGTTTTTTTAGATTGCTCGATCTTGCTTCCATCATTGGCGACCGCTTCTTCAAAAGAAGAGGCAGCTACCAGCGTGTTTCCAGCTAAATCATCAATCACCTGGGCATAGATAAAGCGATTGCTCCGGTAGACGCTCAGGCGTGGACGCTCAGACGTACCTGTGATTTTATTACGAATCCGGTGATGGATTCTCTTTCTTCTTTTTTGTCTCGTCAATTGCATGTTCTACTGCTTTATGTTTTAGTGAGAGGTACTAAAGGACCCAACCCAAAACGCTATTATTTTAGATAGAAGCCACTTAAGGGCTTTAATAATATGATTATTAACCAGCTGTCTTACCAGCTTTACGTCTGATCTCTTCTCCTTTGAAGCGAATACCTTTTCCTTTGTAAGGCTCTGGCTTTCTGAAGGATCTAAGCTTGGCAGCTACCTGGCCAATCAGCTCTTTATCGTTTGACTCCAGGCGAACGAGCGGTGGCTTACCTTTTAAGGTCTCCGTAGTTACTTCCACTTCTTCTGGTACCATAAAAAATACCGGGTGAGAATAACCCAAAGTCAATTCCAGCAGCTGACCGTAGTTGGAGGCTCTAAAACCTACCCCAACTAATTCCAACTCTTTGACATAGCCGTTGGTTACGCCTTCCACCATATTACTAATCAGTGAACGGTACAGGCCATGCATAGCGCGGTGGCGCTTTTGATCCGTCGGACGCTTCACCGTCAGTTCTCCATCTTCCACTTCTACAGTCAGATCCGGATCAATTTGCCGCTTTAATTCTCCTTTTGGTCCCTTTACGGTCACCTCATTTCCTTTACTGACGCTAATCTCAACACCTTTGGGCAGTGAAATAGGCGCTTTTCCAATCCTTGACATGATATTTGATTTTTGTAACCGTTCAACAAATTAATATACGTAGCAGAGTAATTCCCCTCCGACGTTCATTTCTTTGGCCTGCTTACCCGTCATTACGCCCCGGGAAGTAGATACAATAGCAATACCCAGACCATTGATGATCCGTGGAATTTCATTTGCTCTCGCATACTTACGAAGACCAGGCTTACTGATACGGCCCAATTCGCGGATGATTGGTTTCTTGGTATTCGGATCGTACTTTAATGCGATCTTGATAACCCCCTGGTTACCTTTACCACCCTCATCGAATTTATATTTAAAGATGAAACCCTGATCATAAAGGATTTCTGTGATTGCCTTCTTTGTTCTAGAGGCTGGAATCTCTACGATACGGTGACCAGCCAGTTGGGCATTGCGGATACGAGTTAAGTAATCCGCTATTGGATCTATTACTGCCATTATTCCAAAATTACGTCGATTGGTTTTTCCGCTTTAAGCGAAAACCTTACCAACTGTTAATAAATTTACCAACTACATTTTGTGATACCTGGAATTTTACCTTCCAGCGCCATTTCGCGGAACTTCACCCGGCAAAGACCGAACTGACGCATGTATCCTTTTGGACGTCCGGTCAAACGACAACGATTGTGTTGACGGATGGGGTTAGAGTTGCGTGGAAGCTTATCCAGCTCCTCCCAGCGTCCTTCCTCTTTCAACTGCTTACGCAAATCGGCGTACTTAGCAGCTAATCTTTCTCTCTTGCGTTCGCGTGCAATTACTGATTTTCTTGCCATGATATATCAATTATTATTTATTCTGATTTTTAAACGGAAGCCCCAGTGCTTTCAAAAGAGCCAGTGCTTCGGCATCTGTCTTAGCAGTCGTCACAAAAGTGACATCCAGCCCAGTGATGTTAGATACCTTGTCTAATATAATCTCTGGGAAGATGATATGTTCCTTTACCCCCATGGAATAATTACCGCGACCGTCAAAACTACGATCGTTGATTCCACGGAAATCCCGTACCCGGGGCAAAGCAACGAAGATCAGACGCTCCAGAAATTCATACATCTGGTTGTGGCGCAGGGTTACCCGGGCCCCAATGGTCATTCCCTCTCTCAACTTAAAGTTAGAGACTGATTTTTTAGCTCTGGTAGGAACTGCCTTTTGACCGGCGATTTCGCTCAGTTCGTGCAGGGCGTTTTCTACCAGCTTCTTATCCTGAGTTGCACCACCAATTCCCTGGTTGATACAAATCTTCTGTAAGCGAGGTACTTCCATGATAGAACCATACTGGAATTGCTCCATCAAGGCAGGAACTACCTCTTCTCTATATTTCTTCCGAAGTGTTGGAATATAACTCATTACTTAATTATTTCTCCAGATTTTTTAGAATAACGAACCAAATTACCATCGTCGCCTTTTTTGCGGCCTACTCTGGTTGGTTCGCCTGTTTTTGGATCGGCTAGCATCACATTAGAAATGTGGATCGGAGCCGGAACCTCCTGAATCCCACCTTCGCTATCTTGCGTAGGCTTCAGGTGTTTCTTCACGATATTCACCTGATCTACGATTACGCGTTGCTTAGTAGGGAATACTTCCAGTACTTCTCTGGCCGTATCCAGGTTTTTATAGGCACCCGCGATTACGAATACGCGATCTCCTTTTTTAATTTTCAGCTTAGGAGCGAAGCGTTTTTGTATATTTCTATTATTAGCCATTTTCTCTTTGATTAGCGTTGCGTAATGAGATCTTATTAAAGTACCTCGGGAGCGAGTGAGACAATACGCATATAGTCTTTTTCACGTAACTCACGTGCAACGGGTCCAAAAATACGTGTACCTCTGGGCTCATCGGTAGCATTCAGCAGTACACAAGCATTATCATCGAAGCGGATATAAGTTCCGTCGTTGCGACGAATTTCTTTTCTGGTGCGTACAATAACTGCTTTAGAAACGGTACCTTTCTTTAAACCACCAGGAGAAGAGTCTTTCACACTAACGACGATTTGATCTCCGATGGAAGCGTATCTACGCTTCGAGCCGCCCAGTACACGGATACAAAGGACTTCCTTTGCTCCACTATTATCAGCTACTCTTAATCTACTTTCTTGTTGAATCATGACGCCGGATATTTTTAATTTTTAGCCTCCGTGAAGGCCAAAAAGGATAAAACAATTATTTTGCTCTTTCGATAATTTCGACCAACGTAAAGCGCTTGCGCTTGCTGAGCGGACGCGTCTCTTCGATGCGTACTTTATCGCCAGGATTGCAATCATTGTTTTCATCGTGCGCCATGAACTTTGTCGATTTCTTTACGAACTTACCATAGATAGGGTGACGTAAGCGGCGCTCTACCACTACAGTGATAGACTTATCCATTTTATTACTTACGACGACACCCACACGAGACTTTCTGTGTGCAACTGCCTCTTCTTGCGCTTCCTGATTGGTTTGGTTGTTATTATCAGCCATTTTCTTAATTTTTAACGATGAGTGGAACGCCTAAGCTCCCTCCCCAATCCATTAATTACTGCTTATTTTTTCTTTGTCTTCTACGTCTTGAACGAATCTTCGTACGATCCGCCAATTCTTCTTTACTCATCTCTGCCACTTCCCGGCGACGGATCTCCGTCTTCAGGCGGGCAATATCCTTGCGTACTTCGCGCAAAGCCAATGGATTATCCAATCCTCGTATCGAGTGATCGAAGCTGAGTCGCTGGAACTGAGCCTCGGTTTGTTGGAGCTCATTGGCCAGTTCTTCAGCGGTATAATCCTGAAGCTCAAGAAATTTTTTAGTTGCCATCACAAAATCAATTAAACGATCAAAAATTTATTAACTATCGGCGTACAGATTGATCCGCCTAGGGCGAATAATGTCTGTAGCCTCCTATACTATCCTTCGTAATCTGGACGTACCACAAACCTGCACTTCATAGGCAGCTTCTGAGCAGCCAGGCGCAATGCTTCCGCAGCGACTTCTTCGGAGACCCCATCGATCTCAAACAACACACGGCCGGGTTTGATCGGTGCTACCCAGTGATCCAGGGCACCTTTACCCTTACCCATCCGCACCTCTAATGGCTTGGCAGTGATTGGCTTATCCGGGAAAATGCGAATCCACACTTTACCCTCCCGTTTCATGTAACGGTTCATTGCAATACGAGCCGATTCAATCTGACGGTTAGTAATTCTACCTCCAGCCAGTGCCTTAAGACCGAAGCTACCGAACGACACTTTAGTTCCCCGCTGCGCTAAGCCGTTATAACGCAATTTCTGCTGCTTGCGGTATTTTGTTCTTTTAGGTTGTAACATTGGTTACGTTTTTTGGCAATTTCAATAGAATATGCTTTGCTGCCTGCCTTTTCTCAAAAGCTCGGCAAAGGTAAAGCATTTTTATTAGAAAATCTAGCGTCTACGCTGATTTCTTCTGCGTCCGCCACGACCACGATCATTACGACCGCCCTTCTTGGCATCTTTCTTCTGTACACCTACGTGTGGAGACAAATCGCGCTTCCCAAGTACTTCGCCTTTACAGATCCATACTTTGACACCAATAATACCGTATACGGTATGTGCCTCTTTCAGCGCATAGTCAATATCGGCACGGAAGGTATGCAAAGGCGTTCTACCTTCTTTGAATTCTTCCGTACGAGCCATTTCTGCTCCGTTCAGACGACCGGCGATTCTAATCTTAACCCCTTCTGCCCCGGCACGCATCGTCGACTGGAGGGCCATCTTGGTAGCCCGGCGGAAATTAATACGTGCTTCCAGCTGCTTAGCAACCGATTCGGCAACGATATTCGCATCCAGTTCGGGCTTGCGGATTTCTACGATATTGATCTGTACATCCTTCCCCGTCAGCTTCTTGAGCTCTTCCCGGATACGATCTACTTCCTGTCCGCCTTTACCAATAATGATACCAGGACGAGAGGTGTGGATAGTAACCGTAATTCTCTTCAGTGTACGTTCAATAATGATTCTGGCAATACCGCCTTTGGAGATACGCGCATGCAGGTAAGTACGGATTTTTTCATCCTCTACCACCTTATCGGCATAATCTTTACCCCCGAACCAGTTTGAATCCCAGCCACGGATGATACCTAAGCGATTACCAATTGGATTTGTCTTCTGCCCCATGTTATGGTTGTATTAAGTTTATTCTTCTTCTGATAAATCATTCACTAAAGCATCCGCTCCTTCATCGGGTAGTTCCACTCCATTCTCCACGATAATGGTTACGTGGTTAGAGTGTTTACGAATCCGATGAGCTCGTCCGTGTGGTGCCGGGCGAAAACGCTTCAGCATTGGCCCCTGATCCACAAAAGCGGTCTTGATATACAAATCATAGTCATCAGGGTTCTCCAGACCATCCAATTTATTTTCCCAATTGGCGATCGCAGATAGTACCAATTTTTCTAACCAAACCGCTGCTTCTTTCTTAGTGTAGCGCAGAATGCTCAACGCATCATCGACGTTTTTACCGCGGATGTTATCAACGACCAAACGCATTTTGCGAGCGGACATTTGCACATTTCTTAGCTTAGCTACTGCTTCCATTTTCTATAAGGTAGTATAGCAATCGCACAAAAACGTCTGTTGAGACCCGAGAGTGCGCTGCCAAAATGATTTAACAATTAATTATTTTCTGTTTCCAGTATGCCCCTTGTACGTACGCGTGGGAGCAAATTCTCCCAGCTTGTGGCCTACCATGTTTTCTGTAACAAATACAGGAACGAAGGTCCTTCCATTGTGTACCGCTATTGTCTCTCCCACCATGTCTGGAATGACCATGGAAGAACGTGACCAGGTTTTAATCACTGACTTTTTCTTCGACTCTTTCGCCTTCTCCAGCTTTTTCAGCAGCTTGTAGTACACGTAAGGTCCTTTCTTAAGAGATCTTGCCATCGTTGACTATATTTTATTGGTAGTATCCACCTTGCGGCAAAAAGACTACCCTGAATAAATTTATTTACTCTTACGCTTCTTGCGTCGTGAAATAATGAGCTTAGAAGAGTGCTTCTTATTATTACGCGTCTTCTGTCCCTTAGACATGATCCCGGTACGAGAGCGTGGGTGACCACCTGAGGCGCGACCTTCACCACCACCCATGGGGTGATCGACTGGGTTCATCGCTACACCTCTTACGCGAGGACGACGTCCTTTCCAGCGATTTCTACCCGCTTTACCCATGATCTCTAAGGCGTGATCCGGATTGGAAGTAGAACCGATGGTTGCTTTACAAGTAGCCAGGATACGACGCGATTCACCCGAAGGCAATTTCACAACGACGTAGCGACCCTCTTTACTGGTCACGACTCCGTAAGTACCGGCACTTCTGGCCAGTGCGGCTCCTTTTCCAGGTGTCATCTCGATAGCGTGTACCGTAGAACCTAAAGGAACTTCACTTAAATACAAAGCGTTGCCCGTGACCGGAGCGGCTCCTTTTCCAGACATAATTGCGTCCCCTACGGTCAGACCATCTGGTGCGACAATGTAGCGCTTCTCTCCGTCGGTGTACTCAATTAGGGCAATAAATGCCGTACGGTTAGGATCGTATTCAATGGTTTTTACCGTTCCGCTTACCCCTTCTTTGTTACGCGTAAAATCGATAACGCGGTAACGACGCTTGTGTCCACCACCACGCTGACGCATAGTCATTTTACCGGCGTTGTTACGACCACCTGATTTCTTCAGGGGAGCAAGTAAGCTTTTTTCGGGCTTGTCCGTAGTGATAGCCGAGAAAGTATTTCCCATGTGGAAACGAGATCCCGGTGATACTGGCTTATACTTTTTAATTGGCATTGTATGGATGTTTTTAGTTCATCGCTCGCGAAGGCTGGCCATACACTTCTGCCTTCGGGCACGAACTTGTTAATAATTATAAATTTATGAGTGATGGATTGTTGAATTAATTTTCAATTCGACAATTCAATAACTCAACAATTGACAGGTTACAAGTCGCCAAAGAAATCGATCTCATCGCCGTAAGCGAGGGTAACGATTGCTTTTTTAACGTGTCCTTTACGACCGGAGAACATACCAGCTTTGGTAGAACGAACGACCATTTTACCTGGCATGACCGCGGTATTTACTTTATCGACAGTGACGCTGTACATATCTTCCACTGCCTTTTTTATCTCCACTTTATTGGCACGGCGATCGACGATGAAGCTGTACTTATTATCATCTTCGGCCAGTCGCTCTGACTTCTCCGTGATTAGTGGTTTGATTAAAACATATTTTTTAGACATTGCGCTTTGATTTTGCAGATTCTAAAATGGACGCCGTTTAGCTCAATTGGGTAGACAGCTTATCAACTGCCCCTTCCGAGATCAATACTTTATCGGCATTCAGAATATCATAAGTACTCACCTCGTTGGCGTTCAGCACCTGTGCCTTTTGCAAATTGCGGGCAGACAGGTAAACCTCTCTTTCGTAATCCGCTGTAATCAGCAGACTTTTCTTACCGGCTACTTCAAAAGCCGACAGAATATTAACAAAAGAGCTGGTAGCTGGACTTTCGAAGGAAAAATCCTCTACGATCGCCAATGCGTCGTCTGCTATTTTACCGCTCAAAGCGGACTTACGAGCCAGCTGCTTCACTTTTTTATTGATTCGGCTGCTGTAGGTGCGCGGGCGAGGACCGAATACACGGCCACCTCCTCTGAACAGTGGGTTTTTGATATCCCCCGCACGAGCCGTACCCGTACCCTTCTGTCGCTTGATCTTTCTGGTAGAACCGGCTACTTCGCCTCTTTCCTTTGCTTTGTGGGTGCCCTGACGCTGATTAGCCAGGTAGTGCTTTACCGCCAGGTACACAACGTGTTCGTTTGGCTCGATACCAAAAATATCATCAGCCAACTCTACGGATCTGCCGGTCGTTTCACCCTGAATATTAAATACTTCCTGTTTCATCTTTTAAGCTTTTTTAAGGTGTATCCGACACACTTAGTTTTTCTTTTGTAGAATGACATAAGATCCCTTGTGACCTGGGATAGCGCCTTTAACCAGCATCAGGTTCTTTTCAGGGAATAATTTCACCACTTTAAGATTCTTGATGCTCACGCGACGAGCGCCATCTTGTCCGGCCATCCGCATACCTTTAAATACACGTGCTGGATAGGACGCCGCACCGATAGAACCCGGTGCCCGCTGGCGGTTGTGCTGACCGTGTGTGGCATCGTTTACCCCACGGAAGTTGTGCCGCTTAACGACCCCCTGGAAACCTTTACCCTTAGAGGTACCGGTAGCCATGATCAGCTCTCCTTCGGAGAAAATCTCATCCACCTTGACGACATCGCCAAGTGCTTTTTCGATCGCGTCGAAATCACGAAATTCTACTACTTTTCTTTTCGGCCCAGTACTTGCATTATCAAAGTGACCCTGCAGTGCCTGTGATGTGTTTTTGGCTTTAGCTTCCCCAAAACCGAGCTGTAACGCGTTGTAACCATCTGATTCTTCTGTCTTTACCTGGGTAACGACACAAGGACCTATTTCTACAACTGTACAAGCCATATTGCGACCAGCTTCATCATAAATGCTGGTCATTCCTATTTTTTTACCAATCAATCCGTTCATCAGACCAATGTTTTTTGGCTAACCATTTATCGGGAGACTGAAGTAATAAGCCTAGGGCCTATTCAACCAGTCAAATGAGTCAACCTTGATCAAATAATGTATTCCGCTAAGGGAAACTTACTACGTCAATTTCACTTGAATATCTACACCACTCGGCAGCTCCAGCTTTGACAGGGCGTCGACTGTTTTTTGTGTAGGCGTGTAGATTTCGATAAGGCGCTTGTGGGTACGCAATTGGAACTGCTCACGAGATTTCTTATTGACGTGCGGAGAACGCAAGACGGTAAAAATCTTTTTTTCTGTGGGCAGCGGAATCGGACCTGTAACTACAGCGCCACTGTTTCGAACCGTTTTAACAATTTTCTCCGTTGACTTGTCCACTAAATTGTGGTCATAAGAACGAAGCTTAATTCTAATCTTCTGATTCATGCCTAATCAATAAATTTTCAAAGTTATTGGAAAGCTGCCCGATTCATTCACCGGGCAGCTATTTGTAATTTTCAGTTATTTCACTGTAACGTGGAAGGCAGCCTAGGCTACTTCCCCTTTCGATTTCTCAATGATACTCTTCGCAATACCCTCCGGTGCTGCTGCATAGTGAGAGAATTGCATAGTAGAACTCGCACGACCAGAAGTGATGGTACGCAAGTGTGTTACGTAACCAAACATTTCGGATAATGGTACATCCGCTTTGATAGAAACGGCGCTACCGGCACGTGGCTCCTGGCCTTTCGGCAAACCGCGACGGCGGTTCAAGTCACCGACTACGGGACCTACATACTCTTCCGGAGTCGTTACCTCCATCTCCATAATGGGTTCCATAATCTTGGGATTCGTTCTTGGTGCCGCCGCTTTAAAACCTTCTTTTGCACAAAGCTCAAAAGCAATTGGCTTAGAATCCACCGCGTGCATAGATCCGTCGTATATGCGAACCTTCATGCTCTCAATATTGTAACCAGCCAGTATTCCATTGTCCATGGAAGCCAGGAATCCATCCCGGATGGGCTTCTGATAGTTCTTATCAATCGAACCACCGGTAATATCCCATACAAACTGTAATTTTTCCTTACCGCTCTTGAACTCATCGCTTTCCAGGAATTCTTCATCGGCAGGTCCGAGTTCAAACTCCATATCAGCAAAGAGACCAGAACCACCAGACTGCTTCTTCAGACGCTCCCGGTGTGTCAGTGTATCGGTCAGCGCTTCTTTGTAGTTCACCTGAGGTTCCCCCTGGTTACATTCTACTTTAAATTCGCGCTTCAGACGATCTACGATAATCTCCAGGTGTAACTCACCCATACCGGAGATAATGGTTTGATTCGTCTCCTCATTATAACTTACTTTAAAAGTAGGATCCTCTTCGGCCAGTTTGGCTAAAGCCATACCCAACTTATCCATATCTTTCTGAGATCTTGGCTCCACCGCTACTCCGATTACCGGATCGGGGAAAGAGATAGACTCCAGAACGATTGGTGCTTTCTCATCACAGATCGTATCCCCCGTACGCAGATCCTTGAAACCAACACCGGCAGCAATATCTCCCGCTTCCACTGCGTCAATTGCATTTTGCTTGTTGGAGTGCATCTGGTACAAACGAGAGATCCGCTCTTTCTTACCAGAGCGCGTATTCAATACGTAAGACCCCGCGTCCAAACGACCGGAATAAGTACGGAAGAAAGCCAGACGACCCACGAATGGATCCGTAGCGATCTTAAAGGCTAGTGCCGCAAAAGGCTCGTCTACGTTTGGCTTGCGCTTCTCTTCTTCTTCTGTATCTGGATTCAAACCAACGATGGCTTCTACATCCAGTGGAGAAGGCAGGTATTGACAAACCGCATCTAAAACAGCCTGTACTCCTTTATTTTTGAAAGCAGATCCACAGAAGATCGGCATGATGCTCATATCACAGACCGCTTCGCGAACTGCGTTACGCATATCTTCTACAGAAATAGAATCTGGATCTTCGAAAAACTTCTCCAGTAGCGTATCGTCGTATTCGGCAACCGCTTCCAGCAGCTCTTCTCTGCGCTGAGCAACGGTGTCTTTCAAATCTTCAGGAATATCGATGACATCGTAAGTCATTCCCATATCGTCATCGTTCCAAACAATAGCCTGGTTGGTAATCAGGTCGACTACCCCTTTAAAAGTCTCTTCGGCACCAATAGGAACCTGAAGAGCAATCGCGGGCGCACCCAATTTTGCTTTGATATCTTCTACTACGGAAAAGAAATCTGCACCCGAACGGTCCATCTTATTAACGAAACCAATACGAGGTACTTTATAGCGATTCATCTGACGGAAAACCGTTTCAGACTGAGGCTCTACACCAGAAACAGCACAGTACAGGGCAACTACACCGTCCAATACACGCAGTGAACGCTCTACCTCCACGGTAAAGTCAACGTGTCCTGGAGTATCGATAATATTAATCGCGAACTCTTGATCTTTCCATCTCCAAGACGTTTTGGTAGCTGCCGAAGTAATGGTAATACCACGCTCCTGCTCCTGCTCCATCCAGTCCATGGTCGCTGCACCATCGTGTACCTCACCAATCTTATGGCTGATACCCGTGTAGTACAGGATACGCTCCGTCGTCGTTGTCTTACCCGCATCGATATGCGCAGCAATACCAATGTTACGGGTGAATTTTAAATCTTTTGTTGCCATGACTCTGCCTAAAAGAATTTTATTGTAATAATATTAATTTGCATTACACTCTGAAGTGTGCGAAGGCCCGGTTCGACTCGGCCATACGGTGCGTATCTTCTTTACGCTTTACCGCACCGCCTTCACCTTTGCTAGCGGCCATTAGTTCGGCAGCTAATTTTTCTGCCATCCCCTTACCACTACGCTGGCGAGCGAATTTGATAATCCACTTAATGCCGATAGACATCTTCCGCTTGGCGCGGATTTCCGTCGGAATCTGGAAGGTCGCACCACCAATACGGCGAGAGCGTACTTCTACCTGAGGCATCGCATTATTTAACGCTTTTTTCCAGATCGCGTGCTCGTCTGCTCCGTCGGAGCGCTCCTTGATCAGATCCATAGCGTCGTAATAGATGGCGAAAGCAACAGACTTTTTACCATCCAACATCATCATGTTCACAAACTGAGTCACCAACGTATCTCCGTAACGGGGATCCGGTGATGGTGCTTTTAATTTTGGTTTTCTTTTTCTCATTGCTAATTAGCGGTTTCTAATTGGATGAAACATAATCGATTACTTCTTAGGACGCTTAGCTCCGTACTTAGAACGGCTCTGCAGGCGACCCTCTACACCGGCGGTATCTAAGGCACCGCGCACTACTGTGTAACGTACACCTGGTAAATCCTTCACACGACCCCCGCGTACCAGCACAATAGAGTGCTCTTGCAAGTTGTGTCCTTCCCCAGGAATGTAGGCAATCACCTCAATTCCGTTGGTCAGACGCACCTTAGCAACCTTACGCAAAGCTGAGTTAGGTTTCTTCGGAGTAGTCGTATATACCCGAGTACATACACCACGGCGCTGTGGACAAGACTCCAGTGCCCGTGATTTACTCTTCTCCACGATTTGCTTTCTCCCTTTGCGTACGAGTTGATTAATTGTAGGCATATCCTTATTACACTTTAAATCTTTACCTAATTTTACTTCTTTCAATAAACAATTGGGCCGGATACAGCATGCACCCCGCTCAAAAGCGATTGCAAAGGTACACGTTTTCTTTTATAAATCCAAGGTTGATTTTAAAAAATATAAATGGCTCATTTTATTGGAATTATTCTCCTTTCTTTACGCCCAAATTTCCAGCCAATTTCAACCTAAATCGATCCAAATGAAAGACCTTACCTTAGAAGCCTGCGTCGAGTCTTTTTCTGAAGCCCAGTCTGCCCAGCGGAAAGGCGCACAACAAATAGAACTCTGCGATCGACTCGATCTGGGAGGCATCACCCCGACACACCACCTCATCCGACGAGCTAAAGAGCAACTGACACTAAATATTAAGGTAATGATCCGGCCCCGGGGCGGCGATTTCCTGTATACGGCCGCCGAATTGGACCAAATGAAAGCCGATATTCGCTTTTGCAAAGCAATGCATGTGTATGGTGTCGTATTTGGCGTACTCACGCCTAAGAAAACGCTTGACATCCCCCGCATCAAGACCCTGGCCGATCTGGCGGCGCCCATGCAGGTCACCATTCATCGCGCCATTGACGAAACCATCGATATACTGGCTGCGGTCCGGGAACTGAGCTTACTCGATAACGTACATTGTATTCTGAGTTCAGGACAAGCCGCTACCGCCAGGGATGGTGCCGATACTTTACGTAAAATGATAGAGATCGCCGGAGATCGGTTGACCATCATTCCTGCTGGTAAAGTAACTTCGCAAAATATAGCAGAATTGCATAACTTGGTAGACAGTACCACCTATCACGGTACTAGGATCGTCGGCCTTCTTTGATGCCCGGTCTTTTTACGAAAGTAATACCAACATCATGATCATCATCGTCATCGGATTACCCGGTACTGGCAAAACCACCTTCTCCAAAGGGCTGGCCGACCATCTGGATGCCTTGCATCTAAATACAGATATCATCCGCGATCAACTCTGCCTGCGGGGACAATACGATCGCAAGACCAAAAACCTGATCTACAAAACCATGCAGGAAAAAGCCGCCACTGCCCTGAAGGAAGGACAAAAAGTAGTGCTGGATGGTACCTTCTATAAAAAAAGGTTGCGGAAGAACTATATCGCTTTTGCCAAAAAACTGGAAAAACCCATTAAATGGATTGAATTAAAGGCTACCGAAAAAGCAATTAAAGAAAGGGTACAACAAAAGCGGACCTACAGCGAGGCCGACTACGAAGTCTACCTAAAAGTAAAAGCGGCCTTCGAACCCATGCATCAGGAATGCCTCGAACTCTGGAATGACAAAGACACCCCAATGGCTGTCCTGTTAGAAAATGCCATGGCTTATTTGGAAAAACCAGCCGAATAATGAGAAAATCAAGCGCATGACTACCAAAGAAATTAACTTACTACACCGCGATTTGATCGTCCTTTATAATATAAATGAAGTTCGGCTCATCACCACCCACGCTTCCTGGGTGCTGTTGACCCCCGAATACGCCTATAAAATCAAAAAACCGGTTCAGTTTTCTTTTCTGGACTATTCCACTTTGGAGAAACGCTACGAGGCCTACCATAAGGAACTCCGCCTCAACCAAAGACTAACGACGGGTATGTACCTCGATGTCGTACCTATCCGTAGTAATGCCAACCGCTTTGCCATAGCCTCAGAAGAAGGCGAACTTATCGACTATGCCCTGAAAATGAAACGCATGGATCCCGAGCGGCAAATGGACCACCTGCTGCAAAAAGGTGAAGTCAGCTTTTCGGATATGGACGCCATCGCCCAACAACTGGCGGTCTTCCACCAGAAAGCCGAAAGGAAATACGAAGTAGTTGATCTGGCGACCATGAAGGAACAGTTTAATGATCTACAGGTCATTCAGCCACTGCTACAGCAGCACTTTTCCGACGAATCGTCGAAATTAATCAAAGAAAGTATCCAGCTATCTGATCATTTCCTGGAACAGCACATAACCCGAATGCTGGAACGCCAGCATTCGGGTTATGTGCTCGACGGGCACGGCGACCTGCATTCTCGCAACATATTTCTGATGGAGGAACCCATCATCTTTGACTGCATAGAATTTAATGAGGCCTTTCGGCTGATGGACATCCTGAACGAGATCGCCTTTTTTTGCATGGATCTCGATTTCTTCCAAGAGCATCAGCTGGCCGCTCATTTCCTGCAGGCCTACCTCAAACACCTGCCCTGCATTGAGAATATTGAGGACTGGAATATCTTCCACTATTTCAAACTCTACCGGGCTAATGTGCGCCTCAAAGTAAATGGCTTAAACGCCCTGCAGGCCGAATCGGAGGAAGAATCAAAGCCGCTACTGAAAGTGACCGGCGATTACCTGCATCTGTTCCGGTATTATTTCGAAGCCCTTGGGGGAGGTCACTAAGTGGTCAGGTGGTCAAAGTTAACGGTTATTTCTACTCCTGTATCATCCCAAAAGCTCCTTCGCCGAGGAAGCGATCCTGAGTGGAGAAGTCTCCCGCATTGAGTACCTCCACGAAGTCAGCTGTCCGTCGGCCCGGGTTTACTTTCTTTTGCGTAAAGCGATAGCCTTGCTCTGCGTCGGTCTCCAGAACCAGGACGTAGTAGCTATTGTCCAGCTCTACCACCGCCTGGCTGGGTAGCGCCATGGCCCGACTGCTACTGGTCAGGATTTCTCCCTCAATATAATTTCCGGGATGAAAAAGACCGACCTCGGGTTCATTTTTCAGGTGGCCGTGCACCATGAGCTTACGGCTTTCCTTATTTACATTGGGGTTGACCAGATAGACTTCCGCTTCGTAAGTCTCCCCAGGCAAGTTGGGGGTCGAAAAGCGAATGGTCTGTCCCTTTTCCAGCTTGGGTTGATCCTTTTCAAAGATACTTAATTCCAGGTGTAGGTGGTCCTTATTGATGATATTTAAGGCCTCCTCTTCCGGTGTCAACAGTTGACCTTTGTGTACCAGCACATCCATGATATAACCACTGATGGGTGCCAGGACTGTAATCCGGGTGCGAATATTCTCCTCATTGAGCTGCTCCGTATCGATACGCATCAATTCCAACTCTTTCTTCAGAGCAGCGTACTGTACCCTGGTCAGATTATAGTCCGCCTCGGCCTTCAGGAAGTTTTTCCGAGCGGTGCCATTTTCTTCCGCCAGGGCTTTCAGGCGTTCGTACTCTGCTTTTAGATAAGTCAGTTGACTGCTGGCTTCCAGAAATTCCCGCTGGGTCTGAATAAAGGCTGGGTTCTCCAGGGTAAATAGCACTTGTCCGCGCTTTACGTATTCACCGGGCAGTAAATCCAGCTGCTGTACGTAGCCACCGTAGTAGGCACTGACGGATGATTGGTATTTGGGGGGCACCTCAAAGAGGCCGTTAGCGATAATACTTTCGTAAAAAGGCTGTTCGGACAGGCTGGTCAGCTCCATCCCCGCCGATTCAAACTGCTGATGGCTAATTAAAGTCCCCCTGGTGGTTTCGGTACTTGATGCCCCCGGAGTGACCGCAGGCGTTTCGGATTCCTGCTGGCAAGCAGAGACGAATAAGGCGAGGAAAATGATAACTTTATAGTTCATTGGTATATAATTTTAGTAAAAGTCTTTTTTAGAGCTGTTTGAGGCGGAAGTCATTCTTTAGGGCAGCAGATATTCCATCTCCAGCACTGTCTGGTTGTACTCAAAAACAGATTTCAGGTAATTGATCTCAATCATGCGGGCACTGTCCAGCAGCTGTACGTATTGGAGGAAATTAATCTCGCCGGCTTCGTAGGACCGCTGGGCGTGCGTTAATAGCTCATCGCGGGTCGTCTGTCCCGTCGTCTCATAATAATCCAGTTCTTGCTGAAATTTATCGAGCTGGGCCTGGAGCGATGCGTAGTGCCCCAGGAGTTGTCGCCGGTAGTTTTCTTTGGTGTCGGCTTGCGCCAAAACCCGGGTTTGGGCCGCACTGATCCGGGCTTTATGGGCCTTCTGCCAAATCGGAATCCCTACGCCCAACTGAATTCCCCAGAGGCGCTCGGCATTTACCCCGTTATTATTTCCCGAGAAAACGTCCAGATTTAGATCCGGCAGTCGCTCCCGTTTGGCCAGAAGGATCTGCTCTTCGGCCGATTCGATCTGGTGCTGATAGAAACGCAGTCCCGGATGATTCGCCGTATCAATGGCCGGTGGGTCTAAAACCTCCGACTCCCGAAGCAGAATCTGCACTTCCTGGTCTGTCTGCATCCACTGGTTTAGCTGTACGTATGCCTGGTTAATTTCGGATTGAATGCGTTGCCGTTCCAGGGCAATTTCGCGTTGTTTATTTTGGGCAACGACTTTCTCCAGACGGCTACTTTCGCCGTATTGCAGACGCGTCTCTGCCGCCCGGGTGAATTCAGTGTAAATACTATCCAGGTAATTGTATTCCGTCCGAAGGTTCTCCCAGTATAGAATGGTCTGATAAATCTGGCTGACCTCTTTGGCGACCATCCGTTGTCTAAGGCGCCACTCGTCCTGCGCCAGTAAGACTTGCTTTTCCTGTACTTGCTTGCGAGCCGTATACACACTGGGAAAGCGAATTGATTGCTGTACACCAAAGACATTTAGCGGCAGGTTGTTGGGGGCGATATTTGCCTGATCGTGCATAAAATAAAACTGGGTCGGATCCACATCGTAGGCACCGTTGATCAGTTGCTGCTGCTCCACGATTTTTTGGGCGGAAGCCCGCAGCCCGCGATGATTTTCCAGCGCCAGCTCGATCGCCCGATCCAAATTAATTGGCGTGGGTTCATTTTGCCCCCAGGCCGTACCGAAACCGACACAAAGTAATAAGGTAATCACCGTTGATTTCATCGATTTTCGTTTTTGACTGCGTTCTTCCATCCAGGCGTACAGCACTGGTAGCACCAATAAAGTCAGGATGGTCGCAGAGATCAGTCCACCCACCACGACCGTCGCCAGTGGGCGCTGTACTTCCGCACCAGCTGAAGTGGACACCGCCATGGGCAGAAAGCCCAAAGCCGCCGCGGAAGCCGTCAGCAATACCGGACGCAGCCGCTTTTGGGTACCAACCAGAATACGTTCTCTTACCGTTTTCATTCCTTCTTCCTTTAGCGATTTAAACTCTTCGATCAGAACAATTCCGTTCAATACGGCAATACCAAAGAGCGCGATAAAGCCGACGCCGGCCGATATACTAAAGGGCATCCCCCGTAGATAAAGCAATAGTACCCCCCCTACCGCCGATAAAGGAATAGCAGTGTAGATTAAAGCTGCATCCCGTACGGTACCAAAAGCAAAATAGAGCAGGATAAAAATCAAGACAAGCGCCACGGGGACAGCTACTAACAAACGACGTTTTGCCGCCCGCAGATTCTCAAACTGACCACCGTAACTAATATTATAGCCAACGGGCAGGTCTACCTCCGCTTCAATGATCGCCTGGGCATCCTGCACCACCGATTCCAGGTCGCGATCGCGCACGTTTACGCCTACTACAATACGACGCTTGGTATCATCGCGCGAAATCTTGGCGGGACCTTTGGTGTAAGTGATACTCGCAAACTCACTCAGCGGCAGTTGCTCGCCATCGGGCAGCAAAATATTGGCTTTTTCGATATCCTCGATCCCGCGTCGATGGGCTTCATCAAAGCGCACCACCAGGTCGAATTGCTTCTCGCCCTCGAAGATCATACCACTGGCCTTGCCGGCAAATCCCATAGAAATGATATCATTCAGCTCGGCCACGTTCAGACCGTAACGGGCGATCTTATGCCGATCGTAGGTTACGGACATCTGGGGTAAGCCCTCGGTTTTTTCTACGGTGATATCCGCTGCTCCCGGCACCTCAGCGATCGCTTCCTGTATTTCCAGGGCTTTGTTGTATAGGATATCCAAGTCTTCTCCGAATATCTTAATGGCCAGATCAGCCCGCACCCCCGTGATCAGTTCATTGAAACGCATCTCGATGGGCTGGGTAAACTCAAAGTCCACGCCGGGAATATAGGCACTTAGTTTGGCCTTTACCACATTAACCAATTCGTCCTTACTCCCCGCACTGGTCCATTCCCCCTTGGGATGCAGCGTAACAATCACATCGGTCTCCTCCATCGACATAGGATCGGTGGGCACCTCGGCGGCACCGATACGGGTCACAACCTGATTGACTTCCGGAAATTCCTTAAGTACTTGCTCGATTTGAGTAATCGTCTCGACGGTTTTACTCAGGGAAGTACCCGTTTTCAATACGGGTTGGATGACAAAATCTCCTTCATCCAGGGTGGGTACAAATTCTCCGCCCATACGGGTAAAGAGAAAGACCGTTCCGACCAGCAGTAGCATGGCCAGACTCAGAACCAGGGCCTTTTGGCGCAAAGCCCAGGCAATGGAGGGACGATACATACCGGAGAGCAGATTCATTAACCGTTGGCTAATCGTCTTTTTATCAGGATCCGTCGGTTTAATAATGAGGGCGGCCATGACCGGCACGTAGGTAAAACACAGCAGCATGGCTCCAATCAGCGCAAAACAAAAAGTCAGGGCCATCGGTCGGAACATCTTCCCTTCTACGCCAATCAAAGACAAGATGGGAATAAAGACAATGATGATAATGAGCTGGCCGAAGACGGCTGAATTCATCATTTTACTGGCACCTTGCATGGCAATGCGATCCATCAGACTGCGGCGCTCGGCTTTCGCCAAATCCATCAGCTGACTGCGCTGCTGGGTAACTCGATAGGCAATATACTCCACAATGATCACCGCTCCGTCGATAATAATTCCGAAGTCTATGGCACCCAAACTCATCAAATTGGCATCTACCCCAAAGATATACATCATGGTCAGGGCAAAGAGTAAACTCAGGGGGATTACCGAGGCAACCACCAGGCCCGAGCGCAGATTCCCCAGTAAGAGCACGACTACGAAGATCACAATCAGGCAGCCCAGAATGAGATTCTCGGCAATGGTATGCGTGGTACGGCTAATGAGTTCGCTACGCTCCAAAAAGGGATTGATGTAGATCCCTTCCGGGAGAGAAGGCTGAATCTGAGCAACCCGTTCTTTGACCGCATCAATAACGGCTTTGGCATTTGCCCCTTTCAACATCATGACTTGTCCCAGCACCTTTTCGCCCTCTCCATTACCGGTAATGGCTCCAAAGCGCGTGGCATGGCCAAAGCCCACCGACGCCAGGTCTTTTATGTAAATGGGCATCCCCGCGCGACGCTCCACCACGATATTTTCGATATCTTCTATACTGGAAGCCAGTCCTTCTCCGCGAATGA
Source organism: Saprospiraceae bacterium (assembly GCA_035268885.1). Classification (GTDB taxonomy): domain Bacteria; phylum Bacteroidota; class Bacteroidia; order Chitinophagales; family Saprospiraceae; genus DATFKA01. The sequence goes on from DATFKA010000046.1 coordinate 43,889, forward strand.
AGTAGGACTGACTCTCGCGTTCGATGTACCCACCGCCCGCCACGCTGTTGTTGGCTTCCAAAGCTCGAAAGACCTGTCCTACGGAAATGTTCAGGCTCCGCAACTGCGCCGGATTGATGGCTACTTCGTATTGCTTGAGAAAGCCGCCCCAGGTATTGACCTCTACCACCCCGGGGATACCCGAGAGTTGTCGCCGCACGATCCAGTCCTGAATGGTGCGCAGGTCCATCAGGGAATACTGATCGCGGTATTCGGGCTCCACGTCGATGACATACTGGTAGATTTCCCCCAGACCGGTGGAGATAGGCCCCATGAAGGGCTTACCAAACTCGGCGGGAATTCGCTCTTCGGCGGTTTTGATTTTTTCGGCAATCAACTGGCGCGGCAGGTAGGTGCCTATGTCGTCTTCGAAGACAACGGTCACAACGGAGAGTCCGAATTTTGAGATAGAGCGGATTTCCTTCACGCCAGGCAGATTGGCCATTTCCAGCTCCACCGGATAGGTAAGGAACTTTTCCACGTCTTCGGTGGCCAGGTTGCGGGAAGTCGTGATGACCTGTACCTGGTTATTGGTAATATCCGGCACGGCGCCGATGGGGATTTGGGCAAGAGAATACAGTCCTGCCCCAATGATCCCCGCTGCGAACATCAGGACGATCAGTTTGTGGCGGATACTATATTGGATGATTTGATCCAGCATGTTAATGTGTTTATAGTTTATGTGTGCAATCTAATACCCTTCTCTTAAGACTGGCTGAAGACTTCCTTAAGATTCGCTTAAAATGCAGTTGTTGTCGCTAAAAAAGGATGGTAAAACAAGTACCCTGGCCTACTTCGCTATCTACTTCAATCTCTGCCCCTGCTGCACGTGCGGCTTTCCTCGCAATCGATAAGCCCAGACCCGTACCTGGTATTTTCCGTTCCTGCACGGCATCGGCTCTAAAAAAATTTCGGAAAGCGCGCTCGATATCTTCTTCCTTCATCCCCATGCCATTGTCTTGGATTGTGCAACGCGGGCGATCGTTCTGTGTATCGATGGCTACCGATAATATGCCGCCTTCCGGGGAGTACTTAATTGCATTGTGCAGAATATTATCAATCACCAGTTCTGCATAGTACTGAGGCACCTGCCCTTCTGTAGACTGAATATCAAGTCTCACCTTAAGGTCTTTGCCCTGAATTTGCTTTTTATATCTGCCCAGGCAATCCTCTATTAAGCTGACTAATTCGATTGTCCGATGATGAGCAGGCAGGTGATCGGCTTCCAGGCGAGCCAGTAGCAGTAATTGCTCTACTGTGTTACTCATCCGGTCGATTTCGGAAAGGCTGTAACGGATTTTCTTTTCGTATTCCTGTGCTTCGCGCTGTTTGCGGATTAACACCTCGAGGGTGCCCCGCAAAGAGGCCAGGGGGGTACGCAATTGATGGGAGGCATCGGAAGTGAATTGTCGCTCCCGCTCCAGGGTGGAGGCGATACGTCCCAGTAACTTATTGAAGCCGGTAGCCAAATCGTATAGCTCGTCGCGATTGGCCGGTAATTCGACCCGCTCCTGTAGATTATTTTGGGTAATGCGATTGATGGTATGTGTCATCTCCTTAATCGGCAGAATACTCCTACCCGCCAGGAAACGCGAAGCGAAATACAGGCCCGCCAGTACAAACAAATAACAACCAATCAAAGTGTTACGCAGATCACGCAAAATGGATTGGGCTGATTCTGAGGACATCGCAGTTAGGATGTGCCCCTCTATCCTGCCCTGATCAGTTATGGGTAATTGTATTTGCCGTATACTTCGCCCCCCGAGTTTTGTATCAAAAAAGTCTCCGTAATCTTTATCCCGGTACAGTAGATAATCCGACTTTAAGTTGGGCGATTTATCCATGGGGAAGCCCTGTCTGTTGACCAATTGCACAAATACCGGATTAAATTGTATTTGCTGATGCTCCCGTTCCTCGAGTTCGGCCTTATTTCGAAACCAAATACTATCGCCCGCCACTTCGATGGCTTTGGAGTGCTTGCGCGCTTCAAATAAGATATCTGCCTCCAGATTTTGGTAGACGGTCTCATTAACCACCCAGTAGACGGTACCGAATACCAGTGCCATGATTAGCGCCGTAGCAATCATATAGTGAAAGGCTATCCTGTTTTGAAAGCTCAATTTCATAGATTAATCTTTGGCGATATACCCTACTCCTCTTATGGTCTGTATATAGGGTTCCGCTTCGCTTAATTCGAGTTTTTTGCGTAAAGCATTAATATAAACGTCAATGATGCCCGTATTATAGTCAAAATGAATGTCCCAGACCCGCTCAATGATTCGGCTACGCCGGCAGACGGTTCCTTTGTTGCGAATCAAATACTCCAGTAAAGCAAATTCTTTTTGGGTGAGATGGATTTCTTGATTCCCTTTTTTGACCTGATGGCGAGCGGTATCTAGAGAAATCGGCCCCAGTGTAAAGACCGTCTGATCACCAGAGGCAGGCCTTAGCTGTACTCGTATTCGCTCTAGTAGTTCTTCAAAGTGAAAAGGCTTTTTGATGTAGTCGTTGGCCCCCGCTTGCAGGCCAAAAACGGTTTCTTCCACGGTATCTTTGGCCGTCAAAAAAATAATTGGCGTGGTCTTAAAGTCTTTCCTGAACTGACGACATAACTCAATACCACTTAAGCCTGGTAGCATCCAGTCTAGCAAGAGTAGATCGTACTCACCGGCACGCGCATTGTCGAGTCCCGTTTTTCCATCCAGGGCCACATCTACCCTGTAGGCCTCTTCCTCCAGCCCCTGCTTCAGGAAGTTGGCGATCCCAGGCTCATCTTCTACAATCAGGATTTTCATAATTCAAAAATGCGGCTTTAAGATTAAAAGCATCTAAATACTGTCTTAAGATTTGCTTAAAATGTACTTGGTTTACTAGCTTTCGCTAAAACAAAAAGGCATCTTACAACCAGTGCAAGATGCCTTCAATATTCCCTAAAATCACCCGAATTATTATTCTCAGTAACAAATATAGAACGATTGACCAGGGTCTTCAATGACATCAGTCACACTATCCGGTGACCCTTGTCATTATTTCTCTATCCCTTTTTAGGGGCCCTGACTGAATTCACCCTTCTCATTGACTTTTCTCAAAGGCACTCAGTATAAAACACTGTAAATTAGATTGTTGTTAGAAAGAAGCAGGGTGCTATATTTATCCCTATTCGCGCTGCATCAAAAATAAATGAGCTAAAACACAATAACCATGGGTGATCTAACCGTAAAATCCTTTACCGACCAGGCGGCGCGTCATCGTTTCCTGGCCTCTTTACTCCAGGATGTCGAAGTACTGGACATCATGCTGAAACGGCAACTCTTCGAAAAAACCCCGATTCGGATTGGGGCGGAGCAAGAACTCGCCGTAACCGATAATGATTTTTCTCCTTCGGGCCGCAGTCAGGAGATATTGGATATCTGTAGTGATGAACATGTCACCTCTGAAATTGCCCAATACAATCTGGAAATCAATCTCGACCCCTACGTTTTGGAGCAACACTGTTTCCGGCAAACGGAAGAGCAATTACAGCAGTTGTTAGCAAAAGTGAAAAAGCTGGCGGCTAAAAAACAACAGAAAATTCTCCTTACCGGTATCTTGCCCACCATCAATCGGGAGCATTTAAACCGGTCCTATATGATGCCCTACGATCGCTATCATCTGATCAGTGATCTGATGCATCAGCAAAGGGGTAGCAATTTCGAAATCCATATCCACGGTACGGATGAATTAATTGCCCACCTAGATTCCGTTTTATTTGAGGCCTGTAATACCAGTTTTCAGCTGCATCTACAGATCCGCGCCGACGAGTTTGTGGATCAGCACAATTGGGCCCAACAGATATCGGGTCCGGTTCTGGCCGGTATGGTGAATTCTCCCCTCCTGCTGGGGCGGGCCCTTTGGCAGGAAACACGTATTGCCCTTTTCCGCCAAAGCTTGGATACCCGTACGGCCTTTAATCATTTACGCGATAAACAAGCACGGGTATTTTTCGGGAATCACTGGTTGCGCAACTCGGTCTCCATGCTGTTCAAGGAAAATATTGCCCGCTTCCCGCAAATCATCACCAAAGACGATGTAGAAGACAGCATGAAGCAACTACTCGCCGGGCAGGCACCGGCCCTGCGGGCTTTACGCATCCACAACGGTACGGTATACAACTGGAATCGGCCCTGCTACGGACGGGCCAATAACCTGGCGCATTTGCGCATTGAAAACCGCTACATTCCTTCCGGCCCCAGCGTAAAAGATGAAATTGCCAATTTTGCCTTTTGGGTCGGACTAATGAAGGGCATGCCCGAAAAGCATCAGGACTTCTACCAAAGAGAACCCTTCGAAGCCGCTAAGGACAACTTCTACCGCGCTGCCCGCACCGGCCTGCAAACCATCTTCAACTGGTTTGGTCGAACGATTTCTGCCCAGAAGCTCATCCTGGACGAATTACTACCCATGGCCGAAGCCGGCCTGCAATCCGTCAAGGTCGATTCGGCTGATATCGGTACTTATTTGGGCATCCTAGAAAAGCGCATTAGAAAAGGAACCACGGGTGCCCAGTGGCAACTCAATAATTTTAATAATCTAAAACAAAGCTTCGGAGCCGACAATAGCCTGAAAATCTTAACCAAAGGCATGTACGAACTGCAAGAGACCGGGCAGGCCCTACACGAGTGGCCCGACCAACTTCACCAGAAGTACCACCTCACGCCCTCACCAGAAAACAACGTCAGCCAAATCATGAATACTGATCTATTTACGGTACAGGAAGAAGAATCGCTGGCCATGGTAAAAGCCCTCATGGACTGGCACTCGATCCGCCATATGCCCATCGAGAGTAAGGAGGGTAATCTGGTCGGCATTGTCAGTGCTAAATACCTGGATCAGTTCGACGAGGAGCAAACCGTAAGCATTGGTGAGATTATGGTTACGGATATCATCTACGCCGAACGGGAGCAATCCATCAGCTCCTGCGTCCATTTGATGAAGACCCACAAAATCGGCTGCCTACCCGTCGTCCGCGAAGGGAAAATCACCGGCATCATTACCGATACGGATCTGAGAAGCCTGGGATTTGGATAGCGAAACACCTGACCAAACGACCACGCGACAACGTGACCACATGGACTACACGACCGCCTCTGCGTACAGCGGGAAACGCTCCATATACGCGTTCACTTCCTGGCGGATGGCTTTTAGCTCAGTTTCGTTATCAGCGTGGCTGAGGGCGCGATCAATCCATTCTACCGTTTGCAGGGCATCTTCTTCTTTAAAGCCACGGGTAGTAATCGCGGCCGTACCAATCCGGATACCGGAAGTCACGAAGGGCGACCGGGTATCGAAAGGTACCATATTCTTATTGACGGTGATATCTGCGACCCCCAGAGCGGCTTCCGCGACCTTACCGGTGATATCCTTGCTACGCAGGTCGATCAGCATGAGGTGGTTTTCGGTACCACCAGAGATCACCTTATAACCTTTGTCGATAAAGGCCTGAGCCATTACCCTGGCGTTTTTGATTACCTGCTCACCATAAGTTTTAAATGCTGGCTTTAGTGCTTCACCAAAAGCAACAGCCTTGGCTGCGATAACGTGCTCCAGGGGGCCGCCCTGCATACCGGGGAAGACACCGCTATTCAGAATAGCCGACATCTTGATCGGATTGCCTTTTTTCGTTTTACGTCCCCAGGGATTATCGAAGTTTTTGCCCATCATAATAATCCCGCCGCGTGGTCCGCGCAGGGTTTTGTGGGTAGTCGAGGTTACGATATGACAGTGCGGCAGGGGATCGTTGAGCAGTCCTGCAGCGATCAGTCCGGCCGGGTGGGCGATATCGGCCAGTAGTAAAGCACCTACGCTATCGGCGATTTTGCGGAACCGCGCGTAGTCCCAGTCCCGAGAGTAGGCCGAAGCCCCACAGATAATGAGTTTGGGTTGTACTTCTTTGGCTTTCACTTCGACTTTATCCATATCGATCAGGCCGGAATCTTCTTCCACGCCGTAGAAATGCGGTTGGTAGACCTTACCGGAGTAGTTCACCGGAGAGCCGTGCGAGAGGTGACCGCCGTGCGACAGATCAAATCCAAGGATGGCATCACCGGGTTGTAGTACCGCCAGGAACACCGCTGCGTTGGCCTGAGCACCGGAGTGCGGCTGTACATTGGCGTATTCCGCTCCAAACAGTTCCTTCAAGCGATCGATGGCCATTTGCTCCACTTTATCTACGACTTCACAGCCACCGTAGTAGCGCTTACCGGGATAACCCTCTGCGTATTTATTGGTCAGACAGCTACCCATGGCCTCCATGACGGGCTGGCTGGTAAAGTTCTCAGAAGCAATCAATTCAATGCCCTTTTGCTGACGTTGGAGTTCTTCGTTGATAAGTCCGAATAATTCCTGATCCTTGGTCATATTTCTGGTTTGTTTGATGGATTGGTGGATTGGTGATGTATTAATTTTCACGTTTCCATAAATAAAGGGACAAAGGTAAGGTATCTCTTCCTTATGATGCTGCCTTTTTTTGTAAAAAAGGCCGAAATCAAAGGGACATTCCGAGGCTGGATTTGCCTGAGACCGTAAGATGTGGCTCAATAGTTTGCTGAATGAGTCTTCGAAAGTGCGTCTTATCCTGCCCTTCTTTCAAAAAAGAGTTCAATTCCTGGGCAGAACAGTAAAAATCGGTCACCAACTGTAATTGCTGAAAAACCGTATCATAATAATCAGGAAAGGGTGCTGGCCGCCAATATCCCTTTTTTATCAAAGTAATAATGATCACATTAAATTGTTGCTTTCTTAAAACCAACAGGTCCCGGTAATGATTAGCAATTGTGGGATGCGTCCGCATCAAAAAAATAATATCCACAAAAATGAAGCGGTACTGCTGCATCACCTCGTACATACCATCTATGAACTTCGCAAAAAATTGCGTAGACTGATTATCAATGTCCAGCTGCTGGAATAACGCATTGAAGTCTCCAACCAGCGCTTCATAAATAGCCAGATTCAAGTCTTCTTTCTTCTTAAAATGATAGGTTAGATTCCCCGGACTGATGCCCAGTTGCTCCGCAATTTGCCGTTGACTCACATTGGCGAGACCATACCGATTATATAATTGCCGGGCCGTATCCATGATTTTTTGTTTCGTCTTTGCCATTATCCAAAATTAACTAAAAAATAGTACACTTGCACTAAGTTGAATTAATTAGTACATTTGCACTAAATAATCTAAAACACCTGACTATGTATGCAATTATGGGAGGAGGCATTGCTGGTCTCAGTCTGGGTCTTGCCTTTGAAAAACTGGGCATCAATTATCACATCTACGAAAAAGCGGCAGCCCTGACACCGGTCGGAGCGGGCATCTGGCTAGCACCCAATGCACTACAAGTACTGGACCACCTGGGGATATTATCCAGTATCCAGGAAGCAGGGAACTACCTCGATCAGATTGCCATTACCAATGCCCAGCTGAAGCCAGTCAGTGACGTAGACATGCATCCTATTCGACAGGAATTTGGATTTACTACGGTAGCAATCCATCGGGCGGCCTTACAGGCCGAGCTCCTAAGAGCCATCCCCGGGGAGAAGCTTAGTCTGAATAAAATATTCGACGCCTTCCAGGAAAATAAAGACGGCACATTAAGCATCCACTTTCAGGATGGTAGCCGCGCCGTGGCAGATTACCTGATTGGTGCAGATGGTATTCACTCAGGGGTACGGCAGCAGCTTTTTCCGCAAGGGCAACTACGCTACGCCGGACAAAGTTGCTGGCGGGGCATCGCCCAACTATCATTGGGGGATACTTATCAGCACCGGGGAATAGAAGCCTGGGGTGGTCAACATCGCATCGGATGGTCCCCCATAGGCCCGAATCAGATATATTGGTTTGCCGTCAGCCAGCAAGCGGCCGGACTCCGTTCCGCAGCGGAGACAAATCAGGCAATGCTACTACAGCGATACCAGGGTTTTCACCCCATCGTTCAACAAATCATCGGAGCCACTCCGAACCAACAGATTATACAAAATGATATTTACGATCTAAAACCCATTCCCAGGTGGTACCGTGGCCGGGTATGTCTGATTGGAGATGCTGCACACGCCACGACGCCCAACATGGGACAAGGCGGTGCCCAGGCAATCGAAGATGTGCATAGTCTGGTAAGCCTTTTGCGAAAGCATCCAGCTCAGGAAGCCTTTACTCTTTTTCAAGCGCAGCGTCAACAGAAGGTCAACAAAGTAGTACGCCAATCCTGGCAAACGGGGCAACTAGCGCATTGGCAACGGGGGCGTGCGCTACGGGATTTTGTAATGCGATTAACGCCAAAACAGGTGTTTTTGCAGCAGCTGATAAAGATTTATCGCCTGTAAGCTTCCTTGCTTGAAATATAGGACAGCTTACGCCCAGCGGGTCGACGTTCATCCATCTCCCAATACTTGCATCATACTCTCTAGCCCCGTAACTATGCCAACTACCCCATTTTCAAACACTAGCGACCAGCTTTCTGGCCTTAGAAAAATAAGGATTTTGGCTAGGGTTTGGTGTCAATTGACATGCCATTCGGCAGTTAAAAAAAGAAAAGGACCTCTTAAAAGGTAAAAGCCCACCCCGACTTTAGGCCAGGATAGGCTCTGTTTTTTAATTTGGCGATAATTAACATCCTTCTGGTAGCGCAGCAGGTTCCCAGTCTAATTATAAGTATAACTTGAGTATATGATATCGTCTACAAATCCGGAATCATCAAGAATGAACAGAATATGTAATACTTTTCCGTATCTAATTCGTCCAAAATTCATTCTTCCATCTAAAAATTCAGCGACAATATATTTGGAAGTACAAGTTGAAAATCGCAGTGTTAAATGCGCGGCGGGATCAGGTGAAAGTGACGGCAATCTATTGATGTTATAAGATTCAAAGCGCTGTTCAATATCATAGTTGGATCTAGCAGCTGGCGATACTACCTCTGTTAAGCTGTCTAAGAACATTTGTTCCTGGCTAGTAGTATTTTCAAAAGCATTATATAAAGGAATGTATTCAATTCGGCTATCAACCTTAAATCTCAACCTTCTTCTAGAACGAGTTAACTTTGGAAAGACCTCTTTAATTTTTTGGTTGAGTTCTTCATGCTTTTGTACTGCCAATATCGCAGTAGCGAACTCACCACCAGTACAATTTTGTCCTTCCATGGAAGATAAGCCCCCAATGAAAAATAATAGAGTAACAACAAAGCTTCTATTTGATAAAATCATTGTCTTGGTACTTTAACATAACCTCCAGATGGAATCTTACCTGCGACAAGCGTCTGAAGAGCGTTTTTTGTAAATGCATGATATTCGTTAGACTCATCGCTGCGAATAATGAACTGATTGTAAACTTGTCTTTGTCCAAATTCAGCTCCCAGTTGTTTTCTAATCGTATTGACATTTTGGACATTTGGCCCTACTACCATGTGCCCCCCGTCAAGCATTCTCCCACCTACTTCAGTATGACCTAATTCATGAAAGAAGTTAATGCCAAATCCGTATGCTCTTGAGTCAAGATCGGAAGAAGTCCCCTTCACAAATGCATTCAACTGTTCAAAGTCAAGTTGGAGTGTATTTTGTTCTACTGGATCATCTGAATCCATATTAACCCGACTACCTCCGCCTCCATTATCTTTAACTATGACAGTTTCTTTATGATTAATTGCTTTCATTAACATTTTTCTGGCACGTCTACTTCCCGAAAGCTTCCCCTTTGGTTTCGTGTATGTCATATTTCCAGAGTCATCCACCTCTAATGTTAAGCCTGTAAAGGCTTGAAGCTCTTGTTTAGTTTGAGCCCATTCATCTGGACTCTTGTCTCTTATATCTGCCACGTTCACTGAATCCCCATTGACATCAATAAACTTAATCGGATTATTAGCCCCATACTGATAAGGATTCATCGAAGTGTACTTCTCTGCAAAACGATCAATGGTCATAAACCGTCCAATACTCGCATCGTACTCTCTCGCCCCATAACTATGCCAACTACCAAAATTTCAAACACAAGCGACCAGCTTTCTGGCTTTGGGGAAATAAGGAATTTCTAACTGGGTATGGATATCAATTGAAAAGAAAATGCCCACTAAAAGGGCCAAAGCCCGCCAGAACTTTTCTGATGGACTCTGGGTATCCTTTTCCGTTACGCAAGACAGAATCTTGCTTTCACTGCGACGTAGGCACAGCCTACGCCGAACTGGGGCTAATTCTTACTTTTAGAGCAACCTACGCCGAACAGGGATCTCTACATTTGTTCTCATATTTACTATATCTGATTTGGTCCGATTAGTAGGGGTCCAAACCGTATGTGCCATCTTTTGATTCTTCTAAGAATAAAATAATTAGACTTATTTCTTTTTGTGATAGCTCTATGTGCGGATGAGATCCATTTTCTGAAGCTATCTGCTTTTTAAGATAACGTCGTAATCCCTTTTTGTGATATAGATTATACATATTAATTAAGGGTATTTGTCCAATGTCAACCGCAGGAGCATGACAACTATAGCAATTTCGTCGAGTTACATCATGTGCTTCTTGCAATGGATACTTGCTCGATGAACAGCCCAGAAAAAAGTAAAGCCCAAATAACACATAATATTTGATCATCTTTTCTGATATTTACTAATCAAATCTTCAACAACTTGCCTAGTATCTATTGTGTCATGTCCTACCCCATTTTTCTTCAATCCTTGTTGATAAATAATATTCAAAACGATAGCCCAATTTTGCTTGGGCGATAATTTGTAACCATTTCCATTATATGACATCAAGTAACCTTCTGGTCCTTTATATCCCATATCAGTTAGGTCTCCAATCAGGTGTGCAGCTTCATGCGTAACAAGATGGCTTTTTATATCATTAAATCCATCAACAAGCATAATTGCTGCGTGTCCTGTTTTATCCGCGACTCTTCCTATATCTTCTCCATTTTTCAGAGCATCGACCAATGCATAAACGACATCTCCATCCTTTATCTCGTCAAGGTCATTAATCTCTGAAAAAGTAAAATCAATATCAATTCCACCTTCAACACGCATTGTTTTGTCAATTGACTCCCCTGTTGTCGGATCAAAATTAATATGATCATAAAAAGACCAAATATTAATATTATTATCGAAGGATGAAGACCCTTTCCCCTCATGAAACTTTGAGGCTTCACTATTTATAGGTTTGCGACTTAAATTTAAAATCTTCACTTTAACCTCCATCTTCCCAGTCACCTTTACTCTGTTTTCCTTCATATCCATTTGAAATTTAAGATTATGATCTAAATACTGTAATCCATGAAGATCTACACCTGATATAGGTCTGTTTTCTGCATAGTTGAATGGTGTAACATGAGGGAATTTTTCCGCAATCGGATCCACCCCAAAGAATCTCCCAATACTCGCATCATACTCTCTCGCCCCATAACTATGCCAACTGCCAAAATTTCAAACACAAACGACCAGCTTTCTGGCCTTAGAAAAATAAGGTTTTCTGCTTGGAAATGATATCAATTGACATGCCATTCGGCAGTTGAAAAAAGAAAAGGACCTCTTAAAAGGTAAAAGCCCACCCCGACTTTAGGCCAGGATAGGCTTTATTGTTACCTTTTATTTAAAGATTCTAGACTCCTATCAAATAGTTCTTTTGACTTTTCAGGGACATTGACATAACCAATAACGATATCACCTAGTATTACCTCTCTCCAAAAGTGTTCATTCTGTTGTATGCCGCTAACATCAAGTGTGTCAAAAATATTCTCTCTTTTATATGATTTGATACCTGCCCTTATTCTATTTTCCAGATTTAAATGACTTCCAACAAGGTATCTATTGGATAGGTAAATCGTCGATTCATTAGGATATATAATACGATATTCTTCCTCTTGTGCATGAGGCCCTTTAACCCTTTCTTCCTTAAACTCACCTTTTGGAGCTTGGATAATAAAGGTACTAGGCTTATCTAAGCTAGTTCTCGCTGTTTTTATCTTCACTCTAACCTTTTCACCCAGCGCAGGCAGAATTTTGCTTGAACAACTTCCCCCAAAAAAGAAAGTTAAAGCAAGAGTAGAAAGTAAAATGAGATTATTTATACTCTTCATGTATTCAGATTATTTTAAAGGATGGGGAAATAAGAAGGACCTATAGAATCCACTAGGTAAAGGCGGTGCCACTAAATTACCTTGAGCATTGATCGATGTTGTTGTTTTTCTATAGTATCCTTTATTAAGCTGATCTCTTAAAATATTAGCCGCATAAACAGCTCTTATTTCACGGACTATACCTGAGGATCCATTATGAAGTCTACCACTACCATCTAAAAGACCTAAATTCGCTTCTGCAGCATGATAAAGTTCATGGAACAATACAATAGTTTGATCAGCAGAAACAGTACCTGTCGTTGTAGATGTGGGTAGTTTTACATATGGATCGAAATAAATTGTCCCACCTGATCCAAATTGATTTGCTGGGAAACCTTCAATTATTTTACCTCTTTCAGACAACACTTGTAAAGCACTTGCATTATTGATTAGTTCGGGAGAACTAAAACTTTCAAATCCTGCAATAAAATTAGCGGCTCCCTTCCTATATTTTATATCAAATATGTTTTTTGACCCTGAGAGCTGGCTCACAATTTCAGAACCAGCATCGGTAGAATTTAGAGTCGAAATCATCCCCTCGACTGATCTAAAAAATGAACTCCCTTTTCCTGTTATTTTTCCTCTTTTGTTACGCTCAACAAGACTACCATTTTCATAAAAGTTACCATTATCATATGATAAGGATCTGTCTCCATAGGAAACTGTAATACTATCCCCATTCACATCAATAAACTTAATCGGATTATTAGCCCCATACTGATAAGGCGTTATCGAAGTATATTTCTCCGCAAAACGATCAATCGTCATAAACCTCCCAATACTCGCATCATACTCCCGAGCCCCATAACTATGCCAACTACCAAAATTTTAAACCCAAGCGACCAGCTTTCTGGCCTTGGGAAAATAAGGGATTTCTGTCTGGGAGGGATACCAATTGAAAAGAAAAATTCACCTCTTAAAAGCACCAAAGCCTGAGAAAGTTTCTTCTGGCAGGCTTCGGTTTTTTGACACAGTTTTTGAAACGGTCTCCCGTAGTATCGATTTAAGGAAGTAAGTTAAAAGAAGATAGCATACTAAGGTAGTCGTCAATATTATCATTTTTTATATTGTATAGACAAAAAACAACGCCTGAATTGTTTATTTTTACTCTATTAATTCTATTTGGCATCATCTCTATTTCGCTTAAATCATATTTATTGTGGGCGTTGTAACCTTCGCCAAGAAATTTGTTAAGTTCTTCCAAGCTTGGTTTATACGGCTGCATCTCTTGTAATTTATCCTCTTCAACATATGGAGTTTCTATAATTATCACTTCCTTATTAGAATAATAAAACTCAAATCTTTTAGTACTATGAACTTGGAAAAATTTCATCCGTGGGGGAAGATAAATTTCAAAACTCAATGGGTGATATTTTTCTTTATCCATAGTAGAAACTGTACCGTTGTTATATTTAAAATAGGTGCTATTGGAAAGCTTTACAATACAAGTGTTATTGCAATCCCTTAAATTTTGCCCCACCTCTTCGGTATATTCCTGTAGATTTTTAGGATATTTACTGCACGACACTACTAACAACATCATCATGAATATGATTGAAAAAATTAGCCTTCCCATTTCTATGTTTATTTATTTTTATTGATCCTTTTTATAGCCTTCTTATAGGTAGAAAAGTCTATCGCGTTTTCTTTGTGGATTAGTCCGGAGGCGTTATAAAAACCAATAGAAGGTCGATATTCCCGTTCTGGAGTTCCTCCAATTTGCCCGCTTGGCAAAGGTTTAATAATTTCTCTATATCCTAATACTACATTTGACTGATTACCAACAATGTTGTTCTTATCTGTTTCAGATGGTTTAGGTAAACCAATAGCTGTTACGTTACCGTTCTTATCCTTTGTAAGAGGGTGTGTATGAACATCGTAACTAATCAAGTCACCATTCTCCAAGAGATCACTTTTAATCTTGTTCCAGTCTTCACTACTCACTTCACCACTATTTCCCTCTACCGTCCTAGAACTCCCCCCCTTATTTCCTACGTAAAAGCCGTGCTCGTTACCTGTATTATCTGTCAGCTGAATTGCCTCTTCCATTTGGTCCACAACTTTATCAGTTGGAACAGATACAACCGAACCGCTTGCTATGGCCTCATCGATTTTATTACTGTTCTTTGAGGTAGTGAGAACAAGCTTTTTATCATCACTGCCATCATCGACATGTTTCACATGTTTTCCAGACAAATTATAATAATCTGTGAACGGCTCCATCCCAGTAGGATCGGTGAATTTAATCGGATTACCGAAGGTATAATTGTAAGGTGACCAAGCAGCCATCTTCTCCGCCAATGGATCCACTGACATCCATCTTCCAATACTCGCATCGTACTCCCTGGCTCCATAACTACGCCAACTACCAAAATTTCAAACGCAAGCGACTAGCTTTCTGGCCTTGGGAAAATAAGGAATTACGGCCTTGGACTGGCATTAATTGAAAAGAAAATCACCTCCTAAAAGCACCAAAGCCCGCCAGAGTTTCTTCTGATGGGCTTCGGGTTTTCTTCTTTACTGAATCGTTTTCTGCAAAAT
>DATFKA010000047.1:0-23337 GCA_035268885.1 Saprospiraceae bacterium
ATAATCTGCGTCTTTTTGGGGCGATTTCTTCGTTGCAAAAAGCCTTGGATAGCTAGGCTATCCGCGATTTTTGCGCCTCGAACTAGCCCAAAAAAGCCAGCACCTTATTACAGACTCAATATGGGCAACCTACTTAGTACACAGAGAATGCACAAATTTGTTATTTTTGGGCAAAATTTAAATTTTGGAATTACTCGCTCAACATATTGAATGCCTTATCTTCACCGCAGATCAGCCCATAAGTCTTAAGGAGATTCGAAATTGCCTGGAAGAAGCTTTCGGCCTGAAGTTTTCTAAAGAAGAACTTCAAGAAACTATTGCCAACCTGAAGGATAAATACCAGGACGATACTTTTTCTTATGAAATTCAGGAGATTGCGGAGGGCTATCAGTTTCTAACCAAACCCGCCTTTCACAATACCATTGGTACCTACCTGAAACAAAGCACCAAGCGCAGACTTTCCCGCTCCGCACTGGAGACCCTTTCTATTGTAGCCTACAAGCAACCAGTAACCAAAACCGAGCTCGAAAGCATCCGTGGTGTCAACTGCGATTACGCCATTGGAAAACTTTTAGAAAAGGAGCTTGTTTCTATTGTAGGCAGAAAAGAAGGCCCCGGTCGGCCTTTGCTATACGGCACTAGTGATAAATTTATGGATTATTTTGGTTTAAAGAGTCTTCGGGACCTACCGACACCAAAAGATTTCAAATTACCCGATTCCAGTATAGGAGAGCAAGCGCCAATCGAGGAGATTATCGAAAAAGCATTATCAAACGAAGAAGAGGAATAGATATGAGCATGGATAAACCTTTAGTGAATCGCGTCGCCCAAAGCAGCCTGATTACCCTTAAATTAGAGGCGTATGTACCCGATACCCCCCTGGTGCCATTTGATATCAAGGACTATCTGTTCAAAGAGCTGATGTTAAAAGAGAAAGATTTTCGCCAGGCAATGAAAGCCCACGACTGGTCGCAATACCAGGATAAAGTGTTATTGGTTCATTGTTCCAGCAAGGCGATTGTGCCCATGTGGGCCAGCATGCTGATTGCTGCCTACGCTACTCCATATACCCAAGAGTTGTTCTACGGCTCCGAATCTGATTATATTGGCCATAAAATCCTGCAAAAGATTGAGCAAATGGATCCGGCTACTTATCAAGATGCGCTGCTGGTCATCAAGGGCTGTGCCGATCATCCTATCCCGCCCAATGTTTACCTGAAAATCACCGAAAAGCTGCAGCCCGTAGTTAAGTCGCTGATGTTTGGAGAGCCCTGTAGTACCGTGCCGATCTACAAGAAGCCTCGTAAAAAGGCTTAGCTACAAGGGGAATACAGCTCCGGTACGGGCAATACCGAAGCCCTGCTGCAGTACCCTTTGACTCTGCTCCGACTCGGGGTACAATAGCGGATTGGTATGGTTGAAGTGAATAAAGTGTATCCTTGCTTTTTCATTGGCGGGCAAGCCCTGCCAACGCTGCAGGCTTTCCTGAACAAAAGGATGGGGAATTTCTGACATATCCCGTCCGGGAATTTCACCATTGGCAAAGAAACTACCATCCAGAAAAGACCAATCGTGTTGTTGGCTAACCGAGTCGATTGACCGTTCCCAGAGCTGCCATTTGTCAATATCCGGAATAAATAAGGCTTTTTTATTCCCTCCCCGGATTGAATAGCCCACCGTTTCTGAGAATTCATCTCGGTGGGGCACCCGCATCGCCAATACAGCTAATCCGCTGGAGGGGCGAATAAGGGAGTCGGCCTGAATCTTGATCAGCTCAATATTACCTAGCTCTTGCAACTGACTCCAGGGGCCATTCTCACTTAAATAATTGTACATTTCAGGCATGACGTATACGGGTACCCCCGCTGCCCCCATCGCTTCTCTGCCCAGATGCATCAAGCCTGTATAGTGCCCCATATGGGCGTGGGTAAGGAAGATCCCCGCTAAGGATACCCCTAATTTTTCCTGTAAATAATACAATTGATCTTTAAAGTCTGGTGTAGCGTCAAAGAGCCAGGCCTGGTCGCTTTTCGGATCTACGTAGGCCAGGCAACTAACCCATTCTCTGGCTTTTTCTCCCTGCCATACCGGTCGACAGCAGGCTTTTTGACAGGCTGCCTGCGGAAAGCCGGCATCCTGAGCAGTACCCAGGACCATTAAAAAAGGCTCTGATGGCAGCGCCGTTGATGTTTCCTTTTTGGCGCAAGCCAACAAGAGAAGTAGGAGAATAAAAAGACTGATCCGGATCATAAGGGCTTAAACAACTTTTGAAAGAATATTGACGACATCCAGAAATCCATCGTCGATTGGCTCGTGCGATTTTATAGCTTTCGCAAAAGGCGTATAGGTGATCTTATCGTCCATCAGGCCAATCATCACTCCATTCTTGCCATCCCGCAAGGCCTTGACCGCTTCAACCCCCATCCGGCTGGCTCGCACCCGCTCCACGCAGGTGGGGCGACCGCCGCGTTGCATATGCCCTAGGATAGAGACCCGCATCTCGTAGCGATCATACTTTTCCTTCACCTTCGCTGCAATATCAAAGGCACCCCCCATTTCGTCCCCTTCCGCTACCACGACGATACTGGAGTTCTTCTTACTCTTGTAGCAATTTTCCAGCTCTCTCAAAAGATCATCCATGGTAGACACATTCTCGGGAATCATAATGATCTCCGCCCCGGTTGCCAGACCGGTATTTAAGGCGATATAGCCGGCATCGCGCCCCATTACCTCGATAAAAAACATTCTATCGTGGGCATTGGCCGTATCTTTGATTTTATCGATAGCTTCCATGGCGGTATTCAGCGCCGTATCGTAGCCAATGGTATAATCCGTACCGGCCAAGTCATTATCAATCGTACCGGGACAGCCCACTATTTTTACATCTGGAAATTCCTCCATAAAAATATTGGCCCCGGTAAAGGTACCATCTCCACCGATGGCGACAATAGCATCGATTCCCGCTTTTTTAATATTGTCGTAGGCCTGCTGACGTCCCTCTTTTGTACGAAAATCTTCACAACGGGCAGAGCGTAGCATCGTACCGCCCAGGTGCAGGATGTTAGATACCGAGTGGGCATCCATCGGTTCAAATTCTCCATCGATTATACCCTGGTAGCCTCGATACACCCCTACGGCTTCCATTCCAAAATAAAGGGTAGAGCGTACTACGGCGCGGATACAGGCATTCATTCCGGGGGCGTCACCGCCGGAAGTAAAAACGGCTATTTTCTTCATCTTTTAGCTTATTCTATCTGGTTTAAATATAAGGTAAGTAGCGCAAGGGATCAAACGTAGCGCCGCCGGATGGTTTTAATAAAGGATCTGGCGATCTCCTCCCGCTCTGCCTCTGTCCAATTGTATTGTTCCGCCAGGCTAACCAGGAAACTCCGGGCTTGCTCCATATTTTCGAAGCGATTAAGCGTCGAAAGCGAATCATTCAGTACATTATGCTGCCGCCCGAATAGCTCATTGGTATACAATAACTTATCATTAATGGAGAGCGCCGCCTGTAAGTCTCTAATGGGCTGTTCGCTGAGTTTTTCGGATAGCTCCCGGGCTTCTTGAAAGGTAAAGAGGGCTTCAATCTCAGCCGTAGTACCCGAGGCCGAAGTCCGGGGAGCGGAATAGACCGGCTCTGGCTGGGGTGCTTCTGGTTCTTTTTCAGCCGGGTCTTCATTTTTTTTGTGCAAATCGAATTTGGGCTGATCCATCGGCTTCGATTCAATAATGGGTCGTGGGGGGGCTGGTGCTTCTGGTTTGGGGGGGCTGATCGGTTTAGGAGGCATTTTTTTAGGGGGGCTGACTTCTCTGGCCTCATCCACAAACACCTCATACAAATCCCGTATATATTTTAGCATCAGGTCGCGTTCAATGGTGGAGAGCCCATTGGTTTCCATCTCTATACTATCGAAGAGAGAATTAATTTTTTTTATAGTAATTTTTGCGCGTTGTTTATCCATGTCGAGTTTGTTTTTAAATCTTAACTTGTTTGGGAAACCAATTATGTAAGCGTTCAGGCCGTGCCTAAAATTATGGTATTCCCGACAAAAATCATTTTTTTCGGCTTTCTTTTTTAGAATAGCCTTCCGTGAGGCTTTCTTTTGACGAAGTTTCAATATTTTCGCGGCTTTAATACCGTCAATCATGTTTTTAGAACCACACTTTAAGGACCAGCGCAGTGGCTGGATAGAAGTCATCTGCGGGTGTATGTTTTCGGGCAAAACGGAAGAATTGATTCGTCGACTTAAAAGGGCTAAAATTGCCCAGCAGCGCGTTGAGATTTTTAAGCCCCTGACCGATACGCGTTACGATGAGGTGAAAGTTGTCTCTCACGATGCCAATTCTATCCTTTCAACGCCCATCAACCATTCCGGTCAGCTCTTAAAATTGTCCGAGGGCGTCGAGGTAGTCGGGATCGATGAAGCCCAATTTTTTGACGATGATCTTCCCGGGCACTGTACAGCGCTGGCCAATAAAGGCGTGCGCGTCATCGTCGCAGGCCTGGACATGGATTATCTGGGACGCCCCTTTGGCCCCATGCCCAATCTCCTGGCCATTAGCGAATATATTACCAAAGTACACGCTATTTGTCCGCACTGTGGCAACCTCGCCAGTCACTCCTATCGCCTCAGCAAGGAGGGAACGAGGGTAGTCCTGGGGGAAAAGAATCACTACGAGCCGCGCTGCCGCTCCTGTTACCAAATGGGAAATATTTTGGATTTAAAGACAAAATAGGCTTGAGAATCCGTACATTTGCACCTTCTTAGGAATGGGGCATTAATAAAGTGTACAAGATTTACGCGGGTGTTTTGCTGTTCAGTGAGGCAAAAAACGTAGGCGATGCAGCGCATCGACGAGGCTTTTTAACGAAACTGGCCGGCAAAAGAACAAATAAAGATGTATAATTTATTACTGACTCATTCCTCAGACAAAGAAGTTCATCATAAAGTATTGTCAACATGTCCGAGCAAAGAAAAATAAAGGCTGCCCTGATTTCCGTTTATCACAAAGAAGGGCTGGACCCTATTGTCTCCAAACTCCACGCGGAAGGTGTCACGATTTATTCTACCGGTGGTACCCAGCGCTACATTGAGCAACTTGATATTCCGGTGGAAGCGGTAGAAGATTTGACCTCCTACCCCTCCATCCTTGATGGTCGCGTCAAGACCCTGCACCCGAAAGTATTCGGTGGTATTTTAGCCCGTCGGGAAGCCGATCACCAATCCCAGCTGGCGCAGTACGACATTCCGGAAATTGATTTGGTGATTGTAGATCTGTATCCCTTCGAAGAAACCGTGGCCAGCACAGATGACGAGGCTACCATTATTGAAAAGATCGACATTGGCGGTATTTCTCTGATTCGGGCGGCCGCCAAAAACTATAAAGACGTTGTTATTGTACCGTCCAGAGCGGACTATGCGTATCTACTCGATTTACTGGAGCAACGGGGAGCACAAACCAGTTTGGAACAGCGGAAAAAACTAGCCTTATCCGCCTTTCAGGTTTCTTCTCATTACGATGTAGCCATCCACGATTATTTCAATCGGGACCTGCAGGAAGGCGGTTTCAAACAGAGTATTCCCCAATCTATGCCTTTACGCTACGGCGAAAATCCTCACCAGGCGGGTACCTTCCACGGTGATCTGGAGGAGCTTTTTGATATTTTAGGCGGGAAGCCGTTGTCTTACAACAACCTGGTTGACGTTGATGCCGCCGTCGGCCTGATGGCGGAGTTCAAGGATGCGGCACCTACCTTTGCGGTGCTTAAGCATACCAACTCCTGTGGGGTTGCAGTTCGTCCAACGATTTTGGAGGCTTGGAAAGCAGCGCTGGCGGGGGATAACATCTCTGCCTTTGGAGGGATTTTAATTGCCAATACAAAGATCGACCTGGCCACGGCGGAGGCCATTGATAAAATCTTTTACGAGGTGTTGATTGCTCCTGATTTTGCGGAAGATGCACTCCTTCATCTGAAGAAGAAAAAGAAACGTATCTTAATGCAGATCAAATCTTTTGAGCGCTCTCCAAAATTATTCAAAAGCTTGTTGAATGGCGTCATAGAGCAAGACACCGATTTGAAGACAGATGGCCGGGAGGATCTCAGTTTAGCCACCAAACGCGCAGCCAGTGATCAGGAAACCAGTGATCTGCTATTTGCCGCCAAGGTCTGCAAGCACTTGAAATCTAACACTATAGTACTGGCCAAAGACCAACAACTGATTGGGATGGGTTGTGGACAAACCTCGCGGGTAGATGCCCTGCAGCAAGCCATTGCCAAAGCAAAGCAGTTCGGTTTTGAGGTAAAGGGCTCCGTAATGGCCTCGGATGCTTTTTTCCCATTCCCGGATTGTGTAGAGATTGCTGATTTGGCCGGGGTCACAGCAGTTATTCAGCCCGGAGGGTCGATTAAAGATCAACTCAGTATTGACTATTGTGATGCGCACGATATGGCGATGTTCATGACGGGTATTCGTCACTTTAAGCATTAATTAAGAAAGTTTTGCAATTTTATTAAGACACTTGACGGCCCGGTTTTCGTCTTTACTATTGAATAAGTAACGAATTATAACAGGCCATGGCAAATTTGTGTATCGATATTGGTAATACCAGAATAAAGATGGGCTGGTTCGAAGGCACCCGGTTATTGACCGCCAGGAGTCTGCTGCGAACAGAAAATGAACAAATCCATGCTTTTCTAACCAACCATACACCTGAAAACATCATCTATTCAACAGTAGCGGAATCTTTACCGCAAGTGGTAAGGAAGAATTTACCTTCGGAGACGAAAGTACTTGAGCTGAGTCCTGAATTAAATTTACCCGTTTCACTCAGGTATAAAACACCAGAAACCCTGGGCCGAGATCGTCTGGCAGCCGTTATCGGTGCCCAAGCTTTGTATCCGGAAACCAACTGTCTGGTTATCGATGCGGGAACTTGTATCACTTACGATTTTCTGCTGGCCGATGGCCTTTATCTGGGGGGAAATATTAGCCCGGGCTGGCAAATGCGTCTGGACGCTATGCAGCATTATACGGTACGATTGCCACGGCCAGCGTCCGAAGTGCCTGAGTATTGGGTGGGAGACCATACGCAGTCGGCGCTGCAAAATGGTGCTTTTTGGGGCTTATGTCTGGAAATTCAGGGCTATATTGACCGCTGGGCAGCACAACACCCTGCAATTAACGTATTATTAACGGGTGGAGATGCGGATTTTTTTGCAAAAAAATTGAAAAGCAAGATATTTGTGAATCAAAATTTAGTCCTTTGGGGATTAAATAAAACGCTAAACTATAATGTCTAATAATTTTGGAAGAATAATTGTTCTCCTTTTGATCTGTGGTAGCCTGAGCGGGCTAAGGGCACAGGTTAATAATAATATTATCCCCAAAGACAATTCTCCTTTCTCCCGATTAGGTCTGGGGGATTTGGCACGGCCTTTTTCTGCAGCCCAGAGTGGTATGGGAGGGGTAGGAATTGCCATTATCGAATCGGCTTTTGACAACCCTGGCAACCCGGCTTCTTTGGCCTACCTACAAAATGCTTCTTTTGAATCTGCTTTGAATGTCGTTAATTCCGACTGGGAATCCAATTCAGGCAATACCAATAGTCTGTGGACCGGCAATATTCAATATTTGTCCCTGGCATTCCCCATGAGCAACCCCATTAACCTGGCCCTGGAAAATCGACGTCCGGATTTTAGTTGGGGAATGAGCCTGAATCTACGCCCTTACACTACCGTAGGCTACGATATAGAGGTAAACAGTACGGTAGAAGAATTTGGCGACTATACCAATACCCTAAAGGGAACCGGGGGGACCTATCAACTAAACTGGGCTAATGGTTGGCGCTATAAGAACTTGTCAGCTGGCCTCAGAACCACCTATTACTTTGGTAAAATCACCAATAGCCGGCGGGTTTCTCTGGATGACCTTTCTCTATTCGCCCATGCCACCGAATTTTTGGATGAGTACAGCGTTAGTGGTTTTCAATTTGAAGGAGGACTGCAATACGTGATTAAAATTGACAAAGAGGAAGTTTCCGCTAATTCTAATGCTCCACGGCGCCGAGTTATTTTAGGCGCAACGGGTAGTAATACCGCCGATTTCAATACGGTAGTCAGTCGCTTCTACACCAGAGACAATCTGGGCTTGCGCCCCTTTGACCGCGACACCCTACTTGACATTAGAGACCAACGTCTAACGGGTACCTTACCCATGTCATATGGTTTTGGTGTAACTTATGAAAATATCAACAAGCTAAAAATAAGTGCCGAATACGAAGCCAGCAACTGGAGTGAATACCGCAACGAAGCAAAACCGGATCAACTATTCAATAGCTACCGGGCGGCTTTGGGTATAGAATACATTCCCAATATTAATTCTTTTACCGGGGGGATGGCCAGATGGAGTTACCGTATTGGTGCCTTCACCGGAACGGACCCCAGAAGCTTTAACGGCACACAATTAGAAACATACGGAGTAAGTCTGGGCTTTGGGGTACCCATTATTACAGCCCGTCAGGCCGTATCATACGTCCACATCGCTCTGGAAGCAGGGCAGGTTCGGGCGGGTGATATCCTGCAGAATAATTATCTGCAGGCTACCCTGGGCTTCTCCCTAAATGATAATACTTGGTTTTTCAAACGTAAATTCAATTAATTATGCAGGTGATTCGCAAACTACTTTTAGGACTAACAGTCCTAACCATGACCGTCGGTTTTGCTAATGCGCAGTGTGACAGCTGGGTGGGTAAGCCCGACGAAACAAAGATTAAAGAAGCGCACGTACTTTACCGTGGAATTGCAAAGGGAAAGACAGTGGATGAGCTGGCTGCTCTTAGCGATGAAAATTTCAATATCGTTTATGATAATTGGGAAAAAGCTTACGAAGCTGCTCCCGCAGCGGATGGTAAGCGCTCCTATCACTTTACGGATGGGGTTACTATCCTGGAAGCTAAAAAGAAGCGCGCTGGTACAACGGAAGAAGAAAAAGCAGAGTTGGATGAAAAAATCATCCAGTTGTGGAGCCAATTGGGAGAATGCTTCCCCGACAAAAAACCCATCGGTCTGGGACGAAAGGCTTATTCTATGTTCTACATGGCTAATTATGGCTACCGTCCCTCTACGCTCGAAGCTTTTAAAGAAGCGCTCTACGAAGGTGGCAATGAGGTGGAATACATCGTACTGGAGCCACTCGGTCAGCTCGTCAATTACCTTTTCCAAAACGAACAGGTAGAACAAAGCGAAGCCAGAGATCTTCTGATCAAGGCCATCGAGCTAGCCGACTACAACATTGAGAATAACGAAACGTACAAAGTCTATTACGAATCATCCAAAGCGCGTATGGAGAATGCTTACAAGGATACCGAAAGCGGTATTTTTGATTGCGATTACTTCAAGCAGCAATTGATTCCGGTTTATGAAGAGAATAAAGACAGCCTCGATATTCTCAAGTACGTTTACCTGAAATTAATAGCTCAGGGTTGTGATACGACCGATAGCAAGATTCAGGAGATTCAGACCACTTACGAAACACTGGCGGCTGAGATTAATGCCGAGCGTCAGGCAGAGTTCCTTGAGAACAATCCAGCAGTTTATGCCAACCAGCTGTATCGGGAAGAAAAGTTTGACGAAGCGATCGCCAAGTACGAAGAGGCTATCGCCAAGGAAGAAGAGGCAGAAAAGCAAGGAGAATATTACTTCAGTATCGCTTCTATTCAGTTCCGTAAACTCGGACAGAAATCTACCGCACGGGCCACCGCTTACAAAGCGGCTGAACTCAAACCCAATTGGGGCCGTCCTTATCTGTTGATCGGTGACATGTATGCCTCTTCTACCTCTTGTCGTAATGACAACTTCGGTAAAGGGTTAATCGTACTGGCCGCCATCAATAAGTACGCCTACGCAAAATCTGTTGATGATGACCCGGAAGTAGTGGATGATGCTAATCGCAAGATCGGGCTTTACAACGGTTCTATTCCACTTAAAGAAGAAGCCTTCCAGCGTGGACATAGTGAAGACGGCGCCAGATTAAGTACCGGTTGCTGGATAGGTGAAACCGTTACCCTGCGTACCCAAAAATAGATAGTCGGCTGACTACTATAACCCGTTTTTTTTCAAAGCAGGTGAAAAGACCTCCTGGGCAGCTGGAATATTACTATTCTGGAAAAGTCAGGAGGTCTTTTTATTTTTGCACGAAAGTGCTACCACAAACGAAATAAAAATAAAGATGAAAACAAAAAATGGTCTACTACTCCTCTTGCTTGCTATCGTGCTGAGTTGTTCGCCCAAAGTGACCGAACCAGCCATCTCTGAAGAAAGCGATACCGAAACGGCCGAGACCACTCAGGCCACCCCACAGGAGCCAGATAACCCCTGTGCAACCTTTGCCGATGCAGCGAATACAGATCAGGTCAAACGCGATTACGTACTTTATCGCGACTTCTTAAAAGCGGAAGACTGGGATTTGGCCTACGACTACTGGAAAAAGGTATACGCAAAAGCCCCCTCGGCGGATGGGAAACGAAATACCGTATTTGCCGATGGCATTCGTTTTTTTGAGCATTTCCGGGAGGTTGCCAAAGATTCCCTGGAAAAACAAGCCTATACCGACCGGATCTTTGAGATGTACGATCAAATCGATCAGTGCTATCCGGAAGGTGGATTTATCAAAGCGCGTAAGGCTTTTGATTTCTATTACACGTATCCGGAAAGAGCGACTCGCAAAGAAATATTTGACCTTTTCAAGGCAGCTATCGACCAGGATGGTCTGGAAACCCCCGATTTTGTCCTTAATCCTTTCTCTGCTCTTCTCGTAGAATTATACTTTGCCGATGAAATTGACGAGCAAACCGCACAGACCTATCAGCAAAAAGTAAGGGAGATTTTGGCCGAAGGACTGGCCAATTGCGAAGAAGATGGTTCCTGCGCGCGCTGGGAAATTATCGAATCCTACGCCCCTACCCGCCTGGAGGCCTTTGAAACCATCCGTGGATTCTACGATTGCGAATATTATATGGATAAATACTACGAGGATTTTCTGAATAATCCAGAAGACTGTGATCTCTTGCGTACGGTATATAGCCGTCTGAAGTGGGGAGGCTGTGCTGAAACCGAAGAACGTTTTGCCCAACTCATAGAGACCGCCAACCAAAACTGCGTGACCTCTACCGTGAATACCACCTTAAAAGAAGCCTATGACTGCCTCAAAAATGCCGACTACGAATGCGCGGTGGCTTCTTTCGAAAAAGCAGCCGAAGAAACGGATGATTCCGAAAAGAAAGCCAATTATCTACTTCTGGTGTCGAAAATCTATAACGCCCATCTGAAAAACTTCTCGCAGGCCCGCAGCTACGCCCTCAAAGCCGCTGAAGTGCGTCCGGAATGGGGAGAGCCCTATATTGTCATCGGGCGCTTATACGCCTCCAGTGGGCCGCTTTGTGGGCCGGGCAGAGGTTGGGATAGCCAGATTGTCGTATGGCCCGCAATTGACGCCTGGAACAAAGCTAAATCCATTGACCCCGGTGTTCGGGATGAAGCTAACAAATGGATCAACCGCTACGCACAATTTATGCCAAACAAGGAAGATGTGTTCATTCGCAATTTGCAGGTAGGAGAATCTTTCTACGTGGGCTGTTGGATTCAACGCTCCACCCGAATCCGTACGTCGGATTAAATCAATTCCTGTCTGGTCGCCGCAAAGCTCTTCATCCGCTGGTGGCGACCAGACCATTCCTTTTTATTCGTGACGATTTACTTTACGACGGGTCTTCTTGGAGAAAAGGTTAGAATCACCTCCTTTCTTGCGCTCCTTTTGAGTGGCCGAAGTACCCAGGGCCGGGCAGCCGGATTTAGGGCTACAGGAGCTGCAGGTAAGCAGTGCTCCGAATAGTAAGCATAAGCTAAATAGATAGATTCGTGTTTTCATAGATATTGCTTGGATAGTTGCCCGGCTGACAAGTCGAATATTTGATTCTGGTTATTTGCTGCCCAGCGACGATAAAATTAGGGATTTCAGGTAATTATTATTCCCATCCACCTGATTTATTTTCCCATAAAACAATTTACAACTATTCATAAAAGGATAAAAATAAAAAAGTGTTGTCCTCCATTATAAAAGATTTTTATTGGTTTCGGACTCTTTTTTTTACCTCATTGGGCTCAAAGCCCCGTCATTACTAGGTTATTTTATTTTTTTAAAGCCTGAAAAACTTGGTAATACAAATACTAGCCTATAAATTTGGCCCATTAAGTCATAAAAAATTCTATAATGAACAAAGGAGATTTAATTAGCCAGATTGCTGGCAGTGCGGATATCAGTAAAGCAGATGCAGAAAAAGCATTAGATGCAACACTGGACGCCATCGTAGAGACTCTGAAGAGTGGAGACAAAGTTACCTTAATCGGTTTTGGTACTTTCTCTATTTCTCACCGTGCGGAGCGTCAGGGAAGAAATCCTCAGACCGGCGAATCTATCACTATCGCTGCTAAGAACAACGTTAAGTTCAAAGCTGGAAAGAAATTCAACGACGCTGTGAACAGCTAAATGTTGCCTTTTCAGCCTAAGTAATGCTTTGGCTGCTTGTTTTAAGCAACACGTTCGCATAAAAGGGCAATCCTACATAATGAAGGATTGTCCTTTTTCTATTACATTTGTTGAGTTGTACCGAATTTAAATACATTCCTGCAAAAAATGCAAAACAAAACTATGGCAAATATCAATGAATTGAAACGGATGGCCTCCCAGGTAAGGAGAGATATCATCCGTCAAACGGCCGGGGCCCAGAGTGGTCATCCCGGAGGTTCGCTCGGTTGTACCGATTTTCTCGTGGCGCTTTATTTCCATATCATGGATCACGATCCTTCCTTCAATATGGAAGGTAAAGGAGAAGACTTATTTTTTCTTTCCAATGGGCATATCTCGCCAGTATGGTACAGTATCCTGGCCCGTAGTGGCTACTTCCCCGTCAGTGAACTGTCGACTTTCCGGGCCCTGAACTCCCGCCTGCAAGGCCACCCCGCCACCCACGAAGGCTTACCGGGTATACGCGTAGCCTCCGGTTCTCTCGGGCAAGGTATCTCCGTTGCCATCGGAGCGGCTTTGGCTAAGCGATTAAATCAGGATGACAAACTGGTCTTTTGTCTGACCGGCGACGGAGAGTTGCAGGAAGGCCAAATTTGGGAAGCAGCTATGTTTGCCCCTCATTACAAACTAGATAACCTCATTCTTACCGTCGATTGGAATGGTCAGCAAATTGACGGCCCCAACGAAGAAGTCATGTCTTTGGGGGACCTACCCGCCAAATGGAAAGCCTTCGGTTGGGAAGTCATGATTATGGAGAATGGTAATGATATGGATACCGTCGTCCGCACCCTCGAACAAGCTAAAACCAAAGCGGGTCACGGTCGCCCCATCTGTATTCTGATGAAAACGGAAATGGGTTATGGCGTAGATTTTATGCAGGGTACGCACCAGTGGCATGGTAAGGCAACCAATGAGGAACAAACGGCCGATGCCCTCTCTCAACTGGAAGAGACCCTGGGTGATTACTAAATTTCATTAATTGACCATCATTCTTGTTCCAAACAAGACGATAGAAAAGAAAAAATCATGTTAGACCAAATAAAAGATACAGGAAAAAAATCTACACGAGACGGATTTGGGGCTGGCGTACTGGAGCTGGGACGCAAAAACCCGGAAGTCGTTGCCCTTTGTGCCGATCTGGTAGGCTCTTTAAAGATACAGGGTTTCATCGACGAATACCCAGATCGCTTTTTCCAAACGGGTATTGCCGAAGCCAATATGATGGGTATTGCTGCGGGACTAGCGGCCGCAGGAAAAATCCCTTATACCTCTACTTTTGCTAATTTCTCTACCGGACGGGTTTACGATCAGATCCGGCAATCCATTGCCTATTCGCATAAGAATGTGAAGGTATGTGCTTCGCACGCCGGGCTAACCCTGGGGGAAGATGGAGCAACCCACCAGATTCTGGAAGACCTGGGTATGATGAAAATGCTGCCGGGTTTTACCGTGATTAATCCCTGTGATTACAACCAGACCAAAGCCGCCACCATCGCCATTGCGGAGCACGACGGCCCCGTATACCTGCGTTTTGGTCGCCCGGGCTGGCCCAACTTCACGCCGGAGGATCAAAAATTCGAGATTGGTAAGGCTTTACACCTTTCGGAAGGATCAGATGTTTCCATTTTTGCGACCGGCCATATGGTATGGCGCGCCGTAGAAGCCGCCCGGGAATTAGAAAAAGGGGGGATTAGTGTCGACCTGATCAACATTCATACCATTAAGCCCATTGACGAGGAGGCCATTTTGACTTCCGTCAAAAAAACCGGTTGTGCCGTAAGTGCCGAAGAGCATCAGCGCAATGGTGGCCTGGGGGATAGTATCGCTCAGGTATTGATCAGAAATCATCCGGCACCACAGGAATACGTAGCCGTCAACGATTCTTTTGGCGAAAGCGGAAAAGCGACTGAACTATTAGATAAATACGGGCTGGGTGTGGCTGATATCGTTGCTGCTGCTAAAGCAGCTATCAAGCGTAAATAAGCTGACCTGAACATTAAACATTGCCTAACCAATGCCTGTCGTAGAAATCCTGCGACAGGCATATTAAATATACCATTATGAAATTTGCTACTAAATGTATTCATGCCGGCGTTCATCCCGATCCCTCCACCGGAGCAATCATGACGCCTATTTATCAGACCTCAACCTACGTACAGGAAGCCCCCGGTAAACACCAGGGATTCGAATATGCCCGTAGTCAAAACCCGACCAGAGCCGTACTGGAGGAAAATTTGGCAGCATTGGAAAACGGTCAACACGCCATTTCTTTTGCCAGCGGACTGGCCGCTATGGACACTGTCCTGCGCCTGTTTGAACCAGGCGATGAGATCCTGGGTACCAACGACCTCTACGGCGGATCCTATCGCCTATTGACAAAAGTCCACGAACGTTACGGTATAAAACCGAAATTCGTACCCATGACGGCCGTCGATGAGCTGGAAGCCCACATTACCCCACAGACAAAACTCCTCTGGATAGAGACGCCAACCAACCCAATGCTGACGGTGGTGGATATCAAAGCCATTTGTGAGCTGGCCAAAAGCAAGGGTATTCTGACCTGCGTGGATAATACCTTTGCTTCGCCCTTCCTACAAAACCCGCTGGATATGGGTGCCGATATGGTACTCCACTCTGCCACTAAATATCTGGGCGGACACTCTGATCTCATCCACGGAGCAGTGATGACGAACCATAAGGATATTGCCGAGCGTTTGCGCTTTCTGCAAAATGCGGTAGGCGCCGTTCCCGGACCACAGGATTGCTTCTTACTCCTGAGAGGAATTAAAACATTACACTTGCGGGTCGAACGATCCTGCCAAAACGCAGTGCGCATTGCGCAATTCCTCAAAGACCATCCCAAGGTAAATAATGTATACTATCCCGGACTGGTAGAACACCCACAACACGATCTGGCCAAACGGCAGATGCGCTACTTTGGGGGCATGGTCTCTTTTGATCTGCACACCGACACGCTGGCTTATGCCACCGATGTATTGTCTAACACCAATGTCTTTTCCCTCGCCGAATCGCTGGGTGGGGTGGAATCACTAATCGGGCACCCGGCATCCATGACACACGCTTCCATACCCAGGGTGGAGCGCCTAAAAGTGGGCCTCACCGATTCTCTGGTACGCCTGAGTGTAGGGGTAGAAGATATCGATGATTTAACGCAAGACCTGGATCAGGCATTGAATCAATTGAAGTAAAATCTACTGGAAACTGGTCGTAGGGAATACCTACGGCCAACTCCTTCTCAACAAAAACTATTTTTTTGTTTTAACTTTAAACAAAATGTTTTATATTTGTTTGGAGTTAAAACAAAAAGAGATGAAGGAGCTTGTAGGATCATTTATTAAAAAGAACTGGTTCAAGATCGGTATCGCCCTTTTCTTGTGTGTTGTCGCTTTTCAGGATGAGTTAAGCTTCAATATCAATTTAAAGAATCCTAGTCAGCAGCCCACGCGGCAGGATGTATTAGATCTGGAAACTAAGCCTAAAGAAATACTCTCGGCAAAAGAAACGCTTGGGGAAGAAAAGAAAGGCACAAATCGCTTCAATTTGCAACCGTTTATTCCCAGCTGGCGCAAAAAAAATAAAAAAAGTGTAAATCTAAAGGCGGAAAAAAGCGAGGTCCGTGCGCTGGCCAAACTAGCCACCATTGATCCGGAAGAACTGGATGCCTTTATTCGACGCTTTGCCCACGTCGCCATTAGCGAACAGGAAAAATATGGGATTCCAGCCTCCATTACCATTGCCAATAGTTTACTGATGAGCACGGCCAATCACGGTGTCTTAGCTCAGGACCACCTGAATTTCTTCCGGCTCCCGTGCACAAGCGATTGGGAAGGCCGACAGACTTACCTGGACGGGACCTGTTACCGGGTGTATAAAACCGCCTGGCTCAGTTTTCGTGACCACAGTAACTATCTTAAGCAGCTTCGGGATATTCGGGCTGTGGAATTGGCTAGCGATGATTACAAGGCCTGGGCTAAATTCCTGCAGCAGGAACATTTTGCCGGTGAAATCGATATCGATCAGCAATTGATCCAGCTCATTGAGGATATGGAGCTATTTTATCTGGATAAAACTTAGGCCCCTACTCTAAGCCGGGATAACGCTCCTTATGATAATCTACCCCCGCGCCGTAGACCCAGCCTTCCCGCCCCTTTGGGCTACGGACTTTGAGCCAGGGTTCATTAGCGGATATCTCTTCGTTAAGTTTAAGTTCGGTGGTAAAATCGGTGCGTTCTTGTAGGTATTCCACTTCGGAAAATAAATTCAGCACATCAATGACATCCGAATTTAAGCTCGGCTCGGTACGCAGATTGAGATCATCAATCACAACAAAGAGAATGACTTTTGTCCCTTCTCCGGAAAAAGTGGATTCGGTGCGAGTAGGGTTTGGATTGCGAGCCGCTGCTTTCGCGGCCAGCTCGGCCAGGGCAGCGGAATCTACTTTGGCCGTGGTGGTATTGGCCGTTGATTCATCGGTTTGTTCCTGGTTCTCCGGACCCTGCAGATCCGCTTTGGTACGACTACACCTGCTGGCTGCCCAAAACAGGAAACTGATAAAAAAAACAAGAATGATAATCACTTCCAGTCGAGGGACCAGATTCGCTTTTTTGTCTGCCATTCTTAAGTGGTCTTTAATTTAGCAAAGTAGATGACAATTATACGGTATTATGAATTCTAAAGGTAGGCAATTGTTTTTTTGCTTGCCACAAATCTTTATTTTTATCTACGGATTAGCACCCTCTAATCCTTATTGTAATGCAATCGGATACTTTTTACAAAATCGCACTGGGTCTGGTACCCAAGGTCGGCGCCATAACGGCTAAAAAACTGATCACCCACCTGGGCAGTGCTGAGGCTGTCTTTGAATCTAAGCCAGCTGAGCTGGAAAAAATACCTGGCATCGGTCCACAGCTGGCCCGACAGGTTAGTGATGCACAGGTGCTTAAAAGAGCAGAGACCGAATGTACCTTAGCCGAGCAGCACGGCATCCGGATCTTATCCGCAGAAGATGCCGCCTATCCGGATCGACTCCGGCACAATCGGGATAGTCCGCTGGTTTTGTACGTAAAAGGCCAAACCGAACTCAATGGCTCGCGAATGGTTGCCATCGTAGGAACGCGTAAACCCAGTCCTCAGGGTATCTATAATTGTGAACGCATCGTTGAGGAACTCCTCGACTATCAGGTGACCATCATTAGCGGTATGGCTTACGGTATCGACATCTGCGCCCATCGGGCCGCGGTCAGGCATCAGCTACCCACCTGGGGGGTCATGGCACACGGCCACCAGTACCTTTATCCCGCCGCCCATAAAAAAGTGGCCCGGCAAATGCTCGAGCAAGATGGTAGTCTCTTATCAGAATATAGTTTTTCAACCAGGGCCGAAAAAGAGTTCTTCCCGATGCGCAATCGAATTGTTGCGGGGCTTTGTGATGCTTTGATTGTCGTAGAAACGGCTAAAAGAGGAGGATCTATGATCACTGCGCAATTGGCCAATCAATACTATCGGGATGTCTTTGCTTTTCCCGGCAGGGTAAATGACCCGCTGTCTAAAGGCTGTAATTTGCTCATCAAGGGGCATCAGGCAGCCTTATTAGAGTCGGCTGCCGACCTGGCTTATGTATTACGTTGGAAAACAACTAAAAATCCGCAGGGCCTGCAACAGGAGTTGTTCCTGGAATTATCAGAAGAAGAAAAAATTATTGTAGATTTGTTGCGTCAGCGCGATCAGCTGGGTATAGATGATTTGGCCATGAAACTCGATACCACCAGTAGTCAAATCAGTACTATCCTTTTAAATCTGGAATTCAAAAATCTAATTAAATCGCTCCCTGGCAGTAGATACACTTTGATATAAAACCAAATAAATAATACCACCACTACGAAGATGAAGAAGCTGTGTTATCTTTTATGTTTATCCCTACTAACGGCCTGTTCCCCGCAAACCAGCAATAAACTACTGGGCGGCAAGCCCGAACAAGAAGCAAAGAATGTCATTTTGTTGATTGGAGACGGTATGGGGCTCACCCAGATTTCGGCCGGCCTTTATTCCAACAACAATAAGCTTTACCTGGAACAGTTCCAACAAATTGGTCTGCACAAAAGCTATTCTTCCGATAATTTAATAACCGACTCCGCTGCCGGTGCTACGGCATTTGCCTGCGGGCAAAAAACCTACAATGGCGCCATTGCCGTTAATCCGGACTCGGTCTCGCTGACCACTATACTGGAGGAAGCCGAAGCACGGGGCATGGCTACCGGCCTGGTCGCTACCTCCACCATTGTGCACGCCACTCCCGCTTCTTTTATTGCCCATGTGAAATCGCGTAGTATGTACGATGAGATTGCCGCACAATTCCTGGATACGGAAATTGATTACTTTGTTGGTGGGGGGAAGAAATTCTTTGATCGTCGGGAAACGGATGATCGAAATATCATAGCGGAACTGGAAAAAAAGGGCTACCAGATGAGCAATTACTTTATCGAAGATCTGGAGAACATCAGTATCGACCCTAATAAGAACTTTGGCTACCTGACCTCCGACGCCGACCCCATCACCGTCAGTCAGGGGCGAGATTATTTACAAACGGCCAGCGAAAAAGGCATTAGCTTTTTGAAGCAGAAATCAGACAAGGGCTTCTTTATGATGATCGAAGGCTCCCAAATCGATTGGGGCGGCCACGCCAATAATTCAGATTACATCGTCACTGAAATGATTGAATTTGATCGGGTCATCGGACAGGTACTGGATTTTGCGAAAGCCGATGGAGAAACGCTGGTTATAGTGACTGCCGATCATGAAACGGGTGGCTATGCCATTAATCCGGGCTCAGAAATGGGAAATATCGTTCCAGGATTTACTTCCGATTACCACACCGGAACTTTAATTCCGGTATTTGCTTACGGACCGGGGGCAGAATTATTCTCCGGTATATATGAGAATACGGCTATCTATTTTAAAATGAAAGCGGCCCTGGACCTGGGGCAATAAATAAATCTGGTATGACCACCGATCTACAAACCGCACTTAGCCTTTTTCTGGTAGGTATGTTGGCCGTATTTACCATACTGGCCCTGGTCGTACTCTCAGGCCGCGTACTTATTGCTATTGTCAACAATTATTTCCCAGGGCCGTCCAGCCTACCCGAGGAACTACCGAAAGCCGTACAAGGCCGACCAGACTTCGACCCTAAGAAACTGGCCGCCATTACGGCCGCCGTAGAGCAGGTAAGCGGAGGTCAGGCCAGGATCGTTCGTATTGAACGGCAAAAAGGATAATAGCATTACCGCCAGGGAAAAGAGTCAGAAAAGTAGAAATTTTAAGCGCTGAACCAAATTAAAACCATGGGAAAAGAAATTAAGTTAGGCCTGATCTACCGGGATATGTGGCAATCTTCGGGGAAATATATGCCACGCGTTGATCAACTGGTGAAAGTAGCACAGCCCATTGTCGACATGGGGGTGTTTTCAAGAGTAGAAACCAACGGTGGTGGCTTCGAGCAAATTTGTTTACTCTACGGTGAGAATCCAAACGTAGCTGTTCGGGAATGGACCACCGCCTTTAATAAAGCAGGTATACAAACCCATATGTTAGAGCGGGGCCTCAATGGTATCCGGATGAGCCCAGTACCCCTGGACGTAAGACAGAAAATGTTTCAGCTAAAGAAAAAGCAAGGCACGGACATTGCCCGTTCTTTTGACGGGCTGAATCACGCCCCCAACCTGCAAAAGTCCTTTGAATATGCCCGCGAAGGGGGTATGGTGGCACAGGCCAGTCTCTGTATTACTTATTCTGAAGTACATACCGTAGATTATTATATCCAACTAGCCGATCAGGTGATCGACCTGGGAGCCGAAGAGATTTGTATTAAAGATATGGCGGGCATTGGGCGACCGGTATCCATTGGAAAAATGATTGCCGGCATCCGCAAGCGGCATCCTAATATCCCCATTACCTACCACGGACATTCTACACCGGGATTCTCCGTCGCCTCCTCGCTGGAAGCGGCCCGCGCCGGTGCGGATTACATCGACGTGGGAATGGAACCCCTATCCTGGGGAACCGGGCATGCGGATCTGTTAACTATACACGCGATGCTAGTCGATGCAGGCTTCTCCCTGCCCGACATTAATATGAATGCCTATATGGAAGCCCGTAGCCTGACGCAGTCTTTCATCGATGATTTTCTGGGTTATTATATCAATCCGCGCAACCGAAAGATGAACTCTCTCTTGATTGGTCCAGGACTCCCCGGTGGCATGATGGGTAGCCTGATGGCCGACCTGGAAAACAACCTACGCAGCCTGAATAAATGGTTGAGCAAACGCAATAAGCCCAATCTCACTCAGGATCAATTACTCATCAAACTTTTCGATGAGGTGAAATATATCTGGCCTAAACTGGGCTATCCACCCCTCGTGACGCCCTATAGTCAGTACGTCAAAAATACGGCCCTGATGAATGTGATTCAGATGGAGAAAGGCCGAGAGCGCTGGTCAATGATCGATGAGAATACCTGGGGTATGATTCTGGGACGCGCGGGTAATCTACCCGGAGAGCTCGGGGAGAAAATTAAAAAGCTCGCCAAAGAACAAAATCGGGAATTCTTTGAAGGTTCTCCGCAGGATTTACTGGAAGATGAGCTGGATATGTACCGCAGCAAAATGCAGGAAAAAGGCTGGGAGCTAGGTGAAGATGAAGAAGAACTCTTTGAATATGCCATGCACCCTGCGCAATACGAAGACTACAAATCCGGTAAAGCCAAGGCAAAGTTTTTAGAGGATTTGGAACAGCGAAAAGCCGCCGAGAAAGGAGTAACCGAAAGTCCGGCTTCGGCCCCTCCGCCTTCCGCCTCTCCCAAGACCATGTTTGTCGACGTAGATGGGGAGCGTTTTAAAGTATCGGTTGCCTACGGTACCGAGGAGGATAATAGTCCAAAAGAATCTTCCCCCGATACGACACCTGAGCGCAGTACTGCCACCGACGCCAGGGATATCACTTCGCCCCTGGAAGGTACCTTCTATTTAACGATGAATTCTGCCGACAGCCCCGTCAAGGTGGGGGATCAGATTAAATCGGGACAAGTTATCTTTTACATAGAATCCATGAAGGTGATGAATGCCGTCAAGGCAGAAGTAGCGGGGGAAGTCGTTGAGATCAGTGTCCGCAACGGCGACGCTGTCGATGAGGACGATGTCATCATGAAGGTTATTTAATTGCTGAGGTCCGGTAAACTAAAGGTATGGAGGTTTTTGAGAAATTATTTGAAATGACCGCCCTGGGCGAATTATTCCAGGACCCCAGGTACATTGTTATGCTATTGCTGGCCCTTTTGTTACTCTATCTGGGTATCTATCGGCGCTACGAACCGCTTTTATTGGTACCCATTGCTTTTGGGGTACTCTTAGCGAATATTCCGGGCGGTAATATGGCGGTCGTTCCCACTTCCATTGCGCCGGAGATTGAACATTTGACCCTGCTCGAAATTGCCAAGAAGCACGGCATTATGAATATGCTGTATTACAGTCTGATCAAAACCAGCCTCTTACCGCCCTTAATCTTTATGGGCGTGGGAGCCCTCACCGATTTTGGTCCGATGCTGCGCAACTTGCGTTTGGCTTTCTTCGGGGCTGCTGCCCAAATTGGTATTTTCACCGTTTTGATTTCTGCCGTTTTACTGGGGTTTTCCCTAAAAGAAGCGGCTTCGCTGGGTATTATTGGTGGAGCCGATGGCCCGACGGCCATCTATACTTCGATTATTTTAGCCCCGCAATTATTGGGTCCGATTGCCATTGCCGCTTATTCCTACATGGCGCTGGTGCCTGTGATTATTCCGCTCATCGTCCGCTTCCTGGTTAGTGAGCAAGAGCTCAAGATCAATATGCGGGAGCAGGAAAAGGCCTACCCCAGTAAGCTAAAGATCAAAAATATGAAAACGGTCAAGATTCTGTTTCCGATCATCCTGGGGCTAATTGTTTCTATCCTGGTGCCTTCTTCAGTGCCCTTATTGGGTATGCTGTTGTTTGGTAACCTGGTGAAAGAAATTGGCTCGGATACGAATCGACTCTACAAAGCTGCTTCGGATACCATCCTCAACGTCGCTACCATTTTTCTAGGTCTGACCGTAGGTGCTACCATGACCGCTGGCACCTTCCTAAATGCGGAGACGCTCTTGATTGTAGCCGGCGGCTTCGTAGCTTTTGCGATCTCCATCGCGGGAGGTATCCTTGCGGTAAAAGTGGTCAATCTCTTCTCCAAAAAGAAAATCAATCCACTGATTGGAGCTACGGGGCTTAGTGCCGTGCCGATGGCGGCCCGGGTGGCTAATGATATTGCGCTGCGCCATGATGCGCGCAATCACCTGTTACAGTACGCCATGTCTAGTAATATTTCCGGGGTGATTGGCTCGGCGGTGGCGGCGGGGGTATTGATTTCGTTTTTAAGTTGATCTCATGTCAACTATCCATCCACTGCTTCAAAGCCTGCACCACGGTACCTATACGCTGCGCTTAAGATGCCACCTTTTGACCCGAAGCAAATTTTAACATTTAAAACCTACACCTATTGAAAATATTATTTTTTTAATAGTTTTTTCACTTAAGTAGTTCACAATATTGAAGTTTAGATTTTGACCGAGCAGATTTTTTGCCTAATCAAGGCAAAAACTGCGTGTGGTTAACACCAGTAGCAGTTTTTAACGCAGAGTAGGTGAAAAAGATGCCGTCATAAATCATAA
>DATFKA010000048.1:0-48402 GCA_035268885.1 Saprospiraceae bacterium
TATGATTTATGACGGCATCTTTTTCACCTACTCTGCGTTAAAAACTGCTACTGGTGTTAACCACACGCAGTTTTTGCCTTGATTAGGCAAAAAATCTGCTCGGTCAAAATCTAAACTTCAATATTGTGAACTACTTAAGTAGGTGGACACATAAACTCGGGGCTATCCAGTTCGCCGGGCTTTAGTCCGGTAAGACATATTGAGAATCGGCCTAAAGGCCGAAGAACCTCAATGCTATTATTCTCAAGTTGACTTGTCAGTTCATGTAGCGTTTAGCGAATAACTACTGCCCAGCTCGAGGCGATGGTAGAGATTATCCCAGAGCCCTACGCCACCGCCCAGGCTGATTTGGAAGCGCTTAAGTCGCCGACTCAGCCGCAAGTCGATGGTTCCGGGCCGATCACCGTCATTCAGGTAGCCGATATAGCCCCGAAAAGAGCTGTGCAACTGATAGTCTTTCCAATTGATATCCAGGGCAGCACCGTAGAGAAAGGCATCATTCTGAAATTGATCAGCCCGGTTGGTTTGCCAGACGTAGAAACCCAGCATCAGAGAAGGCCTGATCTCCAGATTTTTTTTGGCGAAAGCCTTAGCTACCCCCAAATCAAAAAAATAGCCGGGTGCGTCGGTAAACCTTGCCGCTCCCTGCAGACTGGAGCTGGCAAAGCGATAGCCCAGCCGCAAACGGGCATCCGCAAAATGACGATTAGCTTCCAGCAACTGAATATTGGTATGTAGCTGCACATCCCCCACCGCGTATTCCGCATCGTAAAAGGTATGAAAAACCCGGCGCTCCGTTTTCCGCGCATGACTCATTCGGAAATATTCCACTGGTACCAGATTAAGCTGAAAGCTGATCTTGTTCGGTACCAGGACGTAATCCAGGAACAGCCGGGGGTTTGCCGTACGATCGCCCTGCGCAAAATGGGCATTGGCGGTGAGTTGAAGGCGATGCTGCTGCGCAATCCGGCCATTATTCTGAAGAGGGATGGGCAGGGCATTGGGGCCCAAAAGTCGTGGAGACGAGACGATGTAGCGACTCCAATGCGTCTGTCCGTCCCAGTTGACATTATTCGCCCACCAGTCGTGTCCCTGAGCACTGAGCCTTCCGGCAAAAAGGAATACCAGTAGACAGCAGCAGCCCATCCGGATACTAACAGCCAGTAAGGCCACCCGAGGGTGGGTCATATTTTTCTTCTCCGGGTACTTCATATAATTTTTCGCTTATCATCGTACCGTACCAATAATCGGCTTCTCGAAGTAGCTGACCATTTTTCCAGCGTTTCGCTTTGCCGTGTAACTGGCCATTATGGTAGGTCTCGCGAATATACGGTGATCCATCAACATAAAACAATGCCAGGACACCATGGGCGAAACCTTTATTAAAAGTATAGTCACGACATTTTACGCCGTTGCGATAGTACCCCACCTGACGTTCCAAGTGACCGTCTTTTACGTAGTGGAGAACATAGAGATTTCCATTCGGAGCATCCTGCCGCACACAACCGGTAAAGCGTTGACCGTTTAGGTAATAAGTATTCAGCCGGTATTGTTGATTAAAATCGACGAACAAATCATCATAATTATAGGTGCATTCTGTTTTTTCTGCCAGGTCTGCCTGGGCCAACAAATCCGTACCAGATAAAAGCAGCGCCAGGCAAAAGATTAGTATATACTTCATTAGCTTTGTATTTTTGTTTCCATCAAAATACGGGTAACGGGTCCGGAGCACAAGTCATTTTAAGTCTATAACAGCTATATAACAAGTCACCTGACCACATGACCACATGAAATACCCATGCGCCTAAGGCGCACCAGAACGCGGATGAATATAGGTAAGATGCTTGATCAGCGGAGACTTTAGCTAAACTATCCCTTCTTTTGTAGGGCAAAAGAAGCAAAACCCACCCGCTGAATGAACCATTTCTTAATCCGCCTAAGTAGGACTACCTGGGTAAAGCCTAAAGCCGGCAAACTCTCAAACAAGGCCAACTTTTTAACGGCTTCTTCCTGACGACTTCGCTAAAATGGCTGAGACGCGGGAATATTCAGGTGGTCGGGTAGCTATGTGGCCAAATGGCCATGTGACTACATAGCCAAATGGATAAGGTAAGTACGGCAAAAAATTGTGAAATTTCAGTTTTTCTTTAAACTGCATAACTAATTATAAAACAGACTTTTACTAAAATTATATACAGATGAAAACAATAGCATTATTTGGAGGCACCGGTAAAACGGGACGTCTCTTCCTGGAACAGGCACTGGAAAAAGGATATCATCTCAAAGCACTGGTGCGTACGCCGGCAAAAGTACAGATCGAACACGCCAGGCTAGAAATCATCCAGGGCGATGTTTTGACAGCGGAAGATGTTGAACGCACGATTCAGGGCAGCGACCTGGTCGTTAGTTTATTCGGACACGTGAAAGGCTCCCCTAAATGGCTACAGACAAACGGCACCAAAAACATTGTACAAGCAATGAAAGACCAGCAGATAACTCGAATTATTTCACTGTCTGGTGGGGGGCTACCCTATCCGGAGAAAGATCAGCCCAAACTAGCGGATCACTTGATTCGCGGTATCATGAAAATTGCCGTGCCGAAAATCCTTAACGACGCCATCCAACACCATAAAGTACTGGAAAAATCCGGTCTCCAATGGACCATTGTACGCGGTCCGCGCCTGACTGATGGCCCGAAGACCGACAATTATCGCGTGGGGTGGGTGGGGGTCAACGCCAGCACGAAAATCAGTCGCGCCGACCTGGCTGATTTCATTGTTAAATTGGTAGAAGACCAGCAGTACGATTACGAGATGCCGTTCGTTAGTCAGTAACAGAATCGGGCCGGAGTTCCTCGCGATGTGCTTCCGCAAAAGCCCGGAAGCTGCAGGGCTCCTGCCCGGTAATTTTCTCCACCCAATCGGTAGTCGGAGGCGTAGACTGAAAGCGCGGCAGATAGTGCAGCATGATCATCACCAGGATCATCATAGTCGGTACGCCTGCTTTGCGCTTCCGCCAAAAAAAGGCTATCAAATTAGGCGAGCGATAGGTAATCTTTCGGCCTAAGGCTTCGCTCAGCTGCTCCGCCATCTCTCCAAAACTCAGTGGCTCCGGCGTCGTCAGGTCGTAAGCCTCATTTTCGTGCGCCACCGACTGCAACATCACTTCCGCCCCTACTTGACCAATATCCGCTACATCAATCAGGGTGAATTTCGCGCGACCAGCTGGTAAAAAAATTTCGTCTTTTTCTACCAAATCACGACGCAGGGTGGTCGTAAAGTTCTGCATAAAATAGGCGGGTCGCAAAAAGGTATACGGCAATCCACTGTCCTGGATTAAGCGCTCAATCTTATGATGTGGAATCACGCTATTCTGCTCTGCTCCCTGCACTGACAAGAAAACGACATGGGCTATCTCCTCCTGTACTGCAGCGGTGATCAATGGCTGAAAAACTGCCTCCACATCGGCAATTTGGGGTGGTCGCAGTAAGAACAATACATCTATAGCTTTCAAGGCCTCGCGGCAAATTGCCAACTGCATAAAATCAAAAGCGACGGGCTTAACATCCGAAGAAGACCAGGGCAACTCGGCCCTGGGGTTCCGCACTCCAGCCAATATTTGAGCAAAGGCCTTCCGCTCAAGCAGCGCACCGATTAATGCACGGCCTACATTGCCCGTGGCACCGGTAATGAGTAGTTTTTTCATAAGTAAATCTTGAGTTTTATTTTGAAGCTGTCCATAATCACCGAAACTTCAACCAACGGTCGGCCACGCTACCAAAACGCGTAGCCAGCATATCCACCAGATAACTTTGATAAACCCGCCAGGGCCGATGGGCACCTTGTTTGGGCAGCGTATCTTTGGCGCGCTGGATATAACCAGAGCTCAGGTTCAGAAAGTTTTCCTCCGTCCCCTCCAACTGTCCGATCGGAACCACGACCTGGTGACCTTTTCGATCCATATAATTGAGCAACTTACAGAGATAATTCGCCGTCAGATCTACTTTTAGGGTCCAGGAGGCATTGGTGTAGCCAAAGGCATAGATAAGGTTTGGCACCCCGCTGACCATCATGCCTTTATAGATTAGTTGCTCGTTAATATCTACCCGCTGACCATTGAGGCTAATATTTGCTCCGCCCAACACCTTTATTTTCAGCCCCGTCGCTAAGACAATAATATCTGCGGCAAGCTGATCTCCGGAGGCCAGGCTAATTCCACTGTCCGTAAAATGGGAAATGTGATCCGTCACTACCCTGGCTTTCCCTTCCCGAATCACGTTAAACAGATCACCATCCGGTACTACACACAGGCGCTGATCCCAGGGATCGTAGCTGGGGTTAAAGTGCTGTTCGACCGGATAATCGGGCGGAAGCTGTTGGGCGGCTTCCTTCATGATGAAGGCCTTCATCTTTTTAGGGAATACCCTGGAAAATCCATAGGAAAACATTTGCAGGCAAATATTCTTCCACCGCGTCAGCCGGTAGGCCCAGCGATCGGGTAATACTTTTCGCAGCCAGATAAAAGATTGGTTACGGTTAGGTAATTTCATGACGTAAGTAGGAGATCGCTGAAGCATGGTGACGTGCTTCGCACCGTTTTCGGCCAGGCTGGGCACCAGTGTCACCGCCGTGGCACCACTACCCACTACGATGATCTTCTTATCGGTATAATCCAGGCCTTCCGGCCAAAATTGAGGGATAAGGATCTCTCCCCGAAAACGATCTTCCCCTTCAAAACGCGGCCGGTGCGCCTGCTGGTAGTTGTAATAACCCGTGCAAATACTTAAAAAACGACAAGT
Source organism: Saprospiraceae bacterium (assembly GCA_035268885.1). Taxonomy (GTDB): domain Bacteria; phylum Bacteroidota; class Bacteroidia; order Chitinophagales; family Saprospiraceae; genus DATFKA01. The sequence continues at coordinate 4,799 of DATFKA010000048.1, forward strand.
CATGGACCGGTGGCCCTCCGGGGTTTCCACCTGTAAAGTCCAGCACTGCTCGGCATCCGACCAATCGGCGCTGATCATCTTATGCTGATACATAAGGTATCGTCCGAGATTATTCTCGGCAACCGTGTCCTTCAAATATTGCAAAATATCGGCTCCACTGGAAAGCGACTGCGGCTGGGTCCAGGGTCGAAAGCGATAACCAAAAGTAAACATATCCGAATCCGAGCGAATACCCGGATACTGAAACAGGGACCAGGTCCCGCCGATCTCCGCTCTGGCTTCCAACACCGCAAAATTTTTAGCCGGACATTTCTCCTGCAGCCAGTACGCCGTTCCGATTCCGGAAATACCGGCGCCTACTACTATTACCTCGTACTCTATCGATGACATGGTATTCAATTTTTACTGTTGGGTGGAAGCTTCCACCCCAGACTACCTGCTAGCGCCGCAACACCTCCCTGGCTAACATATCATAACGATTGCCATTTCGCAAAAAGAAAAATTTACGATTATCTTCCGGTAAGTTTTTTAGCGAACTGCCTTCCCGTGACCAAAATTGCTGGTCGTAGACCAAAACGTAGCTGGGGCCCATCACTTCAAAAACATTTCCCTGTACGATCATGGCCGTGCCTTCGTCAATCCCTACACCCAATAAATCCGGTTTTTCATCCAGAATGGTAAAGAGATCAAACTGACGATTACGGGCCAGCACGTGCTGATCGATGGCGATATTTTTCACATAACCAAAACCAACTTCGTGGTCCCCCATCATAATCTGATTATTTTTAGTATCTCCCCGGGCCAGATAGGAACCCTGGATGGTTGCGCCCGCCGAGGAGCCACCAATCGCGCCACCGTTTTCCAGTACTTTCCGGAAAGCAGCTTCGGTAGCCGTACCACCGTAGGCATCCACCAGTCGCCACTGCCGGCCACCACCGAACCAGACGCCACCGGCCTGCGCAATTTTTTCCGCGAAAGCGGGACTATCCGCCTCTGAACGATCGTCGGTATGCATCACGCTGACGTTTTGGGCACCCAAGCGGCGAAAATCCTTCGCCACGTTCGCATCTTGTGTATAGCTATCGCTGCCGGCTGCCGTGGGAACTACAATCAAGGGAGCCTCCATACCGCCCGACAGCTCAATAAACTTCAAAAGGATATCATCTCCGATCCGGCCACCTCCCGCAATGACTAGTGATCCCGATTCGGGGCCCGTCGTTTTTTGGGCGAAAGCCGGGCCTACACTAAGGACAGAAAACAGACTAAAGGTAAGTAAAACGGACAGAAAAGAATACTTCATTTTTGATGCATAATGTAAGGATTTTTCCAGACATTTTTTCTTACATCCATTGACAATCTATCCAATCCGTAAGCATATGAAGCAACAGACCAATGCCAATGATCCGCCAGGGCCGTGGAAGGAAAAGCAGTATAAAATACACCAGAATGGCCGGCCAGGTGTGCAGGGGATGAAAACCAATGCTGCAACGATCGGCTTGAAAGATCGGATCGGCCAGCAAGTGGTCCAGGTCCACCAACATGGTGGCGAGCAGAATCAGGTACGTGCGCTTCCAGTCTTTGGGATAAAGCGCATAGGCCAATAGGCCCGGAAAGATGAGGTGCAGGAAATAATGTAGGATCGTTTGCATGGGGCTAATGTACTAAGAAAATGTTTTAGGTCGAAGCTCCTGCTTCGACCTAACATTTTCCCGAAGGATCACTATCTTGGGCCGAAAATCAGCTATAAGCGGATCGTATGGAAAAAAATAATAAACAAGAAGGAGGGCTAAGCCGTCAACTGGGCCTCATTGGACTTGCCGCGACGGGTATTTGCTCCATGCTGGGTGCTTCGGTCTACGTGGTACCCTTTATGATTCAGCGGAATGTACCGGGTATTGGTCCCCATGTACTGCCGGCTTTCTTGTTGGCGGCTATACCGGCGCTACTGGCGGCGGCGGCTTATGCTATCCTGGCTTCGGCAATGCCGCGGGCGGGGGGTAGTTACGTTTACGCCAGCCGGGGCTTGAATCCCTATCTGGGGTTTGTAGCCAGCTTTTCGCAGTGGTTTGGGCTGTCGATTGCCATTGGGGTCATCTCCTACATCATCATTCCTTTCTTTCGCGATATTGCCGAGGCCATGGGCTGGCAAAGCGGGGCAGACTGGTTGGATCTGGGTGCGGTTCGGCTTGGACTGGCCCTGGCTCTGCTCTGGTTATTCGTCTGGATCAATATCGTGGGGCTACGCTTCTACGAACGTACTCTGATCCCCTTAATGATCCTGATGTTTGGCCTGGGGATCGTGGTGATCGTTGCCGGTTTTTCGCATCGTCCGGAGGCTTTCGCCGAAAATCTGCTGGCGCGCGAGGGCCGGCGTATCGTAGCCCAAACGGCCCGCTTCGATTTTTCAACCTTACTAACGGCAGCGGCTTTGCTCTTTTCTAGTTTTATCGGTTTCGATTCGATTGCGCAGGCGGGTGGCGAGGCCAAACGGCCACAACGCAATTTGCCACTGGCCATTGCCATTGCGGTGCTGGGGGTTGGTACCTATTATTTTATATTTACGGCCGCCGTCTACCACGTAGTCCCCTGGTCGTTCGTGGCGGAAGAAGCCCTGCAGAAAGACATCTCCGCGCCGGGTTTATTGGGGTACATACTTTCACCTGGCTGGGCCGTATTGATCATCTTTGGTGCGGCGATTGCCCTGATTAATGACCTGCCGGCCATGCTACTTTCCGTATCCCGCCTGATGTTCGCCTGGGCCGAGGATGGTATTTTCCCGAAAGGGGTCGCCCGCATCCATCCACAACGGAACACCCCCTACCGGGCCATCCTGCTTAGCGGAGTGATGGCCAGTATTGGCATACTGGGTAGCCACTGGGCCGGCGACTTTTTTCTGGGCATCGATATCATGGTTACTTCCATGCTGGTCAATTTCCTTTTGATGTGTGTCACCGTCATCGCCCTACCCTATTACAATCCGAAGCTAGCGAGCAGAGTAGCCGTTTTCAAAAACCGTACCACCCAGCTGACCTTAGCTATCCTTGGTGCTGCTTTGCTACTGGTCTTTCTGATCGTACATACCACAAAAGACCTGAGGGCAGAAGTCGACGCCTGGTATTTTCATTCTACCTGGGTCTGGCTAATCGTTCTGGGGATCGCCTCGCTAATCTTTGGCTGGAAATGGAAACAATTGAAAGATCAGGATATTAACTTACGGGAGGCCTTTAAGGAATTACCTCCGCAGTAGAGAAAAGGCATGCCTTTTCTCTACTGCATAGCCCTAAAAGGGCGAAATAACAAAACAATCATCACTATGACCAAAATACCCACCACCGAACTGGCCTCCGATCTACACATCAGCAAAATTCTAACCGGCCTCTGGCAAATCGCCGATATGGAGCGCAATGATCAGCAACTGGACCTCGATGCCACCGCCGATGCCATGCAGCCCTATCTGGATGCGGGCCTGAGCACCTTCGACATGGCTGATCATTACGGTTCGGCAGAGTTGATTAGTGGTCGCTTTCGCAAAAAAGTAGGTGGCGATCGCGTACAACTACTCACCAAATGGGTGCCCGAGCCTGGGAAAGGTAGTAAAGAAAAGGTGCGCAAAGCCGTACAGCAAGCACTGGACCGCATGCAAATGGAACAACTCGACCTGCTACAATACCACGCCTGGAACTACGCCGACGCCAGTTATCTCGATGATCTCTACTGGCTGCAGGAACTCAAAGAAGAGGGCCTCATCCGTCACCTGGGCCTGACCAACTTTGACGCCACCCACCTGAATTTGGTACTGCAAAGCGGTATCGAAGTGGTCTCTAACCAGATTTGCTATTCACTGATTGATCAAAGGGCCAGAGGTCCCATGACCGAAGTCTGTCAACGGCACGGTGTAAAGATACTAGCCTTTGGCACCCTGGCCGGTGGTTTACTCAGTGATCGCTGGCTGGATCAGCCTGACCGACCCGCCGATCAGATGGATACCTGGTCGCAGATGAAATACAAGCGCTTTATTGACGAAGCGGGCGGCTGGGACCACTTCCAGACCCTGTTAGGCACCCTCCATAAAATGGCCCGGAAAAAAGAGATCTCCATCGCTAACCTGGCTTGTCGCTATATGTTAGAGCAGGAGGCCGTTGGCGGTATTATCATCGGTGCCCGTCTGGGCAAAAGCAATCGCATCCCTGATAATCTGCACCTATTCGAATTTGACTTGTCGGAAGCAGATAAAACACAAATCCAATCCGTACTGGATGAACTAACTTCCATCCCCGGCAACTGTGGGGATGAGTACCGCAAGCCCCCTTTCCTCACGGCTTCGGGTGACCTGAGTCATCACCTGGAAAGCTTTCCCTCCCCCTTTCCGGTAGAGCAAACGGGGCCTGATCGCGCCAGGGCCCTGAGTGGCGTACCCTGGGAAGAAATGGCTGGCTACTGTCGCGCCGTAAAGGCAGGTAATCGCATCCACGTCTCCGGCACCACGGCTTCCCATCGCGATCGGCAGGTAGGAGGCGATGATCCGGCCGCACAAACCCATTTTGTTATCGATAAAATCGAGGGGGCGCTACAGTCTTTTGGCGGCAGCCTGGAAGATGTGGTGCGTACCCGTATCTTTATTCCACGCATCGAAGACTGGGAAGCTGTCGCCAAAGCCCACGGCGAGCGATTTGGAAACATTAAACCGGCAAACACGCTGGTGCAGGCCGGATTGATTGGCGAAGCTTATTTGGTGGAAATTGAAGCGGAGGCCGTTTTACAAGGGTAATTGAAGTGTTTAGGGAGGTCCCTAATCTGTAATTGGTGGACTTAATAAAAAGTCCTATCTTCCATTACCTTCCTTTTTCCCTGACTAAAACCAAAATCATGGTCAAATCCGCCTTTGCCATTAAGCCAAAGCAAAAAGTAGCCCTCGTATTACTCCTGATGATTACCTTTTTACTGGGTGGCATTCTGATCGAACGCTATTATTTTCAACAAGTGGATAGGACTTCCACGGCACTATATGAAGACCGGCTGATGCCGTCTACTTTTGTTTACCAGTTGACAGATCGTATTCATCAGCGCTATCGCCAGGCGGAGAATATTGTACTCAGTGGACAAACCCAGCCCACCAAAACTCAACAGTCGATCCTCGAAGCCTACCAGCAGCAAATGGATTCCATTATTATGGCTTTCGAACTAACCTATCTAGTGAAAGATGAAAGCGCCTCATTAGAAAGATTGAAGACCGCTATGGCCAAATACCAGCAGGTAGAAAGTCAATTTCTCTATCACTCCGCTTCATCGAAAACCATCCAGCAACTGGATCGGCACCTGGATGATATCCGCGCAGAATTACTGCAGCTCAGTAGTATACAGACCACCGTCGGCAAGGAATTACTAACGAGTACGGAGAGTACCGTGGCCCAGGCTTACGCCTTAAGCAAACTGGAAATCAGCATTTTGATTATTTGCTGCCTGGCGGCACAAGTACTGGTGCTGAGTTCGAAAAGTGTGCGCTCCCCCATTGCTCAGAAACCTCATCTGAATTAATCTTCGGAAAAAACTTTCTCGCCCTACTCGTTTTTCTACTCTTCAGCAGCCATGATGAGTATCTCAAGCTGGACGTAAATAAATACGGAAGTCGACATCCCTATGATATCGACTTCCGTACAATTGACTAATTGAATTTCTAAATCTGATTTAATTGTCCTCCAAAGTTGGATCAATCTCTTCAGAGATCTCTTGACCAATTCCTACTCCTAAACCAATAGCAGCCCCTATGAGACCTCCAATAGCGCCTCCAACGGTTGCTCCTGGGCCTGCTCCAACGCCACCTGCTGCACTCCCGACACCCGCTCCGACACCCGCTCCAATTGCAGCTCCAACGGCTGCTCCACTTGCCCCAGTATTCAGAATATCTTGCGCACCCGATGATTGCGCCTGGACATTGCTATTATCCTCCTGGTATTCGTTGGCTACTGTCCTCATTAGCCATTTTATATCACCATTCGCTTTCTTGAATTGATTCTGTTGCATGGCTTTCAGCTGCTTTGGGCTTTTATCTCGCAATTGATTTAAGACCCTTCTGGCAATGGCATTATATTGTTTGTCCGAAAGACCATATTTTTTCTGAATCATCTGGCGATTGCTCTCCATTTTTTTTAGGATTGGTCCAGGAAATTTGGGTTGAGGAAATGGAATACGCCAGTCGATCTCATTAATTACCTCACCCGTTTCATCTCTATCTAGTTTAAATCCCTCTTGGGCCAAAATAGTACCCGTAAAAAGGAAAAAAGACAACGTAACTACAATTAGATTCTTCATGATTAGTTTTTTAATAATTAAAAATGGATTGTAATGGAATACCTCAAAAGTACCGGCATTAGGCAGGCCAGAAATCATCCGATCGGATGATATTCCAGATAAAAGGGAAACTATCTTGTTAAAGAAATCGTAAAAGTGCTAACTACTCAGTATTTTTCTGATTTGCGCGATGAGTTCCGAGCGGGAGTGGCAATCAAATTTTTCGTAGATACGCTGGACGTGGGTCTTGACAGTACTCAGACTAATATAATGTAGGGCAGTCAGTTGTTTATTGGTTTTTCCTTCGTAAATGTCTTTCAGTAATTCAAACTCCCGGGCCGTCAATCCGCTCATCAAGGCCCCATTAATATTTTCAATAATTAGTGCTTTGGGCTCACTTTGATTGCGGAAGTTATGCAGTGCAATTTTAATTGTACTTTTTAGCGAATCGAAATTGATCGGCTTGGAAATATAACCATAGGGCATAGTGGCTTTGGCGCGTTCCAGCGTGGTATCATCCGTATAGGAAGTGAGAAAGATGAAAGGCAGCTGCCAGTTTTGATTGATTTTTTGTGCCAGTGTAATACCATCCGGCCCTTTGCCCAAATTCACGTCGAGAATACAGAGATCAGGCTTAGCGATTTCCAGGCTTTTTCCCGCAGCAGCGGCATCATAACAAATCTCTTGCACCTGATAACCGGCTTCTTCGAGAAAGTCCGCAATGTCCTGGGCGATAAAGGGCTCGTCCTCTACTACAAGTATGCTGGCAATTGCAAATACGTCACTCATACTTTAAATTCTATTTGAAAGGTGGTCCCATCAGTGGGCAATAAGGTCAGACTGCCGTTTAGCTTTTTCACGAATGCTTTGACCATTTTAAGGCCAAAGGAGGAAGACCGCTCCAGTTGGGCCATGTCCTCCAGGCCCGCTCCGTTGTCCGCAATTTTCAACTGATACTTTTCTTCCCGTTTGTCCAGTGCAATGGAGAGTTTACCAGGTTCTTTTGCTGCGAAAGCATGCTTTAGACTATTGCTGACCATTTCGTTAATAATCAGGCCCAGCGGTACCAGGGTATCCATATCGAGATAAAGATCAGCCACCTGAATATCCAGTTGGATACGATCCTGATCGGTTTGATAACTCGTAAAAATCTGCTCGACCAAATTCTGAATATATTCCCGGGAATTGATTTCGCCCAGGTTTTTATTTTGGTAAAAACTGCGATGGATCAAGCCCATTGATTCGATGCGGTTTTTACTCTCCTGGATGGCCTCCAGGGCCTTTTCATCCGTAATCGATCGCTGTTGGATATTGAGCAGACTGGTGACCACCTGCAGGTTATTTTTCACCCGATGGTGCACTTCCCGCAACAGAAGATTGATCTCCTCCACATTTTCTTCCAGCTTTACTTTCTGCCGGGTCAACAGCTTATTCTTTTCGCGATTCTTATACCAGAAGAAGCCAATCAACCCGGCAATCACCAGTCCGGCTAAAGCCAGATAGGAATATAAGCGGGTTTGTTGGGCTTTTTTCTCTGCTTCGAGTGTCAATAATTTAAGTTGTGCATCTTTCTTTTCCGCTTCGTACTTTGCTTCCATATCCAGTACGACCTGATCCCGTTGCTTCTCTTTAATTTCCTCATATATCTGGATATACTTATCTCGGTAATAAAAGGCTTTCTGGTAGTCTCCCGTGAAGGCTAAATAATCCGCAATATTTCGGTAAAGCAAACTTCTGTCACGCGGTCCATGCCGTTCGTCCGCTGCCGCCCTTTTCGCTCTGGCCAACACTCCGGTCATTCCGCTAGAGTCCCGAGCCATGGCTTTTGCGTACAACAAGAAATAAAGATTCAGATCAGCATCTGGATTATCGGAGACTTCTTTGGTCGCTTTGAGCAAAACGGGAATCGCTTTCCCAAACTTTTTCTGTTTTACGTAAAGATTCCCCAGGTTAGCATAAGTGGTATAATCAAGGTGGGGATCTATCGGAAGATCCAGGCTTTCCTGCATATATTTTTCCGCCCGGACAAAATCTTCCTGGGAGGAGTAGAGGGAGCCCATATTGATAAAACATTTTTTGATCAATAAAAAATCACCCTTTGCTTTTGCTTTTTCTAAAGCCTGCTTGTAATAACGTTCTGCATTCTCATAGTTGTCCGTAGTGTGAAACATAACGCCCAAAGTGTGGAAGATATCCGCCAGATAATCGATTTGATGGGTTTCGCAAAGCTCAATGGCGATAAAGTACTGTTCGCTAGCCTTTTCGATATCTCCTGATACCATTTCGAAGTATAGGCCCATCGATTCTCTAGCCAGTACCTCCCCAAAGGGATAGTCGTTTTTTTGAGCTAATTTCAGAGCAGCCCGAGCAATAACCAGGGCACTATCCTGTCCTTGCAGACTAAATTCCCAGGACTGGTCCACCAACTTCTGTAACTGAGCCGCGGCAAGATGCCCCTGCGCATAGCCTGATATGGGGACCAGACAAATGAACAACAGGTACAAAATCGGTTTAGAGAAATTCATCAGATTCTAGATATGCGAACAAAAGGATAATGGAACATTTTGTATTCCTCCTTAAGGTACTATTTTTCCCCGGAAACTAGAAGTTACTGCCGTTCCGCCCGGGTCGCTAAATTTAGGCCTTTTCATATTCTAAACCTGCCAAAAAACTTTTCTAAAAAACAGGCGTAGAATAAAAGTAGGCTTGTTAGCAATCCATTCCTTGGATAAACAACGTACCTTTAAGAAAGCTAATTATATTGAAGCGATTTAAACTTTTTCAGTTCGCTGAGTCTTAAAGTCTTATAGAACCTGGACGGCAGCTAATTTTCGATCCGTAACTTTGACTACGCATCTCAAATTAGCCTGTCCCGATTTCACATCGGGAAGCTTTGCCAGAACCTACAAGCTTTTTAAGACCGCCTGAACCAAAAAGTTTAAACCGCTTCATTATCCAAACCAATAAAAATGAAACGATTCCTTCTTTTGATATTTGCTTTTGTCCTCCTCAGTAGCCACGATATGTACCTCAAGCTAGACAGCTATTTCCTATCCCCCAATAGCTCCGCTACCATACAGCTATTCAATGGGACTTTTCACAAAAGTGATAATGTCATCACCCGCGATCGGATGGTCGACGTCAGCCTGGTAGGCAATGCTCAACGTACCCAGGTAGATAGTAATCAATGGGCCGAAAAAGATAATATCACCCTGCTTGATTTTGAAACTGGAGCCGCGGGCACCTGGATAGCCGGCGTTTCCACCCGCGCCCGCAACATTGAGATGTCGGCCGAAGACTTTAACGGCTATCTCGAGCACGACGGAGTGATTGATATGCTAGCGCAACGCCAGCAAAACAATACGCTGGATCAGGCTGCGGTAGAAAGATACTCAAAGCATGTAAAAACTATCTTCCAGGTAGGCGAGCAGACCAGCACCGACTGGCAGACCGTACTGGGTTATCCCATTGAATTCGTTCCACTGGAAAATCCTTATGATCTCCATCCGGGGCATGCCCTGCGCGTAGAATTACTCTTGGAAGGTAAGCCGCTAGCCAATCAATTGGTCTACGTCAATAAAGTCGCCACTGCCACTGCTACCCACACCCACGCCGATGGCAGTACTCATAGTCACGCCGAGGAAGGCGGCCAGGAACATAGCCACGGCGAAGGGACGGACCATAGCCATACCGGGGGTGCCATGCAATTCCGCACGGATACTGACGGTATCCTAAGTATTCCTATCGATGCCAAAGGTATCTGGCACCTGCGTACCATTCATCTGGTTACTTCTGACGAGCCGGGCCTCACCCACGAATCTAACTGGGCCACCCTGACTTTTGAAGTAGGCGAAGGGCACAGTCATCTGCACACAACGGAGCATGTGCACGAAGAAGGCAAAGCAGCGGGTATTCCCGGTTATGTTTTTCTGGTGGGCAGTTTACTGCTGATTGCTGGCTTATTTTTCTGGTTTAATCGCAAACAATAGGCATGAAATATTTCAAAGTAGGCTTCCCCCTCTTCTTTCTTTTTTGCCTTCCCTTTGGTTTAGCCGCACACGGCGTAAGCTCCGCCGATCAGCAAATTTTGCAAGAAGGCGGCCTCTGGTCCTATATCCTGGTCGGGGCCAAACACATGGTCACCGGCTACGATCACCTGCTCTTTCTGGCGGGGGTGATTTTCTACCTGAGTGGCTTTAAAGATATCGTTCGCTTTATTACTGCCTTTACCATTGGCCATAGTATCACTTTGATTAGTGCCACTTACCTGGGTATCAAAGCCAATGAGCACCTGATCGATGCCGTCATCGCCCTAAGTGTGCTGTACAAAGGCTTTGAAAACCTGGGGGGCTTTGAAAAAGTATTCAAGATAAAATCGCCCAATTTATTGGCTATGGTTTTCCTTTTTGGTTTGATCCACGGCTTTGGTTTGTCCACCCGCCTACAAGCTTTTGACATTGGTAGGGAGCAGTTTCTGGCGAAGATTATCAGTTTTAATGTGGGTGTGGAGCTGGGGCAGATTGTAGCCCTGATTCCGATTGTCTGGATCATTACAGCCTGGCAAAAACGAGAGAGCTATCAATCTTTCTACAAAGCGATAAACGTTTATTTGGTGCTGGCGGGTATCGGGCTGTTTATTTATCAGATTTATGGCTATTATTATGGTCATTAAGGCCCCAAAGTAGACCTATGAAAGCCCTTTTGATATTTCTAGGCGCGATCCTACGAGGCTATCCTCCAACCCGACGGTAATTAATCTAACCGAAGGGGGTGAAATGGGGACCTACAATTACAGTCACCCCGGAGATATCGTCGGTAGAATCAAACAGCAAGAGGAAAGGCTATACCCTTTCCTCTTGCTGAAAAGCCTCAATCTGCTGCAGAAAGTCCAGGGCTTCGTCTACTTGACTGCCATTACCTTGTAGCAACCAGTTTAGCCAATTTTTACGGGTATTCTGAGGGCGTAGGGCGCGCAAAATGAGCAGGGATAATACTTCCAAAACAACCACGGAAAAACCGACTGAAAGTATAGCTGTGGAATCCAGTGTTTCCACCACGTCCAGTCCGAGTATCGTTTTGAAAAAGAATACACCGATAAAGGGGCTGAATGGCAGGGACCAGGCAGCAATTCTCAAATTATCTACTACCACTACTTTAAGTTTACTGAGCTGCTTCTGTAATCTAATGATAGGAGCCTGGTAATCCAGCGATAGGATTAAATACAATTGTCGAACCGAAGCCACTACGAGTAGTACTGAAAAAAAACCAACTATCCCCCCGGAGAAAATAAAGTACCAGGCCTCCAGATGAGTAGCTGCAAAGTAAAAGGCATTACCTGCTAAAAGAGCAAAAAATACTGCTGTACTAATAGGCAGCAATAGAAAGCGCCGTAGAGAGGATCTGGCCTTATCTATTTTGACCTCCCGCAGTACCTGCGCATGAAAAGTCCGCGTTTCCTCTAATAAAGCTTCCTGCTGTTTCCACAATTCCTGAATACTTAGATCTTTCATAGTCTATTGATTAAATTTTTGCTTCAATAATTTTTTGACTCGCCCAATTTTAGTGCCTACATTACTAACTGTGATGCCCATCGCTTCGGCAATCTCCGCATGGCTATTCTCATCCAGATACATGATCATAATCGCCCGATGCAGAGGATCCAGGTTTGCGATAAATTTTCTGAGCAATAGCAGGCGTCCATCAACTTCCTGCTTTATTGGCGCGCTGATCTGTACAGGTTTATCAGGCATAGACAAGATATACTGTCTGCGTCTTTTGGTCTTCCGGTAATGGGAGATAGCTACATTAAAGGCTACTTTGTACATCCAGGTAGTAACCTTCACCCGATGATCAAAACGATCGTAGCCTTTGACGAGCTGTAGCATAATCTCCTGAATCAGATCTTCCTGCTCTTGCCGGTCCGGGCAATAGCTGTGTACGATCTTGTAGATCAGGTTTTGATGCTCCTCCAGCAGGGCTGTGATATCAGGCTTATCAGTCATTTTGATGATCTTGTTTACCCTATTTATCGAAACTGCTTCGAAAAAATCACAGATTGGAGATGTTTTTTTAGTACGAAGTTGTTTAAGAATTCCTGGTGAGGCGATTGGTGACGGCTCGGAAGTCAAGACAAGGCTACTTTTTTCTCGTAGCCATCCGCCTCAGGCGGACGAAGGGAAAAAAGAGCTGCCGTATTGGCTTTCAATGTGTTGCCAAGGGCTCAGTGAGGCGTTTTTAAACAACTTCACTGTCAGGCAACCAAACCTGGTGCGCCATCACCTTAAAATTGACGGTTGCTTTTGAGTGCGATTTCAATCGTGCTGAAGCAGGAGCTTCTCCCGAACAGCTTCGAACAAACCGCTTAAGTTTCGAAAGGAATCGTAGCTAAGATATGCCGAATCGCCTTTAAGCGGGCCTTATCCTGCTGATTAGCATCAATGATTACCCAGGGCGCATGATCGGTATTGGTACGGTTGAACATTTTCTTCTCATAGTGGCTGTATTTATCCCATAAGACCTGTGCCTGTTCGTCTACCGGCGTCATTCGCCAGCGTCGAAGTGGATCTTTTTTGATGGCTGCAAAACGGCGGGCTTGCTCGGCTTTGTCAATAGCGAGGTATAGCTTTATCAGGTAAGTATTGGACTGGACCAACATCTTTTCAAATTCATTGACCTGAGCCATAAAGGTCTGGTATTGCTGCTGGGTACAAAAGCTATTGACCGGTTCCACCATCGCCCGATTGTACCAACTTCGATCAAAAAAGACAATCTCACCGGGCTTGGGTAGTTGATTGATGTAGCGTTGAAAGAACCATTGCTTGCTTTCATCTTCCGTAGGGATATCCAGGGCCACCGTCCTGAAATGTCTGGGGTTGATATGCTCGGTTATTTTCTGAATAGCTCCTCCCTTTCCAGCCATATCCCTTCCTTCAAAGAGCACGACTACTTTTTGATCATTTTCGATCACCCAGTGCTGCAACTGAATTAATCGCGCCTGCTCTTTTTCCATAGCAGCCCGAGCAGTAAGCTTCTCAATCACTTGCTTTAGATTCAGTTCTTCCTTTTTTAACAGGGCATATTTCCCTGCTTTGGAATTAAGCATTTCTAGTTCAGCTGCGCTAATTTTCTTTTTAGACATAAGCGTTGTTTAAATATCGACCTGGACACTACTGCGATGGTAACGCATCACAACGTTTGGGTCTGGTTGCAGGGTAATGCCGGAATCCCCTTTTCCCGGATAATAAAATTGAGACAAGACATAACGCATACTTTCCAGGCGGGCCCGTTTCTTATCGTTAGCTTCCACGATAATCCAGGGGCTAAAACTCGTGTGGGTCTTAACAAACATTTCTTCCCGATAATGGGTGTATTTATCCCATAGTTTTTGTCCTTCCATATCCACGGGGCTGTACTTCCAGCGTTTCAGAGGATTCTGAAGCCGCTTATCGAAGCGCTTTTTTTGTTCCTGTTTAGAAATAGAAAACCAAAACTTAATGATCTTGAGTCCGTCTTCGTATAACAAATGCTCAAACTCCGGTACCTGAAGCATGAATTTTTTGTATTGTTCTCCGGTACAGAAGCCCATGACGGGTTCTACCACGGCCCGGTTATACCAGCTGCGGTCAAAAAAGACCATTTCACCCGGATTGGGTAAGACCTGAATATAGCGCCGAAAATACCATTGCCCCCTTTCTACTTCGGTGGGTTTACTTAGTGCGACGACCCGCGAACTACGGGGCCTAAGATGCTGCTTGAAACGCTTGATCGAACCACCCTTCCCAGCCGCGTCCCGGCCCTCAAAGATGATCATTACGCGCATTTTTTGATCAACAATCCACTTTTGTAGATTAACCAGTTCGGATTGGAGGATGGCGAGTTCGGTTTCGTATTCGAGCTTTCTGAGCGTCTTTTGAATGGGAATCCCTTTTTTTTTCGCAATGCCCATTAAATCGGCCCTGGTTTCTGCCTGTAAAAGATGCTTCTTTTTAAACTCCATTTATGCTATTTTATCAAAAGTGGATTACCCAAGATAAAAAAATCATCCATTTAATCAGATTATCGAGAGAGGGGGAGATTTTATATTATTCCATTGTCGGTCGAAGCAGGAGCTTCGGCCGAACAGCAGGGACAGACTTTTGCCGAAAGGCTACACCGTAAAATACAAAATCATCCCTACCAGTAACCAGGCGTAGCTGAAGTAAGCCAGGTATTTCAGAATATTCTCCAGGCGCTTCCCCTTGCTGGCCATTTCTTTCATATAGTGCAGGTCACTGTATTTGCGGTAGCCGTACCAGGCGAGGAAGCCCGAAACAGATAAGAAGATGATATTTAGCACCAAGGAATAATCGGCTTTAAAATAAGTCATTTGCTGGATGTCCATCTCCGATGGTGGAGGCAAGATCGCCAGCCAGTCGAAGGTATAGTGCAGAGTCATCGCGGTCAACACCAGCGAGATCAACAGTAAAACCAGGATGTAAAAAGAGAGCTTCCAACCGTAGTACTTGGCATTGATCCGCAAAACGGGAAAGACCACCAGATCACTAAAAATAAAAGCCATCACCCCGGCAAAACTAACCCCCTTACCAAACAGTAGCGCCGCCAGTGGAATATTCCCCATCGAGCCGATAAAGGTCATAAAGGCCGCTACCGGCCCCACCAGGCTATGCTCCAGCAGTTGCCAAAAACTGTAGTGGGTAGTCTCCGGTCCGCTGTTGATGAACAGGGACTGAAAAAAGGCATCCGGCACAAAGACGGCCACCATACCCGCCACCGTAAATCCGATGGTCACATCCTTCCAGACCATCTTCCACTCCATCCCGTACTGACGGGCTACCTTGGCCCATTCGCGCGGCGAGCGCCATTTTGACTGGACTTTGGTCTCTTCACTATCGTCCATTCCAGCCGATTCCTGTCGGTCGCGCAATCGTTTTCTGGCCTTTGCAATGAGTGTTTTGGGCTTTTTTACGTAAGTGAGTACCCAGGCGAAAAGAATCAACAAAAGACCACCGACGTATTCCCCCACCACAAACTGCCAGCCCAGGAATACCGAAATGATAATTCCCAACTCAATCACCAAATTGGTAGAAGCCAATAAAAAAGCCACCGAGGAGATAAAACTAGCTCCCTTCTGAAAAAGTGACTTGGTGGTGGCCAACGCCGAAAAACTACAGGAACTACTGATAAAACCAAAAAAAGTCCCCAGCAATATACCTTTCCCTTCGGCCCGCCCCATGAGACGCTGCATTCGCTCCTCGGTCACAAACACCTGTATCAAACTACTGATCAGGTAACCCAATGCAAAAGCCCAGAGGGCCATCCAGAAAAAGCCCAGACTGGTATAGGCCGCTTCGGCCCAATTGTTTAGAAAGGCAGTCATATTTTAGTCGGTTTTTAACTAGAACTGACCAAACGGCCGGGTGTTCAGTCTTAAGAAATTTGTATATCCAGGTCCTCCCGGTCTTTCACTTCCGTCAGAATACGCTTGCGATTGCGAAAAATAAGAATCGAGCCCCAAAAATAAGGTAGTCCCCAAAAAAGGCCAGCACTCAGCCAGCCCGGCCAATCGGGTACCAGGGCAAAGAGATGCGAGCCTCCCGCCATGACTAAACCCACGTAGCTATAAGACATCCACATATAATGATGTACTAACCAAGCCCGATTGTTACGAGCAAAAAGTGGAAAATACATGCCCAAACACAGGGTCACTAAGGATACGATAGCCAAAACGTGGAAAGCGCCAAAACTGCCGAAGAGATCAAAAATAAAGAAGGAGGTGAAGATGAGCACCAACATACTGATACCATAAACACGGCCGATCAGGATGTGTTGGCGGGTGCCCTTGGTTTGCAGAAGCACCCAGGCACCCGCTAATAATGCAATAACGGAAAAGAGGGTATGTATTAAATTGATAAACTCCATCTTAATAAGTAGGTTGCCCAATTAAATCAAGCAATAATCTGCGTCTTTTTGGGCGATTTCTTCGTTGCAAAAAGCCTTGGATAGCTAGGCTATCCGCGATTTTTGCGCCTCGAACTAGCCCAAAAAAGCCAGCACCTTATTACAGACTCAATATGGGCAACCTACTTAAGTTAAGCCGAGTTCGTCAATTTTGCAAATACTTAGAAGTTGTACTCCAGCTCCTCCACCTCCTCCTCGACCGGCATCGCCTGTACATCCCGTACAAATTGATCGATTTCCGCCCTGGTCACCTTCGGCATACAGATAATGTGCGTGGTATCCCCTTCGGTCGCCAGTTGCCATTTGCGTTTCACAGCATTAGAGACCCGGGGAAGCACCACCGTAATCGCACCCTGATTACGCCAGGCCGGAATACCGATTTCGTTCAGTTTAGCTTCGGCGTATTTTGCCGTATCCAGACATTCTAGGTAACGGGCGCGCAGTCCCTCAACGCCCATCTTTTTGATGGCGTACCACATAAACAAAACACTGTGCCCGTTGCGCGAACCGGAAATCGTCGTATCCGATCCACCAATATAAGAGATACCCTTCGCAATGCGATCGCGTAGTGATTTTTTGGTAATCACAATACCACAGGGCATGGGCGATCCTATAAATTTATGCCCGCTAATGGCTATACTATCGGCACCGTCCATAAAATCAAAAGGCAGGCGTGGCTTTACAAAGGGGGCAAAACTTCCCGCCAGGGCCCCGTCCAGATGAACGTAGTGATCGTGGATGGCCAGCTTACGCAAAATTTGCTTGACCCGGGAGATATCGTCCTTCGCCTCGGTCATCGTGGTACCAAAAGTGGTGAGGACAATAGCGGGTTTGTGCCGGTTGAAGCGCAATGTATTTTCAAAGTCTTCGTAATCCATCTCGCCGTTCTCCTGAGAGCGAATCACAATGGCCGGTATATTCAGCAGGTGGATGTTCTTCCGCACGCTGTAATGCGTCGACTCGGAATAATAAACGATTCCCTTGGGGTACATCTCCCGGGCCAGGTAAAGACCGTAGAGATTACTTTCCGAACCGCCATTGGTCACGTAGCCCCAGAAATCGCGCGGATTAGCGCGGAAAAGACGAGCAAAAAACGCGACTATCTCCCGTTCCATCGCGTGGGTCTGTACCCGGTAGGTATTGTCCTCAAAGGGATCGCCAATATTATTGATGGAGGTATCCAAGAAGTGATACAAGTCCGAATAGTCAAAATCTTTTGCCACCGGATAGCCAATGCATTCGGCCATGGCGCCGGTTACTTTTTCCTTTAAATGATCCAGACTTTTTTGTAGGTCAATTTTATTAGATGTAGCAGTCATTATCCTTGGCTTTTATATTTTTGTAATGATTTTTCTTTTTACAAAAGTACAGTAAACACAAAATATTTTCTACAAAACCCTTTCAAACAGATAATTTTTCTATATTAATGAATTAAATAGAAATTTAACCCTGAAGCACAAAACCAATTTCTTTCAAAAAGAAAAATTTTCGGCCATGGACGAAATCGACAAAAAAATACTGCGTATTCTACAGGAAAATGCAAAGCAAAACACCAAAGAAATCGCCCAACAGGTCGGTCTGACCATTTCGCCTACCTTTGAACGCATCCGCAAGTTGGAGCAACAGGGCTACGTCAAGGCTTACGTGGCCCTACTCGACGAGGAGAAGATCGGCAAACCCATTCTGGCCTACTGCCAGGTCTCCCTTTTTAAACATTCCAAAGCCTTACTGGAGAGCTTCAAAGAAGCCATTGCAGATATTCCGGAGATTATGGAGTGCCTGCACGTGTCCGGCAACTACGACTTCCTGCTAAAAGTGAGTGTGAAAAACATCGACGCCTATCAGCAGTTTGCGGTGGATAAACTCTCCGTCATTGAGGGCATTTCGCATATCCAGACTTCTTTTGTTATGGAAACTTTAAAACGCTCCACCGCCTATCGACTCTGATTGCAGTAATTACCAAAATCCCGTAACTTACCTGGTGCATCAAACAGAACCAACATGAACGATCTACGCTATTTCTTCCTCCTCTTAATTTTAGCCAGTGCGCTCCCCCTCAGTGCTCAGTTTGCAGAAACGGGCTACGCTACTTATTACGCTGATTATCTCGCGGGCCGACCGACGGCCTACGGTGAAACTTATCTACCTGATCAGTTTACCGCCGCCCACCCCAAACATCCACTAAACACCCTCATTAAAGTAACGCGTATCGACGATGGTCGATCGGTGACCGTAAGAGTCAATGATAAGGGGCCTTTCAAAGCAGGGTATATCGTAGACCTCTCGGATGTAGCCGGAAAATATATAGGCCTGGACATTGATGGGAAAGCGAAGGTGCGGGTAGAAGTAGTCGGTTACTCCGAAATCAACCCGGTACCCGATGATTACGTACGACAGGTAGACTTAATTGCGGAAGGATATTCTGCTCCGACTACTTACGGAGAGAGTAATCTGCCCAGCTCTTTCAGTACTAAGGGCCTCGCCGCTGCGGATGCTGGCAATTACAATCCGGCAGAGCCAATCCGCAGGCTAAAAGATAATATCGGGGGCTATGGTATACAATTAGCCTCTTACACCGTGAAGGCCAATGCGGAGCGACAGGTACGCTCCCTGCAGGCACAAGGTATTAAGGATATCTATATCAAAGAAAAAGCAAGTAGCTACTCCGACGAAGTACTTTACAAAATCATTGTCGCTCGTTTCGCAGATAAAGAACAAGCAGAGCAGCAGTTGAAGTTATTACGTCGCCAGAAGGGCGTCAATGGCTTTGTGACGCTGCTATAAGGCCGGTGCCGAAGCCCGAGCTTCGGCACCGCAACTCTTTACCCGAGTAAATGCTTCCAACTCACTTTCTCGCGCACGATATTTTCAATCTGATCAACGGGGATGCGCTCCTGCTCCAGGGTATCCCGATCGCGAATGGTTACCATGTTGTCTTCTAAGGTCTCGAAATCAATCGTTACACAATAGGGCGTACCAATGGCATCCTGGCGACGGTAGCGGCGTCCGATCGCATCTTTTTCGTCGTATTGGCAATTGAAAGAGAAGCGTAGTTGATTGAAAATCTCCTGTGCTTTATCAGTCAGTTCCTCACGATTACGCAGCAGCGGCAGTACGGCTACTTTCACCGGAGCGATAGCCGGGTGTAGCTTTAGCACAATTCGGGAAGAATCTTTCCCATCAGCGTCGGGTACCGTCTCTTCCTGCAAGGCATGAGACATGGTTGCCAGGAACATCCGATCCGCACCAATCGAGGTTTCTACTACGTAAGGCACGTAACTTTTATCCAACTCCGGATCAAAATAAGTCATGTTCTTACCGGATAGCTCGGCGTGGGCCCCCAGGTCAAAGTCGGTCCGACTGTGGATGCCCTCCAACTCTTTGAAGCCAAAGGGGAAATCAAACTGAATATCCACCGCGGCATTCGCATAGTGGGCCAGGTTATCGTGATCGTGGAAGCGCAGCATCTCTTCGGGATGCCCCAGGGCACGGTGCCACTGCATCCGCGTCTCCTTCCAATACTTGTACCACTTCATTTCATCTCCGGGCCGCACGAAGAACTGCATCTCCATTTGCTCAAACTCCCGCATGCGGAAGATAAACTGACGAGCTACAATCTCGTTACGGAAGGCCTTACCGATTTGTGCAATTCCAAAGGGTATTTTCTGGCGTGTCGTCTTTTGTACATTCAGGAAATTGACAAAAATCCCCTGTGCTGTCTCCGGACGCAGGTAGAGTTTACCTTCACTACCCGCGATATTACCCAGTTGGGTAGAGAACATTAGGTTAAATTGACGCACGTCGGTCCACTCGCGGGAGCCGGTCTCGGGATCAGCAATATCCAAATCGACGATGAGCTGTTTCAGGGCGGGCATATCCTCATCGGTCATGGCTTTTGCCAGGCGACTACGGATTTCATCAATTTCTCCCTGGCGCTTCAGCACCCGTGGGTTAGTGGAGCGATACTGCTTCTCGTCAAATTCATCACCGAAGCGTTTTTTCGCTTTTGCGATATCCTTATCAATCTTCTTTTCGATCTTCTCCATCGCATCCTCCACCAGTACATCAGCCCGGTAGCGCTTATTACTTTGCTTGCTGTCAATCAGAGGATCATTAAAGGCATCAACGTGGCCAGAGGCTTTCCAGGTTTTGGGATGCATAAAAATAGCGGCATCGATACCTACAATATTTTCGTGCATTTGCACCATGGAGTTCCACCAATATTTTTTCAGATTATTTTTCAATTCCACGCCGTAGGGACCATAATCGTAAACGGCACCAAGGCCATCGTAGATCTCACTGGATTGAAAGATGAATCCGTATTCTTTACAGTGTGCAATAAGTTTTTTAAAGAGATCCTGGTCTGACATGTCTTTGGTTTTTGTTCGGGTTTGTAACTTTCTCGGGTTGCTACTCGTCTTTTCTATAGGCTTTCGCCAAAAATCGAATAGAAGTGCAAAAATCGAAAAAAATCACCGAACCTTTAGGAAAAATAAGAAAAAAATAGGGGTATTCCCTCCGCTTCCCCATCTAGAAGATAAAAGATTAAAATAAAATCAAAACCACTATACCTATGAAAAACATTATTCAGGTTTTACTCGTCCTTTTATTTCTGGTACTCGTCCTGTTTGGTAAAGCCAATGCCCAGAAAACGATTACCCCCGAAGACTTTGATCAGGTCTACGTCACCGGCAACATTGAAGTACTACTCGAATACGGTGCAGAGAACAAAGTGGATCTCTACGTCGACGGTATGCCCTACGACAAAGTATCCGTGAAAGTACAACGGGGTGTACTGCGCCTGCGTACCCTGGAAAGCTGGCTATACCGCGATGAAGTCATCCGGGTCTACATCACTTTTAAAGAACTACGCGGTATTCAGGCAAATGCCGGAGCCATCGTCAGTTGCGACGACCGTATCGAAACCGACCAATTTGAAGCCAGAGCTTCCAGTGGGGCGCAGGTACGTCTTAGCGTTTATGCTAATAGTATTGAAGGGGGCGCTTCGGAAGGAGGCATTCTGACCCTGGAAGGCCGCACGGATAAGCAAGATATGCAAATCAGTACCGGTGCCCAATACGACGGATTGGAAATGGATGCTAAAAACACCTATATCCGGGCCAATACCGGAGGGCAGGCCGAAGTGGTCGCCCTGGAATTAATTGAAGCCTCCGCCAATACGGGCGGATCGATTACCTACAAAGGAGATCCGCAGACCAAACATATCAAAACCGTCATTGCCGGAGAGGTCACGGCTTACTAAAAACGCAGGATTTTACGCCAGATCCAGTATACCAGGAGCATCATCAATAACAGGATCCCGGCAGAGGTCCACATGGGATAAGGTACGGAGAAAGCCAGGGCCATCGCCAGCGCATAATTCTCGTAAATACTCTGGGGGGTACTCCAAAAGGGCTCGGAAGGTAATTTGATCATGCTATGGGTAAAAAGGACCATGGTGAACCCGGAAGCCACCGCGAAGGCCAGGGCCAGTATTTGCTTAATGGGCATTTTTTATGGATGCTAACAAGCAAATCGGCGGATAGTTAAAAGGAGAATAGTATTTTTGGTACAAAAAGCCAATGCAACAACTACCCAAACTGACCGCCGCCCCAACCATTAAGCAGATTCGGGCCACCCATACGGCTATTCAACCCTTCATACACCGTACCCCCGTGATGAGTAGCAGTAGCATTAATGCCATCACCGGCGCGGAACTTTTCTTTAAGTGCGAAAACTTCCAGCGTATTGGCGCTTTCAAGATGCGGGGTGGAGCCAGTGCGGCTCTACGACTCAGCGATGAGGAAAAACAACGCGGCCTGGCCACCCATTCTTCCGGAAACCACGCCCAGGCCGTAGCCCGCAGTGCTCAGGTGCTGGGTATTCCCGCTCACATTGTCATGCCCTCGAATGCGCCCAGCATCAAACGGGCCGCTACGGAAGGGTACGGAGCGAAAATAACCCTCTGCGAACCTACGCTGCAGGCGCGCGAATCCACGCTGGAAAAAGTAGTAGCGGAAACCGGTGCTACCTTCATTCACCCTTACAATGACTACAACGTCATTGCCGGACAGGCCACGGCAGCCCTCGAACTCCTCGAAGACAGCCCCACGCTCGACATCATCATGGCCCCCGTCGGGGGCGGTGGATTGATGAGCGGTACAGCGATTACCACCCGGGCTATCTCTCCACAAACCACCATCATTGGCGCCGAACCCGCTGCCGTAGACGATGCCTATCGCTCCTTCCATAGTGGCCAGGTAGAACATAACGAAACCACGGATACCATCGCCGATGGCCTACGCACCAGCCTCGGGGAGAAAACCCTGGGGATTATCCGCGAACACGTTTCGGAGATTCTCCTGGTGGAAGAACAAGATATCATTGAGGCCATGCGCCTGACCTGGGAGCGTATGAAAATCGTCATCGAAGCCAGCTGCGCCGTACCTCTGGCGGCCGTCATGAAAAACCCCGAAAAATTTGCCGGCAAGAAGGTTGGCATCATTATTACGGGAGGGAATGTTGACTTGAGTAAGCTCCCCTTCTAAATACCACAAAAGCTAATTCTTGATTTTTTCTTATATTAAGGATATCAAATCAAAACTCAACATTTCAGCAATTCAATCAGACAATAATGGAAGTACTTGGAATCGACGTGGGCGGATCGGGCATCAAAGGTGCCATGGTCGACACCCAAACCGGAGAATTAATCAGTGACCGCATTCGCATACCCACCCCTAAACCCTCAAAGCCTAAAAAGGTCGCTAAGGTCATTGATAAAATTGTTTCCAAGTTTGATTATTCCGGCACCATCGGTGTTTGTTTTCCCACGATTGTGGTCAACAACAAAGCCATGTCGGCCGGAAATATTTCTTCCAAATGGAAAGGCATTCAGGTCGATAGCCTGCTCAAAAGTCGCACCGGTCACGATTACGTTATCTACAACGACGCCGATATGGCCGGGCTGGCAGAAATGCGCCTCGGCGTGGGACGCGACCATCAGAAAGGTAAAGTACTGATGATTACCATCGGTACCGGTTTGGGCTCCGGTATGTTTATGGATGGCAAGCTGATTCCCAATATGGAATTGGGCCGTATCTTTGGTAAAGATGGCGAACCCATTGAGTATTACGCCGGCGATCGCGCGCGCAAAAAAGCAGATCTCAGTTGGAAAAAATGGGGTAAACGTTTCAATTTTTACCTCGAACACCTGGTAAGGATCTGCTCCCCTGATCTCTTTATTCTGGGTGGCGGCGCCAGTAAGAAATACCATAAGTTCCAGAAAAAAATTAAGATTGACACCCCTATTAAGATCGCCAGCCTACTCAATAACGCTGGAATCGTGGGTGCCGCCCTGGCGGCCGAAGCCGAAATGGAGAACCAAAATCTTCTTTAGTTTTATTTTGTAGTGGGCGTCAGTGGCGTAATGTCAAAACCGGCGTCTTCTACCGCTTCGATGATAGATTTGGCAGAGGCCGTACCGTGGACGGTAAGAATTTTATCGGGGTTCTCCGTGTCTACTTCCCAGTTTTCCACGCCTTCGACCTCCTTAATAAAGTTAGTAACGGCTTTAATACAATTGCCACAATTAATATTGGTCTTGTAAGTTGTTTTATCCATGATCTTTTTTTTGCGAAAACAATACTAGGTTTGTGATAGTTTTCTGGACAAACCGATCTTCCATGCAAAATAAAGGAATACGCTTTTTATTTTTACTGCTTTTTTCCAGTTTTGGCCCCTTTTTGGCGGCCCAAATACAAATTTCGGGTATCGTCACCGGGGCTGGACAAGACTCCTCCCTGGTGGGTGCTACCATCCAGGCCTTACCCAATGGACCAGTGGCGACCACTAATGACAAGGGTTTTTTCAGCCTTAGTACGAGCGCCGATAGTCTGAAAATCAGTTATCTGGGGTTTACTCCGAGTATAATATCGCCCCTCAGCGATGGAAGCTATTACCAAATCCAGCTACAGAGTGATGCGACGCTGCCCACGCTGGTCGTACAAGCGGAGCCACAGGTAAGTCTGCGTACGGCCGAAGCGGTCAGTCTACTCCAAAAGCGCGACCTCGGCCGTCTGCAACAACTCAATCCCCAGCAAATCTTTAACCAGATTCCGGGGCTTTATATGCAGTCCGGAGCACTCAATACCAATCGAATTACCATCCGGGGGGTGGGCAATCGCTCTCCCTTTGGTACGGCTAAAATCCGCGCCTACCTCGACGAGATACCACTAACCTCCGGCGTGGGCGAAACTACCATCGAGGATATTGACCTGAGCCTGGTCGATCAGATCGAAGTGTACAAGGGACCCACCGCCGGCAACTACGGCGCCGCCCTGGGGGGTATGATTCACCTAAAAACGGCACAACCCAGCAGGGAAGCGACCAGCCTGAGCCTGCAGCAAGAGATCGGTGATTACGGTCGTAACCGACAGGTAATCCAGAGTCAGTACAGCAATCCAGAAGAAAACTTACTCTTACAACTCAACTATAACAATACCCACAGCGATGGTTACCGCGATAATAATGAGTACGATCGCGAGGGCTTTACGGCCATTGGTAAAATTGGAGCCGGACAGCGCCACCGCAGTACCGTGCTCGTTAACTATACCGATGTCAAAGCCTTTATCCCCAGCTCAATCAACGAAACCGATTTTAGAGAAAACCCGCAAAAGGCGGCCTTCACCTGGGCCCAGGTAGAGGGTTTTGAAGACTACGAACGCGTCCTGGCCGGTATCTCGCATACCTACGACTGGCTCGCCAATCCACGGGGCGAAGTACTCAGCAGTACCCTGAGCCTCTTTGGTACCTACCGCGATAATTACGAATCACGCCCCTTCAATATCCTGCGCGAAAGCAACTGGGCGACGGGCTACCGCCTGACCCTCGATTACCGTAAGGGTCGCCAAAGACGCCAACCCAATGCACAAATCGGCCTGGAGTTTTTTAACGAAAGTTATCAGTGGACCACTAACGAAACGGATCAGGGCACCTTTGGCGATCTGCTCAGTGACAATGACGAAACCCGACGCTACCTGAACCTCTTCGCGGGCATGGACTGGCCAATCAGTCCGCTGCTTACGCTGAAAGCAGGGTTTAATTACAATACAACCCAGTACAATTTGCAGGATTATTTTCCCGGCGACGGCATCGACATATCGGGCGACTATCAGTTTGACGCCGTCTTCTCTCCCCGACTCAGCCTGAATTATAATGTGAAACCGGGCTGGGATGTCTTCGCTACCATCAGCCATGGCTTCTCCATGCCAACGCTGGAAGAAACCCTGAACCCCGATGGCAGTCGCAATACCGAGATCCAACCGGAGCGAGGCTGGAACTACGAGATCGGCGCCAAGGGCAGTTACATCGAGGGGCGACTGCACTACGACCTGGCCCTTTACAGCATGCGTATTCAGGACCTACTCGTCGCCCGCCGGACCGGACTGGATCAATTCATTGGTATCAACGCCGGACGCACCGTACACAATGGCCTGGAAGCCAGCCTGCGCTACCAGTGGCTGGATGGCCCTCAGCAGTTGACCACCCAGGCCAGCTACCAGTACGCAGCCTACCGCTTTGAGAAGTTCGTCGACGGCGATCAGGACTACAGCGGCAATGAGCTCACCGGCCAGCCCCCGCATCGCTTCAGCGCCTGGGCCGATTTTTCCACGCAAGTGGGCCTCTACACCAATATCAGTATGGAATACGTCGACGCTTTTCCCATGCGCGACGATAACAGCATCTACTCAGAAGCCTATGCGGTCGCTTTCGCTAAAATAGGCTTTCGCAAAATGCTCTTCGATTTCCTAAACATTGATGCCTACTTTGGTGTAAATAATATCTCAGATGAAAAGTACGCCAGCATGATCCTGATCAACGCAGCCAGTTTCGGCGGCTCGGCACCGCGCTATTACTATCCGGGACGACCCCGGAATATTTATGGCGGGCTGAGATTGGGATATACGCTGTAAGACTTTATGCCGTGAGGAGTTGGGTGTTCGAAGCAGGAGCTTCGAACGAACAGCAGGGTTTTCATTCAAAATTCAACAATTTCTACCTGTCGGCAGACAGGCAACAATTTAACAACTGACATGAACATCAAACGCCTGCATCGCGACGAACTGGTTAAAGAGAAATACAACGGCTGTGTGCACTACGCGCCCAACGGAAATATTTTTGGCTACATGTGGTACCTCGATTTCGTTGCCAAAGACTGGGAGGCCCTGGTTGAAGGAGACTACCTCTCGGTCTTTCCACTGGTCTATCGCCAGAATTGGTGGGGACGCCAGGAGCTGTACCAACCGGATTTGATGCGGGCCATGGGTATTTATTCGGTAAAGGCCCTGTCGGCCATCCGGATTAAAGCCTTTCTGGAGGCCATCCCCGAAGAATATAAAAAAATTGACATCACCCTTAATACCCGAAACCGGCCGCCCCGCGATGACAGTTTCCGTACCGAAGAGAAAGCGAATCATCTGCTAATGCTCAAGCAGCCCTATGAGCATATGCGGGATGGCTACTCGGAGGCTTTCCAACAAAAACTCAGCATAGCCGAGGAGGAAGGACTCTTACCCATCGGCTCCGTAAAACCAGAAAAACTAGCCGATTTTTATAAAAAACAGCGGCCGAGAAGTGCCGCTACCGAACGCCAATTCCACGCCCTACAGCGCATCATGTACAATGTATTACACCGGGGTACCGGTTTTGCCTCGGCGATTTCCCATCCCGACAGCGAAGAGCTGTTAGCGGCTGACTTTTTCATTTTTAGCCACGGCCGGATGCTCAGCCTGGCGCCCAGTGTCTCGGCCAAAGGTCAACAATTAGGTGCGCTGGAGATGCTCTACGATTACATGATCCGCTCTAATGCCAACCGGCCTTTGTTACTGGATTTTAATACGGAGGGAGATGCCGCTTTCGCCAAAAGTCTGGGGGCACAGTCGGAAAATTATTACCGGATTCATCGAAAGCAAGGGTGGTTTTAGGGTTTAGTACAACACCTTTTGCAGAAGCTGCTCAAAAGTATCGGCCTCCTGGTACTGGTAATCTTTGTAGGTAGTCGCCCGAAATTTGAGGTGCTGAATTTGATCGTTCCGGGAGGTTAATTCAATCATGATATTACCAAAGCGCTGTAGGAATTGTCCCTCTTTGTTTTGACCGGGGCGGGGCTTCAGATAATGCCGCTGTACACTTTCCACCCACTTGGAACGCTCGTAGGTACGTACGTCGGAGATCTGGGTGCGATAATTCAAGCGCAGCACCTGCTCTTTCAGAAAATCAAAAAAATGCACGGTATCCCTTTCACTATAACGGGTATCGTTAAAATAGATCACAAAGCCCTTGGTAGAAGGGGTGTTTAGAAAATCAACGGAGCGATCCATGTTCTCCGAGCCGCTCCGAAAGAGAATGTACTGCTCATTGAGCCAGTTCAGTAATCGCTTGCAGACCAGGGTCTTTTGCCAGAATTCAAAGTCTTGCTTTTCGTCTTCCGAACGGGAGATCATCTCGTGGATCAGTGGTTTGGAAGGGGAACTGGTCTCTGCCTTGTTGAATAAGCCTTTGAAATAATCCCAGATGTCGGACATGCGGTGCGATTGTTGAATTGATGAGTTACGATTTGGTGATTAAAACATACGAACAGCGGTATTGTTTTCGACATCTAGACAGAAGAGACTAAGATCAAAACGCATCGTTCACCGTAAAATAAAAGCCCAATTGGTCACCGCCCAGGCCGATATCACAGCGCAGTTGCACCCGTTCGGCTTCGTTCAGTAAAAAGCGGAGACCCAATCCGTAGTTGAAGTGATACTGCCCGGACCAGAGATCTCCGTAAGTAGCAGCAACCCGCCCCGTACTGGCGAAGACACTCCCGCGCAAGCGCCAGAACAAAGGAAAGCGATAGGCAGCTTGCCACAAGACCAGGTTTTGATCCCGAAATCGGCCCTCAATGGTACCCCGCCCCTTTTTAGGCCCACCGATAAATAGTAACTCCTGAAAGGGGATCTCTCCGGACATGGTGCCCGTGTAGAAATTCAAGGCAACCGTCTGATCTCCACCCAGCGATTGGTAACGCACCACGTCCAGTAAGGCCCGCCGAAAGCGATAGGGACTGCCTAAGAAGCGCAGATTTTGCTCCAGATTCAGGGTGACCAACCAGCCGTTCAGGGATAGATTGACATCATCGCGGGTATCGTAGCGCAGTACGGTACCCAGGGTAGCCACGTTGCCCCCCATGAAGCCCGTGGGTTCGTTACTATCCAGCAAGCCCTGCTCTGCCCGCTGGTATAATTCGTAATTATCAAATTTGAAAGAAAGACCAGCGCGCAGCTTCGGTACGATTTGCTCCAGTACACTCAGACGAACGCGCGGAAAACGGACCAGGTAAGTCTCTTCACTCTCCTGTCGGGTGGCATTACCAATACCGTAATAAAAATAGAGGTAATCGTAATAACCCAGTTCCCCAAAAATCTCGGTGCGGTTAGACCGCAAAAATAACTGGTAGGAAAAATAAGCCAATAGTTGATTTCTAAAAGTATAGGCCCCTCCCAGCTGTAATTGGGAAGGTCGGTTGGCGGAATCTCTGCCGGGATAAAAATTGCGAATCGCAGCCGCTCCCAAGCCCAAACTCGTCTCAGGGGTATAAAACACCAGGGGTAGAACGGTGGTGAAAGTTACCTGGCTACTATCCTCGGGATTAAATTGCTTTTGTGCCTGAGCGGCAGAAAAGCTCCCCAGGAAAAGCAAAGAGAAACATAATCTATAGATTAGCGACATAAAAAGTGGCTTTTACTGCTGTGATTTGTTTGACAAAGGTATTCTTTATACTTTAATTCATAAGCAATCAAATACCGATGCCCGACCAATCAAAATATCCTTTTATTATTCCCGTTCTGCCAACGGCTAATATGGAGCGCGACCTGGAATGGTATGCAAAGCACACCGGCTTTGAGAAGTGCTTCGGTGATCATATGTACGCAGGAATTAGTAAAGACGGTTTGGAAATCCACCTGCAATGGCATGCCGACACGCCCGATGATCCGCTTTTGGGCGGATCCGTCATCCGGATTTTTGTCGCCGATATCCAGCAATGGTTTCAGGAATTTGAAAAAAGGGGTACCGTGACGCGTAAAAAGTTGCGCCTCGATACCCCCTGGGGAACCCACGAATTTGGCTTTTATGATCCAAATAAGAATGCCATCTTCTTTGTGCAGGATGTTTAATTATTCTTTTTGCGTTTTGAACGCTTATTATTCGCAGCTCCTTTTTTCTGACCTCCCCTGCGGGCATTTGCCTTTTGTTGGCTTCTTCCTTTTTGCTGACCTTTCTGCACTCTTTTTTGGTTCTTCTCCGCACCCGGTGGCGTTACATTTTGTCCACTTGCGGTCCCCCCTACGGTTTGTCCATTACGTCCTGAGCGGTTACCCCGGGTCTGAGCGGGCCGCTGAGCCCCCGGGCTTTTTACCCAGGGTAGACTGTCTCGATAAATACCCTGCTGGAGCTTTTTACCTCCCCCTTTCATCTGACGACCATTCACGCCCCGCACCTGACCGGGCTGTTGAACACTGCCGGGTTGTTTTACAAAAGGTAAACTATCGCGGTAAATCCCTCCCGGGCGTGGAGCACCTCCATTGAGGCTCCGGTTATTTGCACCCTGCACAGTACCTGGCTGGGTACGTGGGTTATTTTTCAGGAACAAGCTATCTCGATAAATACCCGAATTACCCGTTTTTTTCTTTTGCACCTTTAAAGTACCGGTCTTAGTTTTGGGTTTATTGCGCTGGGCCTGCGCCGAAAAGGAAAAAGAAAATAGTAGTAAAGCGGTGAAGAAACTAATCATTAAGGTTTTCATCATCTGTGTATTTTATGGATGGTGGTAATCGTTATTTCACCTAGTAGACGGCTTAGTCCCGTTTTTTTCCCGAAAGGAAGCAAAAAAAATTAAAAAAATGGGGGATGTAGTTCTAAACCCACATCCCCCATAGGGAAAACGCACTTAAAAAGTACGGTTTATCCGTTTATTATTAAACGTCGACATTCGCATATTTTGCATTAGCTTCGATAAAAGCACGACGCGGAGGCACCTGGTCTCCCATCAGCATCGAGAAAGTACGATCCGCTTCGATGGCATCATCAATGGATACCCGGCGCAGAATACGGTGCTCGGGATCCATGGTGGTCTCCCAAAGTTGATCCGCGTTCATCTCTCCCAGTCCCTTATAGCGCTGAATCTTAACGCTGGATTCGCTACCGTCGCCAATATCGTTGATGGCGGCCCGACGATCTTCTTCATTCCAGCAGTAAGTAGCTTTCTTACCTTTCTTCACCAGATACAGGGGGGGAGCGGCAATGTAAATGTATCCATTCTCCACCAGTGGCTTCATGTAGCGGAAGAAGAAGGTCAGGATCAGGGTAACAATGTGACTACCATCGACGTCGGCGTCACACATGATGACTACCTTATGGTAACGCAATTTAGAAATGTCCAGTACGCGCTCTCCGTCTTCTCCTTCGCGAATACTTACTCCGAGGGCGGTGAAAATATTTTTGATTTCTTCGTTCTCATAAATTTTGTGTTCCATGGCCTTTTCTACGTTCAGGATCTTACCCCGCAGTGGCAGAATCGCCTGAAAATAGCGATCACGGCCCTGCTTGGCCGTACCACCAGCTGAATCTCCCTCCACCAGGAAGATCTCCGAAGCTTCGGGATCGCGTGAAGTACAGTCGGATAACTTACCGGGCAGACCACCGCCGGTCAGTGCCGTTTTTCGCTGTACCATCTCACGGGCTTTGCGCGCTGCGTGGCGGGCCGTGGCGGCCAAAATCACTTTATCGATAATTTTCTTAGCCGATTTAGGGTTTTCTTCCAGGTAGTTCCCCAGGACTTCCCCTACATTCTGAGAAACAATAGAGGTGACCTCCGCATTACCCAGCTCTCCTTTGGTTTGTCCCTTGAACTGTGGCTCGGGAACCTTTACCGATACGACGGCCGTAAGTCCTTCGCGAAAGTCCTCCCCGGATATCTCGAATTTTAGTTTGTCGAAGAGACCATTGTCTTTGCCGTAGTTCTTAAACAGGCGATTCACCGCCATTCGAAAACCCCGTACGTGCGTACCGCCTTCGTGCGTATTAATGTTATTGACGTAGGAGCGGATATTTTCCTTATAGGATTCGTTGTATTGAATCGCCACTTCCACTTCTACATTATCCCTTTTACCAACTGCGTAAATGGGCTTTTCGATCAATGGTGTACGACCACTATCCAAATAGGTGACGAACTCCCGCAGGCCACCTTCGGAGAAGAAACGCTGCTCTTTGGGCTTACCCTCTTCCTGGACACGCTCGTCAATGAGCATTAATTCCAGTCCCTGATTTAAGAAAGCCAACTCGCGCATACGGGTGGCCAGAGTTTCATACTTGTATTCTATGCCCTCCTTAAAAATAGTAGGGTCCGGCTGAAAAGTGACAAAGGTACCGGTATCTTGTGATTCTCCAATCTTAGTCACCGGGCCCTGTGGGATCCCTTTACTATAGGTTTGCTCAAATACGTTTCCTTCCCGGTGTACTTCTACCCGCATGTGTTCGGACAGTGCATTCACACAGGAAACCCCTACCCCGTGCAGACCACCGGATACTTTATAGGTATTCTTATCGAATTTACCACCGGCGTGCAGTACGGTCATAACGACCTCCAGGGCTGACTTTTGCAGCTTTTCGTGCATACCCGTCGGAATTCCCCGACCGTTATCACGCACCGTAATGGAATTGTCCGGATGAATAATCGTGGTAATTTTGGAACAGTGCCCTGCCAAATGCTCATCGATAGAGTTATCAACTACCTCCCAGACCAGATGGTGTAGACCTTTGGAATCGGTCGTTCCAATGTACATACCGGGCCGTTTACGTACGGCCTCTAATCCTTCCAGCGCCTGAATATTATTGGCGGAATAATCGCCACTGGGCGCTTGTGTATTTTGATTTTTTTCGTTTACATTCATTCTACAAAGATACAAAAAAATTAGCATTTTTACCTCGAAAAATCACGGCTATGCAAGCGAATATTTCTTATGTGGAAACAATGGCGGACTGGGACCTGTTGGCAGAGCAACTATTGGCCTACGCAGCGGGTCGGCGCAAGTTTGTGCTTCAGGGTGAAATCGGAGCTGGAAAGACTACTTTGGTGCAGGCTTTCGCCAAAAAACTCAACATCGGGGAGGCCGTAACCAGTCCAACCTATGCGCTGATTAATGAGTACCGCAGCCAGCCGGAAGACGGGCAGCCTCCCATCGAGGTGTATCACCTTGATCTGTAC
Organism: Saprospiraceae bacterium; assembly: GCA_035268885.1. Classification (GTDB taxonomy): domain Bacteria; phylum Bacteroidota; class Bacteroidia; order Chitinophagales; family Saprospiraceae; genus DATFKA01. The sequence goes on from DATFKA010000048.1 coordinate 37,350, forward strand.
CGGCTTAAGCACCTGAGTGAAGCCCTGGAATTAGACATTGAAGACTTACTGGCCAACGATGCCTACTGCTTTATCGAATGGCCCGAACTGATCGAACCCTTACTTACCGAGGATTCGATCGTAATAAAAATCCTGGTTGAAGGGGATTCAAGGCGAAAAATCCTATTTTTGTAACCACAAACCCACTTATGAGTGACGAAAAAGGCAAGAAAGGATCAGTAAAGGACTTATTTCCGGGGTCTCAGTACGAGACGCAGCCGGAGATGCTACAGGTAAAAAAACGCCCGAACAAACTATTTATTGGTATCCCGAAGGAAGAAACCCTGCAGGAAAACCGGGTAGCCCTGGTCCCCTCCTCCGTTGCCACCCTGGTGGGACATGGCCATCGCATACTGATTGAATCCGGAGCCGGGGATAAATCAAATTTTTCTGATCACGATTTTTCGGAAGCAAAAGGAGAACTCGTATTCAGCAAAGAAGAAGTCTACAAAGCCGATGTTATCTTAAAAGTAGCTCCTCCCACGCTGGATGAGATCGACCTCATGCACCCCAATCAAATCCTGATTTCTCCACTACAACTGCCCTTAATAGAGGCGGAATACATCACCAAGCTAAAGAAGAAAAGAGTCATTGCGCTAGCCATGGAATACATCAAAGACGGAGATGATAATTTCCCGGTAGTGCGTATCATGAGTGAGATGGCGGGCCTGAGTGCCGTGCTTACCGCCGGTGAATTGCTTTCCATTGATGGGGGGGGTAACGGGGTATTACTAGGCGGCATTTCGGGTGTCCCCAGTGCCAAGGTGGTGATTCTCGGGGCCGGTATCGTTGCTGAAAATGCCACGCGAGTGGCGCTGGGGCTTGGTGCGGAGATTCGGGTGTTCGATAATAATATTGCCAAATTAAAGCGGCTAAAAGACAAGGTACGACAACAAATCTATACCTCCGTTATCAATCCGGTATACCTGGAGCGAGAGCTGGAGAGCGCCGATGTGGTCATCGGGGCCGTCCACTCTAAATCCGGTCGCACCCCCGTTATTGTCAGTGAGGATATGGTCAGCCGTATGAAAGCGGGCGCCGTCATCATCGATGTGAGTATTGACCAGGGGGGCTGTTTTGCCACTTCGGAGGTGACTACCCTTAAAAAGCCTACTTTTGTAAAGCACGATGTTATTCATTACTGTGTGCCCAATATTGCCTCACGTATCCCCCGGACGGCTTCCATTGCGGTGAGTAATATTCTGACGCCCATTTTGTTAGAAGCGGGCGCCACCTCCAGCATTGAAGCGGTCTTATTTAATGACCACGGCCTGCGGCATGGGGTATATACTTACAAAGGATGTCTCTGTAATGAGTACCTGGGCCAGCGCTTTAACATTAAATCTACCGATCTTAATCTTTTAATCACCTCCAACCTGTAAGGAAAAGATATGATGATGACGGAAGAGCAACCAATCGTTAAAGACGCCCGATCGTGGGTGAAAGCCCATTATGAAGCTAATGTTTCAGCGCAATACGTCTACCATAATTTTCAGCATATTCTGGACGTCATCAAGGCCGTCCATGAGATTAGTGAATTTTATGAAATCAATCCACAGGATAAGGAGGTTCTCCTCATTGCTGCTTATTTTCACGATGCGGGTTACGATCAGGGCGCCCTGGGGCACGAAGATCGCAGTAAAGTCTTTATGAGGGATTTCATGGAAAAACACCAGCAAAGCCCGGCGGCAATTCAGGTGGTAGAGGGGATTATTGAAGCGACCCGTCCCCAGTCTCAGGCAAATACTTTACTCCAAAAAATCCTCCGGGATGCGGATTTCAGCCACGTCGGTAGTGATCAATACTGGGATCGCTGTAGCCGCGTTCGCCAGGAGATTCTCCTGACCAAACAGGATTTCATGACGGAAGACGAGTGGGTCGACTTTGAGCTCAATTTTATCAAAAGTCATCAGTTTAATACAGACGCGGCCTTTACCCTTTACGAAGCAAAGAAGCAGAAAAACATAAAACGCCTGAAAAAGTATCGCAAACGCGTAAAAAAGGCTAATAAACTGGAAAAAGAAGATTCGGGGCAAAAGAAAAAGAAAAAGAAAAAAAACCGTTCTGAATTAGAACTCAAGCAAATCAATTTGGGCCGCGGTGTGGAGACGATGTTTCGTACCACTTACCGCACGCACCTTAGCCTCAGCTCCATTGCTGACAACAAGGCTAATATTATGCTGAGTATTAATGCTATCATTATATCTATCGTGGTATCGAGTCTGGTCCCCCGCTTTACGGATAACCCCAAATTAATCTTACCGACTATGATCTTACTATCGGTCTGCCTGGCAGCACTGGTATTCGCCATCTTGTCTACCAGACCCAAAGTTACGGAGGGTACTTTTTCCCGGGAAGATATCAAGGAAAAGCGCTCCAACTTGCTCTTTTTCGGAAATTTTTACGGAATGGATATCGAAGACTTCCACTGGGGCATGATGCAAATGATCAAAGATTCCGATTTCCTGTACAGTAGTATGACCCGGGACCTCTATTATTTGGGGGTTGTACTGGCAAAGAAATACCAATATCTGCGAATTTGTTACGGAATTTTTATGTACGGACTCATCGTTTCGGTACTTGCTTTTGCCATTGCCTACCTGACTTAATTAGTACTTTTTCTTGGATATCCGATTGCGGGTAATCTGCTTTTGTCGACTAGCCCGAAAACGCCCTACTTCATTATCTCGTAACTTAGCGTGCTTGGTTTTTCGTCCCTGGACCCGGGCTCTCCATTTACGCCAGTTGCGTTCGTGCATCTGTTGCTTCATCAACTTGATCACTTCTGCTTCACTTAGACCGAACTGAAACTCAATAGCTTCGAAGGGCGTGCGATCTTCCCAGGCCATACTGATGATGCGATCTACCGCCCGGTCATCCAGATTGTATTTCTCCGCAATTTTCATATAATTTTTTTCTTAAAAACCCGACTTGCCATCAATAGTTTGCCGAAACCATGTTAGCTTCTTGTCATTTTCGGGAGTTAACCGTCCTCTTTCCACCAAGAATAAGGAAAATCTATCTGATAAACGCTGGTATTAAACAGAAAAATTAAACCAGCCCTTTCAAAGTTTTTCAATTTATGTTACATTTACAATACTATCAGGTATTGATTTATTTACTTTAGCCTACCTTAGATATTTACCTTGAAGAATCTACTTGTCTCTAACATAGAGCACCTCACATGAAGTCAAATCATTCTATCGGATGAGCTTTGACCATTAACCCTTAATTGTATTAAATGATTTACTGTTCGGATCGTAACAGTAGATTAATTATTGAGGTAAAAAATATTCCAGTGAAAACTACAACGGACAAACTATTCAGGTTAATTAAAGCCATGACGCCCGCCGAAAAACGCTATTTTAAAAGGCATTATGGCTCAGATACAAATACATTGACGCATTTGTTTGATGCCATCAATCTACAGAAGGAGTACGACGAAGCGGATATAAGAGCCCAAATGCCGGGCAAGGCAGCCAACCACCTCAAAGTATATAAATTTCAATTGGAGCAATTGATCCTCAAGTCACTGATGTCCCATCAGCATTTCTCTTCTCAGGAAGATAAAATAAGAAGCGGAATTGCCCATTTTGACATCCTGGTGGAGAAAGGCCTGCTTGATATGGCTCAAAAGCAACTAGAAAGAATAAAGTCCATTACTTTAAAATCTGATTATTTAGCCTATCTCCCCGTTATTAAAGAAAAAGAAGCCAAACTACACTATTTGTTAACGGAGGGGTTTTCTGCCGCTTCTATTAATCCTTTCTATGGTTCCCAGCAGGCTATGGAAGAACTATTGGCATACCATAAGACTTTGGGCCGACTGTACAGTTTAGTAAATACCTACCTGGAGAAGCAAAAGCCCTTGTCAAAGCCTCAACTTCAAAAAGAATTGAATGGTTTTTCCAGCTTTCGACTGGTACTGCCTGAAAATTCTAAAATTGCCCTACTGAACCGTTTGGCCAGGGGAATTGAATTGGCAATACTCGGAGAGCACCAGGCGGTTATCGAGCAATTAGAGGAGCCCCTTACTGAGTTAAGAAAAAGGAAATACGCTCCGCAATTCCCTGAAATATATGAATTTGGTCTACGCTGCATGATTGAAACGTCATTCGCTATCCAGGACTGGTCGAATTTCTCCAAATACTTAAATGAAGGGTTACAATTCATTAAAAAACAACCGGAATTAACTAAATCCTACTTTTATTTTGCAGCTTACGATATACAATACCATCTCTTGACAGATCAGGAAGCGTCTGACCTGCAAAAAGCGATAAAAAAACATCAAAAACAAATCGACACCCTCGTTTGCAGTCCCAGCCTGCCACAGACCATTTATTTCTCCTGGCTTAGCATCGCGGGTATGGTTCACCAGTGGTATGCATTAGCAGAAAAGCACATCGACCGCTTATTCCAATTACCCCAGGAAGCCGTAAGCTTTGCACCCGCGCTTGGACAAATACTATACCTAATGTTACAGTTTGAAAAACCCAACTTTGCGGCCTTAAACAAATTTTATCGGGAGGTAAAAATAAAGTATAGCCTAAGCTTGCCCCGACAGGAAAAACGTTTGTATTCTGCTTGTCTGCAATTCTTCGGTGCCCTGTCACAGCAACCTAAAAACGCTCCCGAACTGGCCGAAAATTTATTGGAAGAGATCAATGCACAAAAGCAATCGCCTTTTCACCGGGTTTTCCGGCAATTATTCCTACACAAATGGTTAAGAGCAATTGTAAAGGAGGAGTCCTTTATTGCTCAACTGGAATATAACTAAAAGGGATCCCAGTACGCCGTAAGGATACTGGAATCCAATGAGACTTATTCAGCCCCCTGCTTCTTTTAGTTTTTTACTCTACCACGGTGAAGCGATCAATAAAGGCCTTGCCATTCTGACGAATTTGCAGGAAGTAAAGGCCCTGCGCTGCGCTAGAAAGATCTACTTGCTTGCTGTAGAATCCGGCAAACTGATTACTGGCCTCCTGAAAAACAACTTTCCCATTTGCATCAAAAATGCGAACTTGTAAGTCGCCTTTTTCTCCCTGGAAATTAATCTCCACCTGATCACGCGCCGGATTAGGCGCCAATCGATAATCACTTAGCTTCAGATCGTATTGAATCTTCTTCTGACTCATTGCTTCGGCCTGCGCCGCTACGAATTTCACCGGTAATTTGAGCTCCGTACGTACGGGCTTACCGTCCTTCATTCCTGGTTTCCAATCGGGCATGCTGTACAGAACACGCATGACTTCCTCTTCACAACCGCCGCCAATGCCTTTTACACTTTTCACTTCACTGACGGAACCGTCTGCTTCTACCATAAAAGAAACCACTACCATCCCTTCGATACCGTTTTCCACTGCGGCTTTGGGATAAATCATATTTTTACTGACAAATTCAATCATCTTTTGGTTGGAACACTGACGGAGGGCATCCCCTTCCAGGGTGGCATCACAACCGACAAAAACGGGTAGCTGATCTACCTGTTGCAGAGCTACTTTCTTATCAGTTTCATCCAATTTAAACCTAATGGGCAGTTTCATCTCTACGGCCACCGCTTTACCATCTTTGGCGCCGGGCGCCCACCGGGGCATACTTTCGACCACTCGTACCGCTTCCGTACCCATGCCATCTCCCGGATCACTCACCAGACTAACCGCATCTACCGAGCCATCCGCCGCGACGGTAAAAGAGACTACGGCCATACCTTCCTTACCCGCATTTTTAGCGGCAGCCGGATACTTCAGATTTTTACTCACGTAAGCAATCAACTGCTCAAAACTACAGCGCTTCTTTTGTTCCGCATCGGTTTCCCCTTCACAGCCCGCAAAGGTAGGCATCTCGTCGGGATCGGTCTCGACTGTCATAGCTTCCGTCAGTATAGCGCCAGGCACCTCCGCTGAGGCATTGGTCTGAAAGCTTAGCATTCCCATTAATAGTAAAGTAGGCAAGGCCATTAAATAAATCCATAATCTACGTTTAGAACTAGGTTGTTTTGTCATCATCATGATTCTTTCTTTTATTTGTTTTGTGAAAAAATAATTGCCCATCGGCAATAATTGAGCGCTATTATACCTGGCCTGATACAATAGCATTTGCCCGTAGGGCTTGATCGGCACCCGCTCCAAAACGGCAGCATCGGCCTGGTATTCGTGCACGTTTCTTAGTGATTTTTTATACGCAAAGAAGATGGGATTAAACCAGAACAGAATCCGTAGCAACTCTAACAGCAATAGATCGTAACTATGCCCCAGGCGAATGTGCGCCCGCTCGTGGGCAAAAATCGCCCGTCCTTCTTTACTCTCCAATGCAATTTTAGGGTTCCAATAGATCAGCTGGAAAAAAGAAAACGGACTAACAATGGAGTCTACTTCATAAATGGAATAGCCCGAATAAAGGCGACGCTCTGCCTGCTGACTCAATCGCCACAACTGGACAAAACCCCATAACAAGCGGATCAGAAATAATCCCACCCCCAGGAAATAAATGCTCCAGATCAATTGCTGTACGGAGAAGCGCTGAGTGATAACCGGAGTGGCTTCTGTCAAAATCACGGGTTCCATCCAGCCAATGTAAACCACGGGTAGCTCGGCCACTACGGGGGCCGTAGCGTGGTTTGTTTGTACATACTGACTAATCAGTGGCAACAATAATCCCGCCAGCAGGCCGAGTAGCAGGTAGCTACGATTATAAGTAAAGAAGGTCTGTCTACGTAAGAACAACCAGTAAAACCCATAAAAGACCAGCCAGCAAAGGCTGGATTGTACGATATATTCAAGCATCACTTTCTTTTTTTATCCGCTTTGTCCAGACGCTGAAGCAAATCAGAGAGTTCTTCCTTTGAGAGTTCTTCTTCTTCGAGCATAAAGGAGACCAGACTATTCATCGAGCCTTCAAAGAAATTGTTGACCAGTTTCTGAAGACGTCCCTTACTGTAATCTTCTTTATCTACCTGAGCCGAATACACATAGGTACGCCCGTAAGCCTTATGACTCAGATAACCCTTCTTACTGATATTAGCTACCAGGGTAGAAATAGTACTGTGTGGTGGCTTTGGCGACCCCTGCTGCTCTTCAATATAAGCGCGGATGTCTCCGACGGTACAGGGCTCCAGCTCCCAGATGATACGCATGATTTCTTCTTCTGCTTTGGTTAATTTTTCCATATATTCGCTTTTATAACTATAAACATAGTCATTCATCTATAAACCTAGATGCAATGGATTAATTTTTTGGTGGGTGCTTCCGCAAAAAAATTAAAATTTTTCTGGATAGCCTGCGTTTCAGTAAGGTGAGAATGATATTACATATCGGTTTGTTGGGCTGGCTTTGCTTTGGGGTGCTGCCTCCAGCTGGAGCAGCGCTGTTAGATAATTTTAAAGACAGAATAAGCCAGGCCTCTTTCCCCGTCCAGGGGCAATTAACCACCATTGATCCCATCCAGCAGATTTATACGATTGACTCCTTGCAGACGCTACGCAAGTATAATAAAGACGGGCAAGTTCTCTTCGAATATAACAACCGCAACCTCGGTACTTTACAGCATTGCGATGCCAGCGACCCCTTCGGTGTCCTGCTTTTTTATCCGGAATTCAATACGGTTATTATCCTGGATCGCACACTGAACCCACTAGCCGAAGTACGCCTGGAAGAATTGGGTATTCTCGGTGCACAAACGGTGGCGACTTCACGGGATAAACAAATATGGGTCTACGATCAGCAAGACTTCAAACTCAAAAAAATCAGCCGACAGGGGCGCGTACTGCAGGAAAGTAGTGATCTAAGCCGCTGGATGCCCAATGGTTTCCGGGCGGAACGCATATTGGTGCAAAATCAGCTTGTCTTCCTGGTATCTTCCCAGCAACAGATATTGCACTTTAGCCCGTTTGGGCAATACCTCAAAACTACTCCGGTCGAGGCGGGCCATTTCCATTTTCAACGGGGACCCTTCTATTATTTTTCGGATGCGCAGGGCCTGTACGTCTGGGAAGCTATTCGAGGAAAAGGGGATTATATCATCCGTCTCGACCAAAAAACGGATGCCCTGGTAGCCCGTCCACAAGTAGTGGCCATTCAGCGAGGAAAACAGATCCAATTACAGACCTTTTGAGCAAAATTCCTAAATTGGCGGCTCAAGCATCGACCAAGCTATGCCGAGTATTAATCATTATCCGGGACGCAGTATCCATATTGACGGACAGGACTGGCTGCACTTTAGTGGCACCGCCTATCTGGGTCTGGCCGATCACCCGCAGTATCAGGAAAAGTTAATGGAGGGCATCCGCCGTTACGGTGCTAACTTTGGTGGCTCGCGACGCTCCAACCTGCAATTAGCAGTTTTTGCGGAAGCGGAAAACTACCTGGCCGAATGGCTGGGGGTAGAAGCCGTACTCACCGTATCTTCGGGCTCCCTGGCCGGACAGCTCCTGATCAAATACCTGGAGCAGGAACACCTTTGTGATTACGCACCCAGTGTGCACCCCGCCCTCATCGGTCAGGGGCATCGCTTTCGGGGTAGTCAGGACGAATGGTCGCAGTATATACTGGAACTGGAAGCAGCCCCCAATCGTATTTTATTGAGTTCTACGATCGATCCGCTACGAGCCAGGGCTTATGATTTCAGTTGGCTACAGCGGCTTTCGCCTAAAAACCACACCACTTTGGTACTGGATGATTCCCACGGCCTGGGCGTACTGGGGCTGGAGGGGCGCGGCACCCTCTCCCTACTCCCCTCACTACCCTATACCGGATACACCCTGCTCAGCTCTATGGGCAAAGCACTAAGCTTACCCGGCGGATTAGTGGGCGGTAGCCGGGACTTAATTCAGGCCCTATGGGAAAGCCCTTTCTTTGGTGGGGCCTCGCCCATCATCCCCGCCTATCTGTATGCTTTTCTTCAGTGCCTGCCTCTGCTTGCGGAACAGCGCTCGCGCTTAAGCGAAAACATTCGTTTTTTTACGCAAGTGAACCCCCAACCGAAAGCCTTCCGACAAATCTCCGGACATCCGGTCTTCTTCGTCAGGGATGTCGGTCTGGCCGATTTTTTAGCGCAAAGTCAGATCCTAATCTCTTCTTTCCACTACCCTACCACTCAGGACCCAAAAATCAATCGAATCGTGATCAATGCCGCCCACACCCGAGCGGATTTGGAAAAATTAGCTACCTTAATCGACAAGTATTACCAAAACTGATATGAAATATACTTCATCATTCCTGGTCCTCCTCTTTTTTTGGGCTTGCAGCCCTGAAAAAAACCTTGATCCACTTCAGCAAATGCTACAATCCAATCCGGAAATACGGACGTTTGCTGAAAATCCCGAGCATAAAGTGCAGATCATCTACACCCAAATCGACCGCGATGCGCAAAACCATCCCAGTTTTACCACCTATACTTACGGACTGGATACCAACCACTATTTCTATCCCGCCAGTACCGTAAAACTACCGACGGCCCTTTTGGCCCTGGAGCGCCTCAACGAACTGGGTATCGAGGGGCTGGATAAACACAGTACCTTTCAGACCGGGGCCGCTACCCCACCCCAAACGGCCGTACTTACCGATTCGAGTAAGGCCGATCTGCTCCCCAACGTAGCTCATTACATCAAGAAAATATTGCTCGTCAGCGATAACGATGCCTACAATCGGCTCTACGAATTCCTGGGGCAGGCATATATCAATGAGCGATTAAGAGAAAAGGGCTTTACCCGGACCCGGATTATCCATCGCCTCTCCGTCAGTGGCTACGATAGCCTGGACAATCGGCGCACCAACCCCTTGGTATTCCTGGAAGGCGACAGCGTTCTTTACCGACAAGACGAAGTTTATTCCAATGGCTACCCCAACTGGACCCTCGAAAATCAAATTCAGGGGAAGGCCTTTATGAACGGTGCAGGTGAAATCGTACAGGAGCCCTTCGATTTCACCTACAAGAACTATATGAGCCTGTTGGATCTGCACGATATCCTACAGACCACCCTCTTCCCGGAAGCGGTACCCACACCACAATCTTTTAATCTGACCGAAACCGATTACGATTTGCTCTACGAATACATGTCCAAGCTGCCGCGGGAAAGTGAGGAGCCGGCTTATCCCGATCTGGCCAACTGGGACGATTATGTAAAGTTCTTACTCTACGGCAGCAGCAAGCAGGACATCCCCGGGCACATCCGTATCTTTAACAAAGTCGGCGATGCTTACGGCTACCTGACCGATGCGGCTTATATTATAGACACAAAAAACGAGGTGGAATTCCTTTTGGCTGCCACCATCCACGTCAACGAAAACAAAACCTTCAACGACGGGGTCTACGAATACGAAGAAACAGGATTTCCTTTTCTGAAAAAACTGGGAGAGGTCGTGTATGAATTTGAATTAAACCGGGAACGTCCACACGATCCAGACTTTTCAAAATTCTTCTTTGAGCATTAAATCAACAATTCACCAATTCAAAAAATCACCAATCGAACCATGGATTACGGATTCCTTTCACTTTTACCCCCCGTCATTGCCATCGTCCTGGCCATCTGGACCCGGCAGGTTTTCATCTCCCTGCTCTTTGGTATCTGGTTGGGCTGGCTGATCCTTTCTGATTTTAATTTATGGACGGGTAGCTTTGCTACGGTTGAAGGTCTGGTGAATGTCTTTGACAGCCCGGGGAATACCCGCACGATTATGTTCTGCGCCCTGGTGGGTGGTTTGATTATTTTCATTCAGGCCTCGGGCGGAGTGGAAGGCTTCATCCAACGGGTCAATCGATTATTGGAGCGCTACGAGGCGAAGCAATCGGGCAGCAATCGGATCATCATTCAGTTTCTGGCCTGGCTGACGGGCCTGTTGATCTTTGTAGAGTCCAGTATTTCGGTCCTGACGGTGGGGGCGCTGTACCGTCCCGTTTTTGATCGGCTCGGTATCCCGCGCGAGAAGCTGGCTTACATTGCCGATTCCAGTTCGGCCCCTTCGAGTATTCTGATTCCTTTTAACGGATGGGGGGCTTTCATCATGGGTTTGTTGCTGAC
>DATFKA010000049.1:0-7512 GCA_035268885.1 Saprospiraceae bacterium
ATAGCTACTGTAGGTACCCGTCACCGACAACTGCGCGGTCTCTCCGCAGGAAAGCTGCTGGTCCGGATCGCTGGAGTTGAGGCTCAGTGGGCGGGCATCTTGATTATTTACCCGGATGGTATCCACGACGGTACAGCCACCAGTATTGGTGACGCTCAGACTGTACAAGCCCGCCTCCCGCACTTCAATAATTGGCATCGTATCGCCGGTCGACCACTGGAGGCTATAATCTGTATCGGAGGTCACAATGGAGACCAGTACCACCGAGTCGGCCGTACAAATATTGGGTACTTCCTGATCGGCGGAGAGGCTGACGTAGAGCTCACCACGCGCTACCCGGAAGGTGTCCTGTACCAGCAATGCACCCTCGTCGCTGATGATGGTGAGGGTATAGTCGGTAGTGGTGGTGACGCAGGCCCGGGTGTAAGGGCTACTCGGGTCTTCCAGTCCGACACTGGGCGACCAGATGATACACTGGTCGGTCATGAGCTGCCAGTCGGGCAGGCCGATGGTGCGGCAGCCGTCGCAGTTGGTAGAGTCTTGGGGAGTTGCTACTGCTGATACAGGAGAAAGGAATATTACGGCAAAGAGGAAACACTTCAGCACAAGGTGTTTTTTACAAAAAAATTGTGCTGCTCTTACGTCTTCATTTTTTGTCGTAGAGTAGAGACTGGCTAAATCGCCAGTCCCCCTTCATCAAACCGTACGTGAGGTTTTCCCTCATACGGCTTTCCTAATGAATTCATCTCAAGCATTCGAAGGAGGCGACTGATATGCATATGCCCTTACGTCTATCATTCCTTCTCGAATTAGCTGACGATAGGTGGCTCGACGATACCTTTTACATGGTCGCTGACTCTTCCTTTTAAAATGTTTGTAAGTTCTCCAATTTAGGTATTCTCCTAATTCAAAGCAAGATTGCTTGATGTAGCTAGTCCCTGGCATCCGAAAATAATTGAGCCACCCACCAATCATCTGATTCAAGTCTTTTATAATGAGACTTGTAGGTAGATGTCGGCGTACAGCTAAGTATTCCCTGATGTTCGCTCGTAGCCGTTTTTCCGACTTTTCACTAGGCTTGATATTCCAATAAGACTTCCTCCCCTTTACTCGGGGGCGGTCATATCGAAAAGTTAAGCCCAGAAAGTCAAAGCTCTCTTCTCTAGCCTTAACTATTCTGCTTTTGTCCCAATTGATTGACAGTTCCATCCTTTCCAGTAATTCCTCTAGCTTGCATAGAATGGCCGGACTCATCCATTTCGCCATAAGCACAAAATCGTCCGCATAGCGTATCATTTTCACATTGGCTTTCCCAAAAATACTATTTGAGCTAGCTACAATTCTATCCAGTAGGTTTAAATAAATATTAGCGAGCAGAGGGGAAATCACCCCTCCTTGGGGTGTTCCCTTCTTGTTTCGCTTGCCTCCTGTGATACGCTTGCCATCCTTAATAGGTGCCTTGAGAAATTGTTTAATGAGCCTGAGTATATTGCGATCCGCAATTCTTTCTTTCAGAGCTATCATCAATTTGTTGTGAGGAATCGTGTCAAAATAGCTGCTCAGATCCGCATCGAATATCTGTGTCTTTCCGCCTATTAAATGGTATTTAATCTCTTTTATGGCGTCTTTGGCACTCCTCTTGGGTCTAAACCCATAAGAGAATTCTTCAAAATCTGCCTCGAAGATCGGTTCAATAACCATTTTTAGACTCATCTGGACTATTCGATCCTTAATGGTCGGAATACCCAATGGACGAAGTTTGCCATTTGCCTTAGGTATGTATTTTCTTAGCACCGCCTGGGGGCGATATTTTCCTTGTTCCAGCTCTTGCTGGATTTGATTAAGGAATTTATCTACGCCCTGTTTTTCGATGGCTTGAAAATCCACGCCGTCCACGCCTGGTGCGCCTCCATTGCGTTTAACCCGACGATAGGACTCTCGCAAAAAGTAAGGCAATCTCACCTTGTCATGAAGAATATAAAACTTGAAGCCTTGCTCCTGCTTGGCTTTTCGATAAAGCTTACGCTGAAAATGACGTACTCGCTCATCATCCGTTCGCTTTCTTGGCGATCCAGATAGTTTGCGTCCCGTTTGTAGGTTGGTCACCAATCTGTTCATACATCTTTTCTTTATAAGCATTTCATTAGTAGGGCCCCTTCCCTAAGACCAGGTTATGTTGTCCCAGCCTTCAATCAGTACTATGAACCCCTCCGACTTCTCCACTTCCTCTACTCCTTTCGACCTTGCCTTATAGAGCAGATTTGAGGCCGTCACCCTCGATAATGGAGACCTCTCACGTTCACAATGCATCATTTTACATACATGCCACCAGTTAGTACTCCGTCAGACTCTTGCAGTGCATATTTCCATTTCTTCCTGCAAAATATCAGGCTTCACCTACGACTACGGGTTCGCCATCTGAAATGATTTAACGAAGCTAGACCTGTTCACCCCTGCGGATTGCGGCCTGCATGTTGACTTCAGAGGCTTCAGAGCATTCCGTCGCCGATATGCCCTGCTCTGTTGTCTTCCCGTCTGAATGGAAAATTGACGGGGAGGGATTTCCACCCTCTAGATACAATGCGCCTCGTGACGCACAATCGCCACAAAAAACGAAGCAAAAAAACGCTTGGTAAGCCAAACTCGCTCCGCTCAAACAATGGCTTACCTCCGCCCGCGTCTCGGGAGAGAGTCCTATGTCTACAAGTTACATTGGACGTAACACCCTGATTTATATTTGTTTTTTCTGTCATCATAGCCAGGGGTTTAGTGTTCCAGTTTTTTGAGCCGATCCTTAATGGTTTTATTTTCTTTGCCTAGGGCTTGATTCTCCTTGCGTAGGGCTTTGACTTCCTTATCCATTTGGATCATGAGTAGGGTGAGTTGCTCGATCTTTTCGAGTAGGCGTTTGTCCATCTCGCCGAGATCGATGCCCTGGGCGGCTACTTCTTCTGCAGAAGGTATATTTTCGAGGTGACCATTTTGCTGGATGTACTGCTCGATGGCTGGTAGCTCGGGCAACTGGTAATCGGGGGTGAAGACGTAGTCGGGCCAGCCTTCTTGCTCTACGCGGACCTTGCGGGCTTTGATGTCGCCGTTGACGGCGAGTTTGTAGGTGCCGGGGTCGGGTATGCCGATGCCGACGGCACCGCTGCGGTAAAGGGTGCTGTCGAGGGTGCGGGAGCCAGCCCATTGGGGAGCAACCTTATCGCATTCTACCGAGGTAATGCTAACATCATCAATATAACTATAGGTGCTTACACTTGCCCGAATCCGAAAGACGGTATTACTATAAAAATTCCGTTGGACTTCCTGCTCAAACCACCCTCCGGTAGTACCAAACCCTTGCTGAGCAATAACCTCCCAGGTATTTGTTTCTTGATTGAGTATACTAAGAAAAATGGTAGCTTCTATCGAAGAAGAATTCACATAATGAAACTTAATTTTCGTCTTATCGGCACCAGTAAGGTTAAAAGAAGTTTGACACTCAAATTCTCGGCTTCCGTAAAAAGAAAGAGAATACGTTCCACTCGATGCATAAGTCGTATTATTAGTAGCGTTATATTGTGCCCAAATATTAGTTTCCCCTTCAAAATCTTCAAACGCAATTAATGTTTCCTGGCAGTTTGTCAGGGTCCCACAAGATTGGCAACTGCTCCCCCCACAGTCGATTCCGGTCTCGTCTCCATTTTGAATACCGTCATGGCAAGTTGCCGGAGGGGTAGTGAAAGTTCCTAAGGTATTTTGACTACATATACCATTGCAAATGGTCTCAATCATTAGTTCGTAGGTCGACTCAGCTTCTAGGTTTTCTAAAACGGCTCTTCCCTGACTGATTTCTGTCGTCGTCCAATCAGTCCCCACTTTCCGATAATACAAAGGAAGCAAAACCGAAGAATCGTAATTTTCAAAGCTTAGAGTGGTTTTACTTAGCTTTAATGAAGTAGTCTCAAAAGCAGTAGGAATACTACAAACTACAGGAGCATCTTTGAAACCAGTAATTTTAATATCATCTAGATAAACATATTCGGATGTACTATTTGCTCGTCCTAAAAATCGGAACCTGGTTTTTGAAGACAATAAAGATTTCGGAACCTGTACAGTTTGAGTTATCCAGGTATTTACGGATAAATTTGTCCCACGCGTCCATCTCGCTAATTCTACATATTTCTCCCCATCAAAGACCCTAAGTTGGAAAAACTCTCCACTATCATAGCCGTAAGCATAATATCGAAACTGAATCTCGACGCTCTCGTAAACAGAAAGATCAAGAGGTTGAGTAGTAGTAGATGAGGTATTATACCTATATCTTAATCTGATACTTCCATTATATAAGTCCGAATATGTTCCTCCATCTTTCCAAATGCCCCATCCTGAAGAAAAATTATTGTAGTCGATTTGCGTATCGCAGGTCTGTAACTGGGAGTCCAATCCGGAATCTTCCAGGGAGTCCTGAGCATTTAAGCCCCACGGACAAAAAAGCAGACCAATCAAAAGGCTATTCAATATTTTCATTTTATTTGATTTTAATATTTACTTATCTACTGAGTCGATACACTCGATCCGAGAAGAAGTCGGCACTGATTTTTAAGAAATAATGATCTTCGATTATGGGGTACTGCGCCAGGTTGATGGCGGGCAGTGTATTGCTTCCGTTTTGTAGTGATTGGGTTATCTCGTAGAGGATATTCCCGTTGGGGTCCGTCAGTTGTAGTTGTACGGTCATGGCTTGCGGCACTTTAATCGTCGTTACCACCTGGCCATTATAGTTGGGGATCACCTTGATGTCGGGCTGAATCTGGGAGGCCGATGTATTGAGTGGGCTACCATCTGATTCCAGCTCTACGCAGAGATCGGTACTGGTATCGCCTCCGCTACCAATCGCAATTTCGAAGGTCTTACCGCAGACCGGGTAGTTGGTCGGTCGAATCTGTACGGTATAGGTGCCGGCACAGAGGTCGCTTAGCTCATAGGTGGCCTGACCGTTGGTGGTCTGGGTGTACAATGCCTCATCGAGTAAGATGTCAAAAGGGCCGGCGGTACCCTGCGCCCGTAGCAGTACCCACCCGTCGCAGTTGCCGGCGGTGGCGGAGCTGCGCTGGAGTACTTCCAGTTGGGCCTGGATAGCTCCTAAAGGCAGGAGGCAGATGAGAAAGCTGCTGATGGTTTTTAATAGCATTTTTTCGTTTTTTGATTTGGTGGTTTAGTTGGTTTTGTGATTTATCATTTATTCAATGATTTCCGTAAAGGGAGAATAAGTCCCGTCTTCAAAGTGTACCACCATCTGATAGCGATATAGTATCCCGGGCTCTAGTAGCTCATCCAGGTATCTAAAATCCAGGCTACCTTCGGTATTGACGAGTAGCTCATTGTCTGGCTTTAATCTTTTATACATGCGCATATCCTGATCTCCGCTAGCCCGATAGATCACAAATTGATATACCGGCCGTTTGGTCTCCGGGCAGCGCCAGCTGATGCGGTTGCCTTCGGGTACGGGCGTAATAGCGAAGTTGGTGATGGCCGGACTGGGTTTGCGTTTTCCCGTCTGTAGATAGATGGAATCTGATATGGCTTCCAGGCCCGTCTCATCCAGACTACGGATGCGGTAATAGTACTGTCCAGCCATATCCAGGCCGATGTCCAGCGTACTATCGACTTCCAGTAAGACACTGTCAGTGTGGACCAACTGCCAGGTGCTGGTGTCATTATCCAGCCGCCGTTCAATGTACTGCCTGGCCAGATCGGTACTGGGGCTGGCTGCCCATTGCAAAAAGACGCTATCGGTGCGGAAGGCCCAGTCTTTGAAAACGGCCGGTGCGGGCGGCTCCTGATCCGGACGTACGATTTTCGCGGCAGCGGATTGGACCGAACGGTTACCGCGGTAATCGACTGCCTGGATACGGTAGTAAATTTCTTTAATGGATGTCGCATAATCGGCTACGGTATCGACATAGCTCGTTCCCTTTATTTCTTTTCCTTCGTTGAGCGGAATATTACCTCCCGTGGCACTATAACCCAGGTATAACAAATAACCTGACAGGTCCGCCTCGGTATTGGCCTTCCATTCCAGGCGTACGATCCCTGCTTCGTCCACTTTTGCCGTAAGGCTATCCGGCACCGCCGGTGGCTCCTGATCGAGCAGCTGTACCATAGCGCGCGTACTCGGCAGGCTATACTCGTTTTGATCGATGGTCTCCACCAGATAGTAGCCCAGGGGGAGTGGACTTTCGTCCAAAAAAGTGCGGGTATCGGGCGGCAGTAAGGTCGGGTTGAGGCGTTGAGGCGTCCCTTCCAGGCTTTCCATCCGGTATACATGAAAGCCCTGAATGCTATCCTGATAAGCGGTATTGATCGTCCAGTCGATCTGTACGGTTTGCTCCATCGTTTCGGCTGCTTCGCGAATCACCGGACTTGCCGGTATGGGATCAGGTCGCCCCATCCCAGATACGGTAGCCGATAGTGGCCCGGTAATGCCAAAAGGACTCAGGCCACGTACCCGGTATTGTACTTCCACGCCATTTTGCGTAAGCGAATCCCGAAAGAAAATCTTGCGCTGGAAAATTTCGGGAATATTCGTCTGGTCTTCCGATTCCATCTGCACAAAGGGAATATCTGATACTGGCAGGAAATCGCCCCCCGCTACCGATTTCTCAATGACGTAAGCCGAATAATACTGTCCCAGTTCGCCCTTCTCCCAGGCCAATAGGGCCGTTAGGTTACCGAAAGCTACCTCGACCTGCTCCGGGACGGGCAACACGGATGGTTCTTGCGGATAGATCCTCGTCAGGCCACTCTGTGCGGCCAGGGTATCGGTACTCAGACTCACGGTATAGGTGTAATGGTAATCCTGGGAAATATGCTCGTCGATGTATCCCAGCCCCATCATTTGCGCGGCCTGAAACGACATATCCGCCGCAAAGAGGGTAAAACCATAGCGGTTCTCCTGTACATTGTATTGATCCAGGGGATCATTGAGGTCATCATTAAACTCAAAAAGTAAGGTATAGGCCATGCCCAATACCTGATTCTGATCCTTGAGCGGTAGCCAGGCTGTAGCCGGCTGTAAGCTAAGGGTATCTAGCACTTCCATCGCCAGGAGCTGATCGGTCTCATCGTAGGTATGTCGGATCAATGCGTAGCCGGCTGTATTGCCCTGCTCCCAGGTCGCCATATCTGCCGGTGCCCAACGTAAGCGGATGGAATCCCCAAAGGTCGCCCCTTTTACGGCGATGGATTGCGCAGCTAATGAAAAGGCATTACCCAAGAAGATGAATATCATTAAAGATCGTACGATCATAAACCTGTAAATTTAAGGGTGATGGGGATATTGACTGCCCCAGCGGAGCTAGCTGGTGCCTGGTACCGAAATACGACGGGATAACTACCGCTCGTCGTCATCGGCTGGTAAAATTCACGTGGATTTAGCGGCCCTCTCAATGCGCTACAGACTTCACTGAGACCTGCCAATTGATGCGTATAGCGAACGCAAGCCGGCGCATCCAGATAGGCTGC
>DATFKA010000050.1:0-10198 GCA_035268885.1 Saprospiraceae bacterium
TTAGCTACCTCCTGCTTTTTATGGGGTCGATGCTGGGCGTTGTTCTTTCCGCTAACCTGATCAGTCTCTTTATTTTTTGGGAGTTGACCAGTTTCACCTCATTTCTTTTGATTGGGTTTAACCACGAAAAAGAGGACTCGAGAAGAGCTGCCCGACAAGCTTTATTAATCACTTCTGGGGGAGGGCTAGCCTTGATGGCTGGATTCATTTTCCTGGAAATCAGTACGGGAAGCGGCTACAATTTAATTGACATATTGGATCAGCCTAATGTGATGGCGAACAGCAATCTGCGCACAGCTACTATTTTGCTGATTGCAGTAGGGGCGATGTCAAAATCTGCTCAATTTCCATTGCATTTCTGGTTGCCCAACGCCATGGCTGCCCCGACTCCGGTGAGTGCCTATTTACATTCAGCCACGATGGTGAAAGCAGGTGTTTATCTCATCTTTCGCTTAAATCCAATATTCGAGGACGTTGCCATCTGGCATAATATGTTGGGGCTAACGGGAGCCCTGACTATGACCCTGGGCGCTTTCAAGGCCTTCCAGGAAGATGACCTGAAAAAGATCCTGGCCTATACCACTATCAGCGCTTTGGGTATTTTTTTCATGATGATCGGCCTGGGTGGAGAAGCTGCTATTAATGCGGCCATTGTATACGTCATGGCACACGCTCTTTATAAGGGAGCTCTGTTCCTTGCGGCTGGTAGTATTGACCATCAAACCGGACAAAGACGCATTTCTCAATTATCTGATTTGGGGAAAAAGATGCCGGCAACAGCTGCCACTGTTTTTTTATCTCTTGCTTCAATGGCGGGCGTTCTGCCTTTCCTCGGTTTTATCGGGAAGGAATTATTGTACAAAGCTATGTATAAGGCTCAGGGAGAATTAGCGATGGTTTATCTAGCGTTGCTTTTTACAGCGGGTGCTTTCTTTACAGCAGTAGGCATCGATATTATCTATAATGCTTTCCTCAAGAAAGGCCGCATGCACGATAAGCCGATTAAAAAAGCCAGTCTGTTTATGTCTTTGCCGCCGCTATTGTTGGCTATTATCGGATTGGTTACGGGGATTGTTCCGGGCATGACGATCGAGCCACTACTACAATGGTCGGCAGCTGACATTCAGGGAGCTGAACCGGGCATGGAGCTAAAATTGTGGCATGGATTTAACGTGGTTTTCCTGCTTAGTATCGCGACTTTACTGGCAGGTGCCGGTCTGTATGTCGTCCGGCGACCTTTGCGACGGATGCAAAAACCGTACTGGCTAACCGGTGATTACCTGTACGATCGAACCATAAGCGGATTAGAAGGAACGGCTACAGTCAGTACTAAAGTCCTGCAAAGTGGATTTTTAAGAAATTATATAGCCATGGTGATTTTGGCATTTTCTGCACTTATGATTTTAGCCTTAAGCGATGGAGGGTTTCTTAGCCAAATTTCACCCGAAGATTTATTCAGAGGTATACAAATTTACGAGTTAGTGATTTTGGCGTTTGTCATTATTGCTGTTGTATTTTTATTCCGTGTCAGGTCAAGACTGATCGTAACCGCCACCTTTGGGATAATTGGCTACAGTATTGCCCTGGCCTATACACTATTTAGCGCACCGGATGTTGCTATTACTCAATTTTTAGCAGAGACACTCACCCTGATCTTATTGATTCTGATTATTCACCGGCTTCCCTCTTATACGCTTCAAAAAAGCGTTGCCCGGTTTAAATATTTACCGGTAGCCATCCTGTTTGGAGTCATCATGTCTCTGACTTCATTTATCCTACTTAATCAAGAGAAAAATTCTGCTCTGCAAAGCTATTTTCTGGAAAAAAGTATTACGGAAGGGAAAGGCCAAAATGCCGTTAATGTAATCCTGGTAGATTTTCGTGCCTTTGATACGCTGGGAGAAATTACTGTACTCACGGTCACCATGATTGGCATTATTGCCCTTTTGAGTATTAAACCTGATCCATCTGAATCATGAGAACACTGATTTTATCGTCAATATTGAGGGTGCTGACCCCGCTGTTCATCAGTTTTGCCCTTTACATGTTTTTTCGGGGCCATAACAAACCGGGGGGCGGCTTTATCGCCGGCCTGATTGCCTCTATACCGTTTATGCTGCATGCTATGGTTTTCGGGTATAAAAGAACTACCCGGGTATATAGAATAAAGCCCCAATTACTGGCGGCATTGGGCTTGCTGTTGGCTCTGGTCAGCGGCATGTTCTCCGTGGTGATGGGAGATCCCTACCTCACATCGATTTGGGTAGAGGAAAAATTGCCTTTTGTGGGGAAGATCGGAACACCTATTTTCTTTGATTTTGGTGTGCTGCTGGTCGTTTTTGGCGTGGTCTTGAAAATCACTTTTTTACTTACTGAGGAATAACGTTTTATGAATCTTGTAATAGCTTTAATAATTGGTCTTTTATTTTCTGCCAGTCTTTTTCTGATGTTTCAAAAAAGCTTTTTTAAGCTGATTATCGGGGTTATCCTTTTCGGTTATGCCACGATCTTCTTTCTTTTCACGGTGGGGGGTACTACTAAGAATGCGCCACCACTCATAGCAAAAGATGCCACATCTATAGAAGGATTGGCCGATCCTTTACCGCAGGCGTTGACGCTGACTGCTATCGTTATCAGTATTGGCGTTCAGTTATTCGTTATTGTTCTGTTGAAGAAAGTGTACGAAGAAGTAGGCACTGAAGACCTGGATGATTTAAACACAACAGACCGCATATAGTACCGTGAGTGATATTATGACATCATATTTGATTTCCCCCTTGTGGATCCTTCTGATCGCCTTTATATTCTGTATCTTCTTTTGGCAGTATATCAAGGTTCAGGCTGCTATTGCCGTGAGTGGCATTACCTTATATTTGCTCTCCTCAATCCGGCTGTTTTGGGCTGTTTATCAGGATGGGATACAGGTGGTGCAGATAGGTAATTGGCCGGCACCTTTTGGTATTACTCTGGTCGCCGACCTACTTGCCTCCGGGATGGTTTTAGTCTCCGCTATTATCGCACTTGCTATCATACTATATTCTTTACAGGATATATCAGCTCAGCGAAAGAAAAACGGGTTTTTCCCGGTTCTGCTGGTTATGTTGTTTGGTGTTTGCGGTTCCTTTTTGACGGGGGATATCTTCAACCTTTATGTTTGGTTCGAAGTGATGCTGGTAGCTTCCTTCGTACTGATTGTTTTGGGAAACCGAAAAGGACAGCTAGAGGGAGCTGTCAAATACGTAACCTTGAGCTTTATCTCCTCCGGTTTTTTACTTACCGGAGCGGCTATTCTCTATAAACTAACCGGTACCCTCAATATGGCCGATCTATCCGTGGCCATAGCAGAGCATCCTAATCAAAAACTGATCACCCTTTCCGCCGTTTTTTTTCTGGTAGGGTTTGGTATTAAAGCCGCAATTTTTCCATTTTTTTCCTGGCTGCCTGCTTCTTACCCGACACCGCCCATAGCGATAGTAGGATTGATTGCCGGTTTGCTTACGAAAGTTGGCGTCTACGCCCTGATCCGGTTTTTTACCCTGCTTTTCACCTACGACGTATCCGTTACCCACTCGCTGTTACTTATTCTGGCGGGGCTTACCATGTTTTTTGGCGTGTTGGGGGCTATTGCTCAGCACAATTTTAAAAAAATACTGTCTTTTCATATCGTGAGTCAGATTGGCTACATGATCATGGGGCTGGCTTTATTCACCCCCCTGGCTATTGCTGGATCGATTTTCTATATCGTTCACCATATACTGGTCAAGACAAACCTTTTCCTGATTAGTGGAATCGTCAAAGTAACGCATGGGCACTATCTACTGAAAAAGCTTGGTGGCGTCTATAACCGATTCCCCTACGTCACGATACTTTTTGCCATATCAGCCTTTTCACTGGCAGGTATTCCACCGCTTTCCGGCTTCTGGGGTAAATTCACTCTGGCCAAAGCAGGTCTGGCGGCAGAGAGCTATACCATCGTGGTCGTATCGCTAGTGGTGGGGCTGTTGACACTATTTTCCATGAGTAAGATCTGGGTGTCTGTATTTTGGTCGGCTGAACCGGAGGAAACAAAATCCAGAGTTACATACAATAGCCGAACCCTGTTCAGAACACATTATATGCTCATTATTTCGTCAGTCTTTTTGACTATGTGTACGCTCTTTTTGACCTTTTATCCGGACGCCCTGATTGCTGTATCCCAAAGAGCAGCAGAGCAGTTGCTAGATTCACAAATTTACATTCAGGCTGTTATGGGGGAAAATAATTAATAATATGACGATTATCATTAACATCATGCTCGCCATTCTGATGACGTGGTTTACCCAGTCGGTTTATCCGGATATTCCCACGACCGGATTTATGACTATACTGGTATTCCTGGCCTGGAATACAGCATTGTGGCTACTCATGTTCTTTTACAACGGGGAAGCTTTTTTCAAATCCCTGCAGATCGGCCTTCTCGTTTTATTCTATTTAAGGCAACTCGTTTCCGCTTCTCTTCGTGTAGCCTACGAAGTAGTGACGCCAACTAATCATATGCAGCCGGCTATGATAGCGATTCCTCTGGAGGCAAAAACCGACCTGGAAATCACCTTGTTGGCCAACTTCGTAACCCTGACACCGGGTACCCTCAGTATTGATATCTCCGAGGATAGGAAAACCCTCTACGTCCATGAGGTGTACGTTAAATCAGGTGACATCGAAAAAGTCAAGCAACAAATTAAGGGCGGATTTGAAAAAAGAATACTCAAGATAACCAGAAGCAAAACAAAAGTATGAATCTTTTTACCGCTGCCGCATACATTGCGATTGTTATGATCAGTATCAGTATTTTATTGACACTGATCCGATTTATTAAAGGGCCTACTTTACCCGATCGGGTTATTTCCCTCGATGTATTTTCGGCCAACCTGTTGGCTATTTTAGCCATCTACTCTGTTCTCGCTGAGGAAAAAGCTTATCTGAATGTTGCATTAATTATGTCTCTGATTGCTTTTGTAGGAACAATGACGTTTGCCTATTACCTGGTTCAAAAACGAAATAAATATAAAGATGATTAAAGATATCATTAGTGCCATTTTCTTACTTGGTGGATCTGGTTTTATGCTGATTGCCTCTATAGGTATGCTGAGATTTCCCGATTTTTATATTCGTAATTCTGCGAGTACAAAAGCTGTCGTCCTTGGCGTCTTACTGATCTTGTTGGGGGTGGGTATTCACTACAATGATACGTTGGTCTTTCTAGAAATATTTGCCATCCTCTTCTTTATTTTTTTAATCTCCCCTTTGTCCGCACATATCGTTTCTCGGGCAGCGGTGATCTCCAACGTAAAATTTTGGGAGAAAACAAATCTCGAAGAGCTGGACGATTATGTAAAAGAGATCAGGAAACTGGACCAGAAAGAAAATCGTGAGCAAGATTCCTAGCAAAAAATTCTGCCAGGATTATTCGTAACCTGCGAAGTGGGGTGAAATAAATCATATTGCGGATAAAGGAAACGGGCAATACCTTTCCAAGGCACGTCTAACCAGGATAACAGCTGAATTAAAGTCAAACATCTGCATAATTAATGCGTTGCCGAAAAAAGAACCAAGCGAAATAAATTATATATGACTACTCAGCACCTACCAATCATTTTATACGTACTTTTATCTGGACTACTTTTTTCCTGTCAGAATGAATCTACCGAACCGGGAAGTAACCTTGTAGACGCATCCAAAGGGGAAATGCTGGAAATCGAATCCCGGACTGATACCAATGCTGTTAATCCCGATCAGAGTGCTTTCGTCTTTTACGAAAAAGATAAGTTGGAAAAATACCTCCCGCGCGAGCGTATAGTATTTATGGTGTGGGATACGATGATGGATCAGGCCGCAGAATTAGATCAGTCTACTGATCGTTCTATTCCTCAGGCGGCAGATAATCGGCCACCTTTATTTACCCGGGAATGCCTGATGGAAAAAGGTGATGCCCGTACCCAATGTTCCTACGATGCGGTACAGGCATACTTCCAAAAAAATATTTCCTATCCCGTGCCGGCTTTTGCTTCTGACGAACGCTTTATTGCCTACATGTCGGCCGTGATTAACGAACGCGGTGAGGTGAAAGGCCCCATTCGTTTAATGGATATACAGGGTGAACGTTGTGGAGGCTGTATTGACGAAGCTCGCCGCCTGATTCGCGCTATGCCCGATTGGCAACCTGCTCGCTATCAGGGTGAAATGACCACGACCCGAGTAAGCATTCCAGTGTTTTTCCGGCAAGTGCCGGATAAGGAATCCTGATCCCTCATCCATAAAAATGGGCAGTATAATGAACCTTGCAGCCCTAAATTGACTTCATACAGGCGTAGTCTGCGTGCCAGATTACGCCTGTATGATTGTAAGCTATGACCAACGATACCCTAAAGACTTTTTTGGAGGCGACAGCCTGCGTAGAAAAAGAATATGCCAACGAGCCTCTCGAGATAGTGGAAGGAGCTATTCCCGAAGCATTAACCGGCACTCTTTTTCGCAATGGGAACGGACGTTTTGTCCATCAGGGAGTGAAATACGACCACTTCTTTGACGGCGATGGCATGATTACGCGCTTCGTCTTCGACAAAGGACAGCTCCATTATTCCAACCGCTATGTACGGACCCAGGAGTTTGTTCGTGAGCAGGAAGAAGGAAAAATGCTTTATCGGAGCTTCGGTACCAATATTCCCGGAGGTTGGACTAAAAATGCCCTGAAAATGCAATTTAAGAATGCCGCCAATACGAGTGTGGTGTGGCATGGCGGTCAGTTGCTGGCACTCTGGGAAGGTGGCTGGCCCCATCGCATTGATCCCGATACCCTGGAAACCATCGATCGCTATAGCTATGAAGGCGTACTGAAAAATGATTTTTCCTGGCTCGACCGACAAATCATGGAGGAAATGCCTTTTTCTGCTCACCCTAAAGAACATCCCGATACTGGCGTCCTGCACAACTTCGGCACCCTGGCCGGTACCAAACAGCGCCTGGTGATGTATGAAGTCCAACCCGATGGTACCGCGAGCATTGCCCAGGCTCTCCCCATGGACGAATTAGTGTTCACCCATGATTTTATCCTTACGGAAAAAAATCGCAGCGTATTCTTTTTGCCTCCCGTGACTTTTAATATTTGGCAGGCCTTCATGGGATTAGCTACCCCCGTCGAATCGATCAAAGCCAAATCGGACGAGAAAACTAAAATTCTTGTCGTGGGTGAAGACGGTATCGAAACCTACGAAACGGACTTTTATTTTATCTTTCACTATGCCAATGGCTACGAAGTAGATGAGCATACTATAGTCGTGGATGCTTTTGCTATGGACGATTTTCCGGGTGCTGAGGCTAATGTGGCCCTGATGGCAGGAGATGATTCGGCTACCCCCCAGGGTAAATTACGCCGCTTTACCATTGACCGGCAGAGTGGAGCGGTGAGCAGCCGTTTGTTGACGGAGCACCCCGGAGAATTACCAGCCATTGACCCGGCTCTGAACGGCAAAAAATACCGCTACGTATGGGCGGTGGGTGCACCGGCTGATGCCTCCTATAAATTACTGGATGGTATCATGAAGATCGATGTCGACCGGGAAATAACCCTCTACGAAAACCTTCATCCCGACTTGCCTGGTGAGCCTCTGTTTATTCCGCATCCCGGGCGCAAAGGAGAAGACCATGGCTGGATAGCGTACATCAAATTCCAGGTAGCTACCCGCGAAACTTATCTCGAATTACGGGACGCGGCTAATCTGCAAATCGTAGCCAAAGCACGCCTACCGCATAACATACCTCCTGGCTTCCATGGCTGTTGGGTGGGCGAACTGTTTGGCTAGGCTTACGCCGAAAATGGCCTCTACCAATGGATGGTGTGTGGGGAAGGATTATCTTCGGCGGATGAATTGGAGACAGAGCAGGCTACTTCCTCACGGGATCAAGGGTGTATTTTTACTCGCTATAATTTTCTTGTCTTCTGGCCGGGGATCGGCACAGGATCATGCCTGGTGGTCAAATAATGTACAGTGGGACGGTATTACACATTGGCGGGAATACCTGGTTTTTTCACCCCGCTACCTGGGACCTAATGCATTAACCATTCCCGAACAGGCTCAGGGCCGCGTTTTTAGCGAAAGCGAAATCCGCCTTACGGGAAATGCACAATGGGCCCCGGGTGACCGCACCTGGCATCCGGCGCTGTATGCACGCTACGCTGCCTGGCCCCAGCGCATTAGTTTTGACTTATACTGGGTACCCCTGGAGTTCTTTCAAACGACCCACGAGTGGAAAACGGATCGTCGGGTCTTTCACACGTTTTATAATGCCGGGCAAGCTACTGGCGACCTGCACCTCAATACTCAAATTCAGGTCAAAACAGAAACTGACAACTGGCCGGGTATCACTCTGCGCGTTGGCTATCGCCTGCCTTCGTCCAATACGGTGGGTGCTGCCCGGTTTACGGACAGTCCCGGGTTCAATATCGACTTCTCGGTAGGGAAAGACTTTCCGGTATGGTCAGGTACCTGGCGACCGGTAGCTATGCTGGGGCTGTTGGTCTGGCAAACAAACCAGGATACCCACGTACAGAATGATGCCGTACTATTGGGAGGTGGCTTTTCTTACCAGCAGGAAGTATGGGAGAGCGGCATGTACCTGCGTGGCTACGCGGGATATCTCAATAACGGAGATCGCCCTTTTTTGGCGGAAGCCTACCTAAAAAGAAATTGGAAGCGCGGGAATTTATTCCTGCGCTTCCAATTCGGCATGAACGACCGCCTATATGATCGCCTCGAAGTGGGAATCGGTCGGTCAATACCTTAGAGTCGCCATCGTTTGCTTTCGTGGAGACGCAAAAATCGTGCGTCCCTAGGGGCGATATTCCTTCTTCAACAGATCGGCGAATTTCTCCTCTACCTTTTTCACCTTGGGTTTGCTAACTCGCTGAATGTAGGGATTGCCGGGATTGTTGATGTAGTAATCCTGGTGGTACTGCTCAGCTACCCAAAATGTGTCGTAGGCGTTAAGCTTGGTTACGATATCTTTATCATAGGCTCCTTTTTTTTCGAGCATGGTCATAAATGCTTCGGCCTGTTCCTTCTGCGTTTGATTGTGGTAAAATATAGCGGAACGGTATTGCTTACCCACATCCGGCCCCTGACGATTCAGTTGCGTCGGGTCGTGAGCGGTGAAGAAAATATCGAGCAGCGTCTCATAGGTGATTTCTTCAGGGTTGTAAAATACCTGAATGGCTTCGGCGTGGTTGGTGCGTCCGTAGCTCACTGCCTCGTAAGTAGGGTATTCTTTTTCGCCTCCCGAGTAGCCACTAACCACATCGATAACACCCTGGATGCGTTCAAACGAGGCCTCGGTACACCAAAAACAGCCGCCGGCAAAAGTCGCTTCGGCAGTACCCTCGGGGTAGGTTTGGGCAGCCCGGTAGGTGTCAATGGATTGTACACCCCCGCTCTTTTGATTGCCGGAAGTTTTTTGGGCATTGCAGGCAGTAAGCATACTAAGCCCCATGATAAGTACAAACAGCTTTTTCATTATTCGTTTTCTTAGGTGATGAAAATCGACGGTATAACAGTAAGAACAGGGTAGAGGTTTTACACTGGCTCGATGAGTTTGGGAATTCTCACCCACTTCGTGAGCGGTATAGATTAGATAATGAGTTTGCAGAATATCCCGGTTGGTAGCCATCAGTACCGCAGGGTTTATCGGGCTGGCTGGTCTGGTTCTTAACAGATATCGCTTATCTTTGCCCCATGGACGTAAAAAATTTACCCAAGGTTGAATTGCATGTTCATCTCGATTGCTCCGTTAGCTTTGATGCCGCCAGACAATTACAGCCGTCGCTGACTCGCCAGCAATTCAGAGACACCTTTATCGCACCTGCCAAATGCCATGACCTGGCCGATTACCTGACACGCGCCGATCAGGGCATTCAACTCATGCAGTCGCGGGAAGCTTTGCGGGTGGTCACCCTGGATCTGTTTCGTCAGTTTCAGCGCGACCATGTCCTATATGCCGAAATCCGCCTGGCTCCTTTACTTCATGTGCAAGACGGACTCACCCCCACAGAGGTGGCCGAAACGGTATTGGAGGCGGGCCGGGAAGGGGAACGGCAAACGGGGATAACCCACCGGTTTATTTTTTGTACCCTGCGTCGTTTTTCGGCTGAGCAGAGTATGCAGACGGT
>DATFKA010000051.1:0-6611 GCA_035268885.1 Saprospiraceae bacterium
TGTAATAAGGTGCTGGCTTTTTTGGGCTAGTTCGAGGCGCAAAAATCGCGGATAGCCTAGCTATCCAAGGCTTTTTGCAACGAAGAAATCGCCCCAAAAAGACGCAGATTATTGCTTGATTTAATTGGGCAACCTACTTAATCTGCCATAGAAGCTTTAAAAGAACTAAATACTCTATATCCACCAAATTTTAGTGGAACAAAAAGATGGTAAGAAACTCGGCCTTAAATCGCTTCATGTTCTAATCTGGTTCGGATCAACTGATTTCAAAACTATTCATTTTTTCAGATTGAGACTTTTTGTTGAACCGGTATGTATAGCCCCAATGCTTCATAAATCTGAATTTGTAGTTTAGGCGGGATTAAGCCGGCAAGAACTTCAAAGGGAAGTTTTTTTAGTCTACGGTATAGAGTACTTACGCTAATACCCAGCTCATGGGCTATTTCTTTAGGTGTTTTAGGGTAACTGTTGACAAGAGGCTGTTTGAAATTCATTGGTGTGTATTTTATATAAGGATATATAAATATAAATGCATCTTTTTTTGTTTAAAATTAAAGTTGGAATCCTACTTTAGGATGCCAATTTTTAGGAAGTCATAAATGGTTTAGCTAGTTAAAGCTTTGTATTTTAGCAAAAAGCCCAAACTATGATTACCGATTTCAAAGATTTAGATTTAAGTAAGCAGTACACTTATGCTGACTACCTGACCTGGCGCTTCAGCGAGCGGGTAGAATTATTTAAGGGCTGGGTGAAGAAAATGTCAGCTGCACCGAGTAGAAAACACCAGCAGATTGTTAGTACTTTTTATGCTGCTTTATAGAATTTTATGGAAAATAGGACTTATAAAGTATATACCGCTCCCTTCGATGCACTACTTTCCCGCGAGGGGGCCGATACGGTAGTTCAACCAGATGTTTACGTGATCTGCGATCCCGCAAAGCTAACCGAACAGGGCTGCACAGGCGCGCCGGATCTGGTGGTAGAAGTCTTGTCTCCGGGTAATTCCAGTCGGGAGAAAAAAGACAAATTTGAATTGTACGAAGAAAATGGCGTATTGGAGTACTGGTTGGTTTCTCCGATGGAGGAAACCATTCTCGTTTATGATCGTCATGAAGAAGGGAAGTACCTTGGGCGTCAGCCCGTCGTGGCCGGTATGACCGTAAGCAGTAAAGCTATTCCGGGCTTTAGCATCACGGTGGATAAAGCCTTTGCAGAATAAAATTATTTATTCGTGTCCGATTTACTTCCCCACCAATCTTCATTCGGTTGCCAGTCCGGACTTAGCATGGCGGCGCGTTGGCGCTCCAAACGGGGTAATAATTCAGTACGATAGCTTTCTAACTTAGCAGCGTGTGCGGCCGGATCAAACAGGCTGTCGCGAACCGGATAAGTTGCCCCGGCTTCCTCCAGCCAGTCCAGTAATTGTTGGCGCATGGCCCGGGTGCGATCCGCTTCTTGAGCGGCCAGATCATTTTCTTCAGATAGATCCTGTGCCAGGTTATACAATTCATCGCGATCATCCTCCCAGTAGTGAATGAGTTTCCAGGACCCTTGTCGCAAAACGGCGTGCGGTTCTCCGCCCTGGTTGCCGTAATGGGGATAATGCCAGTACAGTGGCCTTTCGGCAAAAGTCTGCTTTTGGAGTACCGGAACCAAACTCTTACCATCGATCGAGCCAGCCGAATCGAGGGGTACTTGTGCCAGATCCATAAAAGTGGGCAGGATATCCGTATTCATAACGGGCGTACTATTCTCTTGTCCTCGGTGATTCATCCAGGGCACCTTCAGGAAAAAGGGTACCCGCAGACCGCCTTCCCACTGATATCCCTTACCGCCCCGCAGCGGCGCATTGTTGGTGGCATAGGCATCGCCGGAGGCCACCCCACCGTGGTCGGAGGTGAAGAGAATAACGGTATTCTCATCCAGGCCCTTTGCTTCCAGCGTCGCCAGTACCTGACCGACGGCCTCGTCGACCTGCTCGACCAGCCCGGCGTAGACCGGGTTATCCTGGTGTTGGCGGATAGGTAGGATGCGTTCCATCCCAAATCCGGAGGGGGCTATGCCCATCGAGTCTGCTTTGTCCCGGTAATGAGACCATTTGTCTTCGCTGGTCTGAATGGGTGCATGGACGGCGTAGAAAGACAGGCAGGCAAAGAAAGGCTGCTCCTCATCCTGGGTCTCAATAAAGGCACTGGTCTCTTTGGCCAGTTTCATTGAGAAGGACATACCTTTTTCTTCGGGACGATCTTTCAGGAAAGGATTATTAAAGGGGGAGAAGTAGCCGCCGGTATAGGGCCCTCCCGCGTGAAAGCCACCCTGATTAATATCAAATCCGTGATCAGTAGGCAGCGAACCCTGCTCCTCGGAGCCCAGGTGCCATTTACCGGCGAAGAAGGTATTATACCCCACGGTTTTTAAAGCCTCGGGAATGGTGGTCAATTGATGGGGAAGAAAACGCTGATAATCCGGTGGTAGTAGCGGGGTGTGTCGATTCATTTTGCGCCAATCGGCACCCACCGGGGCACCAATATAGTCGGTAATGCCGTGTCGGGGCACAAAGGTACCCGTCATCAAGCTAGCGCGCGAGGGACTGCAAACGGCACAGGCCGCGTAGCCTTCGGTAAAGATCACACCTTCCCGGGCAATCTGGTCAATATGGGGCGTTTCGTAGTAGTCACTACCCATGATACTGAGATCAGTATAACCAAGATCATCGACGATGATGAGTAGGAAATTGGGCTGCGTAGGGGCCTGGGGACCCAATTGGCAGGAAATCAGAGAAGATAAGATTAGGCAAGCGGCACTGATTCGCAAGGCTGTATTCATGGACAGTGAGTTGTAAGTGAAACCTAAAATAATAAGGATTCTCTACAGCACCAAATACCCATAGCCTGGCCACTAAAAAAAATACTAACCACTAACCCCACCTATAGCTTTCCCTTAAACCGGGCAGGATCAGCTTCGTAAATGAGTTGATACACCGCTTCGAATACATCCTCTGGGTTGGGCTTGGTGAAATAGTCTCCGTCCGAGCCGTAGGGCGTTCGGTGATCTTTTGCCGTAAGGCTGATCGGCTTGGAATCCAGATAGCGATAACCGCCCTGCTCTTCCAGCACTTTCTGCATCATGTAGGCAGAAGCCCCTCCGGGTACGTCTTCGTCCATAAACAGAATGCGGTTGGTCTTTTTTAGTGAGGCGACAATACGGTGCTCCAAATCAAAGGGAAGAAGGGTCTGTACATCGATCAATTCGACGGAAATACCCGTTTTTTCCAGGAGTTCCATGCCTTGTTGGGCTACTCGTACACAAGAGCCGTAGGTGACCAGTGTCAGGTCTGTGCCTTTCTGTAATACCTCTGGTACGCCCAGTGGTACCGTATATTCACCTAGGTTTTCGGGCACATTTTCTTTTAAGCGGTAGCCGTTCAGGCACTCAATCATCAAAGCGGGATCATCGGATTGTAAAAGCGTATTGTACAAACCGGCTGCCTGGACCATATCTCTGGGAGTAAGCACGTACATGCCCCGCAGGGAATTCAGGATCATACCCAGTGGGGATCCGGCGTGCCAGATACCCTCCAGCCGGTGGCCGCGGGTACGGATGATGGCGGGAGCTGCCTGTTGTCCGGCGGAGCGCCAACGCAAGGTCGCCAAATCGTCACTTAGGGGCTCCAGACCGTAGATCAGATAATCGAGGTATTGGATTTCGGCGATCGGCCGCAGGCCACGCGCTGCCAAGCCAATGGCTTGGCCCATAATGCTCCATTCGCGGATACCTGTATCGAAGATGCGATGCTTACCGTATTTTTTTTGCAAGCCGGCAAAGCCCTGGTTAACGTCGCCGATATGGCCGACGTCTTCCCCAAAGGCGACTAGTCGGGGATCTTCGGCAAATTTTTTATCGAAATAGGCATTAATAATTTCGTAGCCGCTCTTCTTTTCGGGTTGATCAGCATATTTTACAGGCACCACGGGCACCCGTAGTGCAGAGCGCTTACTATCACTGTATAATTTACTGTGGTAGCGCTCTTGTCCAAGTACTTCGATCGATTTGATCCAGCTTAGTAATTCCGCTCTTGTCTCAGCCTCCATACCGATGGTAGCGTATTTGGCTCGTTTGGCATTCTGAAGAATCTCGCTCAGAAAAGGGTTAATGAGCATCTCCAGCTCATTTTTGATCGCTTGAAGGGCTTCGTTATACTTAGGTAATTCCTTATAAATAGCTTTTAAGCGGTCCAGGTGGTTTTTTACGGGAGCAAAGTATTGTTTCCAGGCTCGATTTCGCCCTTCTTTTACCGCTTTTTTAGCCTCACGGCGAATTTCTGCGGTTTCCTCCGGACTGGCCAGGCCCTGCTCGTTGATCCACTGTTCGAACAGTAAGATACAGTCATTTTCTCTTTCCCATTGCAGGCGCTCTTTCGTTTTGTAGCGCTCGTGCGATCCGGAAGTGGAGTGACCCTGTGGCTGAGTGACATCGTCGACGTGGAACAATACCGGGCGATGACTACGACGGGCTTTTTGGGCGGCTTTCAGATAAGTATCGATCAGGCCGGCGTAATCACCCGCCTTAACGTAATAGATGTCGATGCCATTATCTTCCTCGTCTTCCGATTGCATACCCTTTAGGGCTTTGGAGATGGAAGATTTTACGGTTTGGTATTTTTTGGGGACCGAGATGCCGTAGCCATCATCCCAGACGTTGATAAAGAGCGGTACCTGCATGACGCCGGCGGCATTAATGGTTTCCCAAAATATACCTTCTGAGGTACTGGCGTCACCAACGGTCGCAAAGCAGATTTCATTACCGTCAATGGATAGATCCTGGGATTTATTCTTTAGGGTTTTTGAGGCGCGGTAGTGCTTGGAGGCTTCCGCCAAACCAAGTGCACGGGGGAATTGGCCTGCTGTATTGGATACGTCGGAGATGACGTTATACTGTTGGGTATGTTCGGTGAAAGCTCCGGTTGTAGGATCGACGAGGGCCGTGGCGAAGTGGTTGTTCATCTGCCGGCCTTTTGAGAAGGGATCGTTTTCGGTATCGGCGTAGAGTTGGGCAAAATAATCTTCGATACTGCAGAGATCAAGAGCAAACATGAGCGTCTGATCACGATAATAGCCCGAGCGAAAATCTCCCTTTTTAAACGCTTTGGCCAGGGCCACCTGGGGTACTTCCTTACCATCTCCGGTAATGCCAAACTTGGCTTTACCGGTCAGTACTTCCTTACGTGCCAAAAGACTGGCTTCACGGCTAATGCAACAGGTCTCAAAATCCTTTAAAACGGCAGCTTTATCCTCTAGAATCGCCTTCGTTACCTTACTGTAAGACTGCTCTTTAACGATCGCATTTTCAATCATAGGTTAACAATTGTTTTGTTTTACTTGGTAGGTAATAATAACAGTTGGTTAGGCTGTTGGGCGTACCTTAAAAAAAGGCATCCTCGCTAATATACGGAAAAAACGACAATTTTGCCGCACTTTCTTTAGAATTGATTTGGCTGGTAGTGTGCTAGTAGTCAGTTAGTTATGCTGGTGACAGGGGGATTGAGGAAAGAAAGTCAATATTTTATTTGGGCTTTATTTCCGATGGCTGAGGATTCATTCTTTGGGGGCTGTCAGGCGGGGAAGATTATTTTTGGTAAAAGAAAGGCATACTTAACAATATCCTAAGGTCTATTAACGTCTCATTAAGTAAATGAAGAGGTAAAAACTTTTATTTTGCACTCGATTCGGTTACTTTTGTTAACCACAGGGGGGATTTCCTGTCTTTGTCGAAAACAAATCAAATTTTTTTAATTTCAAATATCATTAATGATGAAGAGATTATTTTCTGCACTTTTTTTCCTGTTAAGTTTCACCTTAATAGTTAGCGCTCAGACCCAAGAGAAAAAATCTTCCACCAAAGAAGAGGTGAAAGAAATGACGACTGATGAAAAAGTTGGTCCTAAATTAGAATTCGAAGCCGAAACGGTTGATTTTGGAGAAATCACACAGGGCTCCGATCCCTTCCGTACGATTAAAATCAAAAATGCAGGTGATGAGCCTCTGTTGATCACCAACGCAAGAGGAAGCTGTGGCTGTACGGTTCCTACGGTTCCCAGAAAGCCTATCGCTCCCGGTGAAACGGCGGAAATGAAGGTTCGCTACGATACCAAGCGTTTGGGTAAAATCAACAAGACGGTTACCCTGACCACCAACGAAAAGACACCTACCAAAACGATTCGTGTCGTTGGCCAGATCAAGCCTAAGCCAGAAGGGACGCCTACCAAGCAGTCCAATCCATTCAACAACTCTAATAACAACTAGAGTATAAGTAGGTTGCCCATATTGAGTCTGTAATAAGGTGCTGGCTTTTTTGGGCTAGTTCGAGGCGCAAAAATCGCCCCAAAAAGACGCAGATTATTGCTTGATTTAATTGAGCAACCTACTTAGAATATGCTGGATTAAAAAAAGGCCATTCGCTAACTAGCGGATGGCTTTTTTTATGGTGCGCCAGGCATGGCGCACGTCTAGCGGGTGCGAGTCCCGTGTTCGCCCGATAAGGGGAAGAATTAGCCGAGCGGCAAGGTAGCTATTGTGAAATAGTCGCTGAAGGAAGCCGAAGGCAAAGCATAA
>DATFKA010000052.1:0-62548 GCA_035268885.1 Saprospiraceae bacterium
TAATTTTGTCGCATCATTTTTTAGTTAACCATTTATTTACTTGGGAGCCACTTGTAGTTGCTTCTTTTTTTATTTTTGCTAGTGTTTGTGTCACAGCATTTCTGTACTCTTTAGTTCCTCCTTTTAATCCTTGAGTTGCTGATAATAATGCATCATAAACATAGGTATGATATTCTTCTGGGTGAGGTCCCTTATGACCAGGAACTGGCACAAGATTTTCAGTACCTCTGTTAATGTCAAGGCCAGCATTATTAAATATTTTTTCAAATCTTGGAGTCCAAGGACCACCGCGTACCGTAGATTTTTTATTTTTATTTGTAGCTAAATGATGTACAGGACCTTTCTTCCCTCCACAATTATGCACCAAAACTTCGCCTTGGCCAACATAATAAGTGTGGTAATCTTCAACGGTGAAATTGTAAACCTTAAATTCTCCTCTACGAAGGATCAGGGAATCAATGATAATGATTCCATCATCTTCAGAATAGGTCTTTAAAGTATCACCCTGCTCTAAGTCCCTTACCTGGAACCAGGTTCCATGCACAAAGAACGGGTGGTTAGGTGTTGCCTCAATAACTTCACCCGTATTGAGATGGATTTCAAAAATACTATCTTTTGTAATAGAATGAGTGACCAGTACTTTCTTCAGCGCAATATCTCCGGTTTCCTCATCATAAGCCCAGACCCTTTCACCAACTTGAACATCTTTGATTTCTTTCGGCCCATTTTCGGTCAAGACTAAGGTGCTCCCTGTAAAACAAGTTAAACAATCAATCACTTTTTTGATTGTTTTAGCATGCTTATTAGCTCTTAATAATTTAAAAGCATCACCCGCTAAAGGTAAAATACCAGCCCCGCTAATTAATGCATTCCCAACTTCTCCTTTGCCTGCATAATATACAGCTGCTATACCATCTGTTACCGGACTAGGATCGACCGTCCCAACAATATCTAATGCTGCTTCAACAACCTCCTCACCTTCTATTACGTGATTCCCACCTACGTCGCCTATTATACTGCTGGCATCAACACTCGCATCGATTAAATCTGTCCTGATGGTAACACTAGAGTTATTGGAACCCCTCAGTATGATATCATCAGGCGCAGCACCATCCGGATCTATGAATCGGATTGGATTATTGTAGCTATATACATATGGTGACCAGCTCGTAAAGCTTTCCGCCAGCGGGTCCACTGACATCCACCGTCCAATACTCGCATCATACTCCCGCGCTCCGTAACTATACCAACTACTAAAATTTTAAGCACAAGCGACCAGCTTTCTGGCCTTGGAAAAATAAGGGTTTTCTACCTGGGAATGGATATCAATTGAAAGAAAATGCCCCCCTAAAAGAGCCAAAGCCCGCCAGAGTTTCTTCTGATGGGCTTCGGGTTTTCTTCTTTACTGTATTTTCGTAAAACAGAATTTTACGGTCACCCCAGCGTCCATACGGATGTGATAGGCACAACCTGTCCCGATCTTAACGTCGGGAGCCTAACGCTGAACTTTTCCTTGTATTTTTGGATCGTCTACGCCTAACCGGGGGACTCCTTAAAAAAATCAAAGCCCACCAGGTTTCTTCCGGTAGGCTTTGACATCATTCTTTATCTAGACTGTAACTTTAAATTAAGTTACCGAACTATAAAAGACCATTGACTCGATATAGATCCATCCCGTAATTATATAATAAGCCCAAAATATCAATCGCCATTTCTGGTTGATAGGGAAATTTCTCCTTTTGACCACGTAGGCTTTTAATGATCTATCAAGGTATATTCGTAAGAAAAAAAGGAGCCAAGGTATACCAATTATTATGAATGCTGGGTTAGAGACTTTAAAACTTGAATAATACTGCCCAACAATATAAAATAATACAGTCGCAATGTTAAAGGCTATAGCCATAGACATAAAACATGAAGCCAAAAGCCATGCTTGGCTATCAGTTTCTTTTAGTCTTTTAGAAAAATCCAAAAAATTGTATAGCAAAAACTTTTTAAACACTACCTTAATTTTTATTACCGTTAATAATCAGTTGAGAGCAATCCATCGCGTCCACCCTTTGTATTGCGATACTTGAAATTTTGATAAACATCACTGCTTGTTACTATAGGGCCTAGAACTCCATAGCCAAACCCAAATGCTGCCCCCCATGTTCCACCTCTCAGACTGTATGTCACAACACTATAATCAATAGCTGCTCTTCCACGAGTGATATCTCCCTGAAGTGCTGAATTCGTTATTGACAAATAACCAAATAAAGCTGCACTGCGGCCTACATTTTTTAACGTATTCGACAATCTCACTACATTTTTCCCTTTGACTGTTCCTAAGAAAGTTCTATACCTCAAACTTCTTATATCCGATGGACTCAACTTATTACCTTGACCAACAGGACTATTATACCCCCTACTTTTGACATATTGAGACATACTATTTGTTCCACTTGCGGCTAATACATCGGAGGCACCTACTTGGAAATTATAATCATTAAAGAACTCATTAACCGCACCTGGTGATAGCATTGGTGGATTATATGGAGCTCCCAGATAATTCCATGTACCATCTCTATTCAGCTGTACACTTCCCCCATTAGCAGCTCTATATTTATACGTTTCACCAATATATTCTGCATTTCCTCCATATTTTGCAACTGCTTGTTCTCCATTCGTAACATCTGCATCATATTGATATCTACCATTGAGCTTTATCCAATCATCTGGAGAGCTATTTGCATAATCCTGCCGAAACGCCTCTTGCGCACTAGTCCCATAGTAATAATCGATCCCACTATCCCGGAAAGAAAACCCATCGGGCATAGACCCACTGGCCTGATTTACGCCGGAGATCGACATGCCATTGGGATCAATGCTATTGATGGGATTGTTTCCTACGTAATTGTAGGCAGACATTCCAGCGTAGATTTCGCTCAAGGGGTCTACCGCCATCCACCTCCCAATACTCGCATCATACTCCCTAGCCCCATAAGAAGATCAGCCTACGGCAAACAGGCCGCATTAATTCCCAAGACATAATTCTGTACGACCTGAATGTCTTCGGCTACTGCGGCACCCTGAAAACCTTCAATCATATTGTTGCGGAGTTGTCGGTGGGCCTGTTCGGTAAGTGGTTTGGCCAGGGGCAGGTACGACCAGTGCCAGCGCTCTTCGTTGTAGCCATTGGGGCGGGCGGGGCCTTTCTCGGTGTAGGGCTGACAAAAGCCATAGTCGGCGGCGTTGGCCTGCAGCCAGGTATAGATTTTCAGACCATCCCCTTTTTCGAACCAGGAATTCGTGAAATTATTCAGGTCGATATCGGTACCCCAGTGGTGGCGCGAAGTAGAAGGCATGGAGCTGTACTCCAGGATCTTGAGCGCCCGCGTTTTGGGATTGGGATAAGCCTGGCTGGCATCTTTGCCATTTTCAATTTTACGGCTGCCGTTCCATTTGGCTTCCCAGATCCCCTTTTGGGATTGAAAGTTGCGGGTAGCAGAGCGAATGACCAGATCGACGCCGTCTTCGGCGGCGGCAGCGTGCATCTTCTTGAAAGCTGCGTAAGTTTCTTTGTGCAGATACAGTCCGCCGCGGTCGGCGTATTGGGTCTCGATGGGAACAAAGTCTTCGTGGCTGGCCGGATCGAACTTACCCATTAGATAGCTTAGGGGATAGCGGGGCGTAAAGCTGGTATCTGAAGTGGCCAGTGCTGCTGCCTGGTCTTCCACCGCATTTATTTCTTCGGAGGTATTCGAGCAATTCCAGGTAAAGATCGTCAGTAAGATGAGGGAAAATAAGCGCATAGTTTACTTTTACTACTTAATCGTTAATAATCAAATTCCATCTGCTCGGTAGGGTAGCCAAAAAGGTACTCCGCTTTGACCAGCTTGGCAACTTTCGGAGGCACGTATTGCTCCCAGCCTGATTTCCCATTTTGAATGGCTTTCAGTACTTCGGTAGAGAAGATCTGTAGGTATTCTTTGTTGACATCGGCCACGTCGGTGATCTGGTGGTTTTCCAGCAGGTGGCGTACCAGAAATTTAACGCCCTCGGGTACGGGCATATTCTGGCTGCTCATGAGCTCTTCGCTACCCTCCTGCATGGCGGGGTAGACGTAGATGCGGACATTTTTGGCGAAAAGCTCCCCGAAAGCGGAGAGCAGTCGACCATCCATATTTTCGTAATACTTGTCATTGATCAACTCCAGTAAGACCTGTACTCCAAGAACCATTCCAACCTGCGGCACCTTGAAGTCTGCAAAATATTCGATGGTCTTCTGGATTAATTTATTATTGGAGATCATCACCGTCTGGCCCATGGCATTTAAGAGTTTGGCGCGATCCAGGAAGTCTTTATAATCGAGATCACCTTCTTTCATGAGGTTGTCGAGGGTGATCTCGGTGAGCAGAAAGGTCTTTTTCTCATCGATGTCTTCCTCGGCACGAAACTGCTGATAAGACTTTTTAATCATATCCATATTCACCAACGTAGCGGGGCGAAAGCTACCGGGGACGATTAGTAGGTTCCTGCGGTAAAGGAACTCCGAGGCGTGTACGTTTCTGCCATCGGGACCAAAGATGGCCACGTCGGTAAGTCCGTGTTTGATCAGTAACAGACTCAGCAGTCGGTTATCTACTGCTTCGAAATCGGGCCCGGTCAGACGGATCATATCGATCTTTACCCGACCACGCAGGTTATCGATCAGCGATTCGACCAGTGATTCCGGATCGTCATTGTAGCGGAAGCAGGCGTATACCAGGTTGACCCCTAAAACGCCAATGGCCTGGGCCTGTAATTGGTTACTGCGGTCCAACATTTTCACATGGATTACCAGATCGTTGGGCTCACCATCGGGGGATAGCTGAAAACGGATACCCAGCCAACCGTCACCTTTGATGGTACGAGAGTAGTTGATGGCCGCCACGGTGTCGGCGAAAACAAAGAAATTACAATCGGGACGCTCCTGCGAGAGGCGATCGTCGATGAGTTCGTATTCGTGGTCCAGCATCTTGTAGAGGCGCGGCTCACAGACGTAGCGACCGGTAGGTTCGGTACCGTAGATCTGATCCGAGTAGATCTTGTCGTAGGCCGACATGGTCTTGGCGATGGTACCCGCAGCGGCGCCTACCTGAAAGAAATAGCGAGCCACTTCCTGTCCGGCGCCAATTTCGGCAAAGGTTCCGTAGACGTTGGGGTCGAGGTTGAGTTCCAGGGCTTTCTGTTCTGTTTCGAGTAGTTTGCGCATCGCTGTCTTATAGATTTGGGTATGCCTTCAAAATTAGGCTTTTTAGGTGGCTATTGCCGAAAAAAGTACTTGTTTTTTGATTTTGCCGGATAACAGGTGGTAGTAAGGTGGGGCCAGGGGTTTAGGTTTGAGCAGTTTTTAATTATTCATTAGTATAACAAGTTTTCCTTTTAAGCCTCCTTTTTCAATTAATTCATGTGCCTCTCTAGCTTCCTCAATTTTGATGGTTTTGGATATTAGCGGTTTCAATTTTTTTTCTGACAAAAAGACAAAAAGCTTCTTTAAATCGCTTTCAAACCAATCATGATGCTTTTTATGCCATGAACCGATAGCGTAAAAATTTGTGGAAGGCATCCAAGGGACGAAATTCCAAACTTGAACTCGTAAAAAGCTCTTTATCAGGTCCATTTGCGTTTTTGCATGATAAGCACCAAATGCAACTAGTTTCCCCTTTTTGTTAAGTGTCTTGATAGAACGCTTAAAGTGGTCTCCACCAAAAGGGTCAAAGACAGCATCAAGTCCATCAGGTTCCAAATCATTGACTACTTGCACGAAATCTTCAGACTTGTAGTCTATGGGATGACAGTTTGAAGATCTTAAAAAGTCATGCTGTCCAACCGATGCGGTTCCATACATTTTGAGCTTTAATATGGAGCCAATTTGGACTAATGCACTTCCTACGGCTCCACCCGCTCCGTGAATTAGAATTTTACTCCCTTCTTGCACTTTGGCGGAGCGAGTTAACATTTGGTAGGCGGTCACATAGGAAAGGATCATTGAGACCGCCTCGGCCGAATTCACATCTTCCGGTACGGGAACTAGTTGTTTGGCAGGTAGAACAATATATTCTGAGTAAGCACCGGTGACGGTCAGTTCTGCTACTTTTTGTCCTACTTTAAAACCGGTAAGTCCAGTGCCAATTTTGTCTACAATACCAACCATATCATAGCCCGGGGTAATGGGAGGCCTCTCTTTTACATCAGGATAAATGCCCCTCCGAATTAGTGTGTCGGTAAAATTGATGCTTGTCGCCTCTACTTTAATCCTTACTTCACCTTCCTTTGGTTCTGGAAGATCTTCCTTTGTCTCCAGACTCAACACCTCAGGACCGCCAAATTCTTTTATACTAATGTACCGGTAGCTCATTTTGTCAAGTTTATATTATCTGCCTTTGGTTTTTTGCTAAAAGCTGAAACGAAATCCAGTCGAAGCCCTTATTTTATTATTGTAGAAGTCCGTGCCTCCTAAAAAGCTTTCATATCCGTAAGTATTTAGGTATGTTGCTCCTAACATTACGTGAATGTGTTCATTTTTACCACTTACCTGATACAAAAGTTGAGCGCCAAATTCAGAGCAAAGCCCAAATCCTGCATCCGTGCCACCTTGAAGTCTATCTTCCCAAACACTTGTCCTTGCGCCGTCGGGGGTATACCGATCTTCTCCTCTCAAGTAAAAACCAGCTCCAAGTTGCCCAAACGAAACCGGTATTCTGATGGCTATTCGTTCATTTTTCAGTCTAATAGTGTAGGCGACTTCTAAGCCAAGATAGCCATGATCAGCACCTAATGTTATCGTAGAGCTTCCTTTATAGGTTTCGCCTTCCGGCAATTCTAGTAAATAGTCATCATGCAGGTTAATAGGACCACTTCTTCCATAATATCTGATCCCCACATCCCACTTTCGGTTTTTTGAACTAATCCCCAGGCCAAAACCAACTGCATTGCCAACGTGCTTATTCAGAAACATAGCAGAATACTCAGGTTGAAAATAAAAACCAATAGATCGATCCATTGTATGTAAGGCATCTTGAGAAAATCCAGAAACACTTATAAATGCTAAGAAAATGATTGATATGCTTGTTCGAGTGCTCATAATATTGAATTTAGAAAGGATTAAAAGTTGAAGAAGGAGAAAGGACCAGACTGCTTACCAAAAGAAAACTGATAGCCTATCGATATTTGATTAAAGTATTTCATGGAGTCACCAGTAGCTCCGTTCATTGGGCCTGTATATGCCCTTAATGCAATGCTGTGGTTATTAAGGCTATAGGAAATACCCGCAAGGACAATTGCTGAAGGCATTTGCTCATCTAATATGGGGGTTTCGCCAAACTGCATAGCCGTTCTGAGCATGGCACCTGTATGCAGTTTTATTGCGTCTGATAACTTCAGGTCAAGAAGAATATTTGGGTCAAGTTCTAGACCATTGGTTGACTCGGCCAAATCCGGATTTTCATCGTTGGATAAGTAGCGGTAGCTGCTCGTTAAGTTAAAGTTCAGGCGATACTTTTCTGCTTCTTTGATTTTAAAGCCAAAAACTAAGCCTCCAAATACGGTGCTTCCATCGGTTATGGCTATTGCATCTACAAATCGATATCTGATTTGACTGTAACGGAGTTGGACGCCTGCGCTAAACCTATCGGTTAATTGATGCTGAAACCAAACGGTTTCAATGTGATTGTCATTGTTACTGACGCCTATACTTAGACCAGCAAAAGATTGTGACTTTGCCTGTGAGATTCCCAGGAGAATAAATACCAGGAATAGTATTTTCTTTAATTCCATAATTATTGTTTTTATTATGGGTTAAAGAAAAAATAATTTAGGCTAGTTTTTCTGAACCTATGTTAAGAAATGGCTCAAAGTGAACTTCACGATACAATCTTTTTTCTGATTCTACTAAGCGCAACATCTGTAATTCCTAAATAGGATGCAATGAGGTAAAGTGGCACTTCAGAAAGAAGTCTTGGTCTGCGTTCTAACAATTCTAAGTACCTCTGCTCAGCAGACAAGGTGATTAATGATTCTATCCTTCTAGTTAGGTTCAAGTAAGCTGCTTCAGTTTGACTTGCTGCTAGAATTCTTAATTGAGGTACAGATTGATAAGTTTTTTCTAAATCATGACGAGCAATCGACTCATATTTACAATGGGTTATAGCTTTTAACGAATACCGAGCTGGTTCTGAAGTGATGAAGCTTTCATAAACGGATGCAAAACTGTTCTCGAAAATGAAATCCTTGATAAAAGACTTATGGTCCCGCTCGTAAACCATGGACATGCATCCTTCCTCCAAAAACAGGATTTTTCTACAAACCTCTCCTTCGTGTATAATGTAATCGCCTGCCTTTGCTGAATTAGATTTGAATTTTGTTCCGAATTCAATAATCTGTTCAGGGGATAATGGAGTTTTTTTAGCAAGATATTCGTTAATCGTCATTGGAGATGATCTTTTTAATTGCTCACAAACGGGAATGCTACGCGCCGTGCACAGCGACAACAAGCATAGTCGTCGTGCATGATGTGTGTGTCACGAATGGCAAACGTCCTTTAAAGATAGCTGCTTTGAAGGAAGTAATCAATTTTTGTGAAGAAATTGAATCAGCTGATGGAGTGTAAGCGTCCGAGCAGGCGGCGTCGGAATTGCATCAAACTATTGATGTGGGATGTGATGGACTACAATCTTCTTTTTTTAGCAATGCCTCTTTGTGTTTTTTAATCTATTATCAAATCAGTTGGAGTCGAAGTTGGAGTCAAAATGATATAGTCCAACTCACTATCTTTTTTAATTTTTGAAGTAAAATTATCCCCTTTTTCAGGGTTCTCTATATAAATGGCTCCAATGGAATTGATGTAGTTTTTTCCCTTTAGATCTGAGCAGTCTATAATAATGAATTTTTTGTCCAGGTAATCAACTTCCATCGATAACGTGTTCTTAATGGGTTTAAGTTGAAATACCTTTCGTTCATATTTAGTTGCTTTATCATAAGAAACGGCAGTGAAGCTACCACTCTTAAAATCAAATCCAATGGCGGCATACTTGTCCCCATAATTTTGATCCAGGTAATAACCAGTTGGAATTCGGTCAAATATTGAAGGGTTTTTCTTCCAGATATGGCTGTTATGTGCCCAAATAATTACTTTATCACCATATTTTTTATGAATTAAACAGCTGAGTTGAGCCATGTTTTGATCCCTGGCATTTAAGTCGCGATACTCGGAGTTCGCTATTCGATTAATTCTACAAAAGATATAGTAATGCAGTCTCAAGTCCACTTCTGATGATTGGTTGACAAGCTGATCAGAGAGTTCTCGTAGTTGCTCAATTTTTCGTTTTGGTTTTTT
Organism: Saprospiraceae bacterium; assembly: GCA_035268885.1. GTDB lineage: Bacteria > Bacteroidota > Bacteroidia > Chitinophagales > Saprospiraceae > DATFKA01. Next base: position 9,359 of record DATFKA010000052.1, read on the forward strand.
ATCGCTATCGATTATTTCAAAAATTGAATTCGCTAAAACAGGATAATGATTTCTGATGGTGTCTTGTGTTGCATATACTTTGCTAAACTGAGCATCCATTCCCAAGAAGCGTACCTGACCCGACGGATTTTGAATATTGTAATCACGTATCCAGTGGATTAAATCTAGAAAGTCTTTATGTACCCAGGGCCAGGTTAAGTTTTTTAACGATGACTCTGGATTCCCTTTTCCTGTTTTTACGTAATCATTAATTTTTGCGCAAATCATGTACTCGGCTTCAAGCACAAAAACCTTATAATTATGATTCGTAATTAAGTTTTTAACAATTTCAGCTCTAATTAATGTGAACTCTTTTGTACCATGGGTAGATTCTCCTAATCCTATAATTTTATTTGAGGGTCCAATTTTGTTACATAATTGAATGATCTCGGGAGATATTGAATCTTGTTTGAATGATTGACCCGACGTCCAAAAGGAGACCATTATTAAAAAGAATGATGCGATTTTTTTTGTGCATAGATTATTCCTTTGGGAGACCATTTTTTGTTTAGCTTTTTTATGGCGTTAGATATAGATTCGATATGTAGTTACCATTACCTTGTAGTAGAGCCGTTCTACCCGGTACCTGCGTAGCTCATAGCTGGTATTTATAATAATGGTGCAATCTTTCAAAAGTTACATAAAAGATCCGGTGCCAGCCACTTTTAGCAATAGGCCCCAGTAAAAATCCGACGAAATAGGTCCTTCCGGAAACCCATCTCCCCGCTCAGGCGTTAAACCATTGATTTTTCGTATTTTTGCCGTTTTATTCAACACCTGAAGCAAAAGAATAGCCACTCGTCGGTAGGCGGGTAAAACTAAGAAAGATATGTTTCCAAAATATGATGTGATTGTGGTCGGTGCCGGCCACGCGGGAAGTGAGGCCGCCGCCGCCGCGGCAAACATGGGGTCCAAGGTACTTTTGGCAACGATGAATATGCAAAACATCGCCCAAATGTCTTGTAATCCGGCCATGGGTGGGGTAGCAAAAGGTCAGATCGTACGCGAGATTGACGCTCTGGGGGGCTACTCGGGTATCGTTACGGACGAGACGATGATCCAATTCCGAATGCTGAACCAGTCTAAGGGACCGGCGATGTGGAGCCCACGGGCCCAGAGTGACCGTATGCTTTTTGCCCGCAAGTGGCGAAACCTGCTGGAGGCGCATCCCAATATTGATTTCTGGCAGGAGATGGTTACCGGTATCCTAGTGAAAGAGGGTCGGGTATGCGGGGTACGTACCGGCATGGGACTGGAGATCGAAAGTGAAACGGTTATCCTGACTTCGGGCACCTTCCTAAACGGATTGATCCACATTGGGGAGAAACAATTCGGGGGTGGCCGAGCCGGAGAGCGGGCGGCTACCGGTATTACCGAGCAATTGGTCGAACTGGGCTTCGAAGCAGGCCGTATGAAGACGGGGACTCCTCCCCGCGTAGATGGCCGTAGTCTGAACTACGAGGCGATGGAAATTCAGCCAGGCGATGAAGACCCCGGGCGCTTTTCCTATACCGATACCAGTCCACTGACGGAGCAGATTCCCTGTCATGTGACGTATACGAATCCGGAGGTGCACGATACTCTGAAGTTGGGCTTTGATCGTTCTCCGATGTTCAACGGTCGTATTCGTGGCCTGGGGCCGAGATACTGCCCTTCGATTGAAGATAAGATTGATCGTTTTGCCGATCGCAATCGGCACCAGCTCTTTGTCGAGCCGGAAGGGGCCGATACCGTGGAGATCTATGTCAATGGTTTTTCTTCTTCGCTGCCCGAAGATGTACAGTATAAAGCTTTGCGCAAAATTGCTGGTTTCGAAAATGCCAAGATGTTTCGGCCGGGATACGCCATCGAGTACGATTTCTTTCAGCCGACACAGCTGAAGCTGAATTTGGAGACCCGCCTGGTGAAAAATCTCTTTTTTGCCGGACAGATCAATGGTACGACGGGTTACGAAGAAGCGGCCTGCCAGGGCTTAATGGCGGGGATCAACGCACATTTGAAAATCCGGGAAGAAGAGCCCTTTGTTATTCGTCGTTCGGATGGGTACATCGGCGTGCTGATCGACGACCTGGTGAATAAGGGCACGAAAGAACCTTACCGGATGTTCACTTCCCGGGCCGAATATCGTATCTTGCTGCGCCAGGATAATGCTGATTTGCGCCTGACGCCCAAAGCGCACGAGCTGGGTATGCAAAATATGGAGGAGCGCATGGAGCGTGTCCGCCAAAAGGAGGCTTCCATGGAAGCGATTCAGAAATATATCCGCAAAACTAGCGTGAGCCCGGAGGAACTAAACGATTTCCTTAGAGAAAAAGAGAGTTCTCCCCTCAAGCAAAAAGTGAAGCTCGATGGGATCGTGCTGCGGCCGCACCTGGGCTTTGATGCGCTGCGCGAGGTGCTGCCTCAACTGGACGAATTTCTTAGCCAGCACGATCAGGAAAGTATTCAACTGGCCGAGGTGGAACTAAAGTACGAAGGCTACATCAAAAAGGAACAGGAGATGGTGGATAAAATGAACCGCCTGGAAGCGGTAAAGCTACGAGAGAATTTTGACTACGATAGTCTAAATAGTCTCTCCAGCGAAGCGCGGGAAAAACTAGGCCAAATTAAGCCGATGACCATTGGACAGGCCAGCCGCATCAGCGGGGTCTCTCCGGCGGATATTTCGGTCTTGCTGGTGCATATGGGGAGGTAGGTCGTGTGGTCGGGTTTTGAAGAGAAGAAAATATTAAATAGAACACGTAATTAAAAAATCGAACTTATGTATTCCATGCTGACACACGCCCACTCGGGGCTTCGCTGGTTAGTACTGTTATTTCTAGTACTGGCCATTGCCAATGCGGCGATGAAAATGAATAAACCACAGGCCACTTTTGGTGCTACGGACAAGCGCCTGAGTCTGTTTGCTTTGATCTTCACTCATATCCAGTTGATCATTGGATTAATCTTATACTTCATTAGCCCTAAAGTGCAATTTAGTGCGGAGACGATGGGTAACACGGTCCTGCGCTTTTATACAGTGGAGCATATCAGTCTTATGCTAATCGCTATTGTTTTAATTACGATGGGATATAGCAAAGCAAAGCGTAAGGAGGGAGGAAAGAAATTCAAGACGACCTTTTGGTATTACCTAATTGGTCTGGTTTTGATTCTGGTTTCTATTCCCTGGCCTTTCCGTAACCTGGGTGCTGGTTGGTTCTAAAAGATACCCTACTTAAATAAATATTGGGCGGAGTCAGTCTTGGATTGGCTCCGCCCAATATTTTTAAGCTAACCAGGCGGCAATCGCCCCTCCAATGAGTGGTCCTACTACCGGGACCCAGGCGTAGCCCCAATCATTATCACCTTTATTTGGGATAGGTAAAATAGCGTGCATAATCCTCGGACCCAGATCACGTACCGGGTTGATGGCATAGCCGGTGGTGCCTCCCAAACTGATACCGATGACCAATACCACCAGTGAAATAGGAAGTGCATCCAGAGCGCCCAGGGTGGCTTCGGTATCACCTACTTTGGCACTGAGAATATAATAGCCCGCAAAAATCAGCACGAAGGTGCCAATAATTTCTGAAATCAGGTTGTATCCTTTACTTCTGATGGCCGGTGCGGTGCAAAAGGTAGCCCGGATCAGTTCGGGATCTTCGGTCACATCGTAATGCGGCTTGTGGTGTAACCAATTGAGGATGGAAGCTAAGGCCGCTCCCGCAAACTGGCCACCCACAAAAGCGGGTACTTCGGCCCAGCTGATGAGTCCTTTGAGCGCAAAGCTAAAAGTTACGGCCGGATTAATGTGACCACCGCCGCCCAGGCTAACGCCTACAAATACGCCCACAAATACGGCCATTCCCCAGCCGACGGTAATGAGTAGCCAGCTGCCGCCATTTCCCTTGGTCTTGTCCAGACAAACATTAGCCACCACGCCATTCCCCAGTAGCAGGAGTAGCATGGTGCCGATCATTTCTGCAATAAAAATAGTCATACGTAAGTTCAGGTAAGTTTAAATTTGCAATGTGCCCGATAAATGTACAAAGAATTGTCAAAAATAAAATTTTGCCTGGAGAAATTAAAAAGAATACTTAGGGGTTTAATACCGCTTTCTCGTAAAATAATACCATTTATTTGGAATATGAACACTTTTTATTTATCTTGAGATCGACTCAAGGCTAATCTTACATACCCTCCCAATTTTACTTTACCAAGTTTGTAAACGTATTCTATACCTATGACACCGAAATATTTATTATCAATCTCGGTCCTGGGATGGTTCTGCCTGTACTTCACTACACCTATTCACGCAAATCAATCCTTAAAAGAGACCCTTCACGATCTGCCACAGCAGATTTTACACGTATCTGATTTATCTTTTGGCGAAACGAATCAGGATGCCCAGGTACAAGACCTAATAGACCGGTATTCCCACGATTGGGATTACTACACCGAAAAGCTATTCGGTAAAGCGATCTATTATTTTCCTATTTTTTCCCATTATCTGGAAGCTGTCAATGTGCCCGATGCCCTGAAGTATTTGCCACTGATCGAATCGCATCTCGTACCGGATGCGGAATCGCCCCGGGGGGCAAAAGGTTTATGGCAATTCATGCCGGCTACGGCCCAGCATTACGGTTTGCGGGTGGATGAAGAATTAGACGAGCGTCTGGATCCACAATTAGCCTCCGCTGCTGCCGCAAAAATGCTCCGTGAATTATTCGACACTTTTGGCGACTGGAAATTGGTACTGGCGGCTTATAACTGCGGTCCGGGACGAGTAAAACGGGCCATCACAAAAGCCCAAAGCAGGCAATACGAAGACCTAAGACCCTATCTTCCCCGACAAACGCGGCAATACCTGCAAAGGTTTACGGCCATGCTCTACCTGGGAGAGCACGCTCAGGATTTGGGGCTGGAAGCTAACATCAGCAAGGAGGCTTTGGTGAAAAATTGGGAACAGGTACCTATTTCGGCCAGCTATGATCTCAAGCAGATCGCTGAATTGGCGGGGCTGAATTATACCTTACTGCTGGGTTTGAATCCGGATTTATCTTCTATGGAGGACGGCAGAAAACTATTACTCCCAGACTATGCGGCACAGCGACTGAATACCGTAAGCGAAAAAGTACACGGTCGCAATCTCGAAGAACTGTCAACTATTCCTACGGCCCAGCTGGCGGACATCGTCTTCTGTGGGGAGGTAGGTGCTCTTCCTTTAGGGCTTAATGTTCCCTTGTTACCCGGTGAGAAAAGTCCGGCCCGCCATTGGCAGGAGTTGATTATGAGTTGGGTGGTTCTGCCCCGTTTATCCTTATTGAGCTGATCGGAATTTCAGGCAGACGGGCGTAGGTACGGCAAGTTCCGATTGGAAATTGAGATCCCCTTCCGGGCCAATTTTAAAAATAGAGATATTACTGGTGTTCTGATTCGCAGCGTAGAGCCAGCGATCATTGGGATGGATAACGAAATTACGTGGAAAGTCTCCTTTTACCCCGTGGTAGGCTTTTGTCGAAAGGCTACCATCGGTCTCATTTACGGTAAAATGCGCCAGACTATTGTGCCCACGATTGGAAACGTACAACTGCTTTCCGTCGCCGGTCAGATGGATGTCCGCCACGTAACTTTCGACATTCGCTTTTTCCGGCAAGGTAGAATAGCTACCCAGTATTTCTAATGCATACCCGTTCTTCAGCTCAAAAACGGTCACCGTATTGTTCAATTCACTAGCGACGTAAGCAAAGCGACCATTGGGGTGAAAGACCATATGGCGAGGGCCGGCCGCCGGGGCTAGTTCTACCGCCTCGGGCGAAGTGGGCTTTAGTTCGGTCGTTTCGGCATCCAGCGCAAAACTCCAAATCTTATTACTTCCCAAATCTGGTACGAATAAGTACTGACCGTCGGGCGAAAACACCGTGGCATGCGGATGGGAACTGTCCTGCCGGGGATGATCCGTACTGCCGGATAGCCTAAGGATACTAGTCGCCGTACCGATTCTTTGTTCTTGCGTAATCGGATAGAGCGCTACGGTACCACCGACGTAATTCGCAACGGCTACACTTTTTCCGGAAGGGTGGACCGCCACGTAGCAGGGCGCAAAAGCGTAGGTCGGCTGTTTGTTTACAAAAGCCCAGCCTCCATCGTTCTGGCGCTGATACAGGTGTAAATAGCCCACCGAATCCACATCCGGACCAATTTCAGAAACGGCAAAAAGTAAGTTCCTGTCGGGGCTGAGTGCCAAATAAGAGGGGTTAACGATATCGTCGGCGATTAGCTGACGATTATTTAGGTTTCCCTTGGGTGCTACCGAGAACTGGTAGATGCCCTCTGCCTGACCATCAACGTGCCCCTCTGTTTTGGTGTAGGTGCCGACCAGCAAATCCAGCCTTACATCTAGGGGTGGCTCTTCTGTGTCTGAGGAAGGGGTGCTACAGGCAAAAGAAAACATAAAAAGGCTGCTGAAAAGTAGGATTTGACGCATAATTTTACAGATTGAGCGGTGGTATTAATAAAGATTGTCTTACTTTGCACTTAGTGTATAATAAACACGTAGCCTTGAGGATCAGTGGATTGAAGATGCGGTCCAGGCAGGTGTAAATTAATGTTTTTTTTATGGCAATAACAAATGCGGAAGCAGCCCGATTAAAGGAAAACTATAGTCGGTATAAGAATTGGTTGCAGTGGGGCCCCTATCTAAGCGAAAGACAATGGGCAACGGTAAGAGAAGATTACAGTCCGGATGGTAATGCCTGGGGGTATTTCCCACACGAGCACGCCCGCTCACGTACCTATCGCTGGGGAGAAGACGGCCTGGCCGGCATTTCTGACGAACGTTGTCGCCTTTGTTTTTCGGTGGCCCTTTGGAATGGTAAAGATGATATTATCAAGGAGCGTTTGTTTGGTGTGACGGGACCAGAGGGCAACCACGGAGAGGATGTGAAAGAGCTGTATTACTACCTGGATAGTACGCCTACGCATTCCTATATGAAACACCTGTATAAATATCCACAGCAGGCTTTTCCTTATGCGCAATTACTGGAAGAGAGTCTGCAGCGCAGTAAACAGGACCGGGAATTTGAGATTACCGACACCGGGGTATTCGACAATAACGAATACTTTGATGTATACACCGAATATGCCAAGGCGGATGCCAACGACATACTGATTCGAATCAGAGCCTACAACCGATCTTCGAAGCCGGCACCCATTACTATGCTGCCTACCTTATGGTTTCGGAATCTATGGTCATTTGGGCAGGAAAAGAAACCCAAAATGCAATTGATATCGGACCAGAAGCACTACGCCGTCATCAAAGCGACTTCGGAGGCTATGGAGGGGCCTTATTTTCTGTATTTTCAACATCCCAACCGGATACTATTCACCGAAAATGAAACGAATCGCGAAGCGGTATTTGGAGAGCCTAATCTACAGCCGCTGGTAAAAGATGCGATTAATGATGCGGTGATCAATCAGGATTTTAGCGTACTGGAAGATGTCGAGTCGGGTACCAAGACTTCTCCGCTTTACGAGGCGGTGGTCTTACCGGGCAAGTATTTTGAGGTTCGCCTGCGGCTGAGTGCCAAAGAGTTTACAGCTAATCCCCTAAAAGAGGGCTTTGAGAATATTTTTGCCGAAAGGCAGAAAGACACCGACGATTTCTTTGCGCAATTTAAGCCTTCTGGGGAGGCCGATCCGGAGCTGATTAATATTCAGCGCCAGGCATTTGCCGGACTACTGTGGACCAAGCAGTATTACAATATCAACGTAGCTCAGTGGTTAAAAGGTGATCCGGGCAGCCCGCCCCCTAACCGGGTAAAAGAGCTAACGCGTAACCGGAAATGGAAAACCCTGAGTAACGAAGATATCATCTCTATGCCCGATAAGTGGGAGTATCCCTGGTACGCAGCCTGGGATTCGGCTTTTCACTGTGTGCCCCTGGCCATGCTGGATCCCGATTTTGCCAAAGGCCAATTACTGCTCTTCTTAAACGAGCGCTATATGCGGCCCAATGGTCAGATTCCAGCCTACGAATGGTCTTTTGGGGATGTTAATCCGCCGGTACACGCCTGGGCCTGTATGAAAGTCTACCGTCTGGAGAAGAGGAAAGAAGGCCAGGGTGATGTCGATTTCTTAAAGCGGGTCTTTCAGAAATTGCTGATCAACTTCACCTGGTGGGTTAATAGCAAGGACCGCAATGATAATAATGTATTCGAGGGCGGCTTCCTGGGGCTGGATAATATTGGTCCCTTTGACCGGAGCTCAAATATTCCCGGAGGGGGCTTTCTGGAACAGGCGGATGGTACGAGTTGGATGGCCATGTACTGCCTGAATATGTTGGATATGGCCCTGGAAATTGCCCAGGTGGATTCTGCCTTCGAAGACGTGGCGACCAAGTTTTTGGAGCACTTTGTCTACATTGCCGAGTCCCTGAACAAAATTTCCGAGGATTGGGTAGGCGCCTGGGACGAAGAAGAAGGTTTCTTTTACGATATCCTGGTCCTGCCCGATGAGGAAGCTTTTATTCCTTTGAAGATTCGTTCTCTGGTTGGGTTAACCTCTTTCTTTGCCACGCTGCTCATTGAAGAAGAGCGATTAGACGCCGTACCTAATTTTAAGGAGCGGATGGTTTGGCTTAGGAACTACCGGATGCAGAATGGGCTGTACGCTGTAATGGAAGAATTCAAGGAAGGGGACGATGTCTTATTGTCATTGTTGCCGCGCCAGCGACTGATCAAAATGCTACACGCTCTATTGGATGAAAAAGAGTTCCTATCGCCCTGGGGGATTCGCTCCCTGTCGAAAAAGCACGAGACGCCCTATACCTTTTCGATTAAAGGGGAGGAATTCAGTATTGCCTACGAGCCGGGAGAATCAACGACCACTATGTACGGGGGGAACTCCAACTGGCGGGGCCCGGTCTGGTTTCCGATGAATTATATCTTACTGGATGCCCTGCGGGAATTTGATAGTTACTACGGAGAAACCCTGCAGGTAGAGTTCCCGGCCGATACGGGGCAGCTGCAGACCCTGGGTACGATCGCCGATAAGATATCAAGGATGCTCATTTCTATTTTCAGAAAAAATGAAGCCGGGGAGCGGCCGGTCAACGATCAGATCGATCTATACCGGGATGATCCGCACTTTCAGGATCTCATTTTATTTTTTGAGTACTTCCACGGAGATAACGGGCGGGGCTTAGGCGCCTCTCACCAAACGGGTTGGACGGGCGTAATTGCCCAGTTGATTGACGAATATGGTTGGCAACAGTAATCGCTTTTGCTTAGCGGCGTGGGTACTGTCGGCCGTCGTTCTTTAGGATCGTATCGGCCGGAATCGTACCTCTGACTGGGCTGAGTGGATAAATAATGGCTCTTCGACCTATGATGGTACCTGGGAATAAGACGGCATTAGCGCCAATCTCTGCTTCGTCCCCCAGCAGGGCGCCAAATTTTCGCAGACCGCTACCCGTTTTTTGCTGGCCGAGCTGTAGGTGGATCTCATCGCCCTGCGCTTTATAATTGGAAAGGATGGCACCGGCACCCAGATGGGCTTTATAACCCAAAATGGAATCACCCACGTAATTAAAATGGGGAATCTGAACCTGATCAAAGAGGATCGCGTTTTTCACCTCACTGGCATTGCCAATAACGACTCCATCACCACAGATAATATGCTTGCGCACAAAGGCATTGTGTCGGATCTGACAACGGGCGCCAATAATGGCGGGGCCCTGTATTATCGCCGTCGGGGCAACTTCGGTATTGGGTCCAAGCCAGACGCCAGGTTTGATTTCCTGATAGCTGTCAGGCAGCTCCGGGATCAATTGCTGAATGTACTCCGCAATTTTAGGGATGGCTTGCCAAATCTGTACCTCTTCCCGAAGTAAATGAGCTGCCCGGCTGTGTGGCCAGTTGAAGAGTTGATCGCCTAGTTTATCCTTTTCCATGCGTCTTATTAACGAGGATGAAGGGATCTTCCAGAGTCAATTCGTGGTCTACGGCGTAGTACAGCCTTACGAAAGCCGTAGAGTCGGCAATCAAATCTTTGGTCTCCAGCAGGATACTAAAAAAGAGCATACTATTCCGGGCGCTGTAGCCTTCTTCGCGAATACCCCGGGACTGAGTAGCGAGAAGATTGTCAATCTTGATAAAAATGGGACGTTGGCTATTCATCAGTTCTTCATAGCCGGTATAATTTCGAGAGCGAATAATCTCCGCACTTTTTTCCAGAAAGGCATCAACGTCTTCGGCAATCTGCTTGAGTTCAGCAGTTTGAGTAGTAGTCAGCGGCATAAGTACATCTTCCACGTGGCTTTTAATGGAGTTGGTAATGAGCTCAGCCGACTGGATGATATCTTGTTGCAAATCGTAGGCTAGCAGGTAGGAGCGGCTTCCTTCGGCCATCTCTTCAGAGATGCGCTGGATACTGCCGTGGAAGGTATATTTAAACTCTTCGTTACTTTCGGCTAGCCCTTTCATTGCTTCGCGGACCTCTTGAAGACGTTTTCTGTTTTCGGCGGTCAGGCCATCAATACTGGCCCGGTAGGCAGTGCGGATGGACTCCAGGCTATTGACGACTGTTTTTGCCGTATCGTCGATAATGGTTTTGGCGGGAACCCTTTCCACCCGGGACTGTGCCGCCGATAGCTTTTTCTGAGATTTAGCCTGGCGGCGATGGTATAAGAAGGTATTGGTAATAAATAATACCGCAAAAAGGACAATGACGACAATGGCCCAGCCCCCGAAGGTAGAGATGAGATAAGCAAATAGGGCGGAAACGGAGAAGGCAATAAAGGCGGTCATGAACCAGCCGCCGATGACGTTAAGTACACCGGCTACTCGGTAGACGGCACTATCGCGTCCCCAGGCCCGGTCCGACAGGGAAGTACCCATGGCTACCATGAAGGAAACGTAGGTAGTAGATAAGGGCAATTTCATAGAGGTAGCGATGGCGATCAGTATACTGGCCACCGTCAGGTTGACCGAAGCCCTTACCAGGTCGAAAGCGGGCGGATTGAGCTCTCTTTCTTCCTTGGGGCTGAAAGCTTCACTTATCTTTTCTTTGGCGCCTTTCGGCAAAGAGCTACTAGTCTTCCGGAAAAGGCCCATCACCCCGCGGACGATACTTCTCGACAGCAGGTTAGAGTCGAATCGCTCCAGACCATCGGCCTGGCGGCCCAGGTTTACTTCCGTCTCGGTAACGGAGCGTGCTTTTTTGGAGAACCAAAGCGTAAGGACCATTATTCCACCCGCAATTAAAAGCATATAGGTCTTAGCGGGGTATTTGACAGCCAGCGATTCCATCAACAAGTTATTGGCTTCGGTGCCGGAGGCCTGCCAGGTATTATAAGACTCAAAGCCCGCCAGGGGTACTCCAATGAAGTTGACCAGGTCATTCCCCGCAAAGGCCATAGCCAGGGCAAAAGTGCCTACCAACACCACGATGCGCAGAACATTTATTTTTAAATAATGGAGTATCAAGGATAAGACGGTCATTGCCACGGCGGCAATCACGAGCAGCATAAAGGTATTTTCTACGGTCCATTGTTTGAAGGCAGCTGGTACAAAAGAGGCCCCTTTTAAACCTTTAATCAGCAGGAAATAGCTCAGGGCGGCCAGGGCGATCCCGGACCAAACGACACCGACCCATTTCATCTTTTTTTCGTAATTGAAGGTGAAGAGTAGGCGGGTAACGTATTGAATAATCGCACCTACGGTAAAGGCAACCCCCACCGATAGAAAGATACCGATAATGATCTTAAGTGCACTTTCTGAGTTAATATAGGTACTCAGAGCACTCAGGCCCTCGCCATTGCTCATGACTTTGATAGCGGCTACGGATACGGCAGCTCCTAAGAGCTCAAAAACAATAGATACCGTAGTGGAGGTAGGCATCCCAAAGGTGTTGAAGAGGTCGAGCAGAATGATATCCGTCAGCATGACCGATAGAAAAATGATCATCACTTCCGCAAAAACAAAATACTGTGGATTGAAAATCCCCTTGCGGGCCACCTCCATCATACCACTGGCAAAAGTAGCCCCCAGGACAATCCCTACACTGGCTACGATCATGATCGTGCGCCAATTGGCAACGCGAGAGCCAATTGCGGAGTTGAGGAAGTTAACGGCATCGTTACTTACCCCGACAATGAGGTCTGAAATAGCCAGTACAAAGAGGAGTACGACGATGATCAGATAGAATTCCATACAGGTAGTGTGTTTATTGCTGATTAGTTCACCTCAGTAATGATGAAAGGATAAGTTCCCGATTTTGCACTGGCGATTTTGTGACCAGCCGAGGCAAAAAAAGTAGGCGACGCAGCGCGTCGGCGAGGCTTTTTAACGAAGTATAAGCCCAAAAGTGACGTGCACAAAGTGAGGGAGTTATTTTTTATCATTACTTAAGGCCTAAAGGTAAGCTACGTATGTAAACTGTAAGTTAATTACTGATGCTTTAGAGGGATAGTAAGGCTTAAAATGGCATCAATTGCTTCTCTTTTGCGTATTTCCAGATTTCCAAATCTGTAGCATTCTCCAATCCCAATCGTCGAACCTGTTGTGCATATGGAAATGCAAGTTCAATTTTTTTGAGAATTCTGAAAGAAATATTTTGATCAAATAACAAATTCATGCCGCGGCCCGGGTTTTATGTTCCCTATCTGCTGCATAAGCTAAACAGGCCAAGATTTGTTTTTCATTTAACTCTGGAAAATCTTGCTGTATATCCTCTTTAGTCATGCCATTGGCTAGCCAGTTCAATACATCAAATACTGCGATACGTGTTCCTGAAATACAGGGTTTGCCAAATCGCTTGTTGGGATCCATAACAATATATTCTCTATAATCTACCATTTTGATATTACTTTACAGTTTGTAAGAGTAAAGTCACCCATTTTATCTCACTAAAAATGTAATAAATGCCCGAATTGTTACCTAAAATATACCTAAGGCCTCATATTTTCCGAAATCACCCTGCGATCATTGCCGTTCAAAGTACCCGCCTGGGTGGATACAGTTCTGCTCCTTATCAAAGTCAAAATTTGGGTCTGTTCACAAAGGACGATCCCGAAGTAGTAAAGAAGAATCGGAGCGAATTCTTCCATCGCCTGGGATTTTCCGAAGCGCAAACGGCCGGTAGTTACCAGGTACACGGCGATCAAGTATTGGTGGTCGAGGAACCTGGTCAATACGAGGGTTACGATGCGCTGGTGACCCAAAAAGAAGACCTGTTACTCAGTGTCACCATTGCTGATTGTACCCCCATATTGATCTATGATCCTCAGCAGCAGGTCTGCGCAGCGGTGCATGCGGGTTGGCGGGGAACGGTTGCGGGCATCCTGCGCAAGACGCTACAAACGATGGGGCAGCATTTTGCCGTAAGGCCAGCCGACTGCTACGCTTACATTGGCCCCTGTATTGACGAGTGTAGTTTTGAGGTCGATGCCGACGTGGCGGATCACTTTGCCCAGGATTTTAAGGAATGGGAAGCGGGCAAGGGAAAATTTCTGGTTGATCTCAAGCAGGCAAATCGTTCGCAATTATTGGCGGCGGGGCTTTCGTCCAAAAATATTGAAGTGAGCCCTTATTCGACCTATACGAATAATGACTTATTCTTTTCCTACCGGAAAGAAAAGGGAAAAACGGGACGGATGTTAAGTGTGATTGGTCGGCGCCGCTAATTATTTATAATAGTCGGAAAGAAACTCCGGCAGATGGCGCAGTGCCGCCAGTTCTTTGTAGGCCATACGGGCCTCAGCGGCAGGATAGCCAAAATAGGTTTTACCCGCTTTCAGGTTCTTAGAAACACCCGATTTGGCCAGGATCACTACCCCGTTTTCAATATTCAGGTTCTGTGCGACGCCCACCTGGCCGTACATGATGACGTCGTTACCCACTGTGGTATTACCCCCAATGCCCACCTGTCCGGCGAGCAGGCAGCGCTCACCTACTACTACATCGTGGCCGATATGTACCTGAGCATCCATCTTAGTGCCGGCACCGATAATGGTATCGCTGGATACCCCTTTATTAATGGTGCAGCCGGGGCCGACGTCTACGCCATCCTGGATGATGACGCGCCCGCCGGAGCGCCATTTGGTAAAGCCTTCCGGGCTACGCTTATAATAAAAAGCCTCGGTGCCAATAATGGCACCGGATTGGATAGTCACATCATCTCCGATGATTGTGTGCTCAGCGATGGTGACATTGGCCTGAATGTGGCAGTTTTTACCAATAACTACCTCGGGGCCAATGACGGCATTGGGCTCGATAACGGAGCTGGGATCTATTTTTGCGGAAGCATCAATGGCTGTACGGAGTGGCCGGAAAGGACGATAGGTCTGCACGATTGTATTGTAAGCCGAAAAAGGATCATCACAAAGCAGTAAGGTTTTTCCTTTCGGCGCGCTTACTTTTTCATTAAGGATAATGATGGTAGCCGCCGACTTTAGCGATTTATTGAAGTATTTCTTGACGTCGACAAAGGTAATATCGCCCTCTTCTACGTGATGAATTTCGTTGATCCCCTTTGCCTGATTGTCTTTCTTACCAATGAGGGTAGCATTGATTTTTTCGGCAATTTCTTGAACTGGTACCGTTTTTGGGAATTTCATATCTTATGACAGTTGTTGCGTGGTCGATTCAATCCTACAAAGATTGCAAATAAAATCAAGCTTTCTGAGTATTGAAAGCTAAGTAAAGATAAAATTTGGAGCTTTGCTAAGTAAATCGTTCGAACAAATGTAAAGACAAGGCAGGCCTTGTCTCAAATATTGATCAAGTCAAATGAAAGGGACGGAATAAAAAACAGGATTAGAAGAAATGAGAAAAGGAATCGTACAGTATTATTTGGAGCAGAAGGGGTATGGTTATATCCGGGACCCTAAAACGCGCGAAGAATTCTTTTTCAAAAAGAAACACTTACAGACCGAGGTATACGATAAGGCCAGGGTGCGCTTTGAAGTCGGTGAAAATCGGCATGGGCTGTATGCCTGTAATATTCGTCTGGAAGCTTCCCTATGATTTGCGGCGGCGGAGCCGCTGCAGGCCGTTTTTGAAGGCGAGGATGATTTTTTTGAATAAAGACCGGTCAATGTAGTAAAAGCCAAGTAGACATAATCCAAGAATGAGGGTGTTGACACTTAATATGATCCAGAGATAGTCACCATAGAATTGCTTGCCGGTATCGCTGAGAAAATAACCACAGAGCACCACGGCGATGTACAGTACCATCTTGAGGATGGGGTAATCAATTTTGTAGTTGACCTGACCGGATTGGTAAGTCAGCCAGGCCATAAAACCGTAGCAGGCCAGGGCGGCCCAGGCGGGGCCGTAGATGCCAATTTGCGGCACCAGGATCGTATTCAGGATCAAAGTGATCACCATACCCCCTACGCCAATCAAACCGCCGACCATCGTTCGGTCCTGTAGCTTGTACCAGATTGAAAAGTTGTAGAATAAGCCTAAAAATAAATAGGCCAGTAACATGATGGGGATAATACCCAGCCCCTGCCGCAGATCTTCTCCCAATAAGTACTGAATCAGATCGAGATAGAGCAATATCCCTAAGAAAGCCAGACAGCCCACAATAGTAAAGGCCTGGGCTACCTGCCCGTAGATTTCCCGGGCGTCCGAACGCTCCGCATTGCGGAAGAAAAAGGGCTCGGCGGCGTAGTTGAAAGCCTGGGTGAAAAGGGTCATGAGCACTGGGATTTTTATGGCTGCGCCGTACTGACCCACCAGGCCCATATTGTCTTCGGCCGGCCCCAGGTATTTGATAAAGGGTATGCCTACCATCTGGTTGATCACGCCGGCGAAGCCCGCCAGAACCAATGGACTGGCGTAGCGCAGCATCTTTTTGACCAGCTCCCAGTCAAAAACGATTTTTACTCTAAAATAAGAAGGTAAAAGGCAGAGCCACATCACCAGGCTGGCGATCAGATTTGAGATAAAAACGTATTTAATCTGATCGCTACCATCGTAGAACCAGTCAATGGGCCAGCCGCTTTCTTCCAGGTAGGGGCAATACAGTAGGAAAAAAAGGATCAAAAGTAGGTTGACAATAATATTGATCATTCGAATGGCCGCAAATACCAGAGGGCGATTAATCAATCGCAGACGGGCAAAGGGGATGGCCGATAAGGTGTCTGCCCCCAAAATGATGGCAAAGTAACGGAAATAGTAGCCTTTGCCCGGGTATTCTAATAGCCGGGCAATCGGCTCGGAAAAGATCAGCAGCAGGATAACCAGGGCTAAAGTTGTACCCGCCAAAAAGATGCTGCTACTGGAAAAAACCCGGTTCAGGTCTTCCTTTTCTTTACCGAATCGGAAGAAGGCGGTCTCCATTCGGTAGGTAAATAATACCATAAGGATGGCGGCGGTGGCGTACATGTCGGAGACAACGCCATATTCCCCGTCGACAAATACCCGCGTGAGCAGCGGTGTCATGATCACATAGTTGAGCAGGCGGCCCAGTATACTACTGAGTCCGTAGATGGCGGTCTCTCCTGCTAATTTTTTGATCAGTGACATAGTGGTTTTTCTTTCTAAAGGGCCAAAATCGTCATTTTTTGTTAAGAATTACAAAGGAATGAACGACAGGATCGCCGGAAATTTAATTTTTCAAAAAAAATATTTGATATTGCTCCATAAAATTTCAGTCAATGAACTCAACGGATATCAATTTTTCCTTACTCAAAGCCCTCTGCGAAACCCCCGGAACCTCAGGACGTGAACAAGCCATCCGAGCACGAATCGGGCAGGAACTCAAAGGCCTGGTAGATAAAGTATATACCGACCCCATGGGTAACCTGGTCGCATTCAAAAAGGGCAAACAGGCCAAAAAAGTTATGGTCGCTGCCCATATGGACGAAATTGGCTTCATTGTTTCGCATATCGATGATGAAGGCTTCGTTCGCTTTCAGCCCATCGGCGGCTTTGATCCCAAGACTCTGACTTCACAGCGCGTTATAGTGCACGGTAAAAAGGATTTATTAGGGGTAATGGGCAGTAAGCCCATCCACATCATGACCCCCGAGGAGCGCAACAAACCCGTTCCTTTAAACGACTATTTTATTGATCTTGGTCTGCCCAAAGAGCAGGTAAAAGAATTAATCTCCATAGGGGACCCCATCACTCGCAAGGGGGATTTGATGGATAATGGCTATAGCGTCAATGGAAAATCGATGGATAATCGCGTCTCGGTGTTCATCTTACTGGAAGTATTACGCGAGCTGAAGGACGAGGAAGTACCCTACGATATATACGGCGTCTTTACGGTGCAGGAGGAAGTAGGCCTGCGGGGTGCCGCCACGGCAGCCAACCACATTGAGCCCGACTTCGGCTTTGGCCTGGACGTGACCATTGCCTTTGACGTGCCCGGTGCGAATGCCCAGGATATGGTCACGCGCATGGGTAAGGGCGCTGCCATTAAGGTCATGGACGGTAGTGTGATCTGCGATTACCGCATGGTCAATTACATGAAACAGGTCGCCGACCGCCACGATATTCCCTGGCAGCTGGAGATTTTGCCGAAAGGCGGAACCGATACCGGTAACTTACAGCGCTTTGCTCGCAAAGGCGTTATCGCAGGAGCCGTTTCTATCCCTCTGCGCCACATTCACCAGACCATCGAGATGGCCAGCAAATCGGATATCAACCACTGCATACAACTATTAAAAGGCTCATTGACTGAACTTGATGGCTACAATTGGAGTTTCGATAATGAAGATGGCAGCAAGAAAGCTTCCGATCAGAACGATTGGGATGACTGGCTGTAATCGTGTGGTCGTGTGGTCATGTGATTTCGCCTGCTTTTCTGTCCATTTACTAAATCATTAAACCATCAAACCACGAAACGAAACTATGTGGAAAGAAGAAAACAACCAGCTTAAAGCGACTTTTGAATTTGATAATTTTATTCAGGCTTTTGCCTTTATGACGGAGGTAGCTTTTCACGCCGAACAGCAGGCGCACCATCCTGAGTGGACCAATGTCTATAATACCGTATCTTTTGCCCTGAGCACCCACGATGCAGGTAATGTGGTTACCGATAAAGACCGCAAACTAGCCGATGCCATTGATGGAGTCTATAAAAAATATGCTGCTTAATGCCGGAATTACCTGAGGTAAATACTTTTAAGCGCTACTTTGACGAGTCGGCGCTCCACCAGAAGATTGCCCGTACCACGGTTTTTGATGACAAGATTATCCGAAATATGTCGGGTACGGCTTTCGAACAGCTGACGCAGGGGCGTACTTTTACCGGTAGTTACCGCCGGGGGAAATATCTGTTTGCCCGTCTGGATAATGGCCACGATGTACTACTACATTTTGGTATGACCGGTGATCTGAACTACTACGCAGATGAGGTGGACCGCAGTAAATACGAGCGCTTTGTCTTTCAGTTTGATAATGATTTTAAGCTGGGATTTGACTGCCCGCGCAAATTTGCCCGTATTTTATATCTGGAAGATCGCGAGGCGTATATCGAGGAGATTAAGCTGGGCCCCGATGTACTGGAGTTGAGTGAAGAAGACTTTCTGGTGCTCACCAAAAAGAAGAAGGGTAGTATCAAAGGCTTTCTACTCAACCAAAAGTACCTAGCGGGCATGGGGAACCTCTACGCAGATGAGGTTTGCTACCAGACCAAAGTACATCCCGCTTCGGTCGTTAGTGCTATTCCCACTAAAAAACGCAAAGCGATTTACGCCAAGATGCAGGAAGTGATCCGTTACGCCGTAGATCGCAACGCCTATTATAAAGATTATCCCGAAGATTGGCTCTGGCAATGGCGAGACGCGGATGCCAAAGCCCCCGACGGTAGTAGTGTGGAAATTGAAAAGATCGGCGGGCGCACCACTTATTCCTTTCCGGGCTGGCAGAAGCTGTATCAATAGTGCCTACTAAAAACGCAAGGTAGCAGCCATTTGCAGCCGATGAGCCTGACCACTACGTCCAGATACTTCTCTTTTCTCGCCGTGCAAATATTCTAATCCTACGGATAGGTCTGATGCCGGTTCAAAAAAGAGATTACCAGAGCCGTAGATGCAATAATCCAAATCATCCGCTTCGAATGCATCGACCTGCCGGATATCCACGCCGCCTAATACTAGGGTAGAGGACCAGTTTTCGGACCAGTGGTGCTCGTAAGCCAAAAAGCTACCCAGGATTCCGATGGCTTCCAGCTCGTTACACTCATCCAGGCAGATGGCGTCGTAGCCCAGGTTTCGGACACCACGAATATACCGGGCCAACCCTTTTCCACCAATGACCTGCATTTTTAGATAATCACTAGCCGTAGTCTTTATTTTGGCGGAAGCCATCATGCCGCCCGCCCAGAGCGAAGCCAGCTCCATGGCTTCCGGTTGGTCGTTCGCCGGGCGCCCGTAGCGCAGCTGACGGGTCAGTGCGGCTACCTTGATAAAATTGTCCTTTCCCCAACGAAATTTCCAGGCTGCTACCAAATCTGGTAACAGCTGTTTACTGACTTGTACTTCATCGGTGGTGGTAATCTGCTCGGTGGGGTGCTCCAGCGACAGGCTAATTTCCTGTTGTGGTCGCTTAAAGGTGTAGCGCAGCTGCGGTACTCGATAGAGTGCCTCACTATTCGCCCCTTCAAAATCCACAATTTTAGCACGGGACTGGATATCGTAAAAATTTGACCAGGTCTGACCGATGGTCCAGCCTTGATATTGAAAATAAGCATGTCGCAAGCGTATCAGGCCGCCAGTCTGGTTGGCATTACTATGAAAATCGCCTTCTATTCGCCCCTGAATACGCTGTCCTTGCACATCCTTTTCTATTTTTAGACCAAGGCGTGATTGCTTGGCACTTAGAAAAAGGTGTGGCGCTTTGCTGGAGGTGGGCTCGATGGGAATCAGAGCCGGCCGGAAAAGGTCGCTATTACCCATTTCCTGGAAGTCTAGCGTGGCGTTCATGCGCACAAACCCATAGGGTTGGAGTGATAAAGTCGGTGGTTTTTCCTGGGCGCTGAGGGCAAAAGCGGAAAGCGTAATGATTAGGGTGATAATTGGTGCTTTCATGTGATTTTTGCTTGGATATTGTATTTAATACACGAAGCAAGCTACCACGGGCTACCCGGGGGAACAATGATGGATGTCATGTCAGGTGGTGACCTTTCATTTAGTGTTGCATGAGCACTAATTCGTCGGTACCCAATAGGCGATCTTCCTGATGGGTGTACCAGGTACGCTGCGCTGGGATACGCAAGCCATCAATTCTTACCTCTCCATCCAGGAGGATATATTCTCCGTCATTTTTGGCTTCATCGTGGTAGAAGCGATAGCCTTGCAGGGAGAAATCTCCGGGATCAAAATAGAAGTACCAGATATCAGCTCCTACCTCCGCTTCGTAGGTGACTCGAATTTCGTAGAGCTCCTTTCCAAAGAAATCTTTTTGTTTGACCTGTGGATCAATTACCGTTCCCGGGTCTTTGAGTTTCATGGGTAAGCCCCAAAGGTAGGTGTAATAATTTCGGTACATGGTATTGCGCTCGCAGTTGAGGCGATATTTTTCTTGCCGCTCTGCTGAAATCTCGCTAAAGCCATTGATCTTTGAGGTACAGGCCCCTTTTTCTACTGCCCGGTACAACTGATCGCGTCCTATTTGCTGAGTAAGTTGAAAGACATCTTGTTGCGGATTCCAGTACATATCGGAGATGCGGTAGCTGTTGTCGGGTCTACTTTCGTAAAAACGCCATTGCAGGCTTTGCTGGCCCCAGTTGCCGTCCGGATCGTGGTACGTGATGCTTTTTTCCAGAAGTTGTGGAGCGCTGATGATAAGCGCTTCCTGGGCCGGTAGGCAAAAAGTAAAGAGTAGCAGCGTAGCGAGCAGGTGTAATCTTTTCATGGCAAGCGTTTTACTCGTAAAGCTATATAAAATCCGACAAAGGTCTAATTTTGCGCTATCGCAGCAATTGTTAGACAAGTTCTTTATATTTAGGCCAATTCGGGAATCCATCAAATCACCAAACCACCAATTGACCAATGGCCACCCTAACTACCACGAATTACGATCGCCAAAATTATACAGACGAGGATTTATTGTCGCTTTACGGAGCCTTGTTGCATCCCCGCTTAATTGAAGAGAAGATGCTCAAACTGCTGCGGCAGGGGAAAATCAGCAAGTGGTTTTCAGGTATTGGCCAGGAAGCCATCTCCGTTGGGGCTGCGCTGGCACTGGAGGAGGAAGAAATGTTGTTTACCATGCATCGGAATCTGGGGGTTTTTACTGGTCGGCAGGTGCCCTTACGGCGGCTTTTTGCCCAGTGGCAGGGCAAAGCCAGTGGTTTCACTAAGGGGCGGGACCGTTCTTTCCATTTTGGGGCTCCCGAGTATAATATCATAGGTATGATTTCCCATTTGGGACCTCAGCTATCCCTGGCTAGTGGAGTAGGTCTGGCTCATTTATTAGCCGGTGAGCCCAAAGTGAGCCTGGCTTTTACAGGTGATGGTGCTACCAGCGAAGGAGAATTTCACGAGGCGCTAAACGTGGCGGCGGTCTGGGAATTACCGGTTATCTTTATTATTGAGAATAACGGTTACGGTTTGTCCACGCCGGTAAATGAGCAGTACCGCTGCGAACGGCTTTCGGACCGGGGGATCGGTTATGGTATGCGCGCTTTGACCATCGACGGCAACAATATCCTAGAAGTACACCGCACGCTATCCAATTTAGCCCGCGAAATGCGGGAGAAGCCCGAACCGGTGCTGGTAGAGTGTATGACCTTCCGCATGCGGGGCCACGAAGAAGCTTCGGGAACTAAATACGTGCCCGATGACCTGATGGAACTCTGGGCCCTGAAGGATCCCATTTCCAATTATGAAACCTATTTGCTGGAAGAGGGGGTGCTGAGCGAAAAGAAGATAGAAAAATTGAAGAAGTCGATAAAAGCGGATATTGATAAAGAGTGGAAAGCAGCCGACGCCGAAGCGGCCGTTGAAGCAAAACTGGAAACCGAATTAGCTGATGTTTACGCGCCGGCCAAATGGACGGTGACCCCGCCCTCGGGGGCGAGCCGTGATAAAAGAATGGTAGATGCCATTTCGGAAGGCTTGTGGCAAGCGATGGAGCGCCACGAAAACCTGATATTAATGGGACAGGACATTGCCGATTACGGTGGGGTGTTTAAGATTACGGAGGGTTTTGTTCAGCAATTCGGCAAAGAGCGGGTGCGCAACACTCCTTTGTGCGAAAGCGCAATTGTGGGCGTCGCCCTGGGGTTAAGTCTGAAAGGTTACAAGTCAATGGTGGAAATGCAGTTTGCCGATTTTGTCACCTGTGGGTTTAATCAGATCGTGAATAACCTGGCGAAGCTGCACTACCGCTGGGGGCAGCAGGCCGACGTAGTAATTCGCATGCCTTCGGGGGCAGGAGTGGGGGCCGGACCTTTTCACTCTCAGACCAACGAAGCCTGGTTTTTCCACGTGCCGGGGTTAAAGCTATTGTATCCCGCTACCCCTGCCGAAGCAAAGGGTTTACTACTGGCCGCCTTTGAAGACCCTAATCCGGTCTTGTTCTTTGAGCACAAAGCACTATACCGCAGTATCTCGGAACCCGTACCGGAAGATTACTATACGCTTCCCATCGGAGAAGCACGGATCGTTCGGGAAGGTACTGCGTTGAGTATCATTACCTATGGAATGGGGGTGCACTGGGCTATAGAAGCTCGTGCAGAACTGGAGGAGGATATAGAGATTATCGACTTGCGCAGTCTAAGCCCAATTGACTGGGCAAGCATCGAGACAAGTGTAGCAAAAACGAATAAGGTACTCATCCTGCACGAGGATAACCTGACGGGAGGAATCGGAGGGGAGATTGCGGCCTACATCAGTGAGCATTGCTTTGAGTTGCTGGATGGGCCCGTAAGTCGGGTAGGGGCAATGGATACGCCTATCCCCTTTGCCAAAGCACTGGAAGATCAGTACTTACCGCTGGATGAACTTAAAGAAAAAATAGCCTATCTCATTTCGTATTAATTAAAGCAGTACCCGGATAAGATTTTTTTTGATCCCGACAAAAAAAATCTTATCTTTGTAAAGAGAGCTACTACAATTACAATCTACATACCTACTATTTTTTCTATTTTAAGCATTAAAGTAGGGTCTTACCTGATAATGTTCTTAATTTAGCGCCGAACGTTAAAAAAGAACTTATGAATCTCAAGGATTACTTATCTGTAAGCGGACTTCCCGGTGTTTATCGCCTGGTTGCTAGTCGTAGTAATGGATTGATTATCGAAGATTTTGTTGAAGGTAAACGCAAATTTGTCTCCAGTCGCAGACATCAATTCACCCCCTTAGAATCTATCGCGATTTATACCGACGATGGAGAATCTACCGAATTGAAGAATGTTTTTCAGAATATGCTGGAGCAATACGAAGACAACCCGCCGGTATCTCCCAATGCACCTAGTGAAGAAATACGTGAGTACTTCATGGATGTTCTTCCAACTTTTGATGAAAATCGAGTACATACCGGAGATATCAAAAAGGTGATCAAATGGTTTGCTTTTATGAAAGAGCACGATTTATTTGCACAAGACACTACAACGGATGAAGAAGAATAAACAAATCGAATCATAGCCAGGGAAATACAGACGACGGTAGTTTGCTGGCATCTTATTGAAAGCCCCCTTTACTGTATTACATAGGGTTTTACGAAAGTAAATCCCGGACGTTTAGTCAAGAAAAAAACTATGGGTGTACAGCAATCGCTCCAGGAGCTACAATCGACTCCAGAGCAAAATACGACCAACTCGATCCGCTGGGAGAATCTCCAGCCGGTATTTAATGATCTGCGTAATCGTCCTCTATTGTCGATGGCCGATCTAAGGCTATGGATCCAAGACAAGAGTAAGCTGGATGCGCGCCTGAGCGAAGAATTCGCCTGGCGCTATATCCGGGTTACCTGCGATAGTAAGGATGACGGGGCGGCTCAGGCCTTCAGCCAGTTTGTCCAGGAGATATCTCCTCGTGTCGCAGCTCTGGAGAACGAGCTAAACATACGGCTCGTGAACTGTCCTTTCTTCGAAGATTTAGATACCGAAACCTACGGTACTTATCGCCGCAAAATTAAAAATGCGGTAGCCCTCTTCTCCACCGAAAATGTAGAACTGCAAAAAGAAGTACAACTCCAATCTAAGGAATTCGGTCGTATCTTATCACAGATGACCATTGGGCTCGATGGTCAGCAGCTTACCTTGCAAAAAGCGAGTACGCTCCTGGAAGAAAGGGACCGCAATATCCGCCGACAAGTGTACCACAAGATTAATCAGCGCATTTTTCAGGATACCGAAGAGCTGGAAGATATATTCGATAGCTTGCTGATCAAAAGACATCAAATCGCACTCAACGCTGGTTTTGATAATTATCGGGATTATGCTTTCAAATCGCTGGAACGCTTTGATTATACCCCCGAAGATTGTTTTGATTTTCACGAATCTATTAGCCAGGAGATTTTACCAATCCTGAATACCATTTATCAGACGCGTAAAGATTCTTTGCAGCTGGACAGTCTGCGTCCTTATGATCTGAATATCGATACCCAGGGCAGAGAAGTGCTGCGCCCATTCAAAGATAGTGACGAACTGGTCGATAAATCAGTCCATTGCCTCAATCAGGTACATCCCGAGTTTGGACAGGTGATCGAAAAGATGAAAAACCTGGGTCATCTGGACCTGGATTCCCGGCCGGGTAAGCGTCCCGGGGGCTACAATATGCCCTTACACGAAACGGGCCTGCCCTTTATTTTTATGAATGCTACTTCTTCGGTTAGCGACCTGCGTACCCTGATGCACGAAAGTGGTCACGCCATCCACGCCTACTTAACTCGTGACCTGGAGATTGCCGCTACCCGCCAGTTCCCCTCTGAAATATCGGAGTTGGCCGCCATGACCATGGAGTTGTTTACTATGGAGCATTGGAATACTATTTTTGACCAGCAAGATGACCTACAAAGAGCCAAATTGTTGCAGATGGAGATGGTCATAAAAGTATTACCCTGGATTGCCACCATCGATAAGTTTCAGCATTGGTTATATACCAACCCCGGGCATTCGCGTCTCGAACGCCGGGAACAATGGTTAGCTATTCTGCAAGAATTCACACCGGAGGTTTTAGAAAACGCCGGACTTGAAAAATATCTGTCCAACCTTTGGCTAAAGCAGCTGCATATCTTTGAAGTACCGTTCTACTATATTGAATACGGTTTTGCACAGTTGGGCGCCATCGCCTTGTGGCGAAAGTACCACCAGTCGCCAGAGCAGGCGATAGCCGCATATACCAGCGCTTTAAGCCTGGGCTATACGCGCTCCGTTACGGAGATTTACGAAGCAGCTGGCATTCAATTCGATTTTAGTAAGGATTACGTATCCAAGCTAGGGCAGTTTATACAAGGCAATATCGCCGATCTAGTGTAAAGGCAATTGTCGAAAGTTGGAATGTTGACTTGTTACTCCTCTTCCTTATTGGGGGGCTTTACCTTTTGATTAGCACTGGATAGTCCCAGGTAGGCCAGCATCAAAAAGCCGATTGCCCCGAACATATCTACGTAATAAGTAGCCAGCCAATCTTCCGCCACGAACTTTCCAATTACCCAGAGAATAACAAAAATCAAACCCAGGGCCAGTAGAACCTGCTGGCTCCGTTTCCCATTGATTAATGACATAGTTTTTCCGTAAAGGTACAAAAGCCTACTAATTTCCGGGCAAGTCGTCAATCCTGCCACGAAAGCCTTATATTTGCCCCACAAAACAGGAAGCACATGTACAATGGAAAAAAGGTCGTCGTGGTATTACCCGCTTATAATGCCGCACTGACCCTGGAAAAAACCTACCGGGAAATTCCCTTTGATCTGGTGGACGAGGTCATTCTTTGTGATGACGCCAGTAAGGATAATACCGTTGCGCTGGCCAGAAAACTGGGTATCCAGCACGTCATTGCCCACGAGCAGAACAAAGGTTACGGTGGTAATCAGAAATCACTCTATAATAAGGCCCTGGCCATTGGTGCGGATATTGTAATCATGCTGCATCCCGATTATCAATATACGCCCAAGCTCATTCCGGCTATGGTGAATATCATTGGCGATGATCTCTATCCGGTCGTACTGGGGTCTCGTATTCTGGGAAAAGGCGCACTGAAGGGAGGAATGCCGATGTACAAATATATTGCGAATCGCTTCCTTACGCTTACGCAAAATATTCTGGTCAATTATAAGCTCTCGGAGTATCATACGGGCTACCGTTCATTCAGTAGAGAGGTGTTGGAGACCATCAACTTCAATGCTAATGACGACGATTTTGTCTTCGATAATGAGATGCTTTCGCAAATTATTTACGCGGGCTTTGATATCGGAGAAGTGACCTGTCCGACGAAATACTTCGAGGAGGCTTCTTCCATTAATCTGAAGCGTAGTATCAAATACGGTCTGGGCGTGCTGCGCGTCTCGCTGGAGCATCGCTTTCAGAAATGGGGGCTGCTTAATAAGGCCGTCTATCAATCCCAAAAAAGCTAATTGAGTGCCTAAAAAGGAGTCGCGGAAAAAATTACAGGCTTTCCTCGATGAGCAGGTCGATATCATTAATCGGCCCGGCTTCATTCAGGACGATCCCATTTGTATTCCTCATCAATTTAGCCAATTACAGGATATCGAGATCATGGGCTTCTGGACTGCTATCCTGGCCTGGGGCCAGCGCAAAACCATTATCAACAAAGCCACCGAACTCATCGAATTGATGGACGGGGCGCCCTACGATTTTATCAAAAACCACGAAGAGCAAGATCGTGAAGCTTTTCTAAATTTCAAACACCGTACCTTTCAGGCAACGGATACCCTGTATTTTCTGGAATTCTTACAGCAGCACTACCGGCAGCACGATAGTCTGGAGACGGCTTTCACCCAATTTTTGCCGGAAGATGCCCCCACGATTGAAAAGGCACTGGTCGGCTTCCACGAATATTTTTTTGCGCTGCCCGAGGCGCCCCAACGTACCCGCAAACACATCGCCACACCGGCCCGAAAGTCGAGTTGCAAGCGCCTGAATATGTTCCTGCGCTGGATGGTACGTCAGGACAACAAAGGCGTTGATTTTGGCCTTTGGCAGCAAATCCGGAGCGATCAGCTACTTATGCCGCTGGATGTGCACGTGGATCGGGTGGCCCGTCAATTAGGTTTGCTCACTCGAAAGCAACGCGACTGGCAGGCGGTACTGGAATTAACGGAGAATCTCCGGGCTTTCCGACCCGAAGATCCGGTGATCTACGATTTTGCCCTATTTGGGATGGGCGTGCTCGAAAAGCAACAGCGTAAGTCTAATCGCTAAGCTCCCAATTGGCGACGTAATAGTAGATATCATGTAGCTCTTGATCTCCCAGCTGTTCAAAATGGTTCATCTGGGTAGGGCGCCAATTTTCCCAGACTTCCAGGGCCTGTGGATCGCCAGACTGGATCATATCCCCACTATTACGGGTGAAGTCGTAGAGCCACTGCTGTTCCCGGCGGGCGGTAATACCGACCAGGGAAGGACCGGTTAAATCTACATCCTTTTCAATCACGTGACAGGTGGCACATAAAGTTGTCGCCCTCGCAGATAAGCCCTGCAGATTAGGGGAGGGGGTTTCCTGTGCTTCTGCACGGAGTGAAACTTCCTCAATGGGAACACTGCGCTTGACCGGTTCTTTTTTACGTCGAAGTTCGGAAATGCAGGCATTGATCATGATGCGTCGTAGCCAGTATTCTACCGGCACTTCAAAGCGATACTGTCGCAGGGCAGTAAAGGCTTTGGCAAAACCCTCCTGCAGAAAATCCTGTGCCTGAGGGGCATTGCGGGCGTAGCGCAGGCATATTGCATACATGCGGCCCTTGTATCGTTCGTAAAAGGCAAATTGTGCGCGGCGCTTTTTAGCGATGCAGGCCCGGATCAGTTCTTCTTCATTCCTAAATGGCATAAGTAGGTTGCCCATATTGATTCTGTAATAAGGTGCTGACTTATTTGGGCAACCTACTTAGTTTCCAAAAATGAGATTTACTACTAAGGCGTAAATCGGAAAGAAGACGTTGCACGAAGTACCAAAAAATTAATCGGCTAATTTCACTCCCCGCTCATCGATCTGCAGTACTCTCAATTCATCCGCACGACTTTTGATATCGCTGGTACTATTTTCCAGTCGCAGTACGCCGCGCGGACAAACCGCTGCACAGATCCCACAGCCGACACAAGAAGCGCGCACGATATCCTGCCCTTTTTGGGCGTAAGCCCGCACATCGATCCCCATCTCGCAGTAGGTAGAGCAATTCCCGCAGGAAATACACTGCCCGCCATTGGTCGTGATGCGAAAACGACTAAAAAAGCGCTGCTGAATGCCCAGGATAGCGGCCATCGGACAGCCAAAACGGCACCAGACCCGATTACCCATCAAGGGGTAAAAACCGACCCCGACCACACCCGAAAAGGCAGCACCAATCAGGAATCCGTACCAGGAGCGCAGTTGGTAATTACCAATAAAAAATACATTTGAATTGCCCGTGAAGTAAGCGACCAGTGTGAATAGAACCAAAGCTCCCAGAATAATGTAAATAATATTCTTGATACGCTGGCTCAGGCCTTGCAGATAGCTGGGCTTCCACCACATGAGTAGTCCCAGACCACCAAAGACGGCGATTACGATCCCCAGAATAACTTCTTTGGTTACCCAGTAACCCTCGGGGTTATTGTGGAAATAACCGTACACCACTGCGGTCGTCATGGCGACCACAAAGACCAATACGCCGTGGACCATCCAGCGCTCAATTTTCCAGGCCTTTAAAGACTTGTCAGACAGGTGCCGATAGGGGTCTCCGGCCGTTTCTGCCAGGCCACCGCAGCCACAAACCCAGGAACAGTACCAACGCTTACCGTAGAAATAGGTCAGTACGGGCGAGATAACAAAAACCATGGCCAGACCAAAGATAAGCATAAACATACCAATCCAACCGGTAGAGGTGTAGCCTTCGATCCGGTAGCCATCGAAGAAATAGTAGTTCAGCGGCCACATGTTTTTAAAATCATTGTAAGGCAGCTCACTATTAAGCCGGACCAGTAATTCCGGGATTAAAAAAGCGAAACCCAACTGAAAGAACATTACCGAAATCGTCCGCAGGATATGATACTTGTTGTGCCGATACTTCCAGATGAACTTAATACCCATCACCAGGATAGCCAGCGTATACAGCGCGCCGTACATAAACCACTGGCTGGCCGGACCACCGTTAATCATCTGGCTGAGTGGGTCAAACAAAGCCACCATACCCGTGTTTTCAGAACCATCTGCACCTAGTCCCAGATAAATCGGAAACCAGTACAGAAATACATAGAAAGCGGTAAGAATAACACCACTTATCCAGGCCAGAACTCCCAGGCTGGTCATAGAGCGGAACCATACCCCATCGTTCTTGATACCGGCCGTTTTCCCACCGTAAGTTCCCCAGGCGTAGAATAGAGTACCCAGCGTGATTCCACCCAGCGATAAACTCAAGAATAAAGTTTTTTGGCTATTAAAGCCTACGTTAAACAGGCTAATCAGCAGGATAAGTAGGCCGATTCCACTGAGGGCTGCTCCTATTTTCTGGCGAAAGTTCATTGACACATGGGCCTGGCTTTCGGTCAGGGACATACTTGGGTCTATACTATTCATAAAGGTTATTTTTTGAATTTATATTCCTGTTAAGAATGGATAGAGACAAGGCATACCGTGTCTCTATGGCTATAGGGAGAAAATCATCCCGAGCTACCTAAAAAACGCAGCACCTGCTTCAATTTTCGTTTTTTCTTTAACTGGATCTGGGTGCCATTTTGTTGATTGTATTGCTGTACGACCTTCTTTTCAAAGGTTTGGTAGAACTCCGGATCGAAATTAGCCAGAGAGAGTTGCTGTAGCACTTCCTCAATCGGGGTCGCCTCCTCCATCCATTTTTCACAAACCTGGTGCCGGTAGCGTACGCCCATCAGGTTAAAGCCAATCGTCGCTTTAGATTCGGCATGGTAGATGATACGGATGCTTTTACGGTCTTCGGGGTGCTCCCAGTACAACTGCCGGTGGGCTTCTGGTGCCTGCGCCTGCACATCGCCGTAGACCTGATACTCTATATCCATAAATTTGGCGGAGTTGAACCAGATGCCGGGGTCGTAGGCGATTTCCTGTCCGCAGACATTATAGGCCGCTACTTCCCCCATCATGCGGCCCGTATACCAGACGGCTTCAATGGCTTTACGGCCGGACCGGGGAGAACGCAGTTGGGCGCAGTCGCCGATGGCGTACACATCCGGTAGGTTCGTTTGCAGGAATTCATCTACCAGGATACCCTTTTGGGTTTCTAGTTCCGTTTCCTGCAAAAAGTCAATATTGGGATGTACGCCGGCTGTTAGTCCCACGTACTGGCAATCAATGCGTTCGCCATCCTTGGTGATGACTGCACAGGCTTTACCACTACCGTCGTCTATGATCTCTTTCAATTCTGTATCCAGGCGCAGATCGATACCGTGTCGTTTAATTTCGCGATTGACCATGGCGGATTCTTCCGGCGGTAATACTTGATTCCAGTAGCTTTCTTCACGGACCAACAGGCTAACCGGAATGTCGCGGCTGTGGAACATTTCGGCCATTTCAATACCAATTAAGCCACCGCCGACCACCACCGCTCGTTCGATACCTTCCTGGGTAGCGTCTTCCATCGCCGAGAGGTCCTGGAGCGTATATAATCCATTTACGCGCTCCAGATCTTGCCCGGGCCAGCCGAATTTATTAGGCGCTGAGCCAACCCCCAGAATAAGCTTATCGTAGTTGATTTGCTCCCCACTGGCCGTTATCAGGTGCTTTTGTGCAAAATTGACCGATTCGATCCAGGCTTTTTTGAGTTGAATCCGGTTCTTCTCCCAAAACCAGTTTTCGTAAGGTTGCGTATCTTTCAGTCGCATGTGCCCCATGTAGATGTACATAAGCGCAGTGCGCGAAAAGAAATAGTCAGATTCGGCGGATATAACGGTAATGTCGTGCTTACTGAGCTTGCGAATATGACGCGCTGCGGTGATGCCGCTAATGCCGTTTCCGAGAATTACAATGTGCATAAATGGTATTAAAGGTTAAATTGTATAAGGAAGTTGTTTGAAAACTACTCAATGCGCCCTTGGCAAATTGTTGAAGGCCAATACTTTAGAAGTTTTTAGCCATGGTCCGCCTGAGGCGGATGGCTACCAGAAAAAAATGAGCTTTGTCTTGACCATCAAGCATTTACTAATCATCGCATCAAAAGTTCTTAAACAACTTCAAGATCAAAGTCCAAAGGTTGGAAATCCTTTCCACAAAATAAAGGTAACGAAATAAAAATGGGTGTCCGAGTCCTGACAAGTATTAATATTTGCTGATTGGTAAGTAACACCGTTGTCGCTTAGACGTTAAAGTTGCCATAATCTTTGCCCATTTGCTTGATCGAGGAGAACTATTATATTATTTTTAGGCTTAGTCGTTTGTAATCTTAGAAGATATCCCATGCATATGAAGCACATATTACTCACTTTTTTATCTTGTTTTGTCTTTGGGATTGGTCTATTGGCCCAATCGCCCGTTCAGATTGAGCCGGCGGATTACAAAGGGGCCTTCGCAGTAGATCTACAACAGACGGTACTGCTACAGGATCCCACGGTGGTCATTACCAATACCAGTGACACTACTCTTGCTTTGCGCTGGGAATTGTTCAACCTGGATAAACCCTCCGCCTGGGAGTCCCAGGTTTGTGACCCTAATGAATGTTATTTACCCATTGTGCGCTCTAATATTGACACGGAGCTAGGGTTAGATGCACCCGTTGTACTGGAGCCTGATTCTTCGGTTAAGATATCCATCTATATTATGCCCAATGAGACGATTGGTACGGGCAGGTTCGCGCTGGACTTTTCGCTGGCTTCGGATCCGGCTACCGTCATTGATATGGCTACTTTTGAGGTAGAAATCACCTCTTCGGTGGTCAATACTTATGAGTCCATTCGCCGCCAGGACATCCGGGTTTTTCCGAACCCGGCAACGGATTATTTTGAGCTCATGAATAGTGAAGCGGTTGATCGGGTAGTGCTGTATAATCTGGTGGGTCGTCAGGTTGGTACTTTTTTAGCTTATCCTGGCAAACAGTATGATGTTGCTAATTTGCCCAGTGGCACTTATATGGTAGCGCTGATTAATGAAGACTTTGGTACTTTTCGTACCATGCGCCTGGTCAAGCGATCTTTCCGACCTTAAAAATGGACAGGCGTGGGATGCTCTCCAAACATTATCCTCTTTGATAGTTTTCAAAAGAAATGAAAACCATCAAAAAACATCTGTTGGAATATTGGACGTTGTACGCATACGGTGTGCTGGTCCTTTCTTTTCTGCTATCTTACTGGCTAAATCCTGATTTTCAGACCTTCATGAATGAATTCTGGTCGGTGCTGAAGAGTAAAGACGAGGCTAAAATCTCTTCCTGGTTTATTCAGTTTGGTATCTGGGGTCCATTGCTGATCATCTTGCTGATGGTCGTACAAATGTTCCTGATCGTTTTTCCGAGTTGGTTACCTATGGTCGTGGCGGTACTGGGGTATGGCCCTTGGGTGGGTATGATTATTTCGATTGTAGCCGTTTTTGTAGCTTCTACGATTGGTTATCATCTGGGGGAGCGCGCCTCGGAGCCGGTTAAGAAGCATCTGGTCGGAGAAAAAAACTTCAAAAAGGTAAGTTCGTTTATGGAGCGACACGGGTTTTGGGCCGTTGTCTTATTTCGTATTTCTCCTTTTCTTTCTAACGATGGTATTAGTTTTGTGGCGGGCACGATGAAGATGGGGTATCGACAATACATATTGGCTACGATGGTGGGTATCATTCCCCTGGCGGCAGCCATTGCCTACTTTGGTAAAGAAACGGATACTTTAGAAAATGGATTATACTGGATTGGCGGAGCTGGACTTTTGGTCTATTTGATTTATTTACTGGTTCAGCAGCGGGACAAATCAAAAGACCCAGGTCTCGGGCCAAAGGAATATCAAAAACACACCAAAAACGATGGATAAAGCAAAAACAATCCAGACGTACTTAGATAAACTTTTGGTACCCAGAACTGAAGCCATCCCTCCTTTAAAAATCAAGTTAGATAGTGCTGCTACCAGCATAAGTTTCCAGGCAAGTTGGCTGTCCAGGTTTCCCTGATTGAGGGATTGGCTAAGTGAAAGCGTGATGGCATCTACGTCGGTTAAGCCGCTGATAAAGGAGACGATATACAGACCGCTTTCGCCAAAATAGTCCTTTGCGGCGGCAACGGCTAATAAGATAAAGGCATAAAGAAAACCAAATACCAGCGCACTCTTCAACTGAGCGGGATTATTGGGCTCGGGGAGTTCCTGCGTTTCTTTATTTCGATTATAAAAATACAAACCTGTACAGACCAGGACCATGAATACAAATTCTGCAATTAGCGGCGGTGCAATGGTCTTGATCGATTGTGGACTGACCACCGAGACTTCGACCAATACCCGTACGATAGAAACTGCCGAAGCGGTCATGATGATGAAGGCCGCCAAGCGGGCTGCTTTGGGCATTTCATTGGTTCGCCGGGAAAAAGTAACCGTAGTGGCGGTACTGGAGATCAGGCCGCCCAGCAGGCCGTTGGCTATGGTGCCGCTATCTTTATCTAAGACCTTATAAATGATGTAGCCGATCATACTCAGGCTTACGATCAGGACGACCATCAACCATACTTCGCGGGGATTAAGTACATCGTAGGGGCCATAGGTCTGGTTGGGAAGGATAGGCAGGATGACCAGAGTAATGGCGACGAATTGCATAATGGCGCGAATGTCCTTGGGGTCTAAATTGTCTACAAATTGGCCCATCCGGGATTTGTAATGTAGTAGCAAGGCGATCATACCTCCCAGTGCTACGCCCAGGTTGAGGTTGCCAAAACTGAGATAGACCCCAAGGGCATACATTAATAAGAAAGCCACTTCGGTGGTCTGGCCCAGGTCCTGGATTTCTTTATCTTTTTGCTTGATGAAGTTGACCGTTACCAATAGCAAGGCCAGACAAAGTCCGCCGATAGCTACAATGATCCCGGCATCAAAATGCTCGGCGATTAAGCCGGTAATGCTACCCAAAAGCGTGGCCAGCGCAAAGGTCCTAATACCGGCAACCCTATGTTGCTTATACTCTCTTTGCATGCCTACTAGAAGCCCCAGGCCCAGGGCAATACCCAATATTTTAAATAATTTGTACTCGATCAAAGCGAATGTACTTGATACAACTTCATAATATAAGTAGGTTGCCCAATTAAATCAAGCAATAATCTGCGTCTTTTTGGGGCTAGTTCGAGGCGCAAAAAAGCCAGCACCTTATTACAGACTCAATATGGGCAACCTACTTAAGTAGTCCACAAAATTAACCTTTATGATTTATGACGGCATCTTTTTCACCTACTCTGCGTTAAAAACTGCTACTGGTGTTGACCACACGCAGTTTTTGCCTTGATTAGGCAAAAAATCTGCTCGGTAAAAATCTAAACTTCAATATTGTGAACTACTTAACGTTTGAATTTTTATTAACTTCATAAATTCCACCATGAAATACCCATGCGCCTAAGGCGCACCAGAACGCGGATGAATATAGGGAAGATACCTAGTGATTGTAGTTTTTGCCCTTTAGTGCATCTTCTTTTTGACCGCAAAAAGAAGCCAAAACTCCCCGCTGAGACGCGGGAATATTCAGGTGGTCGGGTAGCTATGTGGCCAAATGGCCATGTGACTACATTGCCAGATGGATAAGGTAAGAATGGCATATGATTTCGCTGGATTTTTTTTTAAAATTACATAACTAACTTTAAATTAGAACTTTACTAAAATTATATACAGATGAAATGCCCATGCGCCTCAGGCGCACCAGAACGCGGATGAATATGGGGGATTTGCTCTGGGCAAAAGGATAAAGTAAAAAGGGTAAAGGTTAAAATGTGACATGACTTTAACCTTGGGACTTTAACCTTTAACCTTGGGACTTTAACCTTTAACCTTCGAATTCAACCTAAGCTTAAGCACTACATAACTAGCTATAAAACAGACTTTACTAAAATTATATACAGATGAAAGATATGAATCAAGAAGGAACGATCAAGTTTAATGCCCACTGGACGGAAGCCCCCGCTTTCCCGCAAGAGATAATGGAAGAGATGATCCAGACCCGACAAAAGATGTTTGCCCAAGGCTACATTGGCGAATACGCACCGGGGCTGGGCTATGGCAACATTAGTATGCGCTACGGAGAAGGAGCCCAGTTTTTGATCAGTGGGGCCAAGACCGGTAGATTGCCGGAAGCGCTACCCCAACATTTCACGCATATCACCGAGGTCTATCCTGATCGCAACGAAGTCCATTGCCAGGGGCCCATCATTGCCTCCTCCGAAACCATGAGCCACGCGATGATCTATCACTGCGAGCCTACTGCGATGGTGGCCATTCACCTTCATGAGGCGGATGCCTGGGAGCGCCTGCTGCATCGGGTACCCACGACCGACGCCAGTGCCGAATACGGTTCGGTGGAGATGTCCGCCTCCATCAAAGAACTTTTTCAAAACACCAGGCTGAAAGAAGAAAAAATATTTGTCATGGAGGGACACCCCGAAGGGATTTTCGTCTTTGGTCAGTCCTTCACCGAAGCCCTGGCCGTATTAGCGCAACACGGATTGTAAAAAAAGAGCTACCCGGAAGGCAGCTCTTCGACTAGAATCAACGATATGAATAAAGGTATATAACCGGGGTTAAAAAAATCAGGAACAAATAGTTCTTATTGAATTCTTCGGTTGTTTCTTAGTTCGATGCTGAATATGCGTCGTAGGTCAAAGGCCGCCTCCAGCATGAGCTGTTCATCGGTTGGAAAGGGCACCGGACGATTGCCAATCCTTTTACGGGCTTCCGCATCCAGCGCGCGTTCATCACCATTAAAGGTAGCGGCGTAGTTTTCGAATATAGCCTCCGCCGTCAGTTCATTGCGACTTACGCGAGCCCCCGACTGCAGATCAATAATATCCAGGGCTGCTGAGATAGTCGCTGCTTTAGTTTGCGCCGATTCAATGACGTTGGCAACTACTTCTACTTGCTTGGGACGCTTTACATCATTGCCCAGGGAGTCTTTTTTCACGTTGCCGCGATCATCCAGCACGTACTCCCAACCATCTTCTACCGTAGCGCGCTGTTCGTATTGGCGCTCACTGACCCGGTCGGGGCTGGCCGCCAGATCTAATAATTCAATGACTGCCCGGTAATCGTATTCCAGATTACGAACCGGACGCGTATGAAAGACGCGCCAGCGTGAATCCAGGTTTTCTTCATTCAATTCCAATAAGGCTTCTTTAAAACCCATGGGTAAAACAACGGGAGCGCGATTATCGACCTCTACCAATACGAAAGTAGTACCCAGCTCCAAAGCGGCATCTTTCAGGCTCGCTTTTTGACGATAATTCTGATAAAACTGATCAATGGCATTCAGATTGTCAAAAGCTGCCCGGGCAGCCAGCCGATCTCCCTGTTCCGCTCGGTCGATCAGTTCCTGAGCACTATTATAATAGTACTCCGCGGCCTTCTCTTTGGCATCCAGCTCTAGGGCATCTACCCTTACGAACTGGAAGTTCGCTTTTCGGCCATTTTTACTGACAATCGGCAAAAAATTGGTGATGCGATCCTGCCGGCGGCGGATCAGATTGTACACATCAAATATTTTGGGCCAATTCTCGGGGCGATTCTCCAGCTTTAGCCGATCGACCACCGCCATATCACGGGCCGTCGCCTTTCGGAAGGCTTCCTCCAGGGTGACCACCCAATCCGTTTTGATATTTTTTCGGCCTTCCATACGGTCCAGTACCTGGTCAATGGCCCGGTCAAAATCCCCTTGGTCAACATTTTTGGCCGCCGATCCACAGGCACTTAAGGTAAATACGCTTAGCCCTAAAAACAGAAATCTAAAAATTAGTAATGGTGTCTTCATGTGGTTTTATCGTTTTGCAGCAAAAGTAAGGGTTTCGCTTCAATTCAAGAACAAGATGCAGGAAAGTCCTTTTCTTCGAAACTAAAAAACCGTTAAAACAGCTCTTATTTCCGTTAAAAAGTTGGAAGGTATATTAAGAAAGACTTAAAGTAGACATGTGGTCGGGGGGCGTGTATCTCAATTACCTGCTTCCGCGACCTGCTCACGGGAGAAATACCGAAACTCCAGGATCAGGTAATCATTTAATCGTATGGCTTAGTGCCATGTTGGTTCAAACACAAACCAATCCAATAAATCACTAAATCGACAAATCAACAAATGGCATCCTACTCATACTCCCCGCGATAGATCACCCCGCTAGTCGGCGTCTCGTACACTTCGATGCGAATTAGTTTAGGCAAATCGGTCTTGAGCTGACGCCAGATCCAGATGGCGATGGCTTCGGCGGTGGGGTTCTCCAGGCCTTCAATATCATTAAGCATGTGGTGATCCAGCCGTTTTTCTACTGGTTTCCAGACGCCCTTGACAACGCCAAAGTCTTCTACCCAATTGAGCTTAGGGTCTAGTGGTCCCTGCAGACAAATGCGCACGCGGTAGGTGTGACCGTGCATACGTTTGCACTTGTGATCATCGGGTACATTGGGCAGAAAGTGAGCGGAGTCGAAGGTGAATTCTTTGAATATTTCCATAGTAGATCGTTTATTGGTTTGGTGGTTTTATAGTATGGCTATTTTAACTTCACAAGTCTTTCAGACTTTGGAAGTTTGGCTCTTAGGTTCGCCACTTTTCATGCTTTCGGCGCAAAAGTACACATTTATGAGGATTGTTTAAACCGGGCAGCTTCTTCTTGTATCGTATCGGCTTTTAAAGCACGCCAGCGGAAGCGTGCAAGCCAGGCGTTTTCTTTGCCTTCGGCCATATCGGCAATCAGGGGTCCTAAGGCCGGCCCCATCTTCATACCGTGGCCACTGCCGCCGCTGGCTACCGACAAGCCCCTGATTTCAGGGTGCCGATCTATCCAGAAGTGACCGTCGAGCGTGTCGGTATACAAGCAGCGACGGGTATGGACGAGTGGGGCTTTAGCCAGTGCGGGGATGGCTAGCGCCAAAAAAGTGCGGCAGTCCGTCACCTCGGCGTCCGTCACCCTACGATCATCCAGCGACGGGTGCAGGAGTAGTCCATCGGTATGCCGGGCGATCTTAACGACCCCCTCTCGGGGATGATAGGGGAATCCATACCAGCCGGTATTGGAAATATCAGCGGTAAAAACGGGCAAATGGGCTGCCCTAAAGGCATTCGCTTCTACGGGCCGAAAATGAAACACGGGGTGGCCTGTAGCTTTTAGGTAGGGCTGCAAATCGGGTACCAGGTACGGCGTATAGGCACCGGCTGCCACGATGGTCTGTCCCGCACTAAAGCGCACCCCTTCTCTGGTTTTTACTTGCCTTAAATGACCGTGCCCGATAACCAATTCCTGAGCCGTTTGTCCCTCCCGGATGATCACCCCTCGTTTTTTTGCGTAAGCGGCCAGTAAACCAATCGCTTCTCCTGACGCTACGTATCCCGCCCTGGTATTGAAATGGGCGTAGGGAAAAAAATCAGTATTAATGGCCGGATACCGGGAACGCAATTCCCCCTCCGACAGCCACTGGGTAGCCAGCCCCGCCTCCTGCAAAAGGGCTACACTCTCCCGCTCGAAGCTTTGCTCGGGCGCTTTCTGATCTTTTTGCATCAGCATCAATAGACCAGTAGACTGGTAAACGGGGCGGTCCAGCATTTGATTCCAGGTTTCCCAGCCTTTAATGGACTCCATGGCCATATTGAAATATTGCTGGTCAGAACCGTACTCCACGCGGACAATCTTGGAGATATCCGTGGAGGCCGCCAATGGATGTGGTAGGGCATCAGAATTAATCAGGGTCACGTTATACTGCCGCTCCCGTAAACTCAGCGCGGCACTCAACCCAAATATGCCACCGCCAATGATCAGAAAGTCGCTGGTGTGCGTCATGGAAGGTAAGGTAAAAAGGTGAATGGATAAAAAATAATTTCCTATTTTGAGGGACACCATCAAAACGAGCATTAGATGTCCAGTTTCCAATTAAAGATAGAAAATAAAATTGCAGAACTCCGCTTTAACCGACCGGAAAAAGCGAATGCTTTGCACGCCGACGCCTGGCGGGAGATGAAGCAGCATTTCGAAGCAATGAGCCAAAATCCGGAGGTACGGGTCATCTTGCTGACGGGAGAGGGCAAGCACTGGTGCGCCGGGATTGACCTGCAATTACTGATGAGTCTGGCCGAGCTGGGGTCTGTGTCCTGCGAAGGACGCAAACGGGAGCAGGTTCGCGAATTCATTGTGGAGCTACAGGTCTGTATCAATGCCATTGAGCGTTGCCGAAAGCCCGTCTTGGCCGCTATACACGGAGGGTGCATTGGTGGCGGAGTAGACATCGCCACGGCTTGTGATATGCGCTACTGTACCGAAGCGGCCTATTTTTCCGTTAAGGAAATTGACCTCGGACTGGTGGCCGACATCGGCACCTTACAACGCCTGCCCAAGATTGTCGCACCGGGCCTGGCGGCCGAGATGGCTTATACGGCCCGGAAGGTGTACGGGCCGGAAGCCCAAAGCATAGGACTGGTCAATCGCAGCTTTACCAATGAGCAAGAAATGGAGACGGAGGTTCGGGCTATTGCCCAAAAAATGGCGGAGAAGTCCCCCCTGGTCACCCGGGGCATTAAAGAAGTACTGCAATACAGCCGGGATCATTCGGTAACGGAAGGGCTGGATTACGTCGCCAATTATAACGCTGCCTTCCTCTTGAGTAATGACCTGATGACGGCCTTTCAGGCCAATATGAGTAATAGTAAACCAACATTTGAAGATTAATGAACTGGAAAAGACCTACACCGGAAGAATACCATCCTTTTTATAAAAACTACGTACAAAAAGTACCGGAAGGTGACTTTTTGCGTGTTTTTGAAGCGGAAAGTAAAGATACGGAAGCACTACTGGCTAGCCTAAGCGGAGCCCAATGGAATTATAGCTACGCTCCTGGTAAATGGACACTTAAGGAACTTATCGTACATATGCTGGACAGCGAACGCGTATTTTGTTACCGCGCCCTGCGGATAGCCCGGGGAGATACCACCCGGCTACCAGGCTTCGAGCAAGACGACTATATTCCCACCTCAGAGGCGAATGATCGCAGTGGTGATCGTATCCTCGAAGAGTGGAAAGCCCTCAGAGCATCCACCCTGGTATTCCTGAGTAATTTAACGCCGGCTATGATTGAGCGGCAAGGCACCGCCAGCGGGGCCACAGTCAGTGTGCGAGCACTGGGGTATATGACCCTGGGACATGAGTTGCATCACCGGGCAATCATCAAAGACCGATACTTGTAGCCCCCAACCACATGAATAACCTGGTCTATTCCTGAAATAGGTTAACACGACAACGTGACCAAACGACCAAATGAATAACATGAATAAAAAAATAGAATTTCTGGAAGATGACCAGGGGATAGATATTACTATTACCTGGTTCACCCCCATGGCTTTTTTCCTGGCCTTCTTTACCGCGATTTGGTTTGGATTTCTAATCTTTTTCTACACCTCCCTCATGGGAAACGGAGCGCCCTGGTTTATTGGTCTTTTTCCTTTATTACACGTTGCTGTGGGCGTGTACTTAGCCTATTACACGCTTTGCTTGTTCCTAAACAAAACCTACATCCATTTTTTCAATAATGAACTGAATATTGTACACCAACCGATTCCCTGGCTGGGGGGGAACAAACGTTTTGACAAATCGGAAATCGCGCAATTATACGTTAAAGAAAAGGTAAGTAATTCAAAAAATGGCCCCCAGTATAAGTACCAATTGATGGCGCAAATGCGTTCGGGCGGGGATCAGAAATTGCTTTCTCTGGATGGTCTCTCCAGCAGTGAAGTAAAAGAAATGGAAGATCGGCTGGAGCAGTACATGGGTATTCCTAATCAACCCGTCACCGGCGAGTATAGAAGTGGCCCCTCCCCTCGTGTACAGGGCGGCGGCCTAATTCAGCAGCGGAAGCACCGCCGGCTGCATTTTAGTAATCCTATCCTACAGTCTCTGTTTTTAGCGAAAGCGGGAGATGCCATTAACTACAAAGATGAACCGCTGAGCATTGCCGCCATCACCCAGTACGACTGGCACGACGGCAATTCCGACAAACTCCTACAGTGTTTTACGGAACTGAAGACAGAACTGAATCTGTACATCCATCAGGAGCAGGCTATACTGAAGGTCTATCAGGTAAGGCGTCTTTCCGCCAGTGAGCAGCCACAAGAAAGTTTTCAGGCAGGCCGACCGGCCAAAAGCCTATCCCTGGGTGATGAAGACTATACCCTGGAAGGATCGGCAATGGGCCGTAGCTTCAGCACCTACAGCAATGGACATACCGAGACGAAGCAGTGGCTATACCGGAGTAAGGACCGCCAGTCTTTAGTCCGGATACTCGATCAGCAGGGACAAATCACTTATTTCCAGGGACACCTAACTCAGGATTATCATTTTGAAGCCCCCCTGGATCTGAACCAACCACCCCCGGCCGAAAAAAGAACCATCCGCCGCGATGAAGAAGATAATAATTTTGTTTAAATGATGATTGAGTTGTCAATTGGCAGACTTCAAAAATATCAGGTTTGGAACCAAGATTAGAAATCAAGAAGGACGGACAGGGGGTAAATTTCATCCTCACCTGGTATTCCCCAATGGCCATTGGACTGGCTATTATTTCGGCCATGCTTTTTGGTTCTTTCTTTTCCTTTTATTCCTTCCTTTCGGGAAAGGGAATGGAATTGGTCCTGGCTTTGATCCCCCTTTTATTTCTCGCTTTGGGTTTTGTAACGGGCTACGTAAGTCTTTGTCTATTCCTCAATAAAACTTACATTCATTTATCTGAAAAAGATTTACACCTACACCACCAACCGCTTCCCTGGCCGGGTAATCATTTGCAAATCCCCAGGTCAGCCATAAAACAACTTTATGTAAAAGAAAAGATACGCATATCCAAAAAAGGCGGGAAAAGCTACCAATATTACCTGATGGCTCAATTAAAATCCGGAACCGAAAAAAAGCTTTTTACACTGGATACCTTCCCCAGCGATCAACTGCGAAAGCTGGAGAGAAGCCTGGAATATTATCTTCGTATTCCCGACCAGGCGGTAAATGGTGAATTCATAGGAAATGCGCAATCAAAAAATGGTGCGTACCTAAAAAAGCGCAATCTTTACAGCTTAGCGATCAATCATCCCACCTATCGGTCGCTATTTCTCGCAGAGGCCGGAGAACAGACCCTCTATCAAGATGAACCAATACGCATTACAAAGGCCATCCAATACGACTGGCAAGAGGGGAATTCTGACAAATTACTACGGTGCATTAGTAATTCGGGACTAGAACAAAGCCTGTACATACGACAAGTACATAAACACCTGGAAGTCTATCGGATCGACAATTTACCCGAGCAGCAGTCCCTTAATACCGTTTTCCGTCCAGATCGTCCTGTGCAGGAAATAACCTGGAAAGCAACTACCTATTTCCTGGGCAGCTCTTCGATGGGCAAAAGCTTCGAAGGAAATGATCAGGACCATGAATTCATTAATCAATGGCTGTATCTTTCTTCTGATCAGCACCGGATAATTCGGGTACTCGAGCAAAACGGACAGCTTGGCTTTTTCCAGGGCGTACTTATTGAAACACACCAAACGCCATAAGATGGCGAATGGTATGTTTTTGAACTGTTAAGTAAGTGTTCAATATTATCTATACCTTATTTCAGATCCTTTTGGCCTTCCACTGCGTTAAAAAGCCTCGCCGACGCGCTGCGCCGCCTGCGTTTTTTGCCTTGTTGAATCCCAAAATTGCACTGAACTAAACTTATACATAATCTCGAACACTTACTTAGTTTTGCATTTTATTGGCATCCCAGGGCACCTTAGGGGAGCGATAATAATTGATTCCCTGCTGGTCCAACCAGGCCTGTTGAGCGGCCAGTCGCTCCCGATAATCTGACCAGTCTCTTTGACCGGCAGGAGTCCAG
Source organism: Saprospiraceae bacterium (assembly GCA_035268885.1). Classification (GTDB taxonomy): domain Bacteria; phylum Bacteroidota; class Bacteroidia; order Chitinophagales; family Saprospiraceae; genus DATFKA01. The sequence continues at coordinate 52,517 of DATFKA010000052.1, forward strand.
CCTATCTCGGCGTAACCGATTATTCTGGGAAATAGCAAGAATTCAATGTCATCCAGGGTCTCAATAGTCTCTCCCCAGAGAGGGGCTTCAACACCCAGAATATTATCATCATTTAACTTATCTTCCAGCTCAGCGGGATCCCACTGGTAGCCCTCGTCCACTTCAATGGTTCCGGCCCAGGTCAGGCCCAGCTCGGTGGTGGTATCGTACTTCATATCCAAGTAGGCATATTTTGCCGGCGATATGATCACTTTCAGATCTTTATCAGCCGCGGTATTTGCATTATCCGCACTGGCCCAATACTGGGCAATGGCATCTTCATTCAGCTCAGCGGTGACCACTTCGTCCCACCCGACCAACTGCTTACCGTGCGAAGCTACGATTTCCTGTACGCGTGTCACAAATTTGATATAATCCGGCTTGGCCGTTACGTGTGATTCATCTCCGCCAATGTGTAGGTAAGGACCAGGCGTCAATTCTGCCAATTCACGAAAGACATCATCCACGAATTGGTAGACTACTTCTTTATCCGTACACAGGGTGCTGAAGCCCACCTGGGTACCCGTATACAATTCAGTGGCTTTACCATCGCAATTCAGCTCCGGATAAGAGGCTAGCGCGGAGTTGGTATGGCCGGGCATATCGATCTCGGGAATGACCATGATGTGTCGATCTGCGGCGTACTGTACAATGTCTTTGTACTCCTCCTGGGTATAAAAACCACCTTCACCTCCACCTACTTCAGTGCTCCCCCCGATCTCGGTCAGCTTAGGCCAGGATTTGATTTCAATACGCCAGCCCTGATCATCGGATAAGTGCAGGTGCAGGACGTTCATCTTGTAGGCGGCCAGGTAATCAATGTAGCGTTTGACATCCGCTACACTAAAGAAGTGGCGGGCCACGTCCAGCATACTGCCACGATAGCCGTAGCGAGGGTAATCACTTATTCTTCCTGCCCCGATCGCCATCAGCGTATCTTTGGGCTGACCTTCCACAATGGCTACGGGTAATAATTGCTGTAACGTGCGTACGGCGTAATACATACCCGCCGATGAATTGGCCGTCAATTGCAAATACTCCTGATTGCTACTAATCTGGTAGGCTTCCGGAGAATCACTGATGAGTAAGCTATCTAATACCAGGGAAATACAATTCCGGCAGGGGGCGCCTTCCGCTGTCATTAAATCGTAGCCAGCCACTTCCTGAATATGGGCGGCCAGGGCTTCGGCCTGCGTCGAAAGCGCAGCCTCTTCATAAGTGATTTTAGTAGAAGGATTAATACTAAATGCGTAGCCCTCGTCTTCCACCACCTCAACGGGCAGGGGTACCAGCGTACTGGTGTCCAGGGTTTTGTTGATCTCCGGGAGTGGTTCGGTACAGCTCCAGAGGGTAAATAGTAGTAAAGCTAAAATACTGTATTTCATAAGTATAATTGTTGATTTGGTGGTTTGTTGATTTGGCATTCATCGGGTTGAAGCCCGGCAAATTTTGCCCTTAGGTCCTTTAGTCCATATATTAAGATTTGGGTTTTTTATATTTCACGCCCATCACCTGGTGTTTTTGGATGGCTTCGTTAAAGGCCTCGACGCGAGTACGGATGGTTTCATCAATCTTGACCCGCAGGTCTAGCCATTCGGTTTCCAGGTCTTCCCAGCGGTTGTAAGCGGCTTCGTTGGGGCGGCCTTCTCTCCCTCCGGAGATATAACCATCCTGGCCGGTAATATAGCCATAAGTTTCGACCAGCTGGTTATCCAGTCTAGGTGCAAAACGGATAGGGTCCTGACCACTCTTGTTTTTCGTCTGCATCAAATCCTGCTCGTAAGCCGTTAATTCCTGGATGATCACCGTGGCCATGGAGTCAATTTCGGCCACTTCGGCCTGGTCATTCAACCAACTCAGCTGGGTCTTAACGGAACGTATCTCTTTGATCTTTTCGTGTACCTCGTTGATGGCATTACGAACGGTCAGGCCCAACTGCAATTGCTCTTCGTAGTCTTCGGCACTGATCTGATCTTCGATACGTGGGTCTTCGCGTACTTCTACCTGCTGTTGATAGGTCTGATCACCCCAGCTCATGGCCACATCGTAGGTGCCCGGTGGCGCTTTGACCCCACCTGTATACCCCCAAATGATAGTGTTTTCCACGAAAGTGGGACCCTCATAAGTCAAATCCCAGGTGATACGGTGCATACCGGCCTTATCGGCCAAAAGAGCCGTCTTGTGTTTTTTCGCCGTAGCGGTATCGGCCGAAAAACGCTGTACCAGACGACCATCCTTATCCGTAATCTCGATCTGCAAAGTATCGGTTTCGCTTTTTTCCGGAAGGTAATAATACAAAATAGCCCCACTGGGTTTAGCCTGGGGATTCATTTCGGCCAGACCACCGCCCCCTTTGTCGTTGACCTTGTAGGCCGGACGCGGCGCAAACAGATGAGCCATCGCCTGATCGAAACCATCCTTGATCTCATGAATGGGCGAGATATCGTCCAGCACCCAGAAAGAACGCCCCTGCGTACTCATCACCAGGTCCTGCTGATGTACGCGCAGATCAGTAATGGGCGTAATCGGCATATTGCTCTGCATCGACTGCCAGGTCTTGCCCTCATCGAAGGAAACAAACAGGCCAAATTCCGTACCGGCATAAAGCAGGCCCTGGCGATCCGGATCTTCGCGTACCACGCGTACCGGATAAGTCTTGGGGATACCATTCTGACCATTCGTCAGTAGCTTCCAGCTTTTACCATAGTTATTCGTCATGTAAATATAGGGCTTAAAATCGTCGAAGCGGTACTTCTGTACGGCCATAAAAGCACGTCCTGGCTGGTCGGTAGAGACATCAATCTTATTCACCGTACCGTACTGTGGCATGTTCTTCGGGGTGATTTCTTCCCAACTCTCACCATCGTTACGTGTAATGTGTACACGACCATCGTCGGTACCCGCCCAAATCGTTGAGGGATCACTGGGATCCGGAACAATCTCAAAGACGACATTATAGATTTCCACCCCGGTGATATCGTGGTTAATCGGTCCTCCTGAATAATCCTGGTGCTCCGGCGTATCGGTACTCAAATCCGGGCTGATGACTTCGAAAGTCTGACCACCATCGGTCGAGCGGTGTACGTACTGCGAACCGTGGTAAATCACCTCCCGGTTATGTGGAGAAACGGCCATGGGTGATACCCACTGAAAACGGTACTTTAGGTTTTTCGCTGCCTCCCCCAACTGCAATTGCGGATAAGACATGACGTTCTGCACCTGATCTTTAGCCAGATCATATTTATCCATTACCCCACCGTAGCAGCCTGCGTAGACCGTTTCCGGATAATCGGGGTGCAAAGCAATGGGGCCCGTTTCACAACCCCCTACCGAATACCAATGCTGCTTGGGGTACAGGGTATTGCTGGAGGTCCAGGAAGGAATCGTAATCGTGGTATTATCCTGCTGCGCGCCGTAGAGTCGGTACGGGAAGCCATTATCCACCACCACGCCGTATAATTCGGCGGTCGGTTGATTGTAATAGGACGACCAGGATTCGCCGCCGTTTAGGGTGACCTGTGCGCCCCCATCGTTGGCCACGATCATGATTTCCGGATTATCGGGATTGATCCACAGATCGTGGACATCCCCGTGGGGTACCGGAATATTCGTATAGGTCTTCCCGGCATCGACGGAGCGGTACAGTCCGGTATTCAGTGCGTAGACGGTATTGGGATCCTGCGGATCGGCTACTACGTGGGTGTAGTACCAGGCACGTTGGCGTAATTTATTTTCGTCATTGACCCGCTGCCAGGTTTTTCCGGCATCATCGGAGCGGTAAACACCACCCGCGGGTTCGGCTTCCATGATGGCCCAGACGCGGTCCGGATTAGCGGGGGAAACGGTGATGCCAATTTTTCCGACCAGGCCTTCCGGCAAACCACCACCCAGTTTTTTCCAGGTATCACCACCGTCGATCGATTTAAATAGACCACCATCGGTAGAGCCGCTAATCATGGACCAGGGCTTACGCTCGGCACGCCACAGGGCCGCGTATAACACTCTGGGATTCTTAGGATTTAAGGCAACCGAAATGGCCCCCGTGGTATCAGATACCTGCAGCACCTGCTCCCAGGTATCGCCTCCATCCTTAGAGCGGTAGACACCGCGCTCGGGATTAGGCCCAAAGATATGGCCCAGGGCAGCTACATAGACCAAATTTGGATCCCTGGGATGCACGCGAATTTTACCGATTTGCCCCGCTTCGGGTAAACCCGAAAAAGCCCAGGTCTTTCCACCGTCCAGGGATTTGTAAAGGCCATGCCCCCCAGAGATATTCCCCCTGGGATCTGCGGAGCCGGTCCCTACATAAATAACGTTGGGATCCGACTCGGCGACGGCAATGGCACCGATTCCGCCGCCGAAGTAGCCATCGGAGATATTCTGCCAGGAGCCCCCGGCATCACTGCTATGCCAAACACCCCCGCCACTAGATCCCATAAGAAAGGAAAAATCTTTATCCGGGAAGCCGGACACCGCCGTAGACCGGCCGCCGCGAAAGGGTCCGACCATACGATATTTCAAACCAGATACCCATTGACTGTCCTGAGGAGGTTTCACCCAATTCTCCTGGGCCTGCCCGGTATAGGTAAAAAGGAAAACCAACAGTAGCGTAAAAAGGCTACCAAAGGAGTGTTTTTGTCTGTTATTGACCATAGTATTCTGTATTTTTTTTGAAAAATACTTAAGCCAATTTAAATCACCAAGTTCCACTGGCAAGTAGTGCTGGTCTTTCTTTTGAACATCACATCAGATTAAAGAATAAAATACTAATAACCAGATAGTTACATTAAAAATTAATTATTTTGAATATCACAGCGATAAAAAATTCTTCCTTCGATTTAGAGTTCCCGTTCCTTATCTTCACTCGCCAATAGATGATTCGACAAAATAATTGATATCACAAACTATAAATTAGTAAACCAATGAAAGGATCAACAACAAATATGAACCGTAGAAACTGGTTGCGTAATGCCGGACTTTTAGGCGCCGGTTTAGCGGCAGCTCCCAGTGTAATTGCTAAACCAACTTCTCCCCGGCAAACCTGGTACGAAGGAGTGCGCAGCTGGGAACGCTCATTGGCCTTTACGCCCAAAATGGAGGGCTTGAGTGCCCGATTGCTGGCGAATGAAAACCCTTACGGTCCTTCTCCCATGGCGAAATTAGCCATTATGGAGTCCGTAGGTATGGGTAATCGCTACGGACACGGTGATGCCGCCAAATTAATCGACATGCTGGCCGAAAAGGAAGGTGTGAGCAAAAAGCAAATCATGCTGGGCCCGGGATCTACCGATATTTTGGAGAAAACCGCGATCGTGCTGTTCAAAGACGGAGGTAATATTGTATCGGCCGATCCGGCTTATATGTCCCTGATCAAAACGGCGCAGTCTTTCGGGGCTACCTGGAGAAGTGTACCCTGTAACAGCGACTGGTCGCACGACCTGGATGGCATGAAAAAAGCCATTAATGCCGACACCAAACTGGTCTATATCTGCAACCCCAACAATCCAACGGGAGCCATAACCGATGGCAGAGCCCTGTATAAATTCTGTGATGAGGTAGCCGATCAGGTGCCCATCTTTGTGGATGAGGCTTACCTCGAATTCCTGCCACCCGCCGATCAAAAATCAATGGTCGAACTCGTACAAAAAGGGAAGAACCTGATCATTGCGCGTACCTTTTCCAAGATCCACGGCATGGCCGGCTTGCGATTGGGTTATGGCGTGGCCCAACCCGAATTGCTGGAAAAAATAAGCGGTATGGTCCGCACGACCATGGGCCTAAATATCACTACCCTGCGCGGTGGTATGGCGAGCCTGAAAGACGAGACCTTCCTCAAGAACTGCCGCAAATGGAATACCGAAGTGCGGGAATACACCACGGAGAAACTCGTATCCATGGGATACGATCCAATTCCTTCGTATACCAGTTTTATTTTATTTCCACTGGAAGCGCCGACCGACGGAGAATTATTCCTGAAGAAAATGTTTGACCACGGTATTGGCGTGCGCTTCTTCGAGATTCACAATAAACCCTATTGCCGGGTAAGCATGGGTACCATGGAGGAGACGGGTCTCTTTCTGGACGGGTTAAAAAAAGTAATTGGTTAGTAAGTTTAGTAAAAGTTTAAGTACAATTTTTGGAGACAGATGACGTAGCAGTGCCTTTCATACGGGGCACTGTCTACTTTTTCCATCTTCCCGCTATATCCAGCAATATTGAAAACCAAAGACTATGAATCCCGCCCTACAAAAGACAATTTCGGTATTAGTATTGATCTTCCTCGGTTTTTTACTCAAGTATAAGATTCGCGGAAAAGAACAAATAAAGGGCATCAAAACCCTGATTCTTTCGATCGCTCTGCCCGCCACTATCTTCATCGCCCTCTTGAAAATAGAATTTGAAGCTTCCCTGTTCTATCTGCCTATTTTTGCGCTTTTTGTCAATGGCCTGCTCTTCTTCTTGGCCAAATACAGCCTGCCCTGGTTCAAGATCGATCCCAAGGGTAAGCGCGGGCGTACCATCACCTTGCTTTTCCCCTCGCTGGCACCGGGACTTTCCTGTTTTCCCTTCATTATGGAATACGGCAGCGAAGATGCGCTGGCCATGGCTGCCCTGGCCGACGTGGGGAACAAAGTCTTTGTCCTCGTCATCCTTTATTTGGTCGCGATGCACTGGTATTTTAAGCTAAACACCACAACGGAAGAAGAAAATAAATCCTCCTCCCGACTCAAGCAGCTTTTACTCTCCCTGGTCAAAGAACCCGTGAACCTGGCGATTATCCTAGCGCTCGTCCTATTATACGGCGGCTGGAGTCTGGAGTCGCTACCCGTATTTTTGCAGGAACCCGTCAGTCGGATGAGCTTACTCATGACGCCCATGGTTCTGCTCTTCATTGGGATGGCTGTCAAAATTGACCTGCGGCAGTTTCGGACCATTGGCGTATTATTACTCTACCGCTCCGCCCTGGCTTTCCTCATCAGTGGCTTATTCCTGTTATTCGTGCCCATGGAATTATCCCTGGCGATGACTTTAGTTCTGGTGGCCTTCCCACAAAGTGCCGTTAGCTTCTGGCCCTTCGCCCACATGTCGGTGATTTCCGAGGGTGAAAAAGGTGGAGAAAAGACTTTCGATATTGATCTGGCTCTGAATTTCCTGGCCCTGTCTCTACCCTTTTCGACTATTCTGATTCTGAGTATTTCGGTGTTTCCGAGTGTGTTTATGAGTGGGGGGAATTTGGTCTTGATTGCGGCCGGGCTTTTTATGGTACTGATTGTACCCCGACTGATTTCGTTGCTCAACAAGAAGTTCAGGTCGAAGCAGGAGCTTCGACCTGGCAGGGCGAGCAGAGCTGTTGAAGCAGGGGCTTCGACTTAGCTTAGGGTTTAGGGGAAGCGCTTGCTTTCGCGCGCTACTTCGAGGAATATTGTTCTCAGTAAGAAATTGGGGGCGAAGCAGGAGCTTCGCCCGAGCGTACTCTAATTATTACAAGCGCAGCCCCTCCTCTACCGACGCCTCACCATTGGGCCGAGTCAGCTCCAGTCGGTAAGATTCTTCCGCTTCAAAAACGAATACTTCAAAGGGGCCCGCCTTTGGTTTAAGGTTATAGACAAGTGTATCGTCGCTTTCGCGAAAAAGCGCTACGGTAGTCTCGCCATCCACTTCAACGGTTTTGAGTATGCCCGCGCGCTCCCGTCCGTAATTCTCCTGCTGGCTAATGGTAATCGGCCAGCCTTCGTAGGGGCCTGCCGCCGGAGCCGCCCAGCGGGGCCAAGCCGCCAGGGTCAATTTCCGATCCGGAATATCAAATTCGATGATGGAGAAACCCGGTGCCTTATCGAAAACCTTACCCGGCTCGCGGTCGATATCGTAGGGGTTGGCGACGGCTCGCACAGAAATCTTGTTCCCAAAGCCATCTTCGTATTTACCAATATAACGGGGTGCATCTTCCGGCTTGCCATCGGCACCGTAAGCGGCTGGATACCAGCGACGGGGCCAGAGGTTCGATACCGCCGGTGAGGCGATCCAGTAGCCACCATCGTCGTATTCGTTGGTGCCGTAGCGCCCCGTGGAACCTAGGTGTTGATCTCCCACAAAGTGTAGGGCAAAGGCTTTGCGCATGGTTTGGATCGCTTTATTTCGTTTATTCTGCGGCCAGCCGTTGGAATCAAAGTCAGCAACGGGTCGATCGTCGGGCGGATATTCCCCTTTCTTGTATTTGGGCAGACCGGGTACGTATTTATCGTGGTAGATATCGGCGGGCAGTGTGGCTACATTACAGAAGGGCGACTGGGAGATGACCGCCTTCATATACACCTCGGGAGCCCAGTCGGCTACCCAGTCTTCCAGAAAAGCTTCCTGACGCGGACCGAGTAGCTCCGCATCGGGATGGTAGGCATCCGTCTTGGCATTCCAACTACGATTTTGGGGCCAGCCGTTTTCTATTTCGGCCTCCGGGAAGTATTGCTTGGGGGCAGACTTCCACTGTCGATCGCCAAGAATGGCAAAGGAGACACCACGGTAGTTCATATTGGTAAAGTAAACACTGATGTCGTTCAATACTGGCTCCGGATCAACCGGATCCGGAAGGTGGCCCGTCTGGGTACGGTGGACCATATTCACAAAATCGGGTCGCTCCTTGTAGCCGCCATCGTCCTGACTGGCGTAGCCGTAGCCCAGTTCAATATTGGCTAGTTTACCGCCTTCTCCCCAGAGGTTGCCGTGGAAGATATCGTGATCATCCGGAATGATCACCACCGGACGGTCGCGGTACAGATTTCGAAAAGACCAACCAAAGACGTACCATTTGCGCAGGTAATCGAGCTTGCTTTTGCGCTCGACGCCGTAGCCCCCTACCCGCTCGTAGAGCTGATCGCCGTGGAAGACCAGTAGATCGGGATCTTGGGCCGCTACATTATCCACCAGATCCTGATGCGGAAAGCCCACATCATCCACACAGGATAGGGAGGCGACTTTCAATTTATTCTCTACCACATTCGCCGCAATTTCTCCCGGATATTCGAAGGTCTGGCCATTATCACCGGTATACCTTACGGTAAAAGGATAGGCCTGGGTATCGTCCCAATCCTCCAGGTGAAAGATCGCATTATTACCCGGTGCCTCCACCAAAGCATTGAGCATAGGCTTACCATCCATCAAAAGATCTACGGTACGATTTCCATTCCCCAGAGGCATCATCTGTACACTCATTTTTAGGGTTTTATCAGAGAGCGTGTATTGGGTCCACAGGATAGGCCCATAACTTCTTTCAGGGAATGCCTTTACTTTTGGCCCCGACAAGTTCCAATCCGCAAAAGAGCAGGCGAAGGTACCACCGGGCCGTTTACCCAAATTGGGCACTTCGGCAAAAGCTGGCCGTTCCGCCGACCAATCTACCCCCTTTGGGAAAGTCGAAGAGCAGCTCAAGGCCAGCAGACCCGTGAGCCAGCTTTCGTGGATTTCGTTTTGGGTGGTCGCCAGCGTGTCCCCTCCCTGAAGGGCGGCCAGCCGCAAGGTATAACGATCATTGGTAGGGATGGGAGTAGCACTGAGGTGCAGATCAGCTTCCAACCAGGTGTTCACCGTAACGGAAGCTTCGGGATCGGGGGCGCCAATAAATAAAACACCCCGTCGGGTCAGCCCGGCGCTTAGCCCCCGGCCGTGAATGGCAGCGTCGCGGTAATCCCTAAACTCTCCTTGTAACCCCAACTGAAATCCCACCCAGGCGTCGGCCGTATCCTGGTTTTCGGTCAAAGACTGATCCGCTATGCTCACCGAAGTAGCAAAAGACTGGCGCACCGTATCCAGCGACCGGGTCAGTAGCACGCAATTGCGATCGCCTCCCGGTGCGATCACTTCGAGACGACCATCGTTCTGCTGCCAGGCCTGAAGCGGATTTAACCAGTAGTCTCCACCCGCAAAATGGCGCGTAAGCTCAGGTTCGGCCTGCCAATTGGATTGAAAGCCAGAGGTATCGGCTTTTTCTGCTGTTCT
>DATFKA010000053.1:0-82016 GCA_035268885.1 Saprospiraceae bacterium
CATTAAATACTTCCCAATTTACAACCCACAATTCGGTATGGTATCCCGTTATGTACCACTGCCCGCACATTGGAGTGTAGAAGATTACTGGACCACGCCAACTGGGTCAAAGGCGGGATTTATTAAGGGAGGGCCCGTCAATTTTACTTCGATTGATCAGGTCATCAATCAGGTATTTATGCCCAATTATCAACATAAAATCCAGATCGTCCGTATGGAAGACCTTCCGCAAATTGCCCGGGCTGATCTACAGGAGCAAGAAGGCTATTACAGCTATATGCCCGCCCAGAATCATACACAGGCCAAGGGAATTGAGTACGTCGACAAGGGAACCGGTAACAAAGGCTACTTCATATTACACTTCGTCGTAAAGACCAGCCAAATGGGCCGGTATGCCTACCACTGGGGACATAATCTTTACGCCACTGGGAATACCTTTGCACAAGACAAAAAGGCCTTCGTGTATGCGCTGGCGAATGCAAAAATAAATCCAGAATACCTGGCCGCCTACAACCGCAAGGAAGCAGGACAATTAGCCGCTAATGATGCTGCTTTCCAACGTAAAATGGCCGCCAGACGCCAAAGCTTTAACAGTGCGATGGCTGCTAGTCGGACCAATAGTGAGATTTCTGATATCTATCAGGAGACCTGGAAAAACACCAGCCGCATGAACGACCGCGGTCACAATAGCGAAATTAATGCTATCCACGAGCGCAATACCATGATCAACCCCTATACCGGTACCACAACGAATATTGAATCTGGCTACAAGTACTATTACGTGAATCAATTTGGCCAGTACTTTGGCACCAACGATGAGTTCTACAATCCCGAGCGGGATCCCAATGTGAACCATCAGGAATGGAAAAAAATGCAATACCAGGGCAATAATTAAACCCTAGCTTAATAAAGCTGGCATCAATCAGAAATCGATGCCGGCTTTCTCTATTTTAGTACTTCAGAAATTTAACCGGAACCCGAACCCTGGAAGTTCCTTCGTACCGAAGTCCCCGGAAAAGGATTTTATCCATTTTGGCCATGGCTTCTTTAACGGCATGACGAAGCAAAGGCGACGCTTCGCCCTCTATTTCGTATTTGGCAACCCGACCATTTGTTTTTAAGAAAACAACCAGTTCAAATTCACCTTCTACCCGGTATTCTTCCATCTGCGGCGTGTAGTCCAGATGTTTGTTTAAGTTGACATGGATTTGCTGGGTTGCGGATCGTGTATGCCGTTTAATGAGTGCTTTCTTTTCTGCCGATACCGTGGTTTTCATTGCGCTATTGGAGGTTTCCATAGCAACCGTTTGGGCAGAAAGATTCAGGGTAAAGAAACTAATCAAGGTAATCACAAATAAAGGTTTCATAATTTTTAATATTTAGGTATTTAAGTAGATCAAGGTTTTATCCTGGGGGGGGTATAAATAAACCGTTTATAACTGGCATTTTTTACAGAGTAGGGGCCTGGCCGTGACAATCGTCAAGCAAAGCCAGACCCCACCTTTATTAAATTTGTAAAAAACAAAGTTTTAGGTGTTTGTTTTGTAATAAACCGGTTTAAACCAATTATTACTCATCTATTCAACACGATAACAAAACTATATTATTTAAGGATTATCCTCTTGTCAATCCCGTTCAATTACTTGTATATTCGTTGCATGGCTGGGCACCACCAACTGAAAAATCGTTGCATGAAAACTATTAAACACTGTTAATCAACTACTTAAGGAAATCACTAGGATGATGCCCGAATTCGTCTAGAAAAGATTTGGAAAAATGAGCGGGATCCTTGTAGCCTACCTGCCAGGAAACTTCTGAAACCGAAAGTTTACCTTCTTCTAGCAACTTTTTTGCCGCCCGGAGGCGATAAATTCGAAGGTAAGTGGAAGGCGCTGTATTCGTAAGCGCTTGCATCTTACGGTAGAGTTGAGAACGACTCATTCCAAGGTAGGTACAAAGAGCAGGCAGGGAAAAGTTTTCATCCGGATAGTGCTCCGCTATAATACTTCGCACTTTTTGAATAAAAGCATCTTCTATTTCTATAACTTCTTCTTCGACTTGGCTAGGAGCGGAGGCACCCCCATTACCGTTTAGCTTATTTTCCAAGTACGCGGCCATGCGCTGCTGTTGCTCCAAAAGCTTTTCCAGACGGACCAGCAACTCTTCCTGATAAAAAGGTTTGGAAAGGTAGGCATCCGCCCCCCTTTTTAAGCCCGTAATCCTGGAATTCATCCCCGTCTTAGCCGTCAGCAGAACGATAGGGATATGGCTGGTACGCTCGTCCCGTTTTAGGAAATCACAAACTTGATAGCCGTCCTTTTCCGGCATCATGATATCACTAATAATCAGGTCTGGAATATTTTCTAAGGCTTTTTCTATACCAACCTTTCCATTGTAAGCCAAATCGAGTTGGTACACGGACTCTAAAAATCCCTTCAGGTACAGCACCACATCTGGATTGTCCTCAATGATCAACAAACGTGGCTTTCCCGAATCGGTCTTTGACGGGCGGGGATGCTGAATAGTGACCGGTGCCTGCCAGACCTTACCCACCTCTACGCTTCTGGAAGCTGCCTGATGTGCAATCGGCAAATAAATAGTAAAAGCAGTTCCCTGACCCAGTTCACTTTCTACGCTTATACTACCTTGCATTAATTTTACCAGCTCACGGGTATGGGCCAGACCAATCCCCGTTCCCGCCACATTATTAATGGATTCGTATTTAGTATCCGTAACGACTTGATAAAAGCGATCAAAAATGTGAGCCTGCGCTGCCTCTGGGATACCGATACCATTATCCTCAATAATTATTTTCAGGTGATCCTGCTCTCTTTGCAGACGCACGACGATCTCGCCCCCCGAGGGGGTAAATTTAATGGCGTTCGAAATCAAATTATACATGACTTGCTGGAGATGGTCAGGATCATAATCCATTTCCAGCTGTTCCAACTGCGATCGAAAGCGCAAAGACAGGTTTTTGCTATTTGCGTAGGTTTGAAAAGAAGCAGTAATAAACCGCAGATAAGCAACAATATCTCCCTGTATCAAGCTGGATTGTATCACATTATTATCCAGCTTGGACAAATCCAACAGCTGATTAATTAATCGTAATAAGCTCCGACCATTATTTTCTATGAGTTGTATCCCCTGTTCCAGATAAGTCTTTGGAGCAGTCCGAATCTGTTCGGCCATGCCCAGGATGACCGTTAGGGGTGTACGAAATTCGTGGGTGAGGTTGGTATAAAGTTGACTCTTAAAATGATCCAGCTCCTTTAGCCGTTGGGATTCCCTCTGATTAAAATCGAGCTCAGCCTGTAGTGCCCATTGACTTTTCATGATGCGCAGGGCCAGAATGATTCCTCCAGCCAGGACAAAAGCATAAAGCAAGAATGCCCAGGGCGTATTCCACCAGGGTGGAGAAATAAAAATCTCTATTTCTGCCGGTTGATCACTCCAGGCACCCTCCGTATTACCCGCCATCACCTGAAAGGTATATTTCCCAGGTGCCAAGTTGGTATAGGAAGCAATACGGTACTCCGCAGAGGCGGTCAACCAATCCTCTTGCAGGCCTTTGAGCCTATACTGGTAAATACTCTTCGAAGGGTTCAAATATTCTAAAGCAGCAAACTCAAAGGAGAGGTAGTTTTGCCAATGCTTTAATGAAATAGCTTTGGCATAAGAAATGTGGCTGCCCAATAGAATATTCCGCTCTTTATCAGTAGTTTCTCCTCTATCTATGCTGACTGGCTGATTAAACAGGCGTAATTCCGTAATGGCTACTTTAGGAATGGAGGTGTAAGCTTGAATACTATCCGGGTCAAAAAGCGTCAATCCGTTGATATTTCCAAATAGTAAGTCTCCGCTTGCCGTTTTGGCGGAAGCCTTACTAAACTCCCCTATCGGCAATCCATCCGAAGAATCATAATTTTTAAAAGAATGATCATTCAGATTGTACTTTGAAATCCCCTTACCCGTCCCTAACCATAGGTTTCCGTTTCCATCTTCCTCAATACTTTTAACCCAGGCGTCGGCCAGACCGTCTGATACGGTCATGATCCGGGCTGCTTCGGTAGGACTGTAATAGATTAGCCCCTGCTGGCTACCCAGCCACATCGTTCCGTCCTCACTCGGATGAAGCACCATAATATTATCGGCGGCAATAGAATCCGGCCAGGTAATGGGATTGACTTGCCCCTTAGACGGAGCATATGTAAAAACGCCGGCCGTAGTTACGACCCAAATGTTACCCGCCGTATCCTCATTAATATCGATTACCCAGCTACCCGGAATACTTACCGGGGTATTAATTCTCGTCTCAAAAAACTGAAACAGTTTTTCCTTTACCTGATAATGAATTAACCCATTATCCACCGTGCCAATCCAGATATCACCCTGGCTATCCTTAAAAAATGTACTAATAAAAAGATCCTGCGCCATGGGGGGAATAGTAGGGTCGTCCAGGAAGTGGTAGAACTGCCCCTGCGGACTCAGGCGACTTATACCTCCACCCCAGGTCCCAATCCATAAATTAGAGGCGTTGTCTTTGACCAGGGCAACTACGTCATTATCTTTTAAACCATTATTTACATTATCTGCTGCCTTATAATTCGTTACCTCCCCATCCGTCATTTGGTACTTGCTCAGCCCACCGTCGTCGATGCCAATCCAAATGGTGTTTCCATCCACCAAGATATCTTCGATGGTACCTTGTCGAATAGCATTTTCTCCCAGACCGGCTCTGATAATCTTGAAGGGCTTCCTGTGGGGATTGTAATAACTTACCCCCTTGTGTGTCCCAATCCAAAGACCGTTATTAGGATCCAGGTACATGCTTTCTATATTGTTATCGATCAGACTATACGGATCCGTTAGACTATTCTTGTATTGTAATAAGCTCTGTTCCTTTGCATTCCAGCGAAAAACACCACTCCCGTCGGTACCCATCCATAGATTACCCTTTTGATCAGCTACCAGCTCGGTGATAAAGTCGTTTTTCAAGTCTATTCCCTTACTAGTTTGCTCGACAAACTTGCTACATTTCCCCCGATTGATGTCTACGGTAAATAAGCCCTGCTCCGTACCTAACCAAAGGGTCCCCTCTGGCATAACCGCAAGAGCCTGAATGGCTTCTTCAAAAAGCAGACGGTTTTTATCGGTCTGAGGGAAGGGAAGCCCAACAAATTTATTCTGATGAAGATCGTAACAGCTAAGCCCAGTGTTCGTTCCTATCCATAATCTCCCTTCGGTATCTTCGTTTAAGCTCCAGATTCGATCACCTCTAGTATACCCAGCCTCTGCCGACGCTGGGTTAAGAACTTCAATTACACAGGAGCCATCCTGGATAGCCGCCTTTAAATCATCCGAACTAAGGACGGACCTGTTCAACTTTATCCTGAATAATCCATTCGACGCTCCTACCCAAATATCTCCCTGGCTACTTTTGAGCAGACACAGTACATTCTTTATGGTATCTACTGAGGCAATTTGATCCTCCTTTGTGGGAAAAAAAAGCTGCTCTTCCCTATTCATCAGTTGTAGCCCTTTTTTCGTACCTACCCACAAATTATCGTGTTTGTCTTCTAATAGTGCATGAACACCATTGTGTCGTAGTCCATTTCTGTCATCGGCATTAGCATGCAAAGTTGTAAACTCATAGGCGTTAAACCAGTTTAGTCCGGAGGCGGTGCCTATCCAAACAAAACCATCCTTATCCTGAAGAAAAGATCTTACTCGAGAGCTAGACAAACCCTGCTCGATCGTGTAATGGTCGAAGTGAGCATCTGTCTGTCCGCTCAGTGGTAAGCAGAAGAGCAGACTGTATATACAAAATACATAGGGTCCGGTCTTTATAAATATATTTAGGTAGTTCACTTTGTGGATTTCTTATCCTGTTTTACGCCAGGTAAGATAAAGCTTTGTCAATAAGTAGAAAAACCTGACCCTACATTTTATCTCCATCAATCATAAACACAATCAAAAACCCGGTACATCAATTCGACAGACCAGTCTGGCAGGTGAATTCTTTCTTTATGCTGCTCATAATGCGCCCGCGCCGTACCGCCAAATTCAAAACTCATGGCGATCCAATCGACTAACATCATCAGCAGGTAACAATCAGCGTAGGGATCATCCCGGAGATTATACACTTACCCATCCGCTTTGCATTAGAATAATCCAACAAATCACCAATTTACTCCATACTCCCCAGCCAATGCAACAAAGCCTCCATCCACCGATCTTCGGTCGTGGGATTGACCATGCCAAAACCGTGGCCGCCACCGGCGTACAGGTGCATATCGACCGGCACTTCGTTGGCCAGACAGGCTTCGTAATACAGCAGACTATTCTGTACCGGCACCGCACCGTCGTCGGCCGCATGTACCAGGAAAGTAGGTGGGGTAGCCTCGTCGACCATCAGCTCCGCTGAGAATGCTCTAATCTTTGCTTTTTTCGCTTTTTTTCCCAGTAGATTATCGCGGGAGCCCTGATGTAGATGAGGCTTTAGAAAAGTAATTACTGGATAGATGAGCATGGCAAAATCGTAGTCGTACTGATTGGAACTGGTCGCCGCCAAATGCCCCCCGGCCGAAAAGCCCATGATGCCCATCGGCATTGCTTCGTAGCCGCGTTCCACCAGAGTCTCCCTGGCTATTTTTAGTGCCTGCTCCGTATCCTGTAGCGGCACGATGGACTGGTCTTCGTAATAACCACCACTGGTCGGATTGCGGTACTTGAGTACAAAAGCGTGATAACCGTTTTCCTGGAGGACCCGCGCTACCTGGTAGCCCTCGTGATCGATCGCGACCCCCGAATAACCACCACCCGGACAAATGACCACTGCGCGATTTTTAGGCTCGGCTGGTTCATAATAAGTAATCTCCGGCACCGAAATCTGCCGGATAAAGCGACGCCCCGTGCCGATGCGCTCGGTTTTTTCTTCCTGCAGTTTAAGGTTATTCGGAATCTCACCGGAATATAACGGCATGGCGATACTGTCATTTTGGGCGGATAGCATACTACAAGATAAGAAAGCCAAAAGTGTAAATAGATATATTTTCATGATGGTGGTTTTTTAATTAGCGACATCAATAGAGCGTAGGGCATCCTACGCCTAACACCTCAACACAATAAATCTACGCATTTGCCTGCTGAATCGCATATTCTAAACCCCGTAATTCTGCTAAAGCCTTCAGCCGACCGATAGCCGAATAACCCGAATAAGCATTTTTATGTAGATCATCCAGCATGCGGAAGCCGTGATCGGGCCGCATCGGAATACGACGTTGTTGCGCCTGCATGATCTCCGTAGCGAGCTTCATTACCTCGTACATATTGGTGCTGCCCTCCAGATGGGGTGCCTCGAAGAAGTTACCTGCTTCATCCCTGGCTGTATTCCGCAGGTGGAGGAAGAAAACACGGTCCGACCACTTTTTCAGCATAGCCGGAATATCATTATCCGGTCGAGCGCCAAAGGATCCTGTACAGAAGCAGAGCCCATTGGCGGCAGAAGGATTTACGGCGATCATATCGGCCACATCCTGCGCTGTACTCATGATCCGCGGCAAGCCCAGAATGGAATAAGGTGGATCGTCGGGATGAATGGCCATCTGCAGACCCCACTTCTCTGCCGTGGGTAGAATTGCTGCCAGAAAGTAGTCCAGATTTGCCTTCAACTGCTGGCGATCGACTTCCTGGTATTGATTTAACAGCCTTTTTACTTTCTCATAAGTGAAATTTTCTTTTTCACCGGGCAAAGCCAGCAATATATTCCCCTCGATGCGCTTTTTGTCAGTGGCTGATAATTGCTCGTAATGTTTTTTCGCGGCAGCGAGCTCCGCTTGGGTATATTCCTCTGCGGCCCCTTCCCTTTCCAGGAAAAAAAGATCGAAGGCTAAATAGTCTAGCCTGCGGAAGATCAGCGTCCGGGCACCGCCTACGGTAGGGTATTCGGTATCGGTACGCAACCAATCCAGCACCGGCATGAAGTTATAGGTAATTACGCGCACCTCATTTTTGGCCAGGTTAATCAAAGAAGCTTTATAATTCTCGATGAGTTGATCGCGCTCGGCGCCACCGTATTTGATCGCTTCGTGTACGGGCAAACTTTCGACTACCGACCATTGCATACCTGCCGCTTCGATTTGGGCTTTATAGTCGTGTACGGCCTGCTCCGTCCAAATCTCTCCTGCCGGGATCTGGTGCAGGGCAGAAACGATGCCTTCGCAGCCCGCCTGGGCCAGGTGTTCGAGTGGCACGGTATCCTGTGGACCGTACCAACGCATGGATTGGATAAGATGGTACATAGATTAGAATTTATGTATTTGTTTCAGACCAACTTTTTTCCCTTCTCGATTTGAAATCAGAAGATAATAAGAACCCGCAGGGTATTTACTCAGATCGTAAGTAGTACTTTCCACCAGTCTTGTGCCAAGCTTAAATCGCTGCCCTAGAGGAGAAATTAAATGAACTTCGTAGGCCTGATGATCGTCTATCTCAACTCTAATGTAATCTGACGTCGGATTGGGAAACACAGTGATCTGCGTAAGATCCAAAAGAGCATAGATATTTGTTACGGTACTATCTACGCTACAGGTCACTGCTATGGCCGTCGGATCTTCTATCTCGTCCACATTTACCAGCGGATCATTATCATCGGCATCTACGTCGGGCAAATAGCCGTCGTCATCCTTATCGTAGGGAGAATATTTATATAATTCATAACCAAATTCAGCTCCTCCATTTCCTGAAAAATATAAGAAGCCCTGGTAAGGATACATAGTTGAGGATATAGAGGATTGTGGTCCCGGCGTTAAATCCTTAACTAGTACCGTGTTTTCGGAAGTACCATCGGTTTGCCAAAGCTCACGCCCATGCTGATCGTCCATGGCAAAGAAACATAGGTAGTCCCCAATGGGATAAAACCGGGCTCCTAATCCACCATCAGCACTGCCAGGATTTATATCCTTCAACAGCGACCATTTTGACTCTATTAGATCATAGACCCAGGGCTCATAGCCATGGGTGCCATCATCTCCGTAAAAATAAATTTTATCCTTGTATACTTGGAGTCTTGAAATCGTTTGTAAGCGGCTACCTTCCACGTCAAAGGGAACTTGTACGGTATTTCCTCGACTACCATCACTTTTAAACATCGCTACCCCCCCGGGATAACGGTGTGTAAAGTAAACCTCATTTTCGTAAGGAACTAATTCGTCCGCCTCTCCTGAAAATACACTTATCTGGAAGGTCCCTTCTACCGTCCCATCCGTCCGCCACCAATAAGCTTGATTACTGGCAAAATAATCTACCCGAAAAAAAACCAGTCCATTATGTGGCGTCAGGCCACCAATGGAGCTACTGCCTGGAAAAGATTTAAGTATATAGGTACCGTCCGTAGTGCCGTCTGTCCGCCAGATTGAATTACCCAGTTCCTCATCTGCCGCTTCAAAGGCTAATAAGCTATCTGCCACAATTGGAACGAACCTTATCCCCGTTCCCGTCGCGCCACCACTACTAATCACCTTAATGATATTGGTTCCCTCCTGGGTACCATCGGAGGAAAGGATAGAAAGTCCTGTATCTCTCACCATGGATCTAATGATCAATCGATCTCCTAAGGGGAAAGGAGGCGAGTAGGTGTTGAGCGTAGGGAAATTGATATCGGAATACAAAGCCAACTGGGTACCCTCGGCAGTCCCATCCGACACCCAAAATGGTTGCTGTCCATTTCCATCTTGAGCGGTAAAATAAAGTTGATCTTTAAAAGTCAAAAAGCCATAAGGGTCAGCACTTCTTTTACCCGGTGAAATATCTTTAAACAGGCGGGTAGTACTTGGTGTTCCCAGCGTACGGTATAACTCCCGGCCAAGGCAATTGATATAGGCGCTAAAGAACAGCGTACTATCGTACTCAAAGAATCTACCAGGATAACTGTCTCCTGATTCATTACTATTCAAATCTTCTACTAGACTTGTATTTCCTGTTTCATGGTTTGATGACCACAGCTCACGCCCATAATCGGCACTCAATGCACTAAAAAACAAACGACCGTCAAAAGCAACAAGATCATTTATGCCAGAGGCATCTCCTCCCTTGTAAATATCTTCCACCAGGGACGTTCCTTCGGCGGTACCGTCGGTTTTCCATAACTCGTGGCCAAACTCCTCGTGATTAGCCAAAAAATAAAGGGTGCCTCCTATCTCCTGCACTAAAGGAGGGCTGTTACCGAAGCGTCGGTATAATACATCGTCCTTTATTTTGACAATTGTGTCGTTAGATTCACTCACCCGCCAGAGAGCACGCTGGCTGCTAAAGCCTCTCGTTACAAGGTAAATACTCCCTGCTGCGTCAAAAAAATCTTCATTAAAATTAGCCTCGGGTATAGTATTTTGGTCAAAAAAGAGGCGAATGGAATCCTGTTCTGGATCAAGCTGGTAAATTTGCACACCAGGTATGGTATCCGAAGGTATAAAATAGAGTAGATCTCCTAATTGCTTCAGTCTAAAGACGCCATTAGCAGTCCCTGAATTGTAGTCCAGGTATAAGTCCGTTCCTTGCCGGGTGCCATCCGAGCGCCATATTTCATAACCATATTCAGGCGAAAAAGCAGTGAAGTAAAAATAATCTCCTAACAGCTGGAAATTAAAATTCCCGTAATTATTGGGACTACCCGTAGGATCGGGATTAAACAGCTCCACAGTGCCTTCAGGGGTACCATCACTCTTCCAAATTTGGCTTTTCTCAGCAATAAATTCAGTAGTAAACCCAAAAATTATTTCCTCTTTAAAAGCAAAATAAATTTCAGGAAAAGAGTTATTCGGCAGGATACCAAGTTGCACGGGCACCTGGGTGGACTGGGGAATGCCCCACAATTGAAACTCGCCAAAATTGGTCCGGTGGATGAAAAAGACAGTGTTGCCCGCCTTGGTAAAATCACCGGATCCCTGACTGGGATTCCCCGGCAAAGCCGCCAATAACTGATAGCTCTCCGTAAATATATTCACCTGATGATAATAACAACTATCGCCTCTACCCGTTAAGAAATAAAAGCTGCTATCAATTAATTGGGAAGCCCAGAGCCTGCTTCCCATTTCTGCCAATGACAATAAGGGTTTGGGCTGGTTTTCTCCTTTTTTAACCCGATACAATTGATTACCTTCATCACCATTTGCCGTGAAGATTAGTACTTCTCCATTACTAGCCAAATTTTCCGGATCACTATCCTGATTATCCTGGTTGATATCTGCGACCAGTACCTGGCCATGAATTATCCCGCTACAAAGGAAAAGGAAAAACAGTAGGCAAAATGTTGTCTGGTTGAAAAGCAGTCTTTTCATTTACTGGTAGTTTAGTTCTAAATAATGTTTCAAAAATAGGGCATTCTCTTTGGCCGTACAAGTGCTAAAAGCCAATGGCTAACTCCTTCTGCATCCAAAAAACGGAATCGGGTACTGCCAGCTCCCGGAATTGTGACGAAGACCAGGTTTGGGCCGACAGGCTACTACGGATACTTTCCTGCGTTTCGCCCTCTACAGTCCAGCGTATGGCCCGTTCTGACTCCCTGGAGATCAGGAGCCGTTGATTCAGTAGCCAGCTTTCGCTAAAAAGCTGTCCACCTTCTCCTCCGTAAAAATACGCCAGGGGTTCTAGATGAATAAATTGACGCGCTTCGGTAGCATACACCAGACCATAGCGAAACTGAAACCAGTTTTGCCGCAGCTCCAGTAAACATAGATCATAATCCTCATCAAGTGCTACTTTCCAGAGTGCCCGCAAGCTCCCGTCGGTAGAATCTACTTCGTAAATCATATCCTCAAGCAAGGAACTATCCACAGCCGCAAAAAAACCTTCAAAATCGAGCACCTTCCCCGAGGCCATTGAATCTAGACCGACGTGTAGGGTATCCGAAGGAGCCAATTGCTCAAAAGTAGCGTATAAGTCCTGCGCCGCCGAAGCCGACTCTTCCCCCGGAGTGCAAGCACTGAACACCCCCAGCCAGCCCAAAATCCATAAGCTTTTAAAAACCAATCGAGTTGCCTCCATCTACTTTAATTATTTCTCCCGTGATAAAAGAGGCTTCCTCGGAAGCCAGAAAAAAGACCACATTCGCTACTTCCGTCGGGCTGCCCAGCTTACGCATGGGCGTACGGGAAAGCACTTTATTTTTTCGCTCCGGATCATTGTCCAGCGCTTTAGCAGACATGGGCGTCTTGATAAAACCCGGCGCCACGCAGTTGACCCGAATGCCAGAAGGAGACAGATCCACCGCCATCGAGCGGGTCATCCCTTCCAGGGCCGTCTTGGATGCCGTATAGCTCACCACATTCGGGATGCCGTAATGGGCTGCCATGGAACTTATATTGACAATATTACCCTTTTCCTCTTGCTCCAACATGACCTTAGCCACTTCCCGCGACAGCGCAAAAAGTGCCGTCTGATTGGTCAGAATGATGCGTTGAAAATCTTCGTCGCTTGTCTCCGTAAATGCTTTCTTCTGGTTAATTCCGGCATTGTTGACCAGTACATCGATCTGCCCATACTTCTCCTTTAGGTTAGACACAAAATCGGCCGTTTGTTCCAGCTGATCCATATCGAAGGGAATACCAACGACATTTTCTCCCAGTTCTTCCACCGCTTTTTCTAGCTTCTCAATATTTCGACCGGTTATGATGGTCAAACAACCTTCATTGGCAAAGCGTTGGGCGATGGCAAAGCCGATTCCCGAAGAACCACCGGTGATGAGTACAGTGCGTTTATTGTTCATTTTAATTTATTTTTAGAGACAAGGCATGCCTTGTCTCTACAGCACATCCTTTTTTTACTTACCAGCGCGGACGGATACCCGGGGCGTAGGGATGCGAAATCTGCAAATAGTAGTCCAGCGCTTGTGCTGGCTCGGGATGTCCTTGCGGAAAATCCATCTTGGAAAAAGTCTGGAAATAAGACAGGCAGGCATCCCGCCACCATTTGGCTTCTTTTGCCTGGATCTGCAAGTGCATTTTCACCTGGCGGTAGCGCTCTTCATCAACCTCTCCCTTTACCTGCTCCCATAAAGGTAAGAAGGAATCTGCTTTTTCCACGCCTTGTTGGTATTGAAGACACAATTCAGCCCAGAGCGTACGACCCGTCCTCAGCTTTTTGTCCCAGGGGATATGATGAAACCACAAGAGCAAGTCCAGCGGACAATCATCTGAATCGGCATATTTTTGGCGAAAGCCAGAAGCGTACTGCTCCAGGGCATTACTGCCCGATTGAGTACGGTCAAAACCTACCCCCTCGGCATCCGCTTTGTGATAGTAGACCGAAGTCCAGTCGGCACGGGACATCTCTGAAACCCATGGCCCCGGACCGTAGTGATGACCGGCCGCCATAATATGGTGCAGGCCCAACGGAGTCATGTACTGCACACAGGCCTCGTAAGATTCATCCAATAATTGCTGACTTACCGCCTGTACATCCGGTCTTTGACCCCAGGTCAGGGCACTCCACTCCTTAAAAATAGCCGCTGCGGAGGTGTAGGGATTCCAGGCCAGGCGTCCGAAGGCAAACCAGTCGGCCTGCCCGAAGAGATTACCCGTCCAGTTAGTGGCGGTGCCAATGTTGGCAACGCCCGCGATACCGGTCAGCTGCTGATCGTGAAGCGTACCGTCGATCACCTTTGCCACGATTGAACCCTCTCCCTCCACGTAAGTATCCGTCTGTAAAATTTCTTCGTACATATTGGCCAGTCCCACCAGGTGGGTACCCTGTCCCAGATATTCTTTGGTGATCTGAAACTCCATCATTAGCGGGGTCTCCGGCATGGCTCCGAAGAGCGGATGGATCGGTTCGCGCGGTTGAAAATCAATCGGTCCATTTTTTACCTGAACCAGTACATTAGGCAGGAAAGTGCCGTCCAGGGGTACAAATTCGTCGTAAGCCTGTTTGGCGCGATCGGTTGGTTCTTCGTCGCTGTATACAAAAGCGCGCCACATGACGATGCCGCCGTGTGGTTCCAGCGCTTTGGCCAGCATATTGGCACCGTCGGCATGGGTGCGATTGTATTCCTGTGGTCCAGGCTGGCCTTCGGAGTTGGCTTTCACCAAAAATCCACCAAAATCCGGGATGCGCTCGTAGATTTTCTCCACGGTTTCATTCCACCATTGTTGCACTTTTGGATTGAGTGGGTCTGCCGTATCCAGCCCGCCCTGCTCAATGGGTGAGCTAAACCGCGCCGTCAGGTAAAGCTGAATACCGTAGGGGCGAAATACGTCGGCCAGCGCAGCGGCTTTCTCCAGGTAATCAGCACGAAAGACCAGGGCATTGGCGTTGACGTTGGTGACTACCGTGCCGTTGATACCAATCGAAGCATTGGCACGGGCGTAATCGATGTACCGCTGATCAATGTATTCGGGCAGCTCGTGCCAGTTCCAAATGGAAAAGCCGGCGTAACCGCGCTCTACCGTACGATCCAGATTATCCCAGTGATTCAACACCCGTTTCTGTATTTTAGGTTTATTGAGTATGCTTAAACCTTTCAGACTTTCACCGCGCTGAATAAGCTGCAACAAGTGAAAGGTACCGTAAAGTAAGCCTACTTCGGTCTGGGCGGTGATGATTAACTGCTCTCCCTTTTGGAGGATGAGGTAGCCTTCTTTCGTAATGGCAGTTCGATCTTTTTCTGCAACTTTGCTCTGAATAACCGGTGCATCAACCAGATCGATTAGTACCTTACTGGCTTCGGCATTGTTTTCCGCAAAGGGCACCGTATACGACAACATACTGCCCAGACCAGTCTTTAATTCATCGCGAATCACCCGTCGAGTAGGAGTATTCGGCTTTAAAAAAACCGTACCAATAGTAGCTTGATATTGCATCTGCTGTCCGGGTAGTAATGGCTCGTAATTCAACCAAAGTTGGTAGCCATTATTGGCAATCAATGGGCCGGAAAATAAAAAAACCAGACCGACCAGCCAGGACCTGTGAAAGATAGACCTACTTGCCCGGCAAATGGATAGATATGTATTCATCATAAAACTTTTCTTTCAAGAAGAACCTTTATTAAATCTTACCTACAAACTAAGAAAAATAAAGAAAGCTGCAATCGATTGCATTGCTTATTTTCAAAACAATTTGTACTTTCATCCTGGTCTTTTCAAAGAGATGCCCTATTTATAAAGACGGGCTTAAACGAAACCATGGAAGATAAAAAAAAGGATATTACCATTTACGATATAGCGAGCCGACTAAATGTATCTGCTTCTACGGTGTCCCGGGCACTACGTAATCATCAAAGTATCGGTAAAAAAACCAAAAAAGCAGTACAGGAACTGGCCGATGAGATGGGCTATCGTCCCAACAAACTAGCCTCCAGCTTACGGACCAATAACTCCAAAACCATCGGTGTACTCGTCTCCTGGATCAACCGTCCCTTTATTGCTTCTCTCATCGCCGGCATTGAAAATGCGGCGCGTGAAAAAGGCTATCAAGTGATTATCTGCCAGTCGCACGATAATGTGGAACTCGAAAAAGAATATCTGCGAGCGCTGTATAATAGTCGGGTCTGCGCCCTGATCACTTCTTTGGCGATGAAAACCAAAGACTACAGCCACTTCGACCTGTTTACTAAGCATAATATCCCCATCGTTTACGTCGACCGTATCCCCAAAATTGACTCTGTCAATAAAGTCCAAATCAACAATTACCAGGCCTCCTTTGAGGCTACTGAGCATTTGATCCAACAGGGCTGTACCCGCATTGCGCACTTCGGGGGAGATCCCATCCAGCGCATCTACGAAAATCGCCGCAATGGCTACGTAGCTGCCCTGGAGCGCCACAACTTACCCCTTGATCCATCGATCATTTTCCAGGCCGAGCACCTAAGTGTGGAGGAGGGCACTCGACTGGCTCAGCAGGCATTATCTATAAGGCCCGCCATTGATGGTATTGTTTGTGCAAATGACACTGCTGCCGTGAGTGCCATCCAATATGCTAAAAGCCAGGGCATCAAGATTCCTGAAGAACTGGCTATTATTGGCTTCAACAATGATCCCATCTGTGAAATTATCGAACCCGCCCTGTCTTCGGTTCATCATCCGGCAGAACAAATGGGCGAAGCGGCCTTATTCCGCGCACTTGACATTATCAAGCAGGAAGAAAGCGAGGTCGATAATATCACCCTGGGTACCCATTTGATTATTAGGGCTTCCTCCCAACGCCAGATCAGAAACGCTGCCGAGATAGCCTAGCGGCCCCTCTATTCCTGCCCCGTTTTCTTTTTACTCGTCGCTGCTTACATTAAAATATTCCACCACCATTTGATTCGAGCTTTCAGCACCATTCGAGCTGGCGTACAGCCCATAATGACAGCCCACAAAGCTACCCGCCGTTTCGGAACTCAGGTAGGTGGCATCCACATTTTCCAACAGCGGCTCGTAATGATCGCCCTCTTCACTGTACCAAAAATGGTACTGATCTCCTCTGGTCTGTACTTTTAGGTGTACCCCTTCGCCTGTATAACCGGCTTCCGCCAAAAGCTCGTAAGCGTTTTCCGTTTGCTTTAATAATTGTAGGCGATCCGCGGCCTTGTTCACAAAGTAGTAGTGGGTCTCGTCTTGTAAAATGATCAGCCCGGCCATCTCCTCCGGCTCTTCGGGGCTAAAACGCAGAAAAGTACTCACCTCTCCTTCCAGATGGGGCTGGCGGCGCAGCATCAGCGAAGGCTGGCCACGTTCAGCAATGACATCCGGCCTTAGGTCTATCGATAAGGTGCCGGACGCTTGATCTTGCTGATACCAAGATTCTCGGACATTACGCAGGAAAAGCCAGCGCTGATCCAGTGCAGTCGTAAAATCAATCTCGTAAGACAATCCACGCTGTAAGCTTTTGGCTTCATTAGTCGCCGCTCCGGTATTTGGCAAAGGATATTCGTACTGTACTTCCTCAAAATCAGGATTAATCACCGGCCAACCGTCTTGCCATTCCACCGGCGCCAAAAAGGTCTCCCGACCGGTGTTATAATGGCCGCCTTCGTAAGGTCGACAAGCCAAAAAAACGGCCCACCACTCACCGGAAGGTAGTTGTACCATATCGGCGTGTCCGGCCGAAGTAATAGGCTTCGGTCGACTGGGGTCCAGGTCTCGCTGGGTCAGGATGGGATTCTCCTCATAAGGAATATATTCCCCGCGGATATCCCGCGAGCGAAAGACTACTTCGGAATGATTATAGCTGGTTCCGCCCTCCGCACACATGAGGTAATAGTACCCATTGATCTTATAGATATGAGGGGCCTCAATCCAGACCGGTTCCTGCGTAATATCTACGCCACCGTTGACTAGCAGTATTTCTTCCCCGATCACCTGAAGACTTTCGGGATCTAATTCCCGCATCCGAATCGTACGGTGACCACTGTAAAGCGATTCTCCATTCGGGGGCCCCAGATTGTAAATCACGTACAGTTTACCATCCTCATCGAAAAACAGAGAAGGATCGATCCCCCCGTTGAGTTCCGGAAGCCAGTAAGGCTCCGAATAAGGGCCTTCTGGATTTTTTGATTTCACAATAAAATTCCCCCCTTCATCAATCAGCGTACAGACTACGTAAAACCAACCATCGTGATAAGTGATCGCCGGCGCAAAAAAGCCGCGGGTAATGCGCTGCTCCGAAAGATTAAGTTGCTGATTCTCGTCGAGTACGGCACCGATCTGCTCCCAGTTTACCAGGTTTTTACTATGTAAGACCGGTATCCCGGGAAAGAAGCCAAAGGAAGAATTGACCAGGTAATAATCATCGCCCACCCGACAAATGCTGGGATCGGGGTTGAAACCCGCCAGGATAGGGTTTTGAAAAGTAGTCGGGACCTCCGTCAACTCCGAACTGGTGGTCGAGTCGCGCTGATTACAAGAACATAATGTAAGTAAGACAAAGAGTAATAAGATATTTTTCATTAGTAACACGTTGTTGATTATTTAAAATATCGTCGTGCAAACTCGATAAAGTAAGGCCAATTGGGGGCCGTCGTATGGCCGCCGGCATGCTGGCGGAAAGCTATATCACCTTCCATCAAAGTAGTTTCCTGAGGTGGAAATTCCGTAGTCCCCATCCCCTTCGCACCCAAGAGCTCGTAGACCGGACTGGCATAAGCACCACCCAGAAACATACCTTTGGCATCGACCCAGGTGCCTTCCACCTCCGCCGAGCCAGAACTGATAAATACCGGCCGCGGCGCACAGAGCGCTACCAGTTCGTGGGCATCAACTGGCAGATCATTGGCCGTGAGGCGGCTACCGTACTTAATGAAATTCCCGGCAAACCAGTGGTACTCGTAAGAAGAAGCCAGGTTCTCTACCTGCTCCCCAAAGTTTCGGCGTAAGATCTTAGCCCCTCCCGCTCCGGATGAACCGATAAAGCCAATGGCAATCCGGGGCTCGTAAGCCATTGTGACCAGGGCGGCTTTGCCGTAGCGCGATAAGCCTTCGATACCGACACGCTCCGCATCCATTTCTGGTAGTGTTCCGAACAGATCAACGGCTCGGCTGGCACCCCAGGCCCAGGCTCGCAGTGTGCCCCAATCATCGGGATCACGGGGTTCCCCCTGGTTCATCAAACCAATAATGCCACCGCGCAGTCCGGCCCCATTATCAGCCTGGTAGCTGGTGGGTACAATAATCGCGTAAGCCCAACCTTGCTCTATCAATTGCTCCTTCCAGCTGGGTCCAGGCTGATTATTCGGAAAGGAGAAGCCCCAACCGTAGTGCAAAATGACGGGCAGAGCCTTTTTCGCAGCCACCGGAGTAACCAAAGTCAATTGGATATTAACCTCAATGTCTGGATAGATCGAATTATCAACTCGCCCCAGTAGCTCCCGGTATCGGACGGGTAGGTCCCCTTCAACGGTATCCTTCTCGACTACGATTTCCCAGGTTACTTCCGGTATATTCTCCGGTACCCGGCCGTATATCTCCCGATCAAACCATTCGAAGAGTTCTTTTTTGCGACGCTGCCACTGCTGAGCACTTTCTACGGGCTCCCCTTTATTAAAAATTAGCGGATCGGGAAGACTTTCGTAGGTTTTGGCCTGAGACTCGTCGGCGTTAGCGGCATTGGACGCTTCGGGATCACCAGAAGGGCCGGGCCGCATTTCATGAAGCCCCAGCTTTTCCATCATTAGCTGATGATCGGCGCGGTTCAGTTGATTGATGCTATCGCGCTCGGCTTCGCTCAGCCATTGGGCGCCAGTCGTGGAAAAAACCAGGAACATAAAAAGACCAAGCAGGCTATATTTCTTCATCATTCTTCCTCTTTTAATTTGCTTTGAAAGGGAGCAGCTGGCAAGCCTTCTTCATTGTATAAATTAGCGCCCCGGGGATTATCCGCCCAGGCGTAGCGAATGTATTGGGGCGCTGGAACGGCTGCATGTTCTACCAATACCGTATGACCATCAATCTTGGCGGAAGCTCGATAAAACTGTCCGTCGCGGCCCGCCAGCTCGAAGAAAGCCAGAGGCTCGCCGTCGATGGCGACCAGGCCACCACCTACACTGGAAAAATGTAGGCGAACCTGTGAATCCTCTACCTCGGCCGATTCGAAAAGCGGTCCGGCGTAGATAATATCTTTATCGTAAGCCAGCTTCAGCGCACCCAGCGCCAGGCGATCCCCCACCCCTTTCTTGTTCAGTGGATGAATATCATTCCATTCTCCCAGATCAATGGCTACCGCCATCGCCGTATGCTCGACCGCCAAGGCTTGCCTTTGTGCTTCGCGTAAAACGGCCCAGTTGCTTTCCACCGGCAGGTAATCAACGTCGCCGTAATTGGCCAATTGTACAAATAGAAAGGGCTTATCTTCTGCATTAAACTGCTGGCGCCAATCCTGAATCAGCGCAGGTAAATACACCCGATACGGCTCGGGATCGGATAGGTTCGACTCCCCCTGATACCAAAGGAAGCCCTTAATTTTTAAGCTAGTCAGCGGAGCCACCATGGCATTGTACAGGGACGCAGGTTGATTCTGCGCCCAGAATTGATCGTAGGTGCCACTAGGTGGACCTGGTCGAAAGACCTCTCCCACCTTGTATTGCCAATGCCCAGTCAGATCGACGCGCTGATCCCCTAGCTCCAGGGCATAATTCTTATCGGGTACGAAACCTCCCTTACCACCGTAATTGGTGACGCGTACCGTAATGAGATTCTTGCCCGCTTTGAGCAGATCGGCGGGAACGGTGTAACGCCGCGGTGGATACTGATAGGTAATGTTCCCCACTTTTTGCCCGTTGACGTACACTTCGTCGGCGTCAATGATGCGCCCCATAAACAGCTTTACCTCTTTGCCCACCATACTATTCGGCACCTCGACCTCCCGACGAAACCAAACTACGCCATTCAGATCGCGTACCCCCTGGTCTTCCCAGAAGCCGGGTAGGTTAAAATGATGCCAATTTCGGGGTTGGTAGCTGGGATCGTACCATTTGGGCGTTGCCAGCAGACCTTGATCTCTCAGTTTGGGCGGGCTGGTATTTTCAGGGCGCTCAGTGAACTGGCGGGTGTAGCGCTGGTCCTTATTCCGGGAGATCGTCCCCAGGATATTGGGGAAGTCCTGGAAGCCCGCTTCACTGATCCAGGCCTCAATTGGGGTGCCGCCCACACTGGCGTTGACCAATCCGATGGGGACTTTTTCTTCCTGGTAGATCGCTTTCGCAAAAAAGTAAGCCGCGGCGGAAAAACGGAGCAAATCTTCGTCAACCGCTCGTTTCCAGGTACTACCGGTGAGCTCTTCCTGCGGTCCTTGTAAATTGGTGGTGGTGGGAATGAAGAAGTGACGAATCTCGGGAAAGTGATCATTGGCTATCTCCTCTGGATAATTTTCTTTAACGCGCTCCATGGGTAGTACCATATTAGATTGCCCCGCACAGATCCAGACATCACCGAATAGTACATCCTGGATGACTACTTTCTTTTCCTTACCTCTAAAGATTAATTGATGTGGCCCACCGGGAGGCTGAGCGGGCAGTTCTAAGCTCCATTTGCCCTTTTCATCCGCTTTGGTCCGGTAGGTGGTACTTTGAAAAAGCAGCCTCACTTTTTCGCCCGGAGCAGCCCATCCCCACAGCTTAACGGGAGCAGATCGCTGTAAAACCATACCGTCGCTAATCAGTTGGGGCAGCTGGAATTGAGCTCTCACCAGTCCTGTAAATAAAAGACATATAAATAATAAGATATATCGATTATGCATCTTTCTGTCCTGTTTTTAAGATGGCTTTTGAGTTTTTACCTTTCCTTAGCCAAAATGAGCATTACTGGTCTTTACCTGAAAAGATAAGAAAACTGCCCACAGTGCCTGCGGACAGCTTCAAAAGCCAATTTATACATCTTAAGTTAACTCCCTTAATTCTTCTTGTATTGGTATTTACTTCACTAATTGGGGTACCCTTGATCAGACTTGCCCCTTTTCGTATTGATCAACACTATATCGAGTTTCTTTATCAAAGATGAACCTTCTTTTTTTATTCTATTCCATCATCCCATCCAAAATTTCAAAAGTACCATCGGGTTTATAGCTCAACCTGGCGACCTTCATGCTCCGCAAATGCGTCACACCGCCGGATAGCTTGCTATCGTGGTGAAAGAGGTACCATTCGCCCTCAAATTCGCAAATACTGTGGTGGGTGGTCCAACCAATTACCGGCGTCATAATGGGGCCGGCGTAGGTGAAGGGGCCGTAAGGATTATCTCCAATGGCGTAACACAGCAGGTGCGTGTTTCCCGTAGAGTAAGAAAAATAATACTTCCCCTGGTACTTGTGCATCCAGGCGGCTTCAAAAAAGCGCCGATTGTGGTCGCCAGCCTTCAGGGGCTTCCCCTTTGGATCCAGTATAACTAAATCGCGGGGCTCTTCGGCAAATTCGAGCATATCGTCAGTCAGCTTAGCCACTTTGGGACAAAGTGCCGGAGCTTCGTCGGCCGGCTCGCTATCGTCTTCCTGGTAATGCCCGGTCTTGTAGCGCTGTAGTTGTCCACCCCAGATGCCCCCGAAATACATAAAATAATCGTCGGAATCCTTATCGTAAAAAACGGCGGGATCGATGCTAAAACTGCCCTTAATATAGTTGGGTTGCGCCTCAAAGGGGCCCTGCGGGCGATCGCCCACGGCGACGCCGATGCGAAAAATATCTTCGTGGTCCTTAGCGGGAAAATAGAAGTAATACTTACCATTTTTCTCCGCCGCGTCGGGCGCCCACATCTGCCGTTTGGCCCAGGGCACCTCGTCGATATCCAGAGCCACCCCGTGGTCATTCACCGGACCATCGATTTGATCCATAGAAAAGACGTGATAATCCCGCATACCAAAGTGATCGCCATTGTCATTAAAGGGAATACCGGCGTCGATATCGTGGGAGGGATAGATGAAGATCTTCCCCTCAAAAACGTGGGCCGAGGGATCGGCGGTGTAGAGATGGTCCACCAGATGTCTTACTTTTATACTCATGGATTGCTTTGTTTTTTCTTCAAGTTAATAATCTGTTTTACAGCGGGTTTGGCGCTGTTATCGCGGTTAAATAGCAGCGGATAATCGCTGCGACCGCGGATGGGCCAGTTATTGCGCCAGGTTTGCGCATCGTTGACGCCCCAGGTGGTCACCCGCGTGATCTTATCCTGGTGTTTGAGGAACAGATCGAAAAGGGCCACAAAGCGATCATTTAGTGCCACCGACATGGAGTCGGTCAACCCATTTGGGTAAGGATTCATTTTCTCCTGGTACTCGGCCGTCTCGGATACGTCGGCCGTCACACGCTCAGTGGGCCAGGGTAAAACCGTTACGTCCAGTTCGGTAATCATCACCTTACCTAGCTCGGAGAAGAGCAGTAGATTCTTTTCGAAATCCTCCAGCGAGGGGGAATTCGCATTAACGTGGCCCTGCATACCGATGCCATCCACACGAATACCTTTGGCTTGCATGGCTTTCACCATATTGTAGACGGCCTGCCCCTTCTCTGGATTAGACAGATTGTAATCATTATAGTACAGCTCCGCCGCCGGGTCAGCTTCGGCGGCGATTTGGAAGGCTATCTGCACCCAATCGGGTCCGATGATCTCGTAGAATTTGCTGGGTCGCATCTCACCATTGTCGAGGATAGCTTCGTTGACCACGTCCCAACCTGCGACCTTACCCCGATAGCGCTGCATAATGGTCGTAATGTGATCACGCATGCGCTCGATCATGGCTTCACGACTCAGGTCCTTACCCTGTTCATCCTGAAAATACCAGTCGGGCGTTTGAGAATGCCAAGCCAGTGTGTGTCCGGTGATGTGCATATTGTGTTGCACGCCGTAGTCCACAAAGGCGTCGGCCAGCTCCCAGGAATAAACATCTGGCTCAGGATGGATGCGCTCGGCTTTCATGCAGTTTTCGGCCACGATCGCGTTAAAGTGCGTCTGGATCAGGCTATCCACGGCGGGATCTTTTTGTAGAATCTGATCGGCATTGAGTGCCGTACCGATGTAGAAGTTATCTTCAAACACCTTCGCCAGTCCTTCATAATTATTCGTTGCCTTAGTGTCCGATTCTAATTGACAAGCGACAAATAATAAGCAGCATAAAAATATAAAGGGTATTGTTCTCATTACTTTACATTTGTAGTAGGTTAAAATCTTTTTTGTAAGAGAGCCTGCTCAATCTCAACTTCCATCTTCTTATTAATCTGATAGAAGCTAAACAGCAGAACGATGCCCAATAGGAAGGGCAAACCGGCGTACACGCTCACCGATAGTTTGATCCCATTAATGGTCTCAGGGCTTTGTTGTACCAGATCGGCCTCATAGCCGTAGAAGCCCAGAATACCCGTCACCAACGACTGCCCGAAGGTCAGTCCCAATTTCAGGCCCACCATCATCGCTGAAAAAATGATCGCCGTCGCCCGGCGGTTATTCTTCCACTCGGAATAATCGGCTACATCGGCAATCATCGCCCAAAGCAGTGGAATAGTAATACCGTAGAAAAAGCCATGCAGAATCTGCGAGATGAATACAATCGCAATCGCATCCGGCGGGAAGAAATAAAAGGCCAGAATAAATATCGTTGATAGAAAGAGAGCTACCCCAAATACATCTCGCTTGCCGTACTTATCAGCTAATCGCTTGGAGAAAGTAATCCCAACAATCATAAAGATGATCCCTCCGGCATTAAAAATACTGAACCCATAAGCGGCGGCACTATCGAAACTCGTAAAGCCAACGCTGGTTAAAAAGGCCGCAATACTGGCCTCATTCAAATAATTCTCAAAGTAGTAGATGTACATCCCCCCTTTTAGCGCCAGCGTGACAAAGACTAAAATCGTCAGAACCAACATGACCACCCAGGGGCGATTCTTAAACAGGTCAGCAATATCTTCCTTCAGACTCCCAGTCTGTTCGGGCGTGGGTACGACCCGCTCTTTGGTGGTAAAAAAAGTAATCAGTAAAAGGATTGTACCGATAATCGACAGAAAGATCATCACCCGGGAGAAACCCACTGCTTTATCGCCATCCCCCACGATGTTCACAATCGGATACATTAAGACCTGCACAATGAACTGCGCCACCATCACCGCTGTAAACCGATAAGATGAAATACTGTTCCGCTCCGCCATATCGCCGGTCAGTACCCCGCTCAGCGCCGCGTAAGGTAAATTATTCGCCGAATAAACGGTCAGTAGTAGCGAATAAGTAATAAAAGCGTAAGCGATTTTGCCGGAAGGCCCCAAATCAGGCGTAGTGAAGGCCAAAATGGAAATAATACCGAAGGGCACCGAGGTCCATAGGATCCAGGGACGGAATTTCCCCCAACGGGTCCTGGTGCGATCGGCCAGGGCTCCAATCACCGGATTAACAACCAGCGCCGCCACGATGCCAACCGTAGAAATGATAACCGTCGCCGTACCCGGCGGGATCCCATATACATCGGTGTAAAAGTAAGCCAAAAAGGTCATCAGCGTCTGAAAGATCAGATTAGCCGACAAGTCTCCCACGGCGTAGCCTACTTTTTCTCCAGCAGAAAGCTGCTGAGCAATAACTTTATTCATGATACAAGTTTAATACTCTGTAACCTAAATACCTTAGCATTTTGGCGGGCTCTTTTTCCGCCTGACGTCGTTATTTTTCTCAACCATAGCTATGGCTATGATTTCAAAAGATGCCTGGTCAGTCGAAAAAATCCCCTCGGCCAAAATATTAGCTTACCTAGGTTATTAATTTCTAGCCAAAATTAAATCATACGCAATCGACACAATCGATTGCGTAAATTAGCAAATAATCACTGAATAACACAAGTATTACCCTATCATATAAATATCACCGTCGGGAAAAATTCGCCTTTAACTAAGTTAGACTTCCCACTCTTTGAACATAATGGCGATCCTTGGTTTTAAAAAGTGGTTTATTTACCTTCGCCATATATAACCAAGTAAAACACGCCATGTCCAAGAAAACACTCAAAGAAGAAGCATTAAACTACCACTCCAAGGGAAGACCCGGAAAAATCGAGGTAATTCCTTCCAAATCTACTGCTAATCAACGTGATTTGTCTCTGGCCTATTCTCCCGGGGTGGCAGACCCCTGTCTGGCTATTCAGGAAAACGCCAACGATGCCTATCGGTACACGGCTAAGGGAAACCTGGTTGCCGTCATTAGTAACGGTACGGCGGTGCTGGGGCTGGGTGACATTGGTGCCCTGGCCAGTAAACCTGTGATGGAAGGAAAGGGACTTCTCTTTAAGATTTATGCGGATATCGATTGCTTTGACTTGGAGCTGGACACCAAAAATGTTGATGAATTTATTCGTACCGTAAAGGTGCTGGAGCCGACATTTGGTGGCGTCAACCTGGAGGATATCTCCGCGCCCGACTGTTTTGAGATTGAAGAACGTCTAAAGGAAGAACTCAATATCCCCGTCATGCACGACGACCAGCACGGTACCGCCATCATTAGTGGTGCCGCCTTGCTGAACGCGCTGGAGCTGGTAGGAAAAGATATCTCCAAAGCAAAAATTGTCGTGAATGGTGCCGGGGCCTCCGCCATTTCCTGTACGCGCATCTACATTTCGCTGGGCGCAAAAAAGGAAAACGTCTACATGTACGATAGCAAGGGGCTCATCCACGGAGATCGGGATAACCTAAACGGTAAAAAACCGGAGTTTATCAATAACACCGTACCCAGGAATACTTCCCTGACAGAAATCCTCGAAGGGGCAGACGTGTTTATTGGTTTATCCAAAGGAAATATTCTGGACGGCGATATGATTAAGGATATGGCGAAAGATCCCATCATTTTCGCGATGGCCAATCCCACCCCAGAGATCAGTTACGAACTGGCTACTGAAGTACGTCCCGATTGTATCATGGCTACCGGCCGCTCCGATTATCCCAACCAAGTAAATAATGTACTGGGCTTTCCCTATATCTTTCGGGGGGCACTGGATGTAAGAGCAACCGAAATCAACGAAGAAATGAAAATCGGGGCCGTCTACGCCATCGCTGAACTAGCTAAAAAATCGGTACCCGACATTGTCAACATGGCTTACAATAATGCCAACCTCAAATTTGGCCGGGAATACATTATCCCCAAGCCCGTCGATCCTCGTCTGATCACTACCGTAGCACCGGCCGTTGCAAAAGCCGCTATGGAATCCGGAGTCGCCCAGGAACCCATTCAGAGTTGGGATGTATACGAGCTCGAATTAGCCAAGCGCCTGGGTAATGATAATACCTTGTCGAAAGTCATCGAAACCAAAGCCCGGCAGGATGTCAAACGCGTGGTCTTCTGCGACGGAGAAGAACTCTCGGTACTAAAGGCCGCTCAGATTGTCTGGGAAGAAAAAATTGCCTCCCCTATTCTCTTAGGGAATTTATCCATCATCAATGATCTAATTCAGGAACACGAACTCGACCTGGAGGGGGTCCCCATCATTGACCCCAAGTCACCCGCCGATGAAGCGGAGCAGGCTCGCCGAAACCAGTATATTGACTCCCTCTACGAAAAGCGCCAACGGAAAGGAATCACCCGGATAGGCGCCGGAGAGCTCATCCAATCTCGCCGCTATTTTGGTCCAATGATGGTCGAAATGGGTGATGCCGATGCCGTTATTGGTGGTTTGGCCAAACCTTTCCCACTGATGATGAAGCCAGCTCTGCAAGTGATTGGAGCCCGGGAGGATGTCAGCAAAGCGGCCAGTATGCATATTTTATCTACCAAGACAGGTCCCTTATTCCTGGCCGACACCACCGTCAACCACCATTTAACGGCCGAAGACATTGCCAGTATCGCCGAATTGGCCGCTTATCGGGTACAGGATTACAACATAGAGCCACGTATCGCCTTCCTCACCTATTCTAACTTTGGTTCCGTGCCGAATGGTGAGTCGGCCGTACTGATGCGACGAGCCACCAAAATCCTACAGGAGAAACACCCGGAGTGGAAAGTAGATGGTGAAATGCAAGCCCACCTGGCGCTGAATAAAGAGGGCTTATTAAAATTATACCCCTTTTCCAAATTGGCTGGAGAACAAGCCAATGTCCTCATTTTCCCGAATCTGTCATCGGCCAACATTGCCTACAACTTACTAAATACAGCCGGTAAAATGGCCGTGACGGGACCTGTACTCCTGGGTATGAAAAAATCAATTCACATCCTACAGATGCAAGCCACCGTCCGCCAGATCGTAGATATGGTCGGTATTGCGGCGGTAGAAGCACAGGACGGATAAGCCGAAGGAATTTAATAAAAACCAAATCAGACATGGAAATTACCCGGATAGTTTCTTTGTTTAAATGAGGAATGACTAATTTATAGCCTATATCATTAATTATAAAGTAATGACCGTAGGTTTATTCATCCCTTGTTACATCGACCAATTCTATCCTCAGGTAGGCATTGCCAGCCTGGAATTACTGGAAAAACTGGGCTGTGAAGTCGTGGTTCCTGCCGGTCAGACCTGCTGTGGCCAACCGATGGCCAATACGGGCTGCGAGCAGGATGCCCGCAAGAACTATACTTACTTTGTAGAGCAGTATAAAGATTTCGATCACATCGTTATGCCCTCCGGCAGTTGTACCTACCACGTGCGTAAGCATTACGATATCATCGAACAGAATGAGGACGTACGTCGGGTACGACAAAACACCTATGACATCAGTGAGTTCCTGTTGGATGTTTTAAAGATAAAATCACTGGACAGTCAGTTTCCGCATACCGTAGGCTTGCACCAAAGCTGCCACGGCCTACGCGGCCTGCGGCTGGGTACCGGTACGGAACGTGTCCTGCCGCAAGAATCCAAACTAAAGCAATTGTTAGGTATGGTGAAAGATTTGCAACTGGTCGCGCTGGAACGAGCCGACGAGTGCTGTGGTTTCGGAGGTACCTTTGCCATCAATGAGCCGGATATCTCCGTACGTATGGGACTGGATCGCATTGCCGAACACGAAGCACAAAAAGTAGAAGTCATTACCGCGGGCGATATGTCCTGTCTGATGCACCTGGAGGGCCTGCTCAAACGACAGAAAAAACCAATTGTGGTGAAACACCTGGTAGAGATACTTAATCATACTGAGCCGTAGAGTACAGACAAGGCATGCCTTGTCTCAACAGCATGACCCATTAAGCAATCAACAACCCGAAATTCAATAATTGAAATCCATGAATCAGCACGCCCAAAAAGCCGCCGCCTTTATCCGTAACGCCGAGCGTACCAGGTGGCACGACGATGCCCTTTGGATGGTCCGTTCCAAAAGGGATACCGCTACTCACGATATTCCCGAGTGGGAACAACTACGGGAACTGGGCTCTCTAGTAAAGAACAATGTGCTTTCTAAGCTCGACGAATACCTGGATGAGTTTGAAGCGAACGCTCAGAAAAACGGGGTGCAGGTCCACTGGGCGGCCGACGCTGAGGAACACAACCGCATTGTACACGATATCCTCGCGAAAAAGAAGATAGCACGTATCGTCAAGAGTAAATCCATGCTCACCGAGGAGTGCCACCTCAACGAATACTTAATCGAAAAGGGCATTGAAGTTATTGACACCGATCTGGGGGAGCGCATCATTCAGCTAAAAGAAGAAGCGCCAAGCCACATCGTTATGCCCGCCATCCACCTTAAAAAAGAAGAAATTGGTGCGCTTTTTCACGAAAAGTTACACACCGAAAAAGGGGCTAGTGATCCGCAATATTTGACAGAGAGTGCCCGCCAGCATTTGAGAGAAAAATTCCTACAAGCTCAGGCCGCGGTTACCGGCGTCAACTTCGGTATTGCCGAAACGGGCGGCGTGGTGGTTTGTACCAACGAAGGTAATGCCGACATGGGTGTACACCTCAGTCCGGTACAAATTCACTGTATGGGTATCGAAAAGATCATTCCCAAAGCGGAACACCTCGGGATTTTCACGCGCTTGCTGGGCCGCAGTGCTACCGGACAACCCATTACCATTTACACCTCCCATCACCACCGGCCCAAACCCGGTGGTGAGATGCATATCGTGATCGTAGATAATGGTCGTACCGATCAATTAGGTCGGAAA
The DNA here is from genome assembly GCA_035268885.1 of Saprospiraceae bacterium. Taxonomy (GTDB): domain Bacteria; phylum Bacteroidota; class Bacteroidia; order Chitinophagales; family Saprospiraceae; genus DATFKA01. The sequence goes on from DATFKA010000053.1 coordinate 29,523, forward strand.
GACTTTCGCAACTCCCTAAAGTGTATTCGCTGCGGAGCTTGCATGAATACCTGCCCGATCTATCGCCGCAGTGGTGGCCACAGTTATGGCTATACGGTCCCTGGCCCGATTGGCTCTATCCTAACCCCCGGAAAAGACCTGAAAAAATATAGTGATCTACCTTTTGCCTCCACGCTTTGTGGCTCCTGCTCCGACGTCTGCCCGGTCAAAATCGACATCCACGCGCAGCTGTACAAATGGCGGCAGGTCATCGCCGAGGAAGGGCATCTCCCAGCAGGAAAAAAGAAAAGTATGCAAATGACCAGTTGGCTTTTTGCCCGCCCGAAATTGTACCGTATGGCGGGTAAATGGGGGCGTCGCATGCTTAGGCTTCTACCAAAAGGCCTGATTTACAACCGCTTCAACACCTGGGGTAGAGACCGCGACCTCCCCGAAGCGCCTAAAGAAAGTTTTCAGGAATGGTACCAAAAAAACCGCCGCTCATGAGTAAGCAAAAAATGCTCCAACGTATTCGTCAGGCCAAACCCGAAGTCACACCGCTACCGGAAATCCCCGGGTTTGCCGTACCCGCCGAGGTACTGCCGATCTTATTTAAGGAAAATAGTGAAAAACTGGGTAGCCGCGTCTTACTGACGGCTTCCAAACTCAACCTGAAGGAACAGGTGCTACAGCTCTTCCCCGATGCTAAAAAGATAGCTTCCCCCCTCAGCGAGGTCGATACCACGGTAGATTTAGGTGACATCAGCGACCCGCACGAGCTCGCCGATATCGACGTGGCCATCATCCGCGGTCAGATCGGTGTAGCCGAGAACGGTGCCATCTGGGTAGACGAGCAAGATATGCAGCACCGGGTGCTTCCCTTCATTACGCAACACCTGGTCATCCTATTATCGCAGGATAAGCTGGTCTACAATATGCACCAGGCTTACGCCAAAACCCAGGTTGATCAAACCGGCTTCGGGGTCTTTATCGCGGGGCCTTCCAAAACGGCAGATATTGAGCAGTCGCTGGTAATTGGGGCCCAGGGTCCACGCAGTTTGACGGTGATATTGGATTGACCCACCCCCGCTAGCTGGAGGATTCCCTCCGGCCTAAGCCTTAAAGTCTTAAGCTAAAATCTCATCAATTCGCTGCAATTCCTCTTTAGAAAAATCGCGATTATCCAGCGCCTTTAGGGAGTCTTTCAATTGGGAGGGGCGACTGACACCCAGCGCCACCGAAGTCACGCGACGATCGCGAAGGGCCCAGGCCAGCGCCATCTGCGCCAGACTTTGCCCACGCTTTTGGGCCAGTTCGTTCAGCTGGATTACCTTCTGTATTTTCTCATCGGTGATTTGATCGGATTCGATGGCGCCGTTCCCTCTTTCGGAGGCTGCCCGGGAGTCGGCGGGAATTCCCTTCAGGTATTTATTGGTCAATAAACCCTGAGCCAGGGTTGAAAACGTAATACAACCCACACCTTCTTCTTCGAGCGTATCCAGCAGGCCATCCTCGATCCAACGGTTAAACATAGAATACTGCGGTTGGTGAATCAGACAGGGCGTACCCAAATTATTTAGAATATCAACGGCCGCCTTAGTTTCCTCCGGACTGTAACTAGAGATGCCCACGTAGAGCGCCTTACCCTGCCGCACCATCAGGTCCAGGGCCGACATGGTCTCTTCCAGGGGGGTATCCGGATCGGGACGGTGGTGGTAGAAGATATCCACGTAGTCCAGGTCCATGCGTTTTAGGCTCTGGTCCAAACTGGCCATCAGGTATTTTTTCGAACCCAAATCGCCGTAAGGTCCTTCCCACATGCCCCAGCCAGCCTTGGAAGAGATGATCATCTCATCGCGGTGGCCCTTAAAGTCTTCTTTGAGAATTTTCCCGAAGGTCACTTCGGCCGATCCCGGAGGCGGGCCGTAATTATTCGCCAGATCGAAATGGGTGATTCCCTGATCAAAGGCCAAACGAACAATGGCCTTGGCATTGTCGTAACTATCAATTTCACCAAAGTTATGCCAGAAACCCAGCGATAAAGCGGGCAGGAGGATACCACTGTTTCCACAGCGTTGGTAGGTCATGTTCTGGTATCTTTTGGGAGAAGCGGTGTAGCTCATTATTCAGTATTTTTTATGTGATTAAGGCTTACAAAAAACGATTTTTTAACTCGGGGGTAGGTAACATACAGGCATCTTTTTTCCCAAACCAGCGATAGCGATTCCGCGCCACCCAATCGTAAACGCCATCCCGGATAAAGCGGGGAATGATCTTAAAAATGTAGAGTAAAGACCAGGCACCACCCAGTAGACGCGCCGACTCAAGTACGGCATCGGAGCGGGTGTGAAATTGATCCCGGTGGTACAAAATTACCGATTTTAGTTCTTCGGGGTTTAAATCGGAATCCGCTAATCGCTCCTGTGCCGCTTCGGATTGCAGAGACGCAAAGCGAAAGATACCTTTTTGGTCCGCTTTAATGACGCGCTGCACCGAAGCATTACAAAGATTACAGACCCCGTCGAAAAACAATATTGGCTGATTCGTTTCCATATACTTAAAACACGCTAGGTAAATAAAGTTTTATACAACTCTTCCATTTTGCCGATGGTGTGAATATTAATTTGGTAGCGCTGCTGGTCCAGCCCCTTGGTATTATACTTCGAAATAAAGATATGCTGAAAACCCAGACGATCCGCTTCCTGAATTCGCTGGTCGATTCGATTGACCGCTCTGATCTCTCCAGACAGACCTACCTCACCCGCAAAGCAGGTATCACTGGAAATGGAGACGTCTTCCAGTGAAGAGATAAGCGAAGCGACGATGGCCAGATCAATCGCCGGATCATCCACCCGGATGCCACCCGCAATATTCAGGAAGACGTCATTCTGTCCGTAGGGGAATCCCCCCCGCTTTTCCAATACCGCCAGCAGCATATTCAGCCGACGCAGATCAAAGCCCGTTGCCGAGCGCTGCGGCGTACCGTATACTGCCGTACTGACCAGGGCCTGCGTCTCAATCAGCATGGGTCGCATACCTTCCAGGGTAGCGGCAATGGCACTACCACTCAAGTCACCATCTTTTTGCGAAAGCAATAATTCCGAAGGGTTATTTACTTGCCGTAAACCCGTGGCCTGCATCTCATAAATCCCCAACTCGTCGGTAGAACCGAAGCGGTTTTTGATGGTGCGCAAAATGCGATAGGTATAATTGCGATCGCCCTCAAATTGCAGCACCGCATCCACGATATGCTCCAGCAATTTAGGCCCGGCGATAGACCCCTCTTTGGTAATATGACCTATGATAAAAATGGGGATATTCATCCCCTTGGCAAAGCGTAGCAATTCACCGGCACACTCCCGTACCTGAGAGACACTTCCCGGCGTAGAATCAATATAAGGTGCCGTCAGTGTCTGAATAGAATCGATAATAATGAGCTGCGGCATGAGCTCCTCGGCGTGGGCCGTAATCTTGGTGACATTCGTTTCCGTCAGAATATAACAGTTGTCCGGATTACCATCCAAACGGATGGCACGCATCTTGATCTGCTCTTCACTTTCTTCTCCGGAGACGTAAAGTACTTTGACGGGCACCTGAATGGCGGCCTGTAGCATGAGGGTAGATTTCCCAATGCCCGGCTGCCCGCCGATGAGCACCAGGGAGCCGCTGACGATCCCCCCTCCCAGGACCCGGTTGAGTTCTTCGTCAGGTGTCACCAGCCGCTGTTTATTACCCGGCTTAATATTGGGAAGCGGAACGGGCCTCGGTCCTGCTTTGGAGACAGAGGATTTCTTCCATCCACTTTTGGCGGCTTCCTTTGGCGTTTCTTTAAAGATCACTTCTTCTTGTAGGGTATTCCAGCTCTCGCAGGCCGTACACTTTCCATTCCATTTGGAATAGGTAGCGCCACATTCTGTACAGGCAAATACTTTTTTGACTTTAGCCACGGACGAAGGATTTAGAATGAATCGTATTAAAAAGACGTTTCTCAGACGAAGATAAAACAATTCTTTTTAAAAAGAAACGCTGCCAAAATCTTCTGTAGGAGATACAAATACAAAAAGCCGCTTTAGGGAACTCCCCAAAGCGGCTTTTCAGCTAAGCGGACTAAGTTGATTAGTCGCTGCTCAGGATGGATAATAGTCTTAGGAACTCGATATACAACCACACCAGGGTGATCAGTAGTCCCATCGCAGAGAACCATTCCATATATTTTGGAGCACCATACTGCTCTCCTTTTTCGAAGTTATCAAAGTCTAAGAGTAAATTCAGGGCAGCAATACCGATAATCACGGCGCTGATCCCAATACCGAGCATGCCTCCTTCGTGGAGGAAAGGCACCTGAATACCAAACATACCGAGCACCCAGCTTAAAACATAAACCAACGCCACGGCACCGGTAGCCATAACGACCCCCGTACGTAACTTATTGGTCACTTTAATAATGCCCGATTTATAGATAAAGAGCATCATAAAGAGAGTCGCGACCGTGAGCATAACGGCATTAAAGACGATCCCGCTAAACTCTGCGGCGTAAATAGCGGAAATACTACCCACAAAAAGACCTTCCAATAAGGCATAAATCGGAGCCAAAAACGGAGAACTTTGCGGGCGAAAAGCCGCAATTAAAACGATGACCAGGCCACCAATCGCTCCGCCCCACATAAATAGGGAGCTGGGATTAGAAAAACTAAATACCGCCGTTACCATCAGCAGGGCCGTCAAAATAAAGGTTTTGTTGATCGCGCCCTGAACGGTCATTTTTTCTGTGATGACACCTCCACCAACCATATTCGCATCCAGCGGTTCATTCGCTGCACTTTGATAGGCGCTCTCCTTCATAAAGGGATTAGAAGAGCGGGTAAAACGATTTTTACTAAATCTACTCATGTATTTAACTGTTTTTTATTTTCTAAAGTTAGAGATAATCTACCTATGTAACAATATTCCCCTAAGATTTAGTTTCCTGCTTCCACTGAAAGTCAAAAACGTCCGTACGGCGATAATGCCCGACGGGGTCAAAATCAAGCTTGCCTTTGATGACTTCCCGGCGATCAATTTCTGCATAAAGGATACCTTCTTCGTCGAATAGTGGTCCGGCTACTATTTCTCCCAGCGGCGAGACGATCAGACTACCGCCACGGGACATGATCTCCGCTTGTCCGCTAAGTTCTGCTTGAAAACGGGCCGGATAGTCCGCCTTGCGCACCATTTGGTTACAAGACAGTACGTAGCAGCGCCCTTCGCAGGCAATATGTTGCATACTTGCGGTCCAGCTACCCCGCTGATCAGCGGTTGGCGCCAGGTAGATCTCTACTCCTTGCTGATACAGATTCATACGGGCCAAAGGCATATAATTTTCCCAGCAAATCAGCCCTCCCATTTTGCCGAAAGGTGCATCTACCGCCTGTAAATCATCACCCGTACCTTCTCCCCAGATGATACGCTCCGCCGCCGTGGGCTTCAGCTTACGGTGCTTCTGCACCAGCTTGCCCTGTGGATTGTAATACAATAGGGTACAGTATAAAGTACCACCGCGATCCGCTCGCTCAATCACTCCGATCACTAACCATACCTGAAAACGCCGGGCTATCTCGCCCAAATAATCCGCCGCGGGACCAGGTACCGCCAGGGCATGTTCGTAATACAGCAGCCAGTCCTCCCGACCGCTCGGCTCGCGACCCCCAACCACCGTTCCAAAACTCAGGCCACGCGGATAAGCCGAGAGGAAAGCTTCCGGAAAGAGTACCAATCGCGCACCCTGATGACTGGCTTGCGCAACCAGTCGCTCCACCTTCGCCAGCGAAGCCTCCAAATCAAATAAAACCGAACTGGCCTGTACAACCGCAACTTTTGTCTTCATGATTTAGCATTTTAATTGACTATCCCGATACTCCGCTACGCTCCGACTGGGACTAATTCGACTATGCCCACTGAAGTGGCCAGTCTCATTGAACACGACACACGACACACGACACACGACACACGACACACGACACACGACTAAGGTCTGGCGTAAGGCAAAATACCAATTTTTTCCAGGTCGTAATAAGTATCGAGACCACTGACCCCAACCCCGTCCAGCGCGGCCGTATCCACGTGGCCCGTCTCGGCAATGGCCTCTCCGGGCAGGATGACCTCTACGATACGACCGACAATCAGCCAGGTATGGTTGATCTGGATATAGTGCTCTTCGGCAAATTCCAGGCCGATCTTGATCTGTGCTTCCTTGACGTAGGGTGCTTTACAGCGGTCGCTAAAATAAGGCGTCAGCCCGGTGGCCTCGAATTCGGAGCGGCCCGCATCGTACTTGGCGGAAGCCTGGTGGGCCTGCTCATAGATATTTCGATTGATCTGATTGAGGGTATAATGCCCCAGGGCCTTTATGTTATTATAGGTTTGTCGCTCCACGGTCAACGGCCGCATGATGAAGCCCAGGCTAGGAGGCGTGGCGCCAATGTGGACAACCGAATTAAACAGGCCCAGGTTATCGACACCATCGGCAGAGCGGGTACCAATGAGTTGGGCATTCTTAATTCCGGAAAGCGTATTGACAAAATTACGCCGTTGGTGGCGATCCATTTGCAGGATATCTGCGTGGCTTAACTTTTTTTCCATAATTCATTTAACTTTGCATGCTTTGGCAACCACTGTATATCATTTTGGTTCTGTTGACGTGGATTTTTTTGCGAAAGCGGAACCAGACAGTCGGTTTTCTAGCGGAAAATACCGCAACTAACGAGGATAACATGAGAATTCAAATATTACTTTTGCTTATGGCTGTATTTAACTTAATGGGCTGTAAAGAAAAGGGGACCTTACCCTATCAGGAAGCGGACTATACCATCGCCAATATGGATCGTCAAATTGAAGAGCATTACGATATTCGTACTATTGAATTAGCCCCCGACTATTCGGGTCCGGTCAGGGCTACCCTCTTGCGGCACGACGCCCCGGATACGAGCCGCCAGGCGGTGCTGTACATCCACGGTTACGGCGATTACTTTTTTCACGATCACGTCCGGCAATGGTACAACGAACAGGGCTTTAATTTCTATGCGCTGGATCTGCGCAAGCACGGCCGATCCCTGGCGCCCCACCAAAGAGCCTGTTTCGCCAAAGATCTCAGTGAGTATTTTGAGGAAATCAGTGCCGCCATTGAGGTCATCAGACAGCGCGATGGCAACGAGCAACTCTTCATACAGGCCCACAGCACGGGCGGACTGACGACGGCGCTCTATGCGGACCGGGGCGGGGAAAAAGATCAAATTGATGCCCTGGTGCTCAACAGTCCCTTTTTTGCCTTTAAGGCCAGTGGCATGGAGAAAAGATTGATGAATATGTACGCCAGCTGGAGTAAGTGGCGGCCCGGCGTGGCGATCCCTGTCGAATTTGAAGGCTTTTACGGGCAAAGCATCCATCAGGACTACCAGGGCAAATGGGATTACACCCTGGCCTGGAAACCGATACAGGGACATCCCCTACACGGTGCCTGGATCAGGGCCATCAACCAGGGGCACCAACAATTATACCAGGGCCTTGACCTGTCTATACCTATCCTAATCATGCGTTCTGATAAAAGTGCCACGGTAACGGAGATGAGCGATATTGTTTTTGAATCCGACATCGTATTGGATGTACAGGACATGGCCAACTATAGTGCGCAATTAGGTACTGACGTGGAAGTAGTGACCATAAACAATGCGGTACATGATATTTTTCTTTCAAAAGCGCCGGTTCGGCAGGCTGCTTTCGAAGCCCTGGGCGATTGGCTGATCGACTTAAAATAAACAGGCATGAAGATCATTGAAGTAAACAGTCCGGGCGATTGGCAACTCTTTCACCGGGTACCCAAGCAGATTTACCAATCAGATCCCCACTATATCAGTCCTCTCGAGTCTGACGTAGAAGCTGTTTTTGATCCTAAGAAAAATAAAGCTTTTACCCACGGTCACGCGGCCTGTTTTGTTTTATTAGATGGAATACAGCCCATTGGACGTATTGCGGCTTTTATTGATCACGAAAGGAACAAAACCAACGAATATGCGGTCGGAGGAATTGGATTCTTCGAATGCATCAATAATCAGTCTGCCGCTCGCCTGCTTTTCGAGCGGGCGGAAACTTTCCTGGCAGCATGGGACGTAAAGGCCATCGACGGCCCCATCAATTTTGGGGAGCGGGACAAATTTTGCGGGCTGTTGGTACAGGGGAACCTGCCGCCGGTTTATCAGGAAAACTATCACCCGCCCTATTATCAGGACTTATTCACCAACCATGGTTACGCACCTTACGAACAAATTCTCACCTTTCACGGCGTTATGTCAGAAATACCGATTGAGCGCTTCAGGAATATCGCCCAAAGGGTTCGCCAACGCTATGAAATACATACCGAATCCATGGATAGCGGGCGGAACATCCCCCGTTTTGCAAACGACTTTGCCGAAGTATACAATAAAGCATTCAAAGAAAACCCATACTTTAAACCTTTAAAGGGGAACCAACTCCGACGGGTCTTCAAGATGATGAAGCCCGTAGCAGATTTACGAATGGTATTCATCTCCTATGCCCGGGACAAGCCGGTGGCTTTTGCGGCTTTCATGCCGGATCTAAACCCGTATTTACGCCCGTATAAAGGTAAGCTTCGCTGGCATCAAATCCCCAGCTTTCTCTTTCGTATCCGAAGAGCAAAATCCCATTTGCTAAAAGGCATTGCCTTTGGGATTGACCCAGAATACCAAAGGCGGGGTGCCTTCGCGGCTCTGATCGACTATATTTACAATGAGCACACCCAGACGCGCTATTCCGATTTTTACCTGGCTACCATCCGGGGACACAATACCGTAATGGTAAAATCCATAAGCAATCTGGGGGTACAGGTAGAACGCGTGCATCTTGCTTATAGGAAAATGATTGATCAGAGCCTGGCGCTGGATCCATTCCCCTTTATGGACCTATAATTAAACTGGCAACTAAGCTAAAAAGCCCTTAATTTGTTTCAACAAGAAAGCACTTTCCATAGACCTACGACTGAGAACTATATCAACAACATGAAAACATTAGCTGTAAAAACGGAAGCAGACTGGAAACTCTTTCACCAGGTGCCCAGACTTGTTTATCAAAACGACCCGAACTGGATCGCTCCGCTGGAAGGAGAGATCCAATCTATTTTTGATCCGGAAGAGAATAAAGCGTTCCAACACGGTACTGCTCAAGCTTTTGTTTTACTCGATCAGGAGCAGCCTGTAGGGCGCATCGCTGCTTTTGTGGATTATCAGCGCCTGGAAAGCCACACCATCCGCGAAGGGGGAATTGGTTTTTTTGAATGCTTACCGGAAGCTGCTTACGCAAAAAAACTCTTCCAGGCGGCGGAAGATTTTCTGGCCGGTTTTGATGTTCAGGTCATTGATGGTCCCATTAATTTCGGGCAGCGGGATAAGTTCTGGGGACTTTTAGTTCGTGGATTTTATCCGGCCCTGTATCAGGAAAATTATAATCCCCCCTATTATGAAGCCTTTTTTGAAGAAAACGGCTTCCAGGCTTTCGAACAGATCCTTACCTATAAGGGGGAGTCTCAGAACATCCCATTCCAGCGGCTAGGCGCCATTGCCGAGCGCCTAAAGCAGCGTAATCCGATGTACGTTCGTGCTTTTTCTTACAAGGAGGTAGAACGATTTGCCAGGGATTTTACCGAAGTATATAATGCTTCCTTCGGTCACTTTGAGCATTTCAACCCACTCAGTGAGGCCATTGTCAAAAAGATGATGGAACAGGCCAAGCCCATTCTGGATCCTAATCTTGCCTGTATTGCCTACTACGAAGACAAACCAGCCGGTTTTGTGGTGCTTTATCCCGATATTAATCCGCTCATTCGGCACGCCAAAGGTAAACTCAACTGGCGCACCATTCCCCAGTTCTTACTCAAAAAACGTATGGCAAAGACCTTTAATGCCAAAGGAATGGGCTTTGGTATCCATCCCGACTACCAATCCAAAGGTATTTTTGCCTTACTCATTAATTACTTAAGTTCGGATCGTAATGTGAAGCGCTATCCAAAGATGTTCCTGGCGACCATCCGGGCACACAACCACGAGATCCGCTCGATTTATGCCAAATTGAACGTAGATGTTGATCGGGTGCACGTCGCTTATCGCAAAGCCGTTGACCCCAGCGTATCCATTCAGCCCTTCGAATTTATTCATTTTGAGGAGCCCGATCCTTCGCTTTCGAAAAAAGCATTTTCAGCCAAAACCATGGCTTGACAACTTGCTCCCGAATATTGAAGTCGGTGTACATTCTAGAAAAGACAAAAAGCATTTTCTGATTCCCCAGGATAATGCGACCAATAATATTCAATAGCCAGGGGTAACGGGCCAGTTCCTGCATGCGGTAGCTGAGCTTCATCTCTGAACCCAGTACGCGTTCTACCCTCTTGTCATAGGCTCTCAGGGTGGCTGCGGAAAAATCATTGGCCAGCAGACAGTCTCTAGCTTGTTCAGCGGCAATGAATCCACTATAAAAAGCATTCCCAATTCCCTCACCGGTCAGCGGATCAATCAGCGCTCCGGCGTCGCCTACCAACAGGTAGTGGTCACCGGAGATACTACGCTGCTTAGAGCCAAGCGGTAGTCCGTAACCCTCTATTTTCCCTTCTCGTTCTGCTTTTGCAAAACGCGGTGCAATCTCCGGGTGCTCCCGAATGATACGCTCCAGTTCGACCCGCAAATTCACCTTGCGCTTACTGACAAAATCTGAGCGCATGCCAAGGCCTACGTTGGCTCCACCGTTGGGCAGCGGGAACATCCAGAAATAGCCCGGCACATAATCTTTCAGGAATTGTAGCTCGATAAAGTTATCCTTCGAAAAGCCAGTTACATTGGTATAGTAAGCCCGTACGGCAGCGGCATAATGCTTGTCTTCTTTTTTTAGGCCCGCCTGCTTTCGCGAAAAAGCAGAGTAGGCACCAGTAGCCACGATCAGAAGCTTACAACTAATCTCCCTGTCATCCTTCGTTTTTACCTGATATCCGTGTTCAGTACGCTGAAAGTGGATCGCTTCCGTACCTTCAAAAAATTGAATATCCGCCTGGTTTCGGACCTCATCGATCAGGAAATTATCGAAGTCCATGCGTCGCATCACGTAACCGGGGGCCTTTTCGGGTTCGCGCTCGTAGTGCGGAGAAAAAGGAATATCAACAATACTATAATTCGGGGCGACAAAGCGCACCCCCCAAACGTCGCAGTGGGTGGTTTTTGCGCGCAAGCGCTCCAACATTTTTAAGTCGAGTCGCCTGAGTAGGGTTGTGACCTTACCACTAATGGCATCTCCACAGACTTTATCGCGTGGAAAGTAACTCTTATCCAGTAGGATACAAGGGATATTCAGGTAGCTAAGCTTAAGTGCGGTGGCGGCGCCTCCTGGTCCCGCCCCTACGACTAACACGTCGGTTTTGAGCATATTTGCTTTACAATTATTAGCCGCGCCCCAGGTCCAGAATCTTGATCTCTACCCGTTGGTTTTTACGCCGACCGGCCAGGGTATCGTCCGGGGCAATCCGCTGGCGCTTACCATAGCCTTTGAATTCCAGGCGGTCAGACCCGACACCCCGGGTTTTCAGATATTCCACCACGGCCTTGGCTCGGGCGGTCGATAATTGATCGCAGTATTCGGCTGGAGGAAGACCATTGGTATGTCCGCCGATCTCCACCCGCATTTCCGGATTGTTAGTCAGGAATTGATACAGCTGCTGTAAGGTTTCTGAGGAGCGATCGTTGATATCTGATTTATCCGCTTCAAAATAGATTTGGTTGGTCCGAATGATCGTACCGTTACGTAGTTCATCTTTATTAATTTCTCCGAAAGAAGAAGATTCAATCACCTGTGGCTCTTCGGAGGTTTCCACCTTGGGCTCCGGATCCGGGCTTGACGGGGTAGCGGGAGGAGGCGTTGGCGTAGCCTGTACCGTCTCTGGCGTCGTTTGCACTGCGGGCGGAGGTGTAGTCTCTACGGGGGGGGCTGGTGTTTCTTCGGCGATAACTTCCTCTTCTTCGACTACTTCTTCTTCATCGCAGGGTACCAGAGTCAGGTTGGAAGCTGCATCCAGCAATAGGTTCCCATTATAAGGAAATAAAGTAGGCGTGTTAAAGAAGGCTTCGAAAAGAATATAAGAATAGTCTGCTTTGGGTTCGAACTTAAAACGGTATTCGATCCAGCGGGTATGGACAATCAGGTTACTTTCGGCGAGCATTTCGGCGCGGTCGCAGGCATCATTACCACCGAAAATACGCAACTTGGCGGCGGTATTATAATTCGCCGGACTCTCCGTGAGTTTGCTGACACTGATATAGGTCTCCGATTTGGATAAGAAGATGGAGAACTCATAACAATTGCCGCCGACCATGGGGCTACTCAAAGGCTGGGAGACCCGCTCCCAGGTATCATTATCCCGGACCACCATCCCCAGGTAGGTATTCCCGTCTTTGGGTTGTTTCACCACGGAGAAAGCACCACTGGGATGTACATCCACGTCTGATTCCCCTGAGAAACCGCAGTCGATCCAGCCCCGGGGCGGTGTACTGTGTCGGGGGATATCTTCAAAAGAGGGATTAGTTAGATACAGCGTTTCTTCCTGAGCTTTTGCCGCAAAGGCCAATAAACAAAGAAAGGCGAAAAATGGAATTGATCGAGTCCTCATAGAAAATAAATTATCATCAATAGTAGCAATCATAACGCAGACTAGCGCTGAAATCTTTCAGTAGCCCATGAAAATTACGGCAAATCTACTAATAATTACAAGCAAGCGGTCGCAATTAACGTCCTGTTAATTATATCTGTAGACGAACGACCGCTTTGCCCAGTAAAAAATCGGGTCGCTCTCGGCTTATTTAAAAGCATTCAGCCCCGTCACATCCATACCGGTAATGAGCAGGTGGATGTCATGTGTACCCTCGTAGGTCAGTACCGTCTCTAGATTCATCATGTGTCGCATGATGGGATACTCATTCGTAATCCCCATTCCCCCGTGTATTTGTCGTGCTTCGCGCGCGATTTCCAGCGCTATATGTACATTATTACGCTTGGCCATCGAAATTTGTGCCGGGCTAGCTTTGCCTTCGTTGGCCAGCGTACCTAAGCGCCAGGCCAACAATTGTGCCTTGGTCAGCTCGGTAATCATTTCGGCCAGCTTTTTTTGCGTCAGCTGAAACTGCCCGATCGGCTTACCAAACTGCTCTCGCTCCAGGGAATAACGCAGGGCCGAATCGTAGCAATCCATAGCGGCACCGATAGCTCCCCAGGCGATACCGTAACGTGCTTTGGACAGACAGGAAAGTGGTCCTTTTAGTCCTTTAACATTGGGTAAAACGTTGGTTTTGGGCACCCGTACATCTTCAAACACCAGTTCGCCGGTAATCGAGGCGCGTAGGGACAATTTCCCTTTGATCTCCGGTGCGGAGAAGCCTGGCATATCTTTTTCGACAATCAAGCCACGGATTTTTCCCTCTTCGTCTTTAGCCCAGACCACCGCAACATCGGCTACCGGAGAATTAGTGATCCACATCTTGGCTCCGTTTAGGATATAAGCGTCGCCATCGTCTTTAATATTGGTGACCATCCCGCCGGGATTAGAGCCGTGGTCGGGTTCGGTCAGGCCAAAACAACCGATAAACTCACCGGAACCCAGTTTGGGTAAATATTTCTTCTTCTGTTCTTCTGAACCGAATTTATAAATGGGGTACATGACCAGAGAGCCCTGTACCGAAGCCATGGAGCGGACACCGGAGTCTCCGCGCTCAAGTTCTTGCATGATGATCCCGTAGGCCATCTCATCCATGCCGCCGCCGCCATATTTGGTGGGTAGGCTGGGACCGTAGGCTCCAATTTCGGCCAATCCTTTGTACAATTGGGCCGGGCAGGTCCCCTGCTCGTAGTGCTGTTCGATGATGGGCGAGACTTCTTGTTTCACCCAATCCCGTACGGCATCGCGGGCCATGAGGTGGTCTTCGCTGAGCATAGCGTCGATTTGATAATAATCGTGGCCTTGAAATCGGTCTTCTCTGGATCTTTTTTCAACCGCAGGATTTTCTATATTTACCATATGTAGTTTTTTTCTTTGAAAGTCAGGCGGGCTGACGCTCAAATTTGGTTAGGACAGTATTATATTACAATAAAACAGGATCTTTCACAAATTTATCGAATTACCACCGTACAAAGTATTTAATTTATGTCAAAAGTTGCACTAGAGGGCATGCAATTCTACGCCTATCACGGTTATTACGAAGAGGAGCGCCTTATTGGCGGCCAGTTCGTAGTAGACGTATACATTGATACCAACTTTGTCATTGCCGCCCAGACGGACGATCTCAGCGGTACCGTCAATTACGAAACGGTCTATTTCATTTGTCGCATGGAGATGAAACGTCCTTCCAAGCTGATTGAGCACGTAGCGCAGCGTATACACAATAAACTATCTTCCGTTTTTACGAAAGCATCGGGTGTGGTCGTTCGAATATCTAAATTAAATCCACCACTCGGCGGCCCCGTAAGTCGGTCTTTCGTTGAAGTAGGTGGCAGCGGTGGTGGTGGAAGCAAAGGCGGCGGCGGCTTTGACATGGGGGGAGATGATGACGATTTTGGAGGTTTTCTGGGCAGCCTGGATGATTTGGATATGTGGTAAGTCCTTTTCACCTTTGCTTTAGGCAGGTCTCTTTCACTAAGAAGCGATTTAGTCGATCTAAGAAGAAAGGTAAAGCGTGGCTAGGTAAGGCCAAAAAAGTAATGGCAGAAGGATTAAACTATTAATCCTTCTGCCAGGGACTGAAAAATTTCTACCTTGACTTTAATTACCTATCTGAAAAAACTTGACCTAAGTAATTGTACTTCTTTTTTAAGTACAATGTAAATATGCAATAAAGAAGAACACACCGTTCTGTGCAAATGGCGTTTTAGGGCAATTGAACAGATATCTGTTCAAGCCTAAAAAGGCTGATTATCTGTTCATTAAGTCTGACCCAGGGATATTTTAACCACCCGGGTTAAAAGGGCCACTTTTTTATTGCGACTACTCTCCGTTTGGACCTCAAATCCCTTATACATCCGCCGCAGGGCAGAACTCAATCCATCCATACTCAAATAGACCTGATTAGCCAGTTCGCGGTTCCCAATGGAGGGTTCCTGGAAGATAATGGTCAGTATCTTCCAGGAAGTATCGCTGAGGGGCTTACCCAAATAGCTTTCAATCCGATCTTTATCAAGGTGTACTTCTTTTTTTATTTCCGGCAGTGCAACAGACTGAGTTGCTAAACGCTCTTTTAGGAGATCCACTTCCAGCAGCAGTTCCCGTTTTTCTTGTTTAGCCTGGTTTTGCCGATATAAGAACAGGACCAACAAACTGAACAGGACCAGGAGGGATATTCCGACAATGCTGTATATTCGCTTTTGTGCCCGGAACTGTTGTTCGGCGATCTCTTGCTCGTGAGCTAATTGATCAGCCAACTGTTGCTTTTCGTATTCGTATTGGGCTTCAGCCTGGTAAAGGGCCTGCTGGTTTTCCATTCTATCTGCACTATCTCGCAAAACCTGAGATGACTGGTAGGTATCCAGGGCCTTTTTATATTCCCCGCGATCTTCGTACAACTCAGCCATTAAGGCTTTAATGTCTGCCAATTGCCTGGGGTCATCATTGTTTTCAATTGACCCTTCTAAAGCCCGATTCAGATAAAGCCAAGCTGAATCCGGCTGCGTATTCTGGTGAATTAGAGCAAGGTGATACTGAGCGTTTTCAAGATTGGAAGTTCTCCCATTTTTTCTGGAAAGGGCAATACTTTTTAGGAGGTACTCTTTTGCGAGCTTTATCTTTCCCTGCAGATAATAAGTTTCTCCGATTAGAGATAGGATGAGATTATGTATATCTCCAACATCTAGTTTTTCCCTTCCGATCTCATCAGCTTTTAAAAAGTATTCGAGCGCTTTTTCATATTTCTTCTCCTGCTTGTAGGTGGTTCCTATCTGCATTTTGCTTCTAATTTCCAGAATAGGATCATCCTGTTCCAGCGCCCATTCAGAAAACTTTTCGTAGTATTCTCTAGCTTTTTCATAGTCTTCAATAATCATAAACAAAACGCCAAGGTTACCCCAAATTATTTTTTGGGTAGACGTTTGCCCCCTGACTTCTACTAATTTGAGCGCTTCTATTAATTTATCTATTGAAGGTTGAATATGTTGCAGGCTTGCGTGGCAGCCAGCTTCATTGATCAGTCCACTGACCAATATCTGTGTATCCCTTTCTATTCGGGCCATATCGATTACCTCTTTGGAATAAGACAGACTCTCGGAGAATTGATACTTCTGAAAATAGGCCTTTGCCAAATGATATTTTTTGACCATTTCATCCCTCGTTGTTCCCGCCTCCTCCAGTAATAGATCAGCTTCGCCCCAAAGTTGAATTAAACTATCGGGATAAGTAAAGACCAGGTTTGTCCCTCCTATTTCGATAAGTGCATCGAGTCGATCTCTGGCGGATCGATTTTCACTAAGGTATTGATTGATGAGAGAATCGTAGGCTTCCTCCTGACTTAAAAGTCCTGCCAGCGGAAGAATTAACATTAAAGAAAAAATCAAGTTTCTTAATTTCAACATGAGAGGCCGCAATAAAGAATGAGTCAATAATAAATTATACGCCTTTACTTGTTCTTTTGCCGCCCAGTTTCGTTAAAAAGCCTCGTCGATGCGCTGCATCGCCTACGTTTTTTGCCTCACTCAACAGCAAAACACCTGCGTAAATCTTGTACACTTTATTAATGCCCCATTCCTAAGGTAGAAAAATGTTTTATCTAAAGGTAAATATTTTAGTTGAATTTCCCCACGTAGCTAGGCACCAGCACCGTATAGTATTCTCCTCTTAACCTTGGTCCAACGAAATCTTCACCGCTCTGGTTAACAAAGCTACTTTCTTATTTCGGCTGCTTTCGGTATGCACCCGGAAAGCCTTGTACATTCTCCGCAGGGCAGAGCTGAGTCCGTCTAGACTCAAATACACCCGACTGGCCAGTTCCCGATTGCTAATCCCCGGATTCTCAAAAATCGTCATTAGTATCTGCCAGGAAGATTCGCCCAGGCTTTTACCCAGATGTTCCTCAATCTTTTCCTTGTCTAATTCTACTTTTTTACTACCCTGGGGTAGTGCGATGGCCTGGGTCGCCAGGCGATCTTTTAACATCTCTATTTCATACAGAAATTGTTGACGCTCTTCCCGCCTTCGCATCTGACGAAACTTTAGAATACCTAACAAGAATAATAGAAAGACAGCTATCCCTGCTAGGAATACGTAAATTAGTCTTTTAGCACGCTGCTGCTGTCGACTAATTTTTTGTTCATAAAACTGTTGCTCGGCTAATTTTTGATCTTCAAAATTATATTGAGCTTCGGTAAGGTAAATGGAATTTTCATTAATGATCTGATCAATGCTATCCTTAAGCATCTCATATTTGGTTTGTAATTCCAAAGCCTTTTGGTATTCTCCTCGATTTTTGTATAAATAAATTTGTGTGGACATTAGATTAGACCGGTCATCAAGCTGTTCTAGTTCAACAGCCAAAGGAATCCCCCGATTGACATAATACATAGCGGAATCTGGATACCAATCCTGATATAAATCGGCAAAGTCGCTAGAGATCCAAAGCTCAAGTATTTTCGATTTTGTTTCCTTAGCAATCTCAAGGACCTTACGGTAGTATTGTTGGGCAAGAATAGAATCCCCTTGCCAGTAATAGGCGTTACCAATATATTCCAGAAGAGATCCTTCGAAATATTTACTGGTGAAGGCTGACTTAGAAGCTAATTCTTTTGCCTGGAAAAAGTATTCCAGCGCTTCATCATAATTATCCTCATGATAATGGATGGCTCCAATTTTTAAGAGTGCATTGCTTTCTTCCTCCAGGTCCGTTTTCTTACATAAACTTTCAAGTGCCTGCAGGGAGTACTCCTTAGCTTTTTCATAATCACCTAAATAAAAGAACACTTCCCCAAGGAGATTTAAAATGGCACTGGTCCGGCTACCATAAGGTTTATCTAACCGTAATGCCTCTAAATATTTTTTTATAGCCAGAGGGGGTTGCCTCTCGTATGATCCGAATATTTCATAACCATGAAACTCCAATGCACGTATCAAGGCCAGCGTGTCAGCAGTGGCACGAGCCATTTTTTCGGCCTCTTCTGCGTATGCCAAACTTTTCTCGCATTCCTCTTTTTCACAGTGGGCTTCCCCTAAATAAATCTTCTGGAAAATGTGGTCTCTAACCTCTCCAGCTTTCTTTAGGAAAGCACTATCTTGTTGATAGAGTCTAATCAGACTGTCTGGATATAAATAATGGTATTTATTTTCGCCAAGTTCCAGAAAAGCATCAAGTCGCTCCCGCTCCGACAGGTTCTCATCCTGACAGCGCCTGAGGAGTGAATCGTAGGGCGCTTTTTGGCCAAAAAGATTGCTTAGCGTAAGACATGCCCACAGTAGTAAAGTTACGTCTATTTTTTTCAGCATCGGTCTTGGAAATAATTTACTGGAATAAGATTATTAGCACCAAAACATCAAGGTATGAATTGGGCAAAGCATTGGGGTGGACTTTTGTTCTTCTAAATTAAGAAAAAAATGGTAGTTTAAGAAGGAGAAAAAGGGCCTGGGCTCGCACCTTGTATAGCGGATAGACAAATATTCAGGATTAAACAATTTATTAATTTACTAAGCTGGATTACCCAACAGTCTTATTATTCTCAAAGAGGCGTTTTTAGTGCCCGTTTTATAGCATTTACTTTTGCGATCAGTAAATTTTGAACTTTAGCTTATATTTTTTCAGTTTATCGAATTTTTACTAAGAAGTTGTTTAAGAATTCCTGGTGAGATGATTGGTAACGGCTTGAAAGTCAAGACAAGGCTACTTTTTTTCTCGCAGCCATCCGCCTCAGACGGACGAAGGGAAAAAAGAGCTGCCGTATTGGCTTTCAATGTGTTGTCAAGGGCTCAGTGAGGCGTTTTTAAACAACTTCTAACACAGAGGGCGCAATTTTTATATTATACTTAGAAAAAAAAATACCTATGAAAGTAGCTATAGTCGGTGCGGGTACCATGGGCTCTGGAATTGCCCAGATCGCCGCCTCCGCCGGACACGGAGTAGTGGTCTATGATAAATCTCCCGCCGCCCTGGATCGTTCTCGCCGTCAACTGGAAAAGCGGATGGGAAATTTTCAGAAAAAAGGCAAACTCACCAATACAGAAGCTCAGATTATACAGACTAAAATTAGCTATACAAGTCAGCTAGCGGAACTGTCTGAGGCAGAGCTGCTTATAGAGTCTATTATAGAAGAGTTGGGGGCCAAGCAGCTCTTATTCCGCGAGCTGGAAGACATCGTCACCCAGCAATGCATCCTGGGTACTAATACCTCTTCTTTATCCGTTACGGCCATCGCGGCAGCCTGTCGGCAAAACCCGGAACGGGTCGTGGGCATTCACTTTTTTGTCCCTGCTGATCAGGTGAAGCTGGTCGAGATTATTCCCGCCCTGCAAACCCGCACGCCCATTACCCAACAGGCACAACAGATCATCAGGCAGTGGGGCAAGACGACCGTACTGGTTAAAGACCGACCCGGCTTTCTCGTCAACCGCATTGCGCGGCCTTACTACCTGGAAGCCTTACGTATTTTAGAAGAAGGAATAGCTAACGTGGCGACCATCGACTGGGCCATGACTCATCTGGGTGGCTTTAAGATGGGCCCTTTTGCCCTCATGGATTATATCGGCAACGATGTGAACTATATTTTTACCAAACGGCTCTTTAAAAGCACTTTTTACGATAATCGTTACCAACCCTCCGTTGTGCAAAAAAGACTGGTGGAAGCGGGCTATCTCGGGCGCAAAACTGGCCGGGGCTTCTACAATTATTTTGATCATTCTACCAACCCCGCTCCCTATTCAGACGAAACACTGGGTAAGCAAATCCTCATCCGAATCTTGGTCTTGCTGATCAACGAAGCAGCGGATGCCTTGTTCCATAAATTTGCCAGCCGGGAAGATATCGACCTGGCCATGAGTACGGGAATTGATTTCCCTTACGGTCTACTGAGCTGGGCCGATGACCTAGGGATTGGTTTTGTCGTCCGGCAATTAGATGAATTGTATGAGCTGTACCACGAGGACCGCTACCGATGCAGTCCGCTATTACGTCAGATGCAGAAAAAAGCAGAACGCTTTTATACTTAAATGTACTACCGGCAACTATTCCGAATCAATTGCTCGTACCAGCGAATAGCTCTTTTGTATTGATCTACGGCTACCCTTTCGTTACTTCCGTGAATACGGCTCAGGTCCGACTGCTCCAATTGAAGGGGCAGGAAGCGATACTGATTATCGCTGACTTCGGTGTAGTGCCTTGCATCCGTCGCCCCAATAGTCACATTGGGGGCCACTACGACTTCCGGGAACACCTCTTTAATCGTGCGCGAGAGTACCTGATAACCGAAACCTTCGGTAGAAGCGACGGGGGTAGGATCGCTGTATATCCCCCCTGACTTTAGACGGACTTGCAGGTATTCATCCCCTACCAGAGCGCGTACCCTTTCGAGTACCGACTCCGCCGTCTCCCCCGGTATGATTCTAAAATTGATCGTTGCCCTGGCCCGCGTGGGTAACACATTTTCCTGTAAACCGGCCTGCACAATCGTCGGAGCGGTAGTGGTTCGCAGTAATGCATTGGAAGCGGGTGCAGCGGATAATTGCTTTTTGATTAGTCTGCCGCTTAACCAAAGATTGGCAAAAACAGCTTTGAAGGCTGGGGTCATCTCGGGGCCGGCATGCCTGAGCATTTCCTGCAGAGGGCCTTCTATTTTTGCCGGAAAGGGCTGCTGCTCCAATTTGTGCAGCGCTGCACTTAAAATACCAATGGCAGTCCGTTGGGGAGGCATGGAGGAGTGGCCGCCTTCCTCTAATTGTACCTCAAGCTCTAGCGTCACGTAACCTTTTTCCGAAACCCCAATCAGCGCGAGTGGGGGCTCCAGCCCGGGTAGCGCTTCTTCAATCACGTAATAGCCTTCGTCCAGTAGATATTCCAGCTCAATATTTTGCTCCCCAAGATACTGTGCGATGGCCCTGGCACCACTGCCCCCCACCTCTTCATCGTGTCCAAAACCCAGATAAAGGGTACGCTCCGGTATATAGCCTGCGGCCAACAAGCCTTCTACAGCTTCCAGAATACCCAAAACGGATACTTTATCGTCAAGTGTTCCCCTGCCCCAAACGAAGCCTTCGGATACGGTACCGGAAAAGGGAGCATGCGTCCAGGCTTCCGGATCCGCCACGTCGACCACGTCGAGGTGCGCAATTAACATGATGGGTTTTAAATTGGAATTCCGTCCCGGCCAGGTATAAAGTCGGGTAAAAGAACCAAATTTCTTTTTATTCAACAGGGAATCTATCCGTGGAAATTGATTGTCTAGCCATTTATCAAACCGCAAAAAACCGGCAGAATCCTCAGGTAATTGGGCTGAAACAGTAGGTATTTGTACGGCTTGCGCCAAACGTCGAACCGGTTCTTCCCCCAGCGGAGCAAGCACCAGTGGATCCACCTGTATCTGCCGGGAACTAAAGCGTATGGTCTTTACCACCACAACGAGCAGTAGTGCTAAGATCAAAAGGGATAACCAACGGAGCAATTGCTTCATTTATACTGGTTGTAAGTGATCTGTCATATCCTGTCTAACCTTGCTTATCTGCAATTCGCTGTACCCGAATCAATAGTTCAGCGGGCTTAAAGGGCTTAGAGATAAAGTCACTAATCCCCAGACCAAAAGCCTCAACGATGCTATTCTCTTCGTCGGGATCCGAAAGCATAAGGATGCCCGCGGGTGGGTGCATTTGCCGGATAGTTTTGACCGGCTTTAGGCCCTCCCCCTCTTCACTGGAATTGTAATCGAAGAGTACGACGTCCGGCTTTTCGGCAATCAAGGTCTCTGCCAAATCCATATCCTTTTCGCAGATGGTGACTTCGTAACCCTGTTTTTGCAGCCTGAATTCGATGGCCATTAACAGTACTTCTTCACTTTCACAGATCATTACTTTCATAAGAGTAGTTTTATTGAGGTGTAAGGGTATGTTTAAAATAAATTATTATGGGCAAAACGCCCTGGGATTATGGGGTGAAAATATTCCATTTACGCCCCTTTAGCTTTCCCGGGGTAAAAATATAAATTGCGCCCCCAAATCACTGAGGACAAACAGGCAAAAGTTCAGGCTCGGATCCTTATAGACCTCTCTAAATTCGTCTACCTTATCGTTATGGATGACTTGTTTGGTATTTAATTCTTCGAGCGTACTGGCATTAACAAACCATAATTGTTTCTTATCCGAATCACGTACCATAAGCGGCACGCCCAATTGCACCTCCAGCTGAGAAGCAATAAAGATCGGATAAGCGGATATTTCCTGATCTAAAATAGCATCCGCCGCTTTAGACATCAGTGGTCGGAAAGGTTTTAACTCTTGTTCCAATTCCAGGTATTTCTCGGTTACGCCCATGGATTCAATTCTTGGTTTGTTGATTTGGTGGATTCGTTAATTATCTTTCAATTGCAATAGCGCCACGCTTTCGATGTGGTGGGTATGCGGAAACATATCTACCGGCCGCACTTTTTCCACCTGGTATTTTTCGCTTAAGAGCTGGATATCGCGCGCCTGCGTGGCGGGATTACAACTTACGTATACCAGTCGCGGGGCCGCCAGCTTAAGTAACATCTTTACAACATCGGGATGCATTCCGGCCCGTGGCGGATCGGTGATGAGCAGATCTGGCAGGCCGTGCTTTTCAGCAAAAGCTTCCGTAAGGATATCTTTTACATCTCCGGCATAAAAAACACTATTTTCTATGCCATTCAGTATGGCATTCTCTTTGGCTCCCGTTATGGCATCCGGAATCTCCTCGATGCCTACGACCTGCTGGCAATCTTTAGCGATGTAAAGGGCAATACTACCCAGCCCCGTATACAAATCATAAACATTCTCATCGCCCTGAAGTTCGGCGAAGTCAACTACTACGTCGTACAAAGCCCTGGCCTGTTCGGTATTCGTCTGAAAAAAAGACTTGGGATATATCTTAAACCGAACTTCCCCCAGCTGCTCCATCACGTGGTCTTTACCCCGGTATAGATGCATAGGTAAGTCCATCACAAAATCATTCAGTTTGGTGTTGATGCAATAATACAGGGAATTGATCTCGGGAAAGGCTTCGGCCACAGTATCCAGAAAAAACGTTCTTTTCTCTTGATCTTCCTCACCAAAGACAATCAACAGCAGTACTTCGTTGAGACTAGTGACGCGCAGCATCATGGTCCGTAAAAAGCCCACATTTTCTCTAACGTCGAAAAAGCTTAGTCCCTGCGCATGGGCAATCTCCCGGATTTGATTACGGATGGCATTAGAAGGATCAGGTTGCAACCAGCACTTCTCAATATCGATGATCTTATCAAAAGCCCCGGCGGGATGAAAGCCAAGCACATCCGCTTCATTGCTAATATCGGTGTTCAGCTGCTCAGGGGGCAACCATTTCTTATTGGAAAAAGAGAACTCCAGCTTATTGCGGTAGAACCGGGTCTGGCTGGCCGGTAGGATCGGTAGAAAAGCTTCTACCTCCACCTTGCCAATCCGTTGTAATGCATCTCTGGTCACCTGCTCCTTGTGTTTCACCTGCACCGGATAATCCAGATCCTGCCATTTACAGCCTCCACAATACTGAAAGTGCTGACAAAAGGCCTCAACGCGATCCGGAGAGTATTCGTGGAACTGGGTAACGCGGCCTGTATAATAACCCTTGCGCTTTTTAGTCACCAGCACATCGGCGACATCACCCGGCACGGCCTTATCGGCAAAAACGATTTGACCTTCCGGTGTTTTACCGACGCCCTTACCCCGGTCAGCTATACCATGAAAACGCACCTGCTCTACAATCTTCTTTTTTCTTTTTCTTCCCATAATGATATTTCATGGCCCTTCAGCCTCGGGTAATAATTGAATGTTATCTGGTTAAAACAATATAATCGCGCAGTAGGGTTTTTAAAAACTCCACTTTATCCGGTGGTGGCTGTTGAATATTCAATAGCCGGACCAGCTTTTTGGTCAGTTCGTCGACGACCTCCCGGTGCGCGAGGTTATTATAGGTCAGGCATCGCCGGATGACGCTTTTAATCACCAACATATCCTCGTCGCTTAGCTGCGCGACTTCGGGATAGACCGGCGTATATTTCTCCAGGGAATCGATATTAAGAATATCGGCCAGGCGAAACTTTAGATTACTAGACGTCCGGATGACCGTGGTATTCGCCGTCATATCTCCCAGCCGTTGTCTTTTTACGGAAGTGCTAATCACCAAAGCCGCCAGTATACCCGAAGAGAACACCGTATCAATAATGTGAAAAACGGCCCGGATCAGGTAGTCCGTGGTACTGGGTTGGCGACCATCCAGGCGTACCACCCGGATATTAAGCGCTTTTTTACCCAGCGATTGCCCGTTGGATAAGAGCTCACTCATAAATTGATAAATCATGAACCCGGCAATGGGCAGTAGGCCCAAAAATATCTGCCCAAAACTACTATTCGCCATACGACTAAAAGCCGCCGTAAAGAACAGGAAAAGGAGTGCATAAGCAAAGCTGATAATAATCAAATCCACTAAAAATGCCAGAATACGGTCTCGCAGGGCGGCCAATTCATATTCGATCGTTACATTTTGCGTTGTTTTTATCTCAATACTCTGCATTTTTACTACTTTAGGGGTCCTGGTTACCACCGATCAAAGAGCAAAGTTAATTATTATCGTCCAAAGTCGCCTAATGAGGGCTTAAATATGCGTGAAACAAAATTCATCCAACAAAATAAGGAGAAGTGGGAAGAGTTCGAGCGGACGTTGGACAAGCCCTACGCCGATCCGGATAAGCTGAATGATCTGTTTATACAAATTACCGACGATTTATCTTACTCTCGCACCTTCTATCCCAACCGCTCGGTAAGGGTTTACCTCAACGGCCTGGCCCAGCGTATCTTTAGCAATATTTACAAAAAGCGAAAACTGCATTTCCGGCGTTTACGGACCTTTTGGACCCATGAATTACCGGTGCTGGTCTACGAGTCAAGAAGGGATTTTCTGATTACTTCCCTCGTTTTTGGTCTCGCCTTTTTGATCGGCCTGGTCTCCTGTGCGATGGATCCGGAATTTGTAGAGGTGATGCTGGGGGCAGATTACGTGGAGATGACCCGCCAGAATATTGCCTCGGGCGATCCGATGGCCGTTTACAAGGAGCGCGGGCGCTTTAATATGTCGCTGGCCATTACGATGAATAATTTATGGGTGGCTTTTTTGACCTTTATCATGGGGGCTATCTACGGCGTGGGAACGCTGGCAATCTTAATCCGCAATGGCGTTATGGTCGGCGCTTTTCAGTATTTCTTTATCAAAGAGGATCTTTTTCGAGAGTCTTTCCTGACGATCTGGACCCACGGTACGCTGGAGATATCCGCAATCATTATTGCTGGTGCAGCGGGCCTGACCATGGGTAGAGGTTTGGCTTTTCCGGGTACCTATTCACGGATCCGATCTTTTCAGCGAGCAGCCAAACGCGGATTAAAAATCATGGTAGGCATTACGCCTATTTTTGTACTGGCGGGCTTTATTGAAGGCTATCTTACCCGTCAGACCGAAACCCCAGACCTGGTGCGGCTGGCCTTCATTATTGGTTGTTTGGCCTTTGTGATCTTTTACTTTGGTATTTATCCACGCCTGCAGTATCGCCGCCTGGGAGCCAGCCCGATACGGGCGAATGAGGCCCTTCCCGTGCCCAGGAAATCAATCGACTTCCACAGCATAAAAAGTAGTGGCCAAATCTTTAATGAAGCTTTTACGCTTTATCGTCGCTATTGGCAAACTATCGGCTGGGCTGCGCTGGGGGCTAGCCTGCTCTATTGCGGTATCGTATTTAATGCTACACCGCGGCCGGCCTACGACTTGTTCTCCTTTCCGTCCCAATTTCTGGGTACCGTGTCCCGCATCAATACTTTTTTCATCAATGAGGATTTGCGATTTTTGCCCTTTATCAATGTCTTGATCTTTGGTCTCTTTGCAGCTTTTGTATTCCGTAAAGTACGTACCCACTACACCGGGCAGCGAGAAGAAGCTCCTTTGTGGCAGGACTGGCTACGTACCCTGCCCGGTATGGCGCTTTTGATGGTAATGCTTTGGACCAATAATCCCCTTACGCTCTTTATTGTTATATTTCTCGGGGCCTACCCCTTTCTTTGGATGTATACGGCAATAGACAGAAAACAGGGGGCATTCAGCAGTATCCAGGAATTCTTAGGTCTAATAGGCACTAACTTTGGTCGCATATTATCAGTCATGCTGGTATTTATGATGATTGGCTTTTTATTCTTCTCCCTACTCGATACCGTATTATTCTGGCTTTACCTCGATCTGATCAGTTGGGTGTCTACGGCAGAAGGAAGCGAACTGGAGGCACTAAGTATTATTTTACAGGTCGGTACATCGGTGTTTATGATCTTTCTGATTCTGGGGCTGATGATTATGGGCTTTGGTCTGTTATACTATACTTTGCAGGAAATACAGGAAGCTCCGGGCTTACGCCAAAAGGTAGCTCAAATCGGAGAACATCAACAAATCAGAGGTCTGGAAAAAGAATAATAATGAGGTGGAAGCTGGTTTCATACATTGGACTTTTTGCTTTGCTGCTCAGTAACCCACTACTGGCCCAGGAGACTGATGGCGAAAAAACCATAATAAATACCCCTGCCGAACGAAAAACCTTCGACCGTAAAACCTGGCGCAAAGCGACCCGTGGACTGGACTATACAGTGAAAAAACGGCGACAAAAACGGCAACGCGCGGAAGAGCAACCCAAACAGAAAAAAAATGAAAATAGCCGGATTCTTTTTATCGTTCTGGGGGTAATCCTGATCGCCGTAATCATTGCACTGGTTATCGCCACGCTTACCGGACACCTCGGCCCCAGGGACAAAAAACTCAAGGGCATGCAGGTCTCCGTAGAGGATATTGAAGAAAATATTTTCGAAACCGACCTCGAGCGCTTTATCCGACAGGCCCTAGAAACTGAAAATTATCAACGAGCCATTCGGCTTTACTTCCTAGAGATTCTCAAAGAATTGGCTATCCAGAAAAAAATTAAATGGAAAAGAGAAAAAACCAACCGCATTTATTTTTATGAATTACAACCCAGTGGCCTGGCCAGCGAATTTGATCGCCTGGCCCTGATTTTTGACCGCGTGCGCTACGGCCAATCTTCCATTAGCCAAAGCGACTTTGACACCGTAGCCCCAGAATTCAAAGCTTTTTTGCGAAAGCTAAACCCCAAAAAAGTATAGTACGACCCTAATGGATAAACGCCAGCGAAATATCATCATTCTGGTAGCCGGGGGGCTACTGATCCTTTTCCTGCTCTTTCAATTTGCGGGCAGAGGGGGCTATTCCTGGTCAGAAAACTACCTGGTAGAAAACCGCGGGCCCTACGGTACGGACATCATTCAACAATTACTCAAAGACTATTATCCGGCGGAGGAATTTACGCTGATGGAAGACTCGATTCAACTGGAAAAATCGATCGGCAGCCAGCAGCCCGCTAATTATGTCTTCATTGGTGCCTCGCAATACCTCGACAGTAGCTCCGTAGCCCAGCTATTTGACTTTATCGAAACCGGCAACCGGGCTTTTATTATTAGTCGCACGCTACCCGAAGAAATCGCGGACTACCTATATCTTTACGAATGTTATAGTGGTTACTTCTGGGAGGGCTACGAGGAATTTCGGGACACCGCGATTAATGTCAGCCTGGTGAATCAGGAAGTGTTTTCGGAAGAGACCAGTGCCCATCTATCCTATCGGTATCGCAATCAGGTACGCAATTACGAATGGCAGTTCCTGGATGAGCGCTATATCTGTGAAGACGATGAGGAGATATTTCCACTGGGGACTTTCGACGAGCTCTATACCAATTTTATCGGTATCAAATACGGCGACGGTTACCTGTATTTGCATACTAATCCGATCTTATTCTCTAATTACGCCTTACTGGAGGAAGAGCGTCTGCCCTACGCCGAAGCCATTTTTTCCTATACCCTTGAGGGGCCGATTTACTGGGATGAGTATAGTAAAATTCCGGGATTTTTGCGCAATCCACGGTTTCCAAAACAAATTTCTGACCGCACGCCTTTCGATTATATTTTACAGCAGCCCCCTCTGGCCTGGGCCTGGTATCTGCTGCTCGTAATGGCGGGTCTGTATCTGCTTTTTCGCACCAGAAGACGGCAGCGTATCATTCCCGTACTCGAGAAAAACCGGAACACCTCTCTGGATTTTCTTCAGACCATCGGACATCTTTATTTTACCCAGAACGATCATCGTAAAATCGCCCTGCATAAAGCGCGTTTATTTCTGGGCTTTGTGCGGGAACGGTACAGCCTGGCCACCCAGCAGCTGGATGATAAATTTGCACAACAACTGAGTGCTAAATCCGAAATTCCTAAAAAGGATATTGATGCGATTCTGTTGCTCAATAAAAATATACAGACCTCTTCTTTTGTCTCTGAAAAGATTCTGGTCAGTTTTCATCAAAAAATCGAAGCTTTTTATAAAAACTGCAAATAATGCTAACGGACGAACATAATGACCATGAGCAGGACGAGAATCTGCCGAATGAGCCCGAAACACCCACCCCACCCGGTGCAGAAGACCCGATGGAAACACAACCAGAGGAGTTTGTGCCCCAAAATCGATGGGGACGCAATCGACTGGATGTGTCTATCATTAAAGAAAATGTCGAAAATGTACGCGGCGAGCTGGCCAAAGTCCTGGTCGGACAGCAGAAGATGGTAGACATCATGCTGGCCGCCTTCTTTACCGATGGCCACGTACTCCTGGAAGGTGTACCGGGTATTGCAAAGACGCTCACCGCCAAATTACTGGCCAGGGCACTGGGCGCAGACTTCTCCAGAATACAGTTCACGCCCGATCTCATGCCCAGTGATGTGGTAGGAACAACGGTTTTCAATATGAAGACTTCCGAGTTCACCTTTAACGCGGGGCCGGTGTTCTCCAATATCATCCTCATTGATGAGATCAATCGTGCACCGGCTAAAACCCAGGCCGCTTTGTTCGAAGTGATGGAAGAGGCGCAGGTCACCATCGACGGGACGACCTACCCCATGGAGTTTCCCTTCTTTGTCATGGCTACCCAAAACCCCATTGAGCAGGAAGGCACCTATAAACTACCGGAAGCCCAGCTGGATCGTTTCGTCGTAAAGATTAACCTTGAATACCCCAGCCTGGCCGAAGAAAAAGATATTCTCTACCGCTTTCGGAGCGATTTTAAGCAAAAAATAAAGGCCGAAGTGGATCAGGTATTTACGCTGGAAGCAATCAAAAAATGCCGGGAGCTGATCGAGCAGATTCATATCGAAGATGCTCTATTGGATTACATCGCCAACATTGTGCACGACACCCGCAACAACGGAGATCTCTATTTAGGAGCTTCCCCCCGAGCCTCACTGGCCCTGTTGAAGATGTCAAAAGCCGTAGCGGCCATTACCGGACGCGACTTTGTAACACCGGAAGACATCCAGTACGTCGCCTATCCCGTTCTGAACCATCGCATTATCTTACAGCCCGAGCGGGAAATGGAAGGCTATGAAACCCGTGATATCATCAAATCTATTTTACAAAAGATCGAAGTGCCCCGTTAACAACCGCTTATGCTAAAAGGATTCCGACAAGTATATCTGACCAATCGTTTCTTCTGGGCTTTCGGAGGGTTGATCCTCTGTTTTGTCCTGGGGTTTCCGGTGCCAATACTATTTCCGATTGCTCAGGCTTTGGGCGTACTATTACTGGCCCTGATCTTTTTGGATATCTTTTTGCTCTTCGGACGCCAGGTAGATTTTCATTGTGAACGACAGGCTCCCAAATTACTAAACCTGGGAGATAGCAATACCATTCGTCTCTCCATCGAAAACCAGGGTGGCGTGGAGTGGCGGCTTAAAGTACTGGATGAATTACCCATACAGTTCCAGATCCGGGATTTTGAGGAGTCCCTTGTGCTGCCGGCTGGCGCCGAAAAAAAGCTCAGCTACACCGTGCGCCCTGTGAAACGCGGTGCTTATTTCTTTGGTAAACTACACTTGTTTATCCGTTCTTTTCTGGGGCTGTTGGAGCGGCGTTTGTCCTACCTGGAAGATCCGATGGAGGTCCCCGTTTACCCCTCCATCCTACAGATGAAAAATATGGAACTCATGGCTTTCAACCGTATCTCGACCCGCCAGGGAATCAAACGTATCCGCCGTATCGGGCACAGCTACGAATTTGAGCAGATCAAAAATTATGTCCGGGGGGATGACTACCGCAGTGTCAATTGGAAAGCCAGTAGCCGACGGCACAGCCTGATGGTCAACCAGTACCAGGACGAGCGCTCGCAGCAGGTATACTGCGTCATCGACAAGAGCCGCGTCATGCGTATGCCATTCAATGATTTAAGTCTGATCGATTACGCCATCAACGCCAGCCTGGTCATCTCTAATATTGCCCTTCAGAAATACGACAAAGCCGGATTGATCACTTTCTCGGACAAGCTGGGGGCTACCCTTAAAGCCGATAGTAAAGCTACCCAACTCAATAAAATCCTGAGTGCTTTATACAAAGAAAAGGAGCGCAGCCTGGAGGCCAACTACGACTTACTCTATTACGCCTCGCGAAAACTCATTTCAGGTCGATCGCTGCTCTTGCTCTTTACCAATTTCGAAAGTAACTATGCACTGGAGCGGGTTCTACCCGTGCTGCGCCGCATTAACCGCATGCACCTACTAGTGGTGATCTTCTTTGAGAATACCGAAGTACGAGACTTTGCTCGCCAACCGGCCGATACCCTGGAGGATATTTATCACCAAACGATTGCTGAAAAGTTCCTTTCGGAAAAAGCACAAATGGTCCATAAATTACGGCAATACGGTATCCAATCCATCTTGACCCCACCCCGGGAGCTATCGATAAATACCGTCAATAAGTATTTGGAGTTAAAATCACGGGGATTAATTTAAATCATGGAGATAACACAACTATTAGAGCAAAGAAAAGCTAGTGTCGAGGAAGCGCTCACCATTTTCGATCGCCTGGAGCCAGTAAGCCTTGCATTCATGCGGGGACAATGGAGCGGCTTCGAGATTTTAACCGGCCACCCCATCGATGGCTTGCTGGAACCCTCCGGCTGGTACGGTAAACTATTTGCCGACCCGGAAAACGTGCATCCACTTTTGATTTATAGCCTCGACCGAAAAAGTTTATTTGCCATCAACCCCTTCTTCATTCCGCTGGGAATTAATTTTCCGAAAACCCAGATATTAAGGTACTTCATGGCCATATTAAAGCCGATCCTGAAAACCAAAAAATCAAAGGCCAGAATGCGCATGGTAGAATACCGCGGTAAGCTTACCGGAACGATGATCTACGATGGCAAAGCCATTTGCGATCACTTTGCTAAAATTGACGAAGACAGGATGCTCGGAGTGATGGACCTAAAAGGGGCGGCTGCTCCTTATTTTTTCGTATTGGAGCGGGAGGAGCGGAAGTGGCAGTTGGAGTTGTGAGCTGAATTCAAACGATCTCTGTAAAGCATTTTTTATCACTTCCTTCTTCAAGGTATGAAATTGTTTAAGAATTCCTGGTGAGATGATTGGTAGCGGCTTTCAATGTGTTGCCAAGGGCTCAATGAGGCGTTTTTAAACAACTTCTAAATATAATTTAAAATAAAGAGTTAGTAAAATGACTTCAAAAGCAAAATCAGGCCTACCAATAACAACAGTTAAAACTATTGTTCTCCTCGGATATGTACTTTTTGTTTTATCCTGCCAAAACGAGGCCCTCCTGCCGGCTGCGCATACACCGCCCATTAACTACGTCGATCCCTACATTGGTACCGATGGGCACGGGCACGTTTTCCTGGGGGCCAATGTGCCCTTTGGCGCCGTGCAGGTGGGGCCAACGAACTTCACCCGGGGCTGGGACTGGTGCTCCGGTTATCATTACTCGGATTCGGTGATGATTGGCTTTGCACAGACACATTTGAGTGGTACGGGTATCGGTGATCTGGGTGATGTAATGCTCATGCCCTACACGGGACCACTACAAACAAGCCCCGGCAGTACCGAGGCCCCCTTTAGTGGTTATGCCTCCTATTACGATCACGAGCAGGAGCAGGCCGAACCGGGCTACTACAAGGTAACTTTACAGACCCATGATATTGATGTTCAACTCACGGCTTCCCAACGGGTGGGTTTTCATCGTTATACCTTTCCCAAAGCCACCGCCGCACACATCGCAGTTGATCTGGCCCAGGGTGTAGGCTGGGACGATGCCACGGAGGGATACCTCCGCAAGGTGGATGATCAGACCTTAGTCGGACACCGTTATTCCACGGGCTGGGCTAAAGATCAGCGGGTATTTTTTGCCGTAAGGCTATCCAAACCCATGAAAAGCCTGCAACTCATTCAGAACGATAGTCTGGTAGCGGGGGACAGCCTGAAGGCTCAATATCTACGCGCCATGACCAATTTTGATACCGAGACGGGAGAAGTCATTATGGCCAAAGTCGGAATTTCTCCGGTCAGCTCCGCAAATGCCCTGGCCAATATCGAAGCCGAAATCCCGCACTGGGACTTCGAAAAAGCGAAAGAAGCCGCCCAGGAAAAATGGGACCAAGAACTAAGCAAAGTGCAGATTACACAGGCGCCCGAGACCGTAAAACGGACCTATTACACGGCTTTTTACCACCTCATGTTCTTCCCGGCCTTATTTAACGATCACAACGGCGATTATCGGGGTACGGATAAGCAGGTCTACCGGGGAGCTGATTTTGATAATTACACCATTTTTTCGCTGTGGGACACTTATCGGGCAGCCCACCCTTTCTTCACCCTAACACAGCCGGAGCGGACGAATGATTTTATCCGGTCTATGCTCGCTATCCACGAGCAACAGGGCCGCTTGCCAGTCTGGCACCTGGCCGGTAACGAAACCAATACGATGGTCGGGTACCACGCTATCCCACCCCTCGTTGATGCCTACTTTAAAGGTATCCGGGACTACGATGTGGAGCAAATGTACCAGGCCCTGCGAACCACCGCCCTGGAGACCGACGACGGTATGGGACTCAAATACGTAAACGAGATGGGTTTTGTGCCTTCGGATAAGATCAAAGACGCTCCCGTATCAATGGGCCAGGAATACGCCATCGACGACTGGGCCATCGCCCAAATGGCCAAAGACCTGGGGAAAGAAAAAGATTACCAATTATTCATGGAGCGCTCTAAATATTACGAAAACTACTTCGATCCAGAGATCAAGTTCTTTCGGGGTAAATTATCCAATGGGGAATGGCGGGAGCCTTTTGACCCTTACCACATCGTACACATGGCCAGTGATTTCACCGAAGGTAACGCCTGGCAGTACCTGTGGCTGGCTCCCCACGATGTAGAAGGACTCGTTGCGCTACAGGGGGGAGAAGCACCCTTCGTCAGTAAACTCGACAGTTTATTTTCGATTTCCTCCAATTTGAACGAAGGGGCTTCCGCCGACATCTCCGGGATGATCGGCCAGTATGCACACGGTAATGAACCCAGCCACCATACTACTTATCTATACGCCTACGTGGGCCAGCAGTACAAGACCGCCGATAAGGTCCGCTATATCATGGATAGCCTCTACACCGATCAGCCAGACGGCTTATGTGGCAACGAAGATTGTGGTCAGATGTCGGCCTGGTACTTATTCTCGGCCCTGGGCTTCTACCCCGTTAACCCGATGAATAGTGCCTACATTTTCGGCAGCCCGATTGTGCAGGAAGCCCGATTGCCCTTGCCCAATGGAAACACTTTTACCGTAAAAAGTAATGCGAGCCCACAGAACCTATACATTCAATCCGTTCGACTGAATGATGAGTCCTATTCCGCCGCTTACATCACCCATCATCAGATCATGCAGGGCGGTACGCTGACCTTCGAATTAGGGCCGCAACCTAATCCGGACTTTGGCAAAGCCCCCGAGGACCGGCCAGCCTCCCGGATGTATAAGTAACAAAAACGGGAAGTGACCATTTTGATCACTTCCCGTTTTTCATTTTCTACTTCCGTAAAATAAAACCTTTATTTCAGGATCATTCTTTTGGTTATGGCCCCCGTTTCGGTAGCAATCTGATAGTAGTATACGCCACCGGCACCTAATTCGCTACGACTCACGATCCACTGTTGATCGCCCGCCTCAAAGTTGGCCTGACGCTGTAGCACCGTTCTTCCTGCCGCATCGATGACGCTTAGGCTCACCTGATCGGCATTGGGCAGATAGAAGTTGATACGGGTGCTTTCGCTAAATGGATTAGGCTGGTTCTGATAAACCATAAAGTTCTGCGAGCTGGATTCATCATTGGTGAAGTTCAAGGCTACGCCACGCGTGCGCAGATTGACACCATAAGCCTCCGCTTGAATCCGCCTTCTGTCTAATTGTAAGACCTCTTGCAGTGCTGCCGTTTCTTTAGCCAGAATCCGCAGGGTGAATAATCGATCTCCGGCATCCAGATCAACGGGTTCGCCATTTTGGCTATTCCAGCTGTGTGCAATCAGTCCTTCGCGGTTAAGAATCGCAAAA
The DNA here is from genome assembly GCA_035268885.1 of Saprospiraceae bacterium. Classification (GTDB taxonomy): domain Bacteria; phylum Bacteroidota; class Bacteroidia; order Chitinophagales; family Saprospiraceae; genus DATFKA01. Next base: position 64,241 of record DATFKA010000053.1, read on the forward strand.
TTACTTTCCGACATATTTTCCAGACCATCGGCTTCAATATCTATTACTTCGAGTGCCGTGGGCTGAAAACGAAGTCCCAGTTGGTATCCCGCTACAGTAGCCAGATCTCCTGCGGTCAGTTCAATGGTGTACTGCTGACCAGCCTGTAATTGGATATTGTCTACCTTCAGACGTAAACCTTCAGCGCGAGTTTCGACGAAGCCATCTCTTGCCTGGGTGGTATTACCCGGATCCGCGCTGCTGTTCACATCCCCTAATTTTACGGCGATGAAATTTTGGCTATAGTTAAACCCGTTACTCTCTATATCAACACTAGTAGGGATATCATCCAGGAATGGATTCGTCGGATCGGAGAACTGGAAGTGCTCCGGCACGAAACGCCAGGAAGCCTGGCTATTTAGCGTGACATCGATCGACAGAATCACCTTTCTCATTTTAATCAGATCCAGCGTGGAGATCGTTCCGGACATATCCACATCGGCCGCCAGTAGCTTATAAGGAGTGTTCAGTGGATCGCGCCCCAGAATATGCTTCTGTACCAGGATCAGGTCGAGCGTTGAGAGCCCGTTATCGTGGGCGTCGTTTTTATTCAGACTGATCAATTTATTACCACAACCCGGTACGGCAGAAAAGCCAAAGCGACCATTATTGCTAGTGGCACCAGTCAGGAAGCTAGTACCCGCCTGCAGGTCGATCCCAACTCCGAAAACCGGTACACCAATCTCCGTCCAGACATTACCCAGTACTTCAACGGTCATATTATCACAAATCTCTTCGTGTGGCATGGCAGCAAATACATTATCCTGCATCAGATCAATCGCAGTATTGCGCATAATAATCTTATTCAGGGTAGTTTTGCTAATCATCTCTTTTTCCTCATCCGTCAATACCGGATCGTTTAGGTAAAAGAAGCGATCCCCGTCGCGCAGGGCGGTGAATTGCCGTTTCAGGATCTCTATCACCGTTTCTCCCAAAATGGATCCGGGCATACGGCGCTCCGCCAACATACCGACCCAAGGGTCAATTTTATTAACATCAGAATAAGAAGCCAATAGATCAAAAGTAGATCCTACATTGGAGAAGTTAATCTGGCGGAAAATCTCATAAGGCTCCAGACCCAATTCGCGACGAATAGTATTGAAATCTGGTAGGCCACGCTCTCTTCCGCGTTGAATATTAATCGCCGCCAAATCCATGCCACCCGATCCGGGAGGGCCGAAGAGGAAGTTGCGTATATCATCGACGATGACTGCATCAAATTCCTGCTGGGGTTGTACACCCATTCCTTTGAGGAAAATCTCAATACCACCTTCCTCCATAGCTACCAGTGGGTTGAAAAAGACATCTCTTAATAATACTGGTCCGTCGGGGTGGGGCGTGCCGTCCATCAGGACCCGTTGTAAGGTGCCATTCAGCAAGGTATGCCCCATACGAAAAGCCGCTGCCGTAAATACATTGGCTAATTGTGCATTCACCTCGGTATTATACCCTTCATAAGGCGGTAAAACAACGCCCAGAGCTGGTAGAAATTCGTTGTAGGTGATGGCCTGCATGAAAGCATTGTTCAATTTTCGGGCGTGTAAGTATAGCTGCTGATCGCTCCAATCGGGATGTTTGGACGCCAGCTCGTCGCAGAGGCGATTGTGCTCCCGTACAAAAAGCGTATGCAAAGAAAGTAAAATAATATTCTCATTGGCTCGTACATCGCCCGCTACGAAAATCTTTTCGGACATTCCCACGGGGTTTTCCATTTCTGGTACACTGTGATCGACGGGGGCCTCGTATTCGCCAGTCGTCGTGTTGAAGGGCAGCAGATTACCAGCGGATACTTTTAACTTTCCTCCTTCAAAGCTACGCAGCCACGCTGCCTGCTCCTCTTCAAAACCATAAACGGTAGTACCATCGATGTAAGCCGTAATCATATTTGGATGACGCCGCGGATTCTGGGGCGAGGTTCCCGTCACGGGATCAAAAAGATTCCGCATCGTGGGAATCATCATCTGGCCAGTATTATTAGGATCAAACCAGCGATCTCCCTGCGGTACAGGAATGGGCAAAAACTCCTGACCATCCGGCGTAAGACCAACATCATGATCCAGGAACTGCCCCCAGGCCCAGACAAAATCACTCAACTGTAGCGGATCTGTGGTGTTGGAAATTTGAGTGAAGACATTATTACTAATCTCCCGGGGATTGGGACGATCAATACCGGCGGGAGCGGAGACACTATCGGAGTAAGCCAGGGGAACCATGAGTTCCAGATTCTCTCCCGCTGCTCCCCAATTCGTATGCGTTAGGTTGTTATGGCTACCATCGATCGTACGATATTTGCTAATATCGATCTCTTGTCCAAAGAGCGTACTGGCAAACGCCACAAAAAGAATGATGGGTAAAAGTCGCTTCATAAGATTATTTTTTGTCAATTACTGTTTCATGGGTTACCTTCTGCAAAAATAGGTCTTAATTAATTTTCTTTGTCTGACAAAGGTCACTGGTTTAAAAATATTTGCCTGACAGTTATTGTTTTAGGAAACGGTATAATTGTGTGCATTACTCTTCAAAGATGACAAACCGGCTACCGAAGACAAAGACAAAAGCACCCTGCGCCTGGAGCGAAGGGATATTTTTGTGCTTACAAAAATACGAAATCTTTTCCTTTAATGTCCACCTGTTTTTGATTAAATCATCCTATAGATAAGTCCTTTTGGGCCTTTATTGCAAAAATGTGGCCTAAAAAACTAATCTTTTTTCGTTAAGTTTGCGTTAAACATCTATAAATGCGGACTTTTCTCCGGTCAAATGAGGTTTTATGAGTACCATTAAACCTTATTCCCGCAAATAGTCACAAAATTCACGCCGTCCATTGTGTTGATTGGCACTGCTTCGGCAGTAACCAACACAACAGTCGGGTGATTTTTTGGAGAGGGACTTTCCCTCTCCTTTTTTGTCTGGCATTCGACATCTTCCAGACAATCTTCTCACCATTTTTTAGTTTACTTTCGTAAAGTGTCTAACACGCGCTAAATCCAGCAGTAATGCGCCGACCGCATACCTATGGTTTTCTGATGTCCTTCCTGTTTTTCTGGCTGAGTCCAATGCTGGAAGCACAGGAGACGAATGCCCGGATGCATTGCCTCCCGATTACCCGTGCCGATACGCTGGTCGAGATACCCGATAGCCTGATCCTGCTGCCCGCCACGGTTCAGCTTTTTAACGAAAGTGGCGATTCCCTGCCCACTACTTTACTAAGTATTGAAGGACAAAAGGTGCGTATAGCGGCAGTCCCTCCGAATATGCCCCAGGCATCTCGCCTGTGCTTCCGGTATTTATCGCCGGAGTTTACCCGTTGGTATTTCCGACGTCAGCAGCAAGATAGCCTCATCGATAGTATCACCAATACCGAAACCGTCTCCCTGAAGCCGCCTGGATTCCAGCTGCCCGACCGGCGCCAACTCGACTACAGCGGAAGCTTTACCCGTGGTTTTTCCTTCGGTAACCGGCAGGATCTGGTACTGAATTCTAATTTCAACCTGCAGATGTCGGGAGAGCTGGGAGATGGGGTGCAAGTACGGGCAGCCATAACCGACGAAAATATCCCCTTGCAAGCCGAAGGTAACACCCAACAACTACAGGAATTTGATCAGGTCTTTATCGAGCTCTCCAAAGAGGCCCATCGCCTAAAAGCAGGCGACTACGAAATCAGTAGTGGCAATAGCTACTTTAGCCGCTATTTCAAAAAACTCCAGGGGCTTACCTACCAATATCAGGACGAAAATCCAGGATTACAGGTGGATAATCAAGTCAGCGCCGCCCTGACGCGTGGCAAGTTTACCCGCACTATCCTGGAGCCCATCGAAGGCAATCAGGGACCTTATAAACTACGGGGCGCCCAGGGGGAGCGCTTCGTCATCATCCTCTCCGGTACCGAACGTGTCTGGATCAATGGTCAGGAAGTACAACGCGGCATCGAAGAAGATTACATCATCGATTACAACCTGGGCGAAATCACCTTTACCAATCGACAACTCATCCGTCGGGAGACGCGCATCATCATCGAATTTGAATACGTAGAGCAGAGCTACGCCCGCTCCATTATTGCGACCAAAACCCAGCTTAGCACCCAAAAACACCAAATTAGCCTACAGGTTTTTAGTCAGCAGGATAGCCGAAACCCTTCGGGCTTCTCCGGTTTGACCGAAGCCGATCAATTAGCACTGGCACAGGCCGGAGATGATCCGCAAAAGACGCGAATCTCAAGTATCCGTCCGCTCGAAGATTTTTCACCCGCACAGGTCGCTTACGTCCAAAGGACACTAGAAACCCCCTGCGGAACCGAAGAAATACTGGTTTTCAGTAATGAGCAAGGTAGTGATTTAAAGACCGCCACCTTCGCTTTTGCGGGCCCGGGGGAAGGCCTTTACCGGCAGGCACCCGCCGACGTGGCCAATGAGTTGGTCTACGAATATGTGGGCCGGGACAGTCAGACCTGTCGACCCCTGGGAGACTTTAGCCCCAATATTCAACTCGCTCCTCCCCAGTCCCAGCAACTCCTGACCCTGCGCGACGAATGGCAACTCGATGAAGGTACCACCTGGCAAACAGAATTGGCCTGGAGTAATGTCAATGCCAACCGTTTTTCCGATAAGGATGCCGCCGATAATCAGGGACTGGGGTTGTTCACCAACTTCCGCAAGGTATTCAATCCGCAGGCAGCTAAGGATAGCTGGCAGGCCAGCACGGCACTCAGCTACGAGTACAAAAGCCAGAGTTTTCAGGCGCTTAACCCCTATCGCGATCCCGAATTTCTGCGGGATTGGAGCTTAGCTAATTTCAATGGCCAGGGACAGACCCAAGCCAGTACCGAACACCTGATCAGGGGAAGCCTGAGCCTGCAACACGCCGAACGGGGCCAGGTGGGATACCAATTGGGTAGTTTTCTACGACCCGGAGATTTTAGCGGTATTAAGCACCATTTACTGGTCGATTACGAGCATCGCGGCTGGCTGATCAACAGCAATAGTAGCTTTTTGGAAGCCCAGACGAATACCGACCAGCGACGGTTTTTTCGACCCGATCTACGCCTGGGACGCACTTTTAATGGCGGAGAAGGATGGCAAGCTCAGTTGCAGTTTATGGCAGAAGACAGACAAGAGCGACAAAATAGCGTAGACAGCTTGTTGAGTAGTAGTTATGCTTTTTATCAGTACGCCGCCGAACTAAAAAGTCCGGACCGCTGGGCAAATAGTGTTTCGCTACGCTTTCAGCAGCGCGAAGATCAATTACCCGAGGAAGAAGCTTTACAGGCTGCCTTCTCTTCACGGGAACTGGGCCTGGAGAGTAGCTGGCAGCTCAGCCGCCAACTACGGGTGCAGGCAGACTTCACCTATCGGAACTTGCAGACTCAGCGGCCGAATGTTCCCCTGGCGGGAAAAAGTGGCGACAAATTTCTGGGGCGGATTAATGCGGTCACCAGCCTGGCAAAAGGATTGCTACGCTCCTCGATAAATTATAATATTGGCGGCGGACAGGAGCCGGAGCGAACCTTCTCTTACGTGCGGGTACGCAAAGGCGAAGGTCTGTACATTTGGCTGGATTCGCTCTACAATAACGATGGTATTATCCAGCCCAATGAAATGGAGATCAGCCCTTTCCCCGATCAGGCGGAGTACGTCCGTGTGAGTACTTTTTCTGATAACTTTATTCAGACCAACAACGTTGACCTGAACTGGAGCTGGCAAATCAGTCCGCGGGCTTTACTTTTTAAGGCCCAATCCGGTTTTGGTCGTTTCCTGGGTCGCTTTTCGACCCAGAGCTCCCTCAAGATTAGTCGGCGTACCCAGGCGGGCAAGCAGGTACAGGCCTGGAACCCCTTCCAGCTGGATGTAGCCGATACCAGCTTAATTGCCACCACAGCCGGTACGCGTCACCTGATTTTCTTTAACCGCGGGCAGACCGACTTCGATATTCAGCTGGGTTGGTCGGATAGCCGTCGAAAATTTGTACAGAATACCGGCTTTGAGAGTAGAACGAATGCAACGAAGTTTTTTAAATTGCGCTGGAAGCCGGCCGAAAGCTGGATTGGCAACCTGGCTCTGGAGCTTAACGATCGGTCGAGCGACTCGGAGTTTTTTGACAACAAAGATTTTCAGATTGTAGAGCAAGTCGTAGAGCCCAGGCTCTCCTGGTTGCCAGGTCCGGCTTTTTCACTGGAGACGCACTACCGGCTTGCGTACCAGGAAGATCGCTTACGTACGGAAGATTTCCGCTCGCGCTCGCATGATCTGGGCCTGGAAGTCAGTTGGAATAAGGACGCCCGAACCAGCCTACAGCAAAGCTTTTCGTACATCAACGTTAATTTTAGTGGGCAGGCTAATACGCCCGTGGGCTTTGCCATGCTCAATGGCCTGCAACCGGGTAATAACCTGATCTGGAATCTGGGACTCAACCGGCAGCTGGGTCAAAATCTACAATTGCAACTGAGCTACGAAGGGCGTAAGACCGGAATGGCCCCGGTTGTCCACGTAGGACGCGCTCAGGTTTCGGCTATTTTTTAAAAATGGACATATGACACGTATTATTTTTACTTTTTCACTGCTCATCCTTTGTTTATCCCCACGCTCGGGAAACAGCCAATCCTTTTGGACAAAAGTCCAGGAAAACGCCGTCACTGAACTTCGGCAGCAAGTGCCGGATGTACAACCCGAAAGTTATCAACTCTTCCAACTCGAAGACCGGGCGCTGGAGCAGTACCTGCGTCGCTTTTTGCCAAAAGGCCAGCCCTTCATACTAGACTTACCCCTCCCGGATGGTCACACCCGACAGTTTGAGATTAAGGCCAGCCGAAATATGCCGACAGACCTGGCCCGAAAGTACCCCGGCATTTTGAATTTCCTGGGGCAGGAGCTTGGGAATCCGGCTAATGTCCTGCGGGGCAGTTTCAGTCCACTGGGCTTCCACGCCGTACTCCAGCTGGATGGAAAAGAAATATACATCGATCCCTACCAAAAGGGGCAGCGCGATTATCATCTGGTCTATTACACCAAAGACCACTTAATCGATCCGGAACTACGGGCACAGTTCGGTCATGACCATAGTCAGTTCGAGGCACCCAATGTACTAGATAATCCACGCCGGGGTGGGCCGAATAGTCCCTTCGTGCAGAGCCGCTCCTCCAGCGTACCCGTGGCCTTGTATCAGTACGATATTGCCATTGCCGCTACCGGAGAATACACCCAATTCTGGGGAGGTAAAACCGAAGCCCTGGCAGCCATCAACGTGGCACTGGATCGGATCAATTTTATATTTGTCAGAGACGCAGCGATTGAGCTGCGGCTAGTTGCCCAAAACGATACTTTGATTTTTGACGACCCTGCGATGGATCCCTACACGGGTGATGATGCGGCTACCCTGGTGGGCGAAAACCCCGCAGTTCTCAATCAGCGCCTGGGCGCATCGGCCTTCGATATCGGTCACGTCCTCACCCGGGGTTGCTCGGGCACGGCGGCGGGCGTATCTGGTGGCGTGGGTACCGTTTGCGGCACCTCTAAAGCCCGAGGCTCTTCCTGTCAGATCGCAACGAACGATCGCTTCTACATCGGTATTATCTGTCATGAGCTGGGTCATCAGTTTGGCGCTTTTCACACCTGGAACAACTGTCCGCCCTCGAATGACGATGCCGCGAATTACAACCCGATTGCCGCCTTTGAACCGGGGAGTGGCTCGACGATTATGTCCTATGCCGGTTCTTGTCAGGATCAAAACGTTGCCAGCGACTCAGACCCTTACTACCACGTGAATTCAATCGAAGCGATTTTTCAATACGCCCGCGAAGGGGTCGGTGCCGGTTGTGCCGAAACCCTCATCACTGAAAATAACCAACCCGAAGTCGCTATCCCCTTGAACGATGGTTTCTTCATTCCCATCAGTACGCCATTTAAGCTAAGCGCACAGGCCAGTGATCCAGACGGAGATGCACTAAGTTACTGCTGGGAGCAATACGATAAAGATTTCTTTCTTTCCGAGATTGGTGAGCCCGAAGGGAATGAACCCATCTTCCGCTCTTTCTTACCCACCCCTTCGCCGACGCGCTACCTTCCACGCCTGACCGATCTGCTGCGTAATCGAAGCAATAACGGTGAGGTACTACCCACTTACAGCCGGGATCTGACCTTTCGCTGTACGGTACGGGATAATAACGATAGGGCGGGTGGCGTAGCCTGGAAAGAAGTCCGCTTCAAGTCGACGGAGTCGGCAGGTCCCTTCCTGATGACGGCCCCTAACGACTCGCGTCTGAGCTTTCCGGCGGGCGATTACCTAGAGATTACCTGGGATGTGGCCAACACCGATCAGGCACCGGTAAATTGCCAGTTTGTGAACATCCGTTTATCGCTGGATGCCGGGCTTACTTATCCGCTGGTGCTGGCGCAAAATACACCTAACGACGGCAGCGCCTTCGTTCATTTGCCCGACACCACGGTAGATTTTGCCCGCCTAATGATCGAAGCTGCCGACAATATTTTCTTTGATATCAATAACTTTAATTTTGAAATTAGGCCTGCCGAAGATACCAGCCTGATTGTGGGGGTGAATCCCGCGGGTATTCCCTTACACTGCCAACCGGAAGCGCTGAGTTTCACGATCAACACATCGGCGCTAAATGGCTTTGATCAGCCCTTACAGCTCGATTTAAATGGTCTTTTGCCGGAAGGCAGCCAATACGAATTCTCTCCCAACCCCGTTCTGCCCGGAGAAAGTAGCACCCTGAGTATCGACCTGCCCCGCACCGACGCGCCCGACCTAAACCTGCAAGTAGTCGGTACCACGGCTGCCATGGATACCTTTCGTCGGCCCTTGTTTTTATCTTCCCTGGCCAATCGCTTCGACAGCCTGCAGCTGGAAACACCCCTGGATGGCACCAGTGACATCTTGCTGTCTACCGATTTCAGCTGGACAGATGATCCCAACGTGGATGCCTACGATTTGGAGATCGCCACCAGCCCGGCTTTTGGCGAAAGCACCATAGAAAGCGCCAGTAATATTACCACCAACACCTATCAACCCGGCAATTTCTTTGCTGATAGTGAGCTGTACTTCTGGCGTATCCGACCGATCAACGCCTGTGGCCCGGGGCCCTTTCTGAGCCCGGCCACCTTCCACACGGCCAGTATCGATTGTACTGATTACCGCAATGATACCCGGGTCAATATTTCGGGGACGGGTCGTCCTACCATTGTCTCGACCATCGAAGTAGCGGAAGAAGGCATTATTAGTGACCTGAATATCCCGTTCATACGGGCCAATTACCAGCCCGTCAACGCACTGGAAATTAGCCTGATCAGTCCTTCTGAAACCAAAGTTATCCTCTTTGATCAGAATTGCGGAGCGACGGTTAATCTACGAATGGGCTTCGATGACGACGCGCCGGAAGCCATAGCCTGTCCTCCCGACGATGGCATTGTCTTCAAACCAGTCAACCCGCTTTCCGCCTTTATTGGCGAAAACACTCAGGGTACCTGGACCCTGGAGATTGCGGTAGTCGGTTCTGGTTTTGGTGCTTCGGGCGCCCTGGAAGAGTGGCAACTGGAATTCTGCGCCGTTAATCAGCCGGAGAATCCCGAGCTGGCCACGCGTGATACCCTTTACGTACCGCCAGCCTTTCGCAACAGCATCACCCCCAATGAATTAAACGCCATAGATCCGGCCATTAATGATAATGAGCTAGTCTATACGATCGTCAGCCTACCCAAATTTGGCAGCCTGACCCTCGATGGCGAAGAACTGGTCGTCGGTAGTCAGTTTAAGCAGCGGGCTATTGATAATTTTTCGGTGCAATACCTGCACGGTGCCAGTGATAATACCTACGACGAATTTTCTTTTGTTATTGAGAATGGTCTGGGCGGTTTTCTGCCCGTCACGACGCTACCCATCGTGATTGATGGCAACGCCGTGGTGAGCACCCCCGATCCCCTGACTACCATTACGGAATTGCAGGTCTATCCCAATCCGGCGAAGGGTAGCGCAATACTGGATCTAAGCTATCTAGACGGGAAGGCGGGCCAGGTAGAATTGATTTCCGCACAGGGCCAATTGCTGCGGCGCTGGCCCTCCATTCGAGATCACCATTTCAGTCTGCCATTGTCCGGTATCGCCCCGGGGCTTTACCTGGTACGCGTGCGCGACGCGGAAGGCCGCACCCAAATTGGCCGCTTGCAAGTAGTCCGCTAGACCACTAATTCCCAGAGTAACTCGACGGGATGCAGCGCCTGACGTTGTGTCCCGTCGTGTATTTGGTGGCGACAACTAGTCCCCGCCGCCGCGATAACGGCTTCTTCATCCGCCCGGCGAATAGCTGGAAACAAGACCAGCTCCCCTACCTGCATACTTACTTCGTAATGCTCCTTTTCGTAACCGAAAGAGCCGGCCATACCACAGCAGCCCGAAGGAATAATCTCGACCGTATGCCCTTCCGGAAAACCGAGCAAAAAGGCCGCATCCTGGACGCTGGCCAATGCTTTTTGGTGGCAATGCCCATGCAGGAGGATGTGTCGTTCTTTACCTCGAAAATCTTCGGGTAAGATGCGCCCCGCATCCATTTCCCGCTTCAGGAACTCTTCGATCATCAGGGCGTTTTGGCCTAATGCTTTCGCCTGATCTCGTAGGTCAGCCTCCACTAGTCGGGGGTATTCATCGCGGAAGCCCAGGATGGCCGAGGGCTCTACCCCCAGTAGGGGTATTTTGTAGCTGACCTTATCGGCAAAAGTGCGGACGTTCTGCTCCGCCATTTTTTTAGCGCGATCAAGCAGGCCTTTCGACAGGTGGGAGCGGCCACTTTCGGCGTGCGCACAGCCCTGTACTTCGTAGCCCAGATGGTGCAGCAGCTCGATGGCTTTAATGCCGATCTCCGCATCCAGTAAGTTGGTGTATTCATCAAAGAAGAACCAGACCTGGCCGCGTTGTTTCTTAGCCCTTGCTAGTTTTGGGTACTGCTTTTTGTACCAGTTACGCAGCGTCTGCCGAGCAACTCTTGGAATCTCCCGTTTAGGATGCACCCCCATGAATCGCTTAAGGGCAGCACTGGTCAACCGATTACTAAATGCAAAATTCGTGAGTCCGCTGACCTTCGCGCCAATGCTATTCAAACTGGCGTTTTCGGCAAAGAGCCGGTGGCGTAGTGGCACCCCATTCGCCTTGAAGTACTGGTATTGGAACTCCGCTTTAATGGAGGACATATCGACGTTGGAAGGACACTCGGAGGTGCAACCTTTACAGGACATACACAAATCCATCACTTCCTTTAACTCGGGGTGATTAAATGGATTTTGCTGTTCTTCCTGATGTTGGGTCAGGAATTCGCGCAGGGCATTGGCCCGGGCCCGCGTCGTATCTTTTTCGTTTCGAGTGGCCTGGTAGCTGGGACACATAACGCCCCCCGCTTCGGCCGATTTTCGGCAATCACCCGAGCCATTACACTTCTCTACGGCGCGCAGGATGCCGCCCACCTCACTGTAATCGAACTGCGTCGCTACCGCCGGGGTGGCCTGCTCCTCTTCGTAGCGCAGGGAGGTATTCATGGGTGGCGCATCGGTGATTTTTCCCGGATTAAAGACACCCTGTGGATCCCAGGTCTTTTTGATCTCTTTGAGCAGGGCATAGTTTTTTTCGCCCAGCATGAGGGGGATGAAAGCCGCCCGAACGCGACCATCGCCGTGCTCGCCGCTGAGAGAGCCCCGATACTTTTTGACCAGTTCGGCCGTGGTGCGGGTAATATCATAGAAGAGCTGCCGGTCTTTTTTCTTTTTCAGGTTCAGGATGGGTCGCAGGTGGAGTTCTCCGGCGCCGGCGTGGGCGTAAAAGACGGAGCGTTGGCCGTATTCTTCCATCATCTGTTCAAATTCGGAGACGTAATCGGGCAGGTCTTCGAGGGCAACTGCGGTATCTTCAATACAAGCGACGGGTTTGGCATCACCGGGCACATTCGAGAGTAGTCCCAGGCCCGCCTTACGTAGATCCCAGACGGCTTTGATGTTCTTGTCCTTTACCATCGGGAAGGCATAACCCAGCCCTGCAGCTTTCAGCTCAGCAATCAGGGCTTCGGCTTGTTTTTGGGTGACATCCAGGTCATTACTGCGTAACTCGACACAGAGAATCGCCTCCGGATCGTCCTCTACAAAGAAGCGGTTTTTCTGGTACTCCCGGTTATCTTTGGTGCAGTCCAGGATAATTTTGTCCATCAATTCACAGGCGCTGGGCTGGTGGCGCATGGCGATCAGAGTCGCATCCATGGATTCGCGGATGCTGTTGAAATGAGCGGCCACCACGATGGCTTCCGGCGCGGGAAGTGGGTCGACCGAAATCTTGATTTCGGTCGTAAAAGCTAGGGTTCCTTCCGATCCTGCCAGCAAACGACACAGATTAAAGGAGGGGCCGTCTGGCTTAAAAGGTTGCAGGTGGAGTAATTCATCCACGGCATAACCGGTATTGCGGCGGTGGATACCCGCCTTGGGGAATTCCGCGACGATTTCTTTTTGGACCTCTGCTTCCTGCAGCCTTTCGACCAAATGCCGGTAGATCTTGTTTTCGAGCCGATCGCCCTTGAGTTTTTCGGCGAAAGCCGGACCCTTCAAATCTTCAAAAACCACTTCGGAGCCATCACTTAGCAAGGTGTGTAAAGACAGGACGTGATCACGCGTAGTGCCGTACTGAATGGAAGTAGTGCCACTGGAATTATTCCCGACCATACCCCCGATCATACAGCGATTGGAGGTAGAGGTATTCGGGCCGAAGAAGAGGCCGTAGGGTTTCAGGTAGCGATTCAGATCATCGCGAATGACCCCCGGTTGTACGCGTACCCAGCGCTCCTCGGCATTCACCTCCAGGATCTGGTGCATATACTTGGACACATCGACGACGATACCTTCTCCGACGCACTGTCCTGCCAGCGAGGTACCCGCCGTACGAGGTATCAGTGGCGTATTGGTGCGCTGAGCAAAATCGATGAGTACCTTAATATCTTCGGTATGCTTTGGCAGGGCCACCGCCGTGGGTAGCGAGCGGTACACCGAGGCATCGGTTGCGTAGAGTACGCGCAGCAGGTGATCGTAGTGCAGCTCACCGTCGAGCTGCCGAGCTAATTCCTGTAAAGCAGGGGCTTGATTCTTTACCGTCATGATGGATTGCAGTTTTGCGCCTACAATATATCACTTCACGCATCGAAATACCGCGATCTCTACGATTTTTACCCGCTTATGATCGAAGAATTTACGATTAGTAAAGCCCATCCCCCCAGGCGAATTTGACCATTAGGGAGGTGACGCCTCCCCGGCTGCTGACAACATCTCCGTACATGGACACCCTCGACTTGCCAAAGAACTCCCAGACCCGACTGGGCCAAATGGCACTTACATTTTTGGCGCGGACAAGTTCGGTCAGATCATTTTTCACCATCTCTCCGCTGCCCGTACGGATTTGCATGAGGATGACGCGCGAGCGTTCGCCGGAGTATTCCGACAGGCTGTTGGGTGGGCCTTCCTGTCTGTGGTTATCCCGACTATCATTGTACAGGAAGAAGACATTATCATTCTTGTGGAAGGCCTTATAGCTAAGGTAGGGCCAGAAGCCCTGGTAGCCCGTCTGCCGCTTGGGTACCCGTCGGATCCAATCGATACGATCCAGGCCCGCATCTACCTTCACAACCAGAATATCGTTAAATTCAATCTCGTAGGAGTTCGTGTCTTCTTTGCGGTATTCGGCGGCGATGATCCAGCTACCATCCGGCTCCACAAAGATGTAGTCCACCACAAAATTGGCAAACTTATGTCGGTTGGCGGTGAACAGGCTTTCCTTATCTCCGTAGGGATAGGCCGCTTCGTACATCTCCTCTGTCAGAGCCAGTTGCTTGCGCTGGATGCTTTGGCCATCCGGCGGAATACGGAATACGTACAGGCCATCGTGGCGCGATTTGCGTCGGGTACTTTGCATAAGCGCGGAACCGACTACCGCCCCGCTGGTATCCAGCTTTGCCTTCAGGCCCGTAATGATCCGATCGGGCAGATTGAGCTTATACTCAATCAAATTAGAATTACCCGCTTCGGCAGCCAGGATTCGGTATTCAATCTTTTCCTCGTCGATATACCTTCCAGGTCGGCCGGCGTAGTTTTCACAAAAAATCAGGGCCTGGCCGTTGTCCTTGACGGCAAAATCAAAAATATAGAAGGACTCGTTGAGGAAAGGAAGAATGTACAACTCCTCCCAGACCTGCTCCATCTGCCGGTTAAAGACCCGAACGGTCAGTTTGGCCGGATCTTTGGGCAGGGTGTAGGTCCAGCTGTAGAAAGCCATGTATTCTTCGTTGTGAGATTTTGCGAAACCAAAGGGTACCCGAAAATATTCGGGAGTGTAGGCTTCGTCGATCACCTCACTGCTGATCTCAGTCAGATCGGGGGCGCTAAAGCGTCGAAAGAGCAGGTGGTTCCGCTTGGGACCGGGGTAGTACAGGGAAGTCAGGACCACCAGATCCCCATTGAATTCAAAGGCTCCCTCGAACTGCGTAAGTAAGCCCCGACGCAAGAGCGTAATATCCGCTTCGGCCAACAGCTCTTCCGCTTCGTTGAAGTAGCGCAGCGACATCTCGGTAGGCCGCTCCAGATCATTCAGCATCACTAGTACGAAGCCATCGTTCAGTGGCACCAGGGTCTCCAACTCGGTAGTGGGTTGCTGCATGAGCTGATTGGCATCGCTTTGCGCAAAAGTAGCCGTACTAAGCGTAAATAATATTAAAGCTATAAAAAGTCTCATCTATCGTGTTTTTCAAAATCTTTTACTTCACCTCCATCATTATCCAACGGTCGGGATCGACTTCTGGTTGTTGACCGCGCTGTAATTTAATCTCCACGCCTTCCTGACTTACCGGTATCCGGCGAGTTTTACCGTCAATCAGCACCTCCACCGGCATGGCAAAAGGCAGTTCGCCGGGGGTTTCCCAGCGCAGACTCAGCTTATTATCTTCCACCCGCGAACGCAGAATAGGTAGCTGGGGCTGACGCAGATACACATCAAAGAACCACTTAAGATCCATACCCGAGGCTTCCTCAGCAATCAGCCGGAAATCATCAGTGGTCACAAAGCGGCATTGCTTACCATCCTTAATGGCTTCCATGGCCGGATGCGGATAAGCCATCCGCCTTAGTGCCTGGAAAAAAGCCTCGTCACCGATTAGGTAGCGCAGGCTGTGCAATACCCAGGCTCCCTTGGTGTAGATAGGTGCCTGATAGATTTCTTTGGAAGATTTACCTTCCTCCGGCGCAACGGGTAGCCGATTCAGGAAGCGCATATTGTTCATATATTCGTGGTAGCCTTTTTTGCCTTGTAAGTCTTCCATGTACAGCGCCTGCATGTAAGAGCAGAAGCCCTCGTGTATCCACATATCCTTCCAGTCGTAGTTGGTCACCAGATTACCCCACCATTCGTGGCCCAGCTCGTGGTGATGCAGGGCATCGAAACCCCAGTCTTTACCGCCGGTCATCGAGCCATTATCGAAGTCAGCGCCGTAGGCGATGATGGTCTGGTGCTCCATACCCAGGTGGGGCGTCTGTACCACCCCGTACTTATCCTGCCGGAAGGGATAGGGCCCCAGGTACTTTTCGTAAAAAGCCAGGTGCTCCTTGATCTCGGGTAGCAGTTCTTTACCATTCTGCTCATCTTCGGGCAGTACGTAGAAGACCACCGGAATCATTTCGCCGGTGATGCTTTCCAGCTCGTCTTCCAACGCCAGGTAGGGCGCGATGTTCATCGCCACGTTATAGATATTGATGGGGGTACTGATGTACCAGTCGTAGGTGGCCTTACCCTTGTCCGTCATCCGCTTACCGCGAAAACGGCCATTGGTGGCCACCACCAGGGGCTCCGGCACGGTGATACTCAGGGCCATACTGTCGGGCTCGTCCGAGACGTGATCCTTGCAGGGCCACCAGAGATCGGCCCCGTTGGTCTGACAAGAAGTCGCGATCCAATGTTCGCCCGAGGGCGTTTTTTCCCAGGTGAAGCCGCCCTCCCAGGGTGGATTGGGTGCCACGCGCGGTTTACCACCGTAGGCCACCTCCACGCTGAGTTGTTCGCGCGGCTGTAGGGTATGCCCCAGGTCAATCCAGACCTTACCGCCATCTATCCGGTAGCTCAGTTCCTGCTTACGCATAGTCGCGCCTTCCACCTTCAGATCGGGATGCAGGTCCAGCACCAGGTACTTCATGGGCTGCACCACGCGGGCGCGCACTTCAATGGTCCCTTCGATGCGTTTTTGATCCGGCATGATCTCCAGCTCCATCCCGTAGAAGCTGACATCGTAAGCGGCCTGCTCCGGCATCAGAGGACCACCTGAGTCGAGCGGGCGTACCTGCGCCTGTAGAAAAAAGGTGGCTAGTAATAACGGGAGGGATAAAAGTATTCGTCTACTCATAGATAGTTATTATTCGGTTGAAAGCTTACAGCTAAATATACTAAAAAGGAGATCGACCTTCCTGCCTTTAAAATTTATTTAACGGCTGGGTAGGGCTTCCTTTCTGATTGATTGTCACCTGAACGGCGGATTTGGACTTGCGGATGGGGCAAAGATGATCGATTTTAAAGACCACCGCCCTACTTAACGATGTCATCAAAACACGGCATCATGAAAGAAAAAAAGAAGGCGGGGAAGTGGAATAAATGCGTGCCGTTAGGTACGCAATATGGGTAGAAATGAGATTAGTGAAAGTCCGCCGTGCCGTTAGGTACGGGACATGATTTGTCCCAGAGGTCACGTTCGGTACCTAGTGGCACCGTTTTTTTTTGGGCCAACATTCCTATCTACCCACGTTCTGTGCCTAACGGCACATTTAAACCGAACAAAGTTTAGAACTAATAAGAGCACCTTCCCTCTTTTTCGGGGGGGAGAAAAAAAATCGAGGGGCCTAACGGCCCCATCTCCTCCCTCACGACAGCGCCCAAGCACATCCTCCCCCTACTTACTTACGGGCTTGCTCCGCTGCCCTACAGCCGTAGGCTACGGTGCGCTTAGGCGATAGCTCATAGGAAAGCCCCGAGGAGCTACCTCGAACTGGAGGCCAAACGGAAGCCGACATAGCTGTAGCGATACGCCGGGTCGTAATAGTTGCGAGAGGCGGCGCGGCAACTCCAGGGCGTGTAGCGCCAGCTGCCGCCGCGATTCACGCGATCAGAGCCCTGACTATTACCTCTAGGATTAGGCACCGCTCCCTTATCCGTCTGTGGATACTCCCCGTACCCATCCCAGCACCACTCCCAGACATTGCCTGATAAATCATGTAGCCCCAGTGCATTCGGGCTATTCAGACTGCCTACGGGCACGGTCTGGCTGCGATACCCCCCGACGACGGAGTAATCCGTTTTATAAACAGCTGACCCATCAAAATTAATCTCTGCCGGATCAGCCAGATTCTTCCCATTGCCAAAGACCACATCGCGGCCGCGCTCGCGGGCGGCGTACTCCCACTCGGCTTCGGTGGGTAGGCGGTAGCCGTTAGCCTGCCAGTTGGGGGTCACCGTCTCGCCATCTATGCTATAGACCGGCTCGCGATCGGTGGCCCGACTGAGCCAATTGCAAAATTCTATCGCATCGTACCAATCAACATTGATCACAGGACTATCACCACGCCCCCAGCCCCGATCATCGGGCTGCTCGCGACCGGTAGCCGCACAGAAGGCATCGTACTGGGCGAAGGTCACCTCGGTGGTCGCCATCTGGTAATTATCCAGGCGTACCCGATGG
>DATFKA010000054.1:0-8417 GCA_035268885.1 Saprospiraceae bacterium
TGCTTGTGCGAAAAATGAGAATTTCAGACGAGATTAAGGCGGGAAAAATGAAATTACGCAGCGCGTAATGAGGCTTTTACCAACGCAAAGATCGTTTGAAAGACCATTTTGTAGCCAAGTGAGGAGTTTTTAAACAACTTCAGAGAATAACTGAGATTTTATCAAAATTTTAAGGCTTTCTTCGGCAACATCCGCAATTGATCTCTTGTTAATAATGGTGTGTATGGATGAATAAGTATTTCTATTTTCTTACTATCCCATAAATTATGTTCTCTTTTCGTAACTTCCTGTATGTCTTACGCTGGAAATCCTTTTATTTCTCAGCGACCCTCCTTATCGGTATGAGTATGCTCTACTCCACCGCCGAAATGCGTTTTAGTGATACGGCTTATAAATTCAAATTACGCAATAATGCCTTTCGTTACGAGGCAAAGATCCAGTACCACGAAACCAAAGAACGCACCCTGCGTTATCTGGAGATTGGTAAGAAAAACCTGCCACTCATCGTCTTTATTCACGGTGCCCCCAGTTCTTCTCGCTTTTGGAAGAACCTCCTACGCGACAGCTCGCTACTGTCCAATGCTAAATTGATGGCCGTCGATCGCCCGGGTTATGGTTATTCCGGTTACGGGAAGCCGGAGATATCCGTTAAAAAACAAGCAGCGCTCATCGCCGAGGTGATTAAAAAGAAAAGAGATCAACACCAACGAATCGTCGTACACGGCTCTTCTTACGGAGGCACGGTCGCCGCCCGCCTAGCCATGGATTATCCAGAACTGGTTGACGGGCTGCTCCTGCAGTCTGCTTCTATGAAGCCCCACGCGGAGCGCACTTACAGCATCTCCTATCCTACCCATCACCCCGGCCTGCGCTGGGCCATGCCCGGTTCGATCCGCACGGCAAATGCGGAAAAACTCTCTCATCATACTGCCCTGGAAAAAATGCGCGACGGCTGGAAGCAAATTACCGCCCGCACCATTATCCTGCACGGCGATAGCGATCAACTCATCTATCCGGAGAATGCCTATTTCGCCTTCCGCGAGCTAAAGAATGCTCCCTACAAGGACATTCGCATGTTTAGTGGCCGAAAGCACGATCTACTCTGGACTAAAACGGAAGTACTAAAATCTTCCTTACTAAAACTCCTCCATTTACCCTAAACTTTACACGATCAATGGCAGACGTGAAAATCGAAGACTCCTGGAAAGAAGTACTCTCCGATCAATTCGATCAGGCCTATTTTGAAGCCCTGGTACAATTTCTGAAAAAAGAAAAAACGGCGGGAAAGAAAATCTACCCGCCGGGGCCGCTGATCTTTAATGCTTTCACCAAAACGCCCTTCGAGGAGGTGAAAGTGGTCATCCTCGGGCAGGATCCCTATCACAATCCCGGAGAGGCCATGGGCCTGTCTTTCTCCGTACCCCGTGGGGTACGTGTCCCGCCTTCTCTGAAGAATATTTACAAAGAAATAAACAGCGATCTGAATATCGATCCCGCTA
Source organism: Saprospiraceae bacterium (assembly GCA_035268885.1). GTDB lineage: Bacteria > Bacteroidota > Bacteroidia > Chitinophagales > Saprospiraceae > DATFKA01. Next base: position 1,500 of record DATFKA010000054.1, read on the forward strand.
CGCACGGTGACCTCAGCCACTGGGCGGAACAGGGTGTTTTCCTGCTGAATAGCATGCTGAGCGTGGAGCATAAAAAAGCGGGTTCTCACCGCAAGATCGGTTGGCAGAACTTTACCGACGCCGTGATCCGACAGTTGTCTCGCGAACGCAAAGGTCTAGTCTTTATGCTCTGGGGCAACTTCGCCCGCAGCAAAAAAGAACTAATTGATCCGGATAAGCACCTGATCCTGGAAGCGGCGCACCCTTCTCCACTGGCCCGTGGTGCTTACTTCGGTAGTGCCCATTTTTCAAAAGCAAATGCGTATCTTACCCGCCAGGGGGGAAAACCCATTGACTGGGCGCTTCCCCAATAAATACTTTATGATATGACTGATTATTCCTTCATTCGTTTAGCCGCTATTTTTGGGGCTCTAGCCGTTATTCTGGGGGCTTTTGGCGCCCACAGCCTGGAACGACTCATTAGTCCAGATGCATTGGATACTTTCGAGACCGGTATTCGGTACCACTTTTACCATACCATTATGATTGCCCTGGTAGGAGTCTTGCTGCACTCCCGGCCCATAAAGATCTGGCGCACGGCCGCCTGGCTTTTTGCCGTAGGAATACTACTCTTTTCTGGTTCTATTTACTTGCTGAGTATACGCGAAATTGTCGATCTGGGAAGCTGGCTGGGTCCGATCACGCCCATTGGCGGAACCTTCTTTATCGCGGGCTGGGTCTGCCTGCTCGTGGGTACCTTTAAAAAAACGTAAAGACAAGGCATGCCTGGTCTCAACAAACATAAATCATGGCGAACAAAACGTACGAAAGACTAGTCGAACACATCCAGAAAATTGCAGATCTGCAGCACGCGACGGCGGTATTACACTGGGATAAAGAGGTCAACTTACCTCCCAGGAGTGTCGAAGGACGCTCCCGGCAAATAGCTACCCTCGATGGCATGGCCCATCAGTTGTTTGTCTCCAGTAAAACCAGGAATTTACTGAAGGAGCTGGCCGATAATTTCGCACAGCTGGAAGAGGCAGAAAAGCGTAATGTCAGCCTGCTGCATCGCGATTTCGAACGTTCAGACAAGCTGGATGAAGCCTTCGTTATGCGTAAATCCCGACTGATCTCTGAAGGCTATCACGCCTGGTTACAGGCACGCAAGGAAAATGATTTCACCCTCTTCGCTCCGGCCCTGGAAGCATTAGTGGGCATCAAAAAGGAAGAGGCCGAACGCGTCGGTTATCAGGAGCATCCCTACGATGCCCTGCTGGACGAGTTTGAGCCGGGCTACCGCTCCAGTAAACTAGATATTCTCTTTGCGGATGTCCGCAAACAACTGGTCGATTTTGCGGCCGCTATCCGGGATAAAGAGCAGGTCGATGACCGGTTTTTACACCAACATTATCCCGATCAAAAGCAATGGGATTTCGGGCTGGACATCCTCCAACGCATCGGTTATGACTTTGATTACGGTCGGCAGGATCGTTCTCCGCACCCTTTTACGATTACTTTCAACAGCCGGGACGTTCGGGTCACCACCATTGTCGACGAAGACAACCTGGCCAATATGATCTGGAGTTGTATCCACGAAGGAGGTCACGCGCTCTACGAGCAAGGGCTTCCCTTTGAGCAGTATGGTCTACCCCTGGGATCGGCCGTTTCCCTGGGCATCCACGAATCACAATCTCGCCTGTGGGAAAATAACGTGGGCCGTAGCCGTATCTTTTGGGAAAGCCACCTTGACCTGTTGAAGGAATATTTCCCACAGCAACTCGAAGCGGTCGATCTGGACCCCTTCTTTAAGGGAATCAACAAGGTCTTTCCCTCCCCCATCCGGATTGAAAGCGATGAGCTACACTACCACTTTCACATTATGGTCCGCTATGAAATCGAGAAGGCTTTGATTGAGGGTTCCCTTTCGGTAGAAGATATCCCCTCCGTATGGAATGAGAAGTATAAGGATTATCTGGGCCTGGATATTGAAAGTGATAATCAGGGCTGCCTGCAGGATATTCACTGGGCCCACGGTAGTATTGGTTATTTCCCAACCTATTCCCTGGGCTCTTTTTACGCTGCCCAGTTTTTTGCGCAAGCAGAAAAAGACCTGCCCCAACTGAATCAACAAATGGCCTCCGGCGATACTAGAGCTCTATTGAAATGGCTACGTGAGAACATCCACCAATACGGCCGTAAGTACGAAGCCGATGATTTGTGTGAACGAATCACCGGTGAGCCCCTCAACTTCCAATACTTCATGGATTACGCCAAAAAGAAATACGGCGACATCTACGGGCTATAAATAACCGTACCTAGTCTTCGATTAAGTCATCTAATTCATCTTCTTCCTTACGCCGGTTGCGATACCATACGTAGGCGATACCTCCGATCAACAGGTAAGGCGTAGCCAGCATGTAAAGAATACCGTTATTTAAGCCCTTCCCGGCTTCACCACCGTTCTTAAGGTTAGACTCCGCACTCATACGACACATCGGACACTGCGCATCCGTAGTGACCGGAGTACTTATCGTCAGCGTAAAACTAAGACAAATCAGCGTGATTAACTTTTTTATATTTGATTGCATAGTTGTTGATTTTTGCATTTGAGGTGTCCACTACGAATAGTAGGGCATCAGCATATAGTAGCAGATCGGCCCGGTAATGGCTACGTAAAGCCAAACCGGAAATACCCAGCGCGCCATTTTTTTATGTCTGGCGTACTGCCCCGTATACGCTCTGATAAAAGTAAATAAAATAAAAGGTAAGGACAAGGCAGCCAGGCCGATATGACTGATTAATAACAAAAGATACCAGGGACGGATATCGGCCACCGCAGCCCGCTCTACTTCACTGAGCACTCCGTCGTGATTGCTATCTCCAAACAGGGTAGCCGGCGTCGTAAAGTGATACAAAACGTAAGCCAACAAAAAAAGAATGGAACAGGCCAAAGCGAAATAGATCGTTTTCTGATGTAATTCTACCTTCTTCTGCTTAATAAAAACCAGGGCCACGATCAGCGCCAGGGCCGTCAGTGCGTTTAAGGCAGAGTAAAAGGGGGGTAAAAAACTAAAGTCTACCGATTCCGGAACGGGAATCTTTATTTCCCGCATTAATACCACCAAAACCAAAACGGCACCGGTAGCGATCCAGGCGGCGATGTTTAGTTTTTTAGCCAGTGCTATATTGGGTGCATTTCGCATAGTAATAGATTTTATATCTTGGTTGTGCAAAGGATATCCTCTGCACAGCTTGTTCTTGTAATTACAATTCTCTTTCTCTGCGGAAAAGGGCTTCCTGCCGCTCGTCTTTCTCCTGGGGGCGCATCATAGCAATGTGCTCCACCAGCCTGACGAACTGCTTGCCATCCGTCAAATCGTAATATTGCCGAATAATACCTGCGGTATCGGCCAGGGCAACCACGTTGGGAGCGCTTAGCATGTCCTGACCAATGTGCAATTGCTCATTAACCTGCTCGAGAGACCGATCCGTTCCGTAGAAAAACACCTGCTCGGGATCCTCCATATTTTTTTCCGTAAGGAAACGCTGCAGAGCAGCTTTAGAGCCTTCCGGAACCATCAACTCCATGCGGAACCAGTCTACCTCGTCGAATTGCCCGTAAATCTCACTGAGATACTTCCCATTTACTTTGGTTACTTCCTCCCGAGCGGGATCGAAATAACCCAACAGCTGAATTTGCTTACCCAGGTCCTTCCCGGTAAGGGTGTCTCCAAAAATAGTTTGCCCGGGAAAGGCAGGCACCTCTCCCAGTTCTTGCAGCTCATCGCGGGCTTCTATCTGATAATCGAAACCAGCTTTCATATAAATGTAACTCATCACCGGGAAAACCACGAGTAATACTAAAAGTACCGCGACGCCCAGCCAATTTCTTTTCTTTGCCATAAGTCCTCTTTACAAATAAAAACGTCTATTGATCCGTAGGAAAGAACAAGAATTGCCCTCCCTGCCTTTGTGAAATAAGAACAAGCAGCACAGGGCTTTGTTGTCCATTTTAGAAACAAAAACCGCAAAACAAGCAAGTTGTTCCGCGGTTTTTATGCCGTATAAATAGATCTGTATTCCTTAGCTTTTAGTCAGCTCCAGAATATAGGTTTGATCGTCAATTACCGAGCCCTGCAACTTGGTTTCGTCTACTTTCTCCGCATTCTTATCTTCGATCAACTGCCGACGTGCTTTCCAGGAAGTACCCTCCTGAAAAAAGGCGATAATCGCCCAGATCAACAGCGCCGTGGGTAATAGCACGCTGTAAGCCAGCCCTTTCACCTCGTAACGCATGTGCATGAACTCATAAATAATGTAGTAGGCCTTATAAGCTGATAATACGATAATGAGCAGCGCAGAGAGTGCGACCAGCCAGCCAATATCATCAACACCTTCGATTAACCAGCCTTTACCAAATAGTGAGATAAATACCTCAACCAGGGTAACGACCGCCAGCAGGCCCAGACCAAAAAATACTTTCTTTTTACTTTCTTCGTAGCTTAAATCCGCCATTTTATTATAGAGTTAAGTCGTTTGTGAATTAATGAATTAGAGTAGGTAGAATACCAGGAATACAAAGACCCAGACTAAATCTACAAAGTGCCAGTACAGACCAATCTTTTCTACCATCTCGTATCCATTCTTACGAGCGGCGTAGATACCACTACCTGCGTTGATGGCAATAATAATCAGGAATAAGACACCTGAGAAAACGTGGAAACCGTGAAAGCCGGTAATTCCATAGAATAAGGCACCAAAGGCCATCGGCCCAAAGGATTGCATGCGTACCTCCCCATCATATTCTCCCCCGGTCACCTGATATTTGCGCTGCAGGAAATTATTTTCGTTGACGTAATAGCCGGCATGATCCCCCTGAGAGTAGTCGTGCGTTTCTTCAGCGTGTTCGCCGCCTTCACCGCCGTGCTCTCCTTCGCCATGGTGACCACCTGCTTTATGAATGAGATAAGTCTCACCCGCATCGAAGGTCTCATCAGATACCGATCCATCTTCGTTCAGGTAAACCCCGGACGTGGTGTGGGTACCAAAAGGATTGCGGGTCACCGTCATGTGCTCTTCGCCGATCAGGTTGGTCCACTCCCAGGCCTGACAGCCGAGGAAGCCAAGTCCTCCCAGGATGGTCAATACCATCCAGAAGACTACGCCTTTTTGGTTTTCGCGGTGTCCTTCCTGAACTGCCCGTACCATGGTAACGGAACTGATGATCAGTAGGAATGACATGAAGGTAACAAAGATCAAAGGAGCCTTATCGCCGGGGAACCAGGTATGAATCCCAAAGGGTGCCGTCTGGAAAACCGCATCGGGTACGGGCCAGGTCGGAGAACTGAATCTCAATGCCCCATAGGCAATCAAGAAGCCAGAAAAAGTAAAGGCATCTGATAAGAGGAAATACCACATCATCAGCTTACCATAACTGGCTTTAAAGGGAGCTTTCGCTCCTTCCCACATGCCAGATTCCTGTTCCTTGTCTTTCGTTATAGCAGTATCTGTTGAAGCCATTCGTCTTTCGTTCTTTTATTTGTTTATTTGTAAAGGCGAAGTTATTCGCCTATTTCTTTATTTCCAATTAATCGAGCCAGGAATTTTGAATATTCCGGGCCCAAAAGGCTTTATCCCTGCAGAATAAAAAATAAAAGCAGGTAAACCCACAACAAATCTACGAAATGCCAGTAGATAAGCGTCATTTCAAAGCGAAGTTTTCGCTTTTTAGTTAGCTTATAGGGTAATGTAAAGGCGTGTAGCAAAGCAACCAGTAGGGCTGCGATACCCCCCAAAACGTGGGCTACGTGTACACCAGAGATGACATATACAAAAGAGCCGGAGGGGTTGGTGGTTAATTCCACACCTATGCCGACCAGCGCCTGCCAGCCCAGATACTGAGACACAACAAAGCCCAATCCCAATACAAACGAAAGTACCATCAACCAGCGGTAGGCCTGTACATTACCCTTTTTAAAGGACAAATAAGAGCCGTGCAGGCTCAGACTACTCGCCAGCAAAATGATCGTACTTACAAAAAATACGTTCGGCAGGCGGAATTCCAGCCAGTTACCGGCCGCCTGACGTACAATATAGGCACTGGTGAAAGCAGCAAACATCATCATCAGACTACCACAAGCCACAATCAGTGCAAACTTCTTAGGATGTATTTTATTTCTTCTCGTAATTTCTTGTCTATTCGCCACTATACTATCCATATTTCTTTTCAATTATACTTTATCTAAAAATAATACCACCAATCCCAGTGGAATGTAACTAATAGAATAAAACATGAGCATCAAAGCCGCCTTACGATCTTGCTTCCGGTAAAAATTCCAGGAAAATACCGCATAAACCAGGCTAAGAACAACCAGCGTAATCAAAGAAAACAAACCGGTCTGGCCCACGTAATAAGGCACCATAACTACGGGAATCAAAAATAGCGCGTATAAAATAGATTGCCAGGTAACCGCAGCATCCGGCTTTCCACCTTTCATCGGCATCAGCCGGTAACCTGCATTTTTGTAATCTTCAAAACCTAACCAGCCAATCGACCAGAAATGGGGAAATTGCCACAAAAACTGAATAAAGAACAGGGCTAAACCCAGGCTGGTAATCGTTCCCTGCGCGGCCACGACACCAATCAGGGTAGGTAAAGCGCCCGGAAGAGCGCCAACCGTAACCGCAATGGGTGAAATACGCTTTACGGGAGTATAAACAAATGCGTATAAGACCAATGCCAAAGTTCCCAAAAATGCCGTCCAGGGATTAAAAAAGGCTAAGAGGGTAATTCCCAGCAGACTCATCAGCCCCGCCGCCAGTACCGCTTCCGATACAGACATCCGGTTGGCCGCCAGAGGACGATCTGCGGTACGCTTCATCATAGCATCGTAATCCCGCTCTAATACCTGATTCAAAGTATTAGCAGCCCCGGTG
>DATFKA010000055.1:0-11138 GCA_035268885.1 Saprospiraceae bacterium
TAATCCTCCGGATCGGGCCCATTTTTAGCGAGGATTTGGTCCAGAAAATCTAAAGTAAGTGTGTTGTTAATGCGAGAGATGGACATAGGGTAAAGGGTTTGTGACAAAGGTAGCTCAGCGACTCAGGGGATAAAATACCGGAGCTTGGGGATTTTTCTTATCTTTTACTTTTCATTGTTTTGCCCACCATCAATCGAACTACAACATGCAGGCCGTAATCATTGACGACGAAAAAGACAGCCACCTTACCCTGGGAGATAAGCTAAAACGGCAGCAGCCGGATATAGAAATCGTTGCCGCTGCTTATAATGTAGAAGAGGGTCGGGAGATTATCCTCCGGCATCAGCCCCAACTGGTATTTCTGGATATTGATATGCCCGATGGGACGGGCCTGGATTTGGTGCGTTCGCTGCCCGAGCGCAACTTCCACCTGATATTTGTTACCGGCCATAATCAATACGCGCAGACCGCCATTCGCCTGGGCGCGCTCGATTATCTATTGAAGCCGGTCGATGATCTGGAGCTTGGTCAGGCCATCTTGCGGGCCAAACAAGCTCAGTTGCAGCAGATTCAAATAGAGCAACTGGAAATCATGCAACAGACGCTGCAATTACTCCGGCAGCAGCAATTACCAGAGCGGATGAGCATTGCGACCAACGAAGGCGTGCTGTATTTTCCCACCGAAAAAGTAATCCACCTGCAGGCCATGCAGAATTTCACGGAGTTTCACGTAGCGGAGCAGGAGCAACGCCTGATTGCTTCCCACCATTTAAAGAAGTACGAAACCGATCTGCAGCCCTACCCTACTTTCATGCGGATACATAAATCACACCTCATTAATTTGCGTCGGGTCATCCGGCTGATCAAGGGGGATAAATCGTACGTGGAGCTGAGTAATGGCAAAATCGTACCGGTATCGCGCAAGCATCGCAGTCACCTCGAAAAGGCGCTGGAGCGGATGAACATTTAGGCTTGAGATTCGTAGACGCCAGCGAATTTCAGGAAGTCGATCATGGAATAGTTGCATTTACCCTCGTAATCCGGATGATTTTTTCCTTTGTGGCAGGTACATTTTTGGTTAAAATCTTCATCGCAGGGGGTCCAATGGGGCTGTCGGTTGAGGTAGCCAGTAGGATCATTGATTAATAGACCAATGAGTACTTCAGCTACAATTCGCCCGGCCACGGGTCCCAGCTTAACACCATCGTAGTATTTGTCTGACTCCAAAAGGGTATATACCCACAGGGGCAAATCATTTGGATCTACCTTAGCCGGATCTACCTCAAAATCCTCTTCTTTTACTGCGCACCTTAAGGGAGTGAGCCCCATCAGCCGGGCGATTTCCTGCCCCGACAACAACCGACCATTACCTGCGGTTAGATTCCTCTCGACAATGGATTGATTCGTACCGTCGATTTTACCAATCTCTTCCTTCATTTGGTTGGTGATGGTAAGGTTAATGGGATTTGCGTTTTGCCCTGTCGAAAAGTCATCCTGAAACATTGAGGCCCAGTCGATGGTCAGATCACTTACCCGCTGGCCATTGGTTTTCACCGTAAAAAGTTTTTTCACTTCCTCCCAAGTGGAGGCTCCCTTCCCCACTTTTTTAAATCGGTAACTACTCCTAACCATACTATGCCCAAAACGAAAACAGGCCAGAGAGAATTCCAGAGGAATCTTATGCCGCTTATTTTTTGTATACCATTTTAATTGTCCTTCTACGGCGGATTCGCTACCCAGCATATCCTCCAAAATATATTTCGGAATCAGCCTGGGCAGGTAATCCTCCAGAATAATCCAATGGTAGATCTGGGTCACCAGGTGACGAGCTCGCTCAAAGTCTCGAACTGTTGTAAGCTGCTCGTTATGCAGGCTGTTCGTTCCGTGTTTTAACTTGCTTACATCCCGTTCAGGTCTATCTTTAGTTTTGCGATCCGGGTTCCCATAATAGTTCTTAAAAAAAACTTCTAAGGCCAGTTCATTATATACTCTTTGTAGGGCTACGTAAGTAAGCAGTTGATTATGGAGTTTTTGGAAGGCGAGGTGTATTTGGGAAATAAAAATATTATCATCATTCCGGGCATCGGGGATAATAGGCAGCTCAAGCGCCCCCTGATCCCGGGCTAATCGTCTGAGATCCTGAGGTGCCTTGCTGTATGCAAAATACCCTGTTTTTTGGGCAGCTGTTGAATAAAATAATGGATCCGCGAGTGGGCCTCGACCGTACAAACCATCCAGATCCAGCATAGGGGTAACCTGATTTTTGATGGCTCCCCGTCTGCTTTGCCCCCGAAAGGAAACAAAACTAAGATCGTGCGCAATGAATTGTCCCAGATAGGTATATCCGGCAGGGGTTAATTTATGTTTGAAGGCATCGATCTCCTTTTTGCGGCGTACATTATTCCATTTCTGACATGAGCACTTCGCAAAATTTTTCTGCAAGTACTGAATTTGTGCTTTGCTCAGGTTTAGAAAATTATCTTCCCCCGTAAAAAGTAAATTTTCCTCCGGATTACCTGGATGCTTTTTTCCTTGCTGTTTATTTTTTGGAACTTTCTCCATCTTATTGGCGTTACTTGATATATTAAAAACAGTTAAATATAATGAAATCTCCAACTACCAGGGTCCGGGTCGTTTTCAGTAATGGTAATACTTCCATGGGATCCTACCGGATCCCCAATGCTGGAAGCTCAGTAAATCAAGACGATTTGCGGGCATGGGGAAAAGAAACAATCGATGACATTGATAGCTCCGTTCTTCTTCCCGAAAGCGCTTATGTATTCCCGGTCAGCGCATTACCGAAGGACACCGACTCGAAAAAAGGTGGCTTACGGTTTCAACTGGTCTACGTCGAAGAAAAAAAGCCCGATAATTCAGTCTCTAAGGTCTTAGGGCTCGTCGTGTATTGTGTAAATGAAAGCGGTGATTATTATCCTACTAAAAGTCCCATCCTCAGTGGCCATCTTATACCTTTTCCGGACTTATCCTTAGAGCGAACGAAGTTAAATGATTTGCATCTGGGCTTTATTAAAGGGGTGGATATAGCCATTTCGCATTGCGATCCAGGTTCTTTAAAAAACGCAAGCAGTAGCTATTGCAGCCCTGGCGACTGGTTGGGAAATTTCGATCTAAAAAAGGTAATCGAAAGCTTCCCAGATAAGTCAGCAGATGGCTCTTCCCTGGATAATAAAGTTATTCACTCCACTTTCTCTTATGACTTTCTAGGCAAAAGTGGTTTACTGAAAGCTGAAAAAATCGCAGTTATTCCCATTGTCCTCGAATTGGGCGCCTTTGGTGGTGGTGTAGACGAGAGTACTAAGAAGGTTGCCGGGCCTTCGGGAGATTACGTCAGTTTCGTGCTGGCACCGATTGATGACCAACAGCAGTTGAAGACTTCCAAAGATCAAGGCTCGGGAAAGTCTTATTTAATCACCGCAGGCGTAACTTATCCTCGCCCCTGGGAAACGGGAGTTGGCCAAATGGGACTCGATACCGCAGGAATAATTCCCGCTTATAAAGACTATACTGTATAATATTTTGTAGGTTTAGGAAAATCATTAATCGACTGCCTTGAACCCATTCCTACTTTATTTAATGACCGCGTTTACCCTCTTAGGACAGGCAGGTTTTGCGCAAAGTCAATTTCCCAGCCATCTGTATTTTCATCAACTAGACCAGACACAGGGGCTATCCAACCAGTTTAATGCTTATTTTGGCGTAGCCGAATCAGGCCTATTCTGGACCAGTAGCCGGGATGGTATCAACCAGTTTGACGGGCAGCGGGTCAGGACTTTTCGTCCTCAGGTGAATGGGCAGCCCCTGGATCCAAACATTACCAGCCGGGTCTTCACCGATGAGCGGGCCAACTGCTGGTTTACCTCCCAGACCGCCCTGCTCATGCATCGACCCGGCAGTGATAGCCTGGAGGTGTTCCAGCTCAATGACCAAACCCATGCTAGTTACCAACTTTTCCATCTCGAGAAGGGGCATCTACTTTGGGTGATCGTTGATGGGTACCTCTACAAAGTAGATATCAGTCGAGCAGTACCGCAGTGGGAAGCCCAGCACCCTTTAGGGGGCTTTATCGTTTACCCGATCCTGGATAGCCTGGAAAATGTTATTGGGGTGAGTAGATCAATGATCACGGAAACGGGAGGGCTGGAAATCGTAAGATATCATGCTGATCGACCAATGAGCCGGGATACCTTCTTTCATGGAAAAGGCCAGCCCAGGCTCCCTTCCTTACTGTATTATCACATCGAGAGCCCCCGTTCTTTTTGGCTACCCAGCGAACGGGGACTCATTCACTTCGACCCTCAGCAGCCCGAAGCGTATAAAACCTATCGCCACGATCAAAACCTAAAGAAGTTTAGCTACAAGGGCATTGCCCCCTGGCGCAATCAATATCTTTGGATTGGCGATGTCGTATCCGGCATTCGGCTTTTTGATAAAAAGAAAAAACAGTTTACCGACCATTTATCCCATTTTAATACCACGGCCGGTATCGTTCCTCCGGGGACGCTGAATAATTTAACGATTGATAAGGATGTCTTATGGTTAGCTTATTCCGAATACGGTTTTTTATACACCAAGCTGGGAAATTCCAAATTTGATCAATTGTTTCCGCTCTCCTTTCTCAAAGAGCATCCCGCCCTGGAAGTCCGAAAAATGGTCTCCGCAGCCGAAGGATATTATATCCTGATAAAAAAACAGGGCATTGTCCACTTAAAGGAGAATGGAAGTATCACCCGCCTATCTTTTCCCTTTTGTAGGAACGAGGACATCGCTACCCTCTTCCTGGATAGTGATCAGGAACTTTGGATCGTTACCGACGGGGATATCTATTTGTGGAATACAAAACGTAATCAACTTAGCGCCCACTTGAGCTGTAGCTCGCTCACTTACGAGGTAGAAGAGTTGTCGAATGGACAATTTTTAGTGCTCGAAATTAACCGGGCAAGCATCCTGGATAAAAATGCCTTACCCAACTCTACTGATCAGGCAAATTTTCAATTTCCAGAAATTTCTCTCGCAGCACAAAGCTTTTATTTACCCCAATATGATCAGATAGGTATTTCTCTTAATGACGGATCTTTGCGGCGCTTTCAGGCTAGTCCACCCTATGAAGAACTTCCTCCGCTCTCTGGCCTGGGGTATATCAATAGCGTAGTCGGTAGTAAAATAAGCCGGCGAATCTGGATGGCCTCCAGCAATGGTCTCTTTAGCTACCAGCCGGAAAAAAACCTGCTTCAACGAATAATTGATCAGGATAAATGGTTGAACCGCTCTTTAAGTGCCGTAGTAGAAGATACGGAAGGATCACTCTGGCTGAGTACTTATTCTGGACTGATCAGGTATCATCCAGACCAGCAGCGAGCCGATTATTTTACGGAAAGTGATGGTCTTTACACGATGCAATATGAAGAAAACATCGTCGAAACCACTACCCATGGTCGCTTACTTTTTGGTGGTAATAATGGAGTTACCGTCGTTGATCCGACAAGGGTTCGCCTGAATGCTAATCAGCCCGACATTTATTTACACAACATATCCATTGCTGGAAAAGCACAACCCACACGTCCCTTTTTAGCGAAAGCAGTCAAAGCGCTGCCGTACCCTAAAAATCAACTTTCTTTTGAATATGCAGTGCTGGAATACGCCGACCCCGAAAACAATCGTTTTCAAGCCTACCTGATCAAGAACCAGCAGGACACCATTTATCGGGGGAGTAATACGAGTATAGACCTGCCTAAGCTTCAGGAAGGCAAGTATCAACTCCACAGCTACGCCTACAACAGCGACGGAATAGGCACCACCGCAGCCCACGAAATCCACTTCACCATCCTTCCCCCCTGGTACCGTACCTGGTGGGCACGCCTGCTCGGTTTTTTGGCAATAGCCGCTGCCTTCTACGCCTGGTACCGCTACCGCATCCGGCAGATTGAAAAACGGGAAACCTTCAAACGCAAGGAAGCCGAATTCCGACAAAAAGAAGCGGAGTACAAACAACTGGTCGCCGAAACCGAGACCGCCGTGCTGCGCCTACAGATGAATCCGCACTTTATCTTTAACAGCATGAACTCCATCAACCGCTACATTATTGAGCGGGATATCGACTCCGCCAGTGCTTACCTCGATCAATTTGCTCGCCTGATGCGCCTCACCCTGGAGCTATCCGCTCAGCCACTGATCACCATCGAAGAGGAAATTGAATTTCTGGAATTGTACCTGCAGACCGAAAGCCGACGCCTCTCCCAGCCCCTGGCTTACCATTTTGACATTGGCCCGGAGATTGATCCCGAAGACACTCTGGTCCCCACCATGATCCTGCAACCTTTTGTAGAGAATGCTATTTGGCACGGGCTTTCGCCCAAAAAAGCAGCCGGCCATATTACCATTGGATTGGAGCTAAAAGACCGGCAGCTCCATTGTACGGTGAGCGACGACGGAGTTGGTCGTGCCTACCATCAGGGGAAAAGCAGAAGGCCACAGCCCTCCAAAGCGATTGAGATTACCCACCGTCGCCTGGAACTGCTGAACAGTCAATTTGACACCCGTACCGATATTCACCTGGAGGACCTTCATCCCGACTCTGCTTATCCGGGTACCCGGGTCGAGATCAAACTGCCCATCATTGAATAAGTGCCCAAACACTTGCTTCACGCATACCTGCACTTCGTTCAGCCAAAGCGGTCGTTGCTCATCTTTCTCCATTATTCCCTCCTTATTCCACTAGTATTGTAAGGTAATCATTCGAAGAGCAGGTGCTCCCGAAGCGATTATAACAAGACAATTCCGGTCGTCGGCCCGGAGCTGCGCAGCTCTGCTGACGACTCAAACCTGGTGTTAGGTATACATGGCACATAGGTCGGAATGATTGCAACATCATTTCACCACCGGTTTTGGCGCAAGCCGAGACCCTAAACGACTATGCCATGACTACACTAGCTATTTTATTAGGCTTACTGAGCAGCTCTGCTATCACCATTGAAGAGGCCCTGGTAGGTTGAGCCGCTTATATGGCTTCGATTTGAGCCAGCAACCAGGCCCTGGAATAGATATTTTTGGTCTTTTTCAGGGCCTTTTTTAGCTTATCTTTTTTCTTGGGATCCAGCAGTGCCTTTCCCTGATGCTTACTGATCTTTTGGACCATTTTCACAAAGTTCTTAAAGCCCTGACGCAGGCCGAGGCTGAATATGCGATCATTATTCGCCCACTGCAAGGCATTGGCCAGGCAGGAATCCAGAAAATCTACATCGGCATTGCCCCGCTGAAACAGGGTATATCGCGACTTAACTTCCAGTGTTCTAATCTGTAGACTATACATATCGTATTTCTTATATGCCGTACCGACCCGTTCCAGACAGCCCTCCAGATCATCCGTATGGTAATAGTAATGGGCCATTGCCCAGTTCTCAGCCGCCGCCCGGTGGCCTTCCCGCAGATCCTTCGTATAGGTCTCAATGAATTGGTAACAAAAATCGTATTCGCCCAGCAGGTTACTGACCGTGACTACATTAAAATAGGTAGTACTGGACAGATGTCCGGCACTCCACAGCAGGTCTTTTTGCAGCCCAAAGCGGTATAATTCCAGCAACTCGGTGTACACAGCTTTTGGGTCTGCCCCCTGTCGCAGGTAGCGATTGGTATCATTCACCAACCACATAAACAGGCGTTGACGATCCCGCTGACTCAGCGGGGAATGGGTATCCAGGATGGCCTCTTTAGTCAATAATCGGCTTTGATCGGCTTGCTCCAGACGGGACAGATACAGTTCAAACACCAACAATTGGGGGGCCAGTTGGCGTATTTGTTCTATAAGCCAAGTCAAATCCTGTTGCAGCAGATCATCCGTCAAGACCTGTTTTCGTTCCTGTGTCACCCGTTCGAATTCGGCCCATTCGTTCCAGAGGATCAATTGCTCCAGCAGATAATAGCGCTCCAGATGCTTTTCGAAGTCACGCAGCAGAGCCGTACTTTCGGCGTGGGATAAACTGGCCACTTGTGCCTCGTATAATTGTCGGTCGCATTCGGCCAGTTGCCGGAAGTCGGTCGTTCCCTTCGCTTCCTTCGCCAGCAGGGTCTCTTTTTGCTGTATCAGCAATTTGACGTACCAGTCTTGCTGACCACGCTGCTGATAGACTTTCGTCAAAAGCGCACTGCGTTCCGTGGCATCCTCCCGCACTTTTTGCTGGATCAGATAATCTTCAATCAGTCTGGATAAGGTGGACTGCACCTTTCGGAAGTAGCTTTTACTGGCTTTCCCTTTCGGGAAAAGCTGCCGATAGAGGGAATCCAGGCTCAAGTCTTTCGCCTCGAAGTCCGGACCAAAGGTTTGTAATAAATCAAATAGTGCTAGGGCCTGTTTGTGGTCGCGGTTGGTAGATTGATAGACCAAAAACTCGCGCAGACTCTGGATTTCTTTCCGATAAGTCCGGGTCGTCATCTTTTGTCCGGCTTGCGGATAGGCCAATAATTGTAGTAACTGAGTGACTTTATTTTGTAGCATTCGCGGTGCAAGGTTTCTATTTAAGCATCTGTTTATCAATTACTTACAATCTTAACAGATATGATCTATTCGTGCAATTTACTTTTTTTTACTTTTTTTCTCCGTCCGTAGCCCCCTAAATTTAGGTTAAAGAAATTATAAACACTTAAAGTATGACCAAGCAACAAGACCGTACTATCGACTGGGAAGACACCAGGCGCTGGGAGCGTATGCTCCGCTCCGTAGGTATCCAGGATCCGAAAGATAAGAAAGAGCAGGCTTTTATCCGGCGCCAGCTTCGCCAGGCGGCCCGGCAGCATCGCTTCCTCAAGAAACACCAAAAGCAATTTTCACAACTCACCCCCCGCGAGCGGGAAGTACTGGCGCTGGTCGCCCAGGGTGCGCTTAATCCCGATATCGCCGAGCGGCTCTTCATCTCCCGACGCACCGTAGAGCAGCACCGCAAGAACATTAACCGCAAGCTCCAGACCAAGCAACTACCCGTACTGATTGAGTACGCGCGGGTGTTTGGGTTGGTGTAGTGGGGGAGTCAAATAAAAAGAATAAGTAATGAATGTAAAATTTTAGAATATGTCAATTTCAAAATGCAGTTGAACACAAAGAAGTGGAGAACGATGTAGTTTTAAGCAAAGCATAGAAAAGTACAGTATTAACCTTTCCTTGAAAACCGTCAGGTAGAGTACCAATTATATATTCACCTATCATATTTTTGTCATGCCTTTACAAAAAATCTACCTTTCCCTATTGCTTATCTTTGTTGGCAGTTTAACACATGCACAAGACCCCGGTTTTTCCCAATTTTACGCCAATCGGGTTTACCTAAATCCAGCCTATGCAGGATTTGATCCCGGTGGCACACTCATTGTCAATTATCGGGATCAATGGTTTGGTTTGCCGGACGGTGATCCAACCGCACTCACTAGTAGTTACCGTACGATTAATGCGACTTTCGATTTACAGCTTCCCTGTTTTTTTCAGTCTGACCACAACAGTTTTGGGGTGGCTTTTTCTGCTTTGTCAGATTGGGCAGGAAGTGCGCCATTGGTTACGAATGCGGCCTCTTTAGCATTGAGTTACGAACAAAATATTTTTGGTAATCCAGCACGTGGAGGTTCTTCCGACAGTAGGCTTGACCTGCGGGTAGGCTTTGAGGCAGGAATGTTTCAGCGACAAATTAAGAGCGATTATTTTTTGTATACAGAGAGTTTGCACCCCTTGGATGGTATTGTAAACGGTCCGGAGCAGTACAGCTTTAATACGAATTTATTGCCCAATATGAATGCCGGGGTAATGGTTCGGGGCTTTGCCAAGATTGATAACTGGCGGGATATCGTCTACACTATGGGATTGGCCTTTTCTAATGTTAATGAACCTAATATTTCCTTTACCGGTGCTGATCTTGATTCTTTAGCGATGCGTACGACCATCCATGGCGGTTTTGCCTTTTCCACCTCAAGTCGCACGACTACATTGCGTCCACCTTTTATTATCGGGCCACAGTTCCGCTACGATATGCAGGGTGGTTTGAGACAGTTGGTGTTGGGCTCTTATTTCTTCTCTAAGGCGTATTATACCGGTTTCTTTTACCAAACGGTGCTGAACCGCCTGGAAAGTGCGCCTACCTCCTCCAACTTTTTTATCGGGAAAAATACGAATGCTCTGATTATCAGTGCGGGTGTTGATCTGCGAACGCTGGCGGACAAAGATCGATGGGATCGCCGCGATAGTGGCCTGGTGCTTGGCTTCTCCTACGATTTTAGCCTGGGCGGATTGGGTAACCGCAATACGCTGGGCACCTTTGAGCTTAATTTGCGGTACAATTTAATTTCTGCTAATCGAGGCCGGAAGCGCTGCGACGCTGCGGGTGGTGGGAAATTTGAGCTTTTCGGTAATAATACTGTCAAGTGTCCCGTCTCGTTTTAATCTACTTTTTAGCCCACGAAACAAATCTACCTGATGAATTTTTTTCCTTTATCCTATCAACAGTTTTCTTCCCGGTTTGGGCTGTATTCCTTTTTCTTTGTTTTTTGGTTGTTTTTATATCAGCCTCCGCAGTCTGGAGTCATGCCCTGTAATGCCAACTTTAGCGTAAGCTCTGTTAATTGCAATGTGGTAAGTTTTACTCCTGCAGATAACACACAAGGACTTACCTATCTTTGGGATTTTGGGGATGGAACGACTTCTACAGAATCTAGTCCCGACCACGTTTTCGCCACTGCAATTGGAAACGGTAAACAAAGTTTCAACGTTACGCTAACCGTCAATGGTCCCAACTGTGATGGAGCGACTAGTGCCCCAATGACGGTGGAGGTGGATCAGGTGCCGGATATTAACCTTGAAGATGCTGACACCGATTTATTCGGTAATTCGCTCAATTTCGTCCACTGTGCAGATGGCACCCTTAGGATTCGTGATAATTCGACCACCAAAGCTACGAATCGTTCCTATGAAATAGATTGGGGTGATGGTTCGGCCCCTTTTACGGGAAATAATATTCCCAATAACACTTCCCATACCTATAATCTACCGGGCCAATATGATATTACCGTTACGGTCACGGGGGATAATAATTGTACTAATTCCAAGGTTATTCCTTTCTTTTTTGGTTCTAATCCGTCGGTAGGATTCG
>DATFKA010000056.1:0-30707 GCA_035268885.1 Saprospiraceae bacterium
TTCAAATGTACCTTGAGAAAACGGATACAACTAAACTCCAGTTATTTTTTTGACAAACTCCAAAAAACCAACGACAATTCCCTCTTTTATTAATTACCGGCCCGGAACTTTTTTAATCATCTCCCTGTTCTTACATTAGCAACTGCTCAAAAGAGAGCAGTATTTAGCAGTCATTGACTGTATACCAAACATCCATGGGGACGTACTGGTATCGACAGGAAAGTGAGCTGACTAGTAAGCATGCCGGAGCAAGATTGCTTACCTCCGTTAACAAATAGGAATCAACCCTTTTTTATATGGCAACTCTAATTATGCCATGGCAGCCTAAGACAGCGTCTTAGAATGCCTTTGTGCCGTACGCTTGATGCCTGATATACAGCGTGCCGCACACCATAACTTTTCAGGCTGGACGGTGCAGGTGCCCTGATGAACCGTCGAGATTAATTGGGGATAAGGCTATCGTTTGGGTTTGTTTTCTGACCTATCGTTAGCCCGACAATTCAACAGAAAACTAAGCATGTAGAAGGCTTTTTGGTGCTTTCTCTGGACCCGAGTTCGACTCTCGGCGTCTCCACTAAAAAGTAAGCCCCGCAAGGACTTAATCGTCACTGCGGGGCTTTTTTGTTGGCAAGTAACTTTTCATGGCTTGCATATGGTAAGATCATGCTGCAAAATGTACGACTCATCTGGGGATTTAGTTCTAACATCCCTAAAGAATAAATAGCCAGATACTCAAGCCTGATAGAATCACCAAAATTTCCACCAGGGGTGTTTCCCAGGGTCTGATTGGATATCTGGTATTAATTCGGCTGCCGCCATTTTTTTAATCACGTTAAGTGTAGCTAAGCAATCACCTAGAGCAGAATGGTCACCTCCTTTCAATTTTTGCCAGCTATAATTATCATGATAGTCATTCCATTGCCCGACGAATCTCGAATACTGCATCATAGCACATTCAGCATGAAATCTTAAAAAAGCACACTCTTCTTGATCACATGTTTGGAAAAGTAACCTTTCGTCAAAATCAGCATTGTAGATAATTACATTTTTAGAGGTAAGAATAGACTGGATATGCTCGACATATAAGGAAAAATGGGAGGCATCTTGTAAATCTTGCATTGTGATTTTATGGATTGAACTTGCCTCTTTGCTGATTCTTTTTTTGATGGATGGCTTGAATAGGCTATCAAAAATTGGAGTGCCATCAATATCAATTATCGCTAATTCAACGATGACGTCACTTTCGCCTAAACCTGTTGTTTCAGTATCAAGAATGACATAATTACCGGGTTTAGCCAAAATATTTCTAGCCCAGTTGATCGCATCGTTGCGATCTTTTGGATAAGGGTGGGTCATAAGAGTTTTTCAGATAAATATAGCGATAGTAAAAAGGGTCGCGGCCTAAGAGGTACGACCCTTTTTTTTAACTAATCTTCTTCCGGTTCAGCCCGAGGCCTTTGATCATCCAGCGGGGCAGGTTTTTTTCTGCCGGTCGTCCTTGCAGGTTGAGGTACCACCCCAGCCTTTTGGCGATAGGGACTTTGTGTGTCTCCACAAATTCGATGAGCGTACCGTCCGGATCTTCGATATAGGTAAAGCGACCGGCAGCCTCGCCCATATCGAAACTGTTGTTGCTGTCGACGGTAAACGGATGACCGTTTTCCGTACATTTCTCACCCAGCTGATCCATATTGCGTACATCAAAGCACAGGTGGATGAACCCGAGGTCACCCCAGAAGCGATCTTTATAAATGGGCGTGGTCTCCCGATCGGGAGCTTGCACTAATTCAATTTCGGTGGGGCCCAGAAGGGGCGCAAAGGCGCCGGCCCGGTCTTCGCTATGGCGCAGTACTACCCGGCGTAGGCGGTGTTCACCCCCGGGCAATCCCTGCCAATCCGGGAAATGATCTGTTTCATCGAAGACGATTTCGTTGTAGCCCAGGGTGTCCTGATAGAGCGGGAAGGCTCTTTCAATATCGGAAACGCCGATGATAGCGCCGTAGGTGCCACCGGTTATTTTTTTGCGATTCTGAAACCAGTTATTGGCTTGTACAATTTGAAAGTAGTTGCCGTATGGATCGCAAATGAAAAAATGGGGATGTTGCTCGTCGACACGGCTGATGGGAGAGCATACGGAGATTTGTTGCTCCTGAAAATAACGGTACGCCTGATCGATGTCGCGGCATTTAACCTTACCGGCAAAAATCCCGGGATCACCGAGGAGTGGCTCGTGCTGCGGGGGCTGGGGAGTGCGGGATGTGTATTGCCAGATTTCAAATCCGCCGCCACCCTGCATATTTAGGGCCATGATGGCGTAGCGATCGCGCACCTCTCCGCCCGTATAGTCGGTCATAAGGGGCGCCGGAGCACGCTCTTCGAAGATTGGCACATCCATACTGAAGTGCTTGTGGTACCATTTCCAGGCCTGATCGGCGTTGGTTACGCCTACCCCCAGTTGTTGAATGCCACTGATGACGTAAGACATAGTCGTATGTGTTTGGGCTACGTATGAGGTTTTGGCTTAAGCCAAAAAATCTGCGCACGCAGCTAATTGTACCGGTAAAGAAGCAGGTACGGAAATGCCCGTCTGTCCAGTACCGATTATAGATTCGCCAGCAACGGACTGAAAACACTATCCCTTTGCAGGCAAAAATGCAGGGCGAAGATAAGAAAATTGGTGGTTTGTCCACTTTTAGGAATTCATAAACCGGGTTTATGTCCAGGAGTTTTTTATTGGTGTCTCCGGGAGGTAATTGACATTGCAGATTCTTGTCCGCGCTTATTCCGGCTGAAACCACAGGGCACTTTGTTCCGAGGGGGTGCCGTTATAGTTAACGGTGATTTCGATATCGGCGGCGATCTCCTGCAAGGCAAAGAACGATAGTTTTCCGGCCTGATAGTCGGGTCGGTACTCGGCATTTGGTTGAAAAGAGTGGTTGTACAGAGAGCCAAAACCAAGGATAATGGCCGCTTTTTGATCATTTTCGCCCCAGATAAAGTAATAGTCGTGTAACCGCGTTTGATCGATGTGCGCAATATCACTCCGGGGTAAGACGATGACCGGGCATACTTCGATTAGATGACCGGCAGGGATCACCTGCCGGCAAAATACCCCCCGGCCACTTAGCGGGCTCAATCCAACGTAGAGCGGTAGTGTATTTTCCATATGACGGGTTTTCCGGTATAAATATGCGCTGAGGAGGAGCTCTAAACCACCTGAGATGTTAACAAAATGGTAATTAACAAGACATTCACACGGCTAAGGCCAGTTTTTTAAACAAAATCGCGCATTTTTTCCTTATTTTTACGACTCTTCATCTTAAATCTGGTATTCATAAATGGTGACGATAGCCTTTTTTTCAGGTAATGTATCCGATCCGATTCAAAAAAATCTCACGGTAAATCAGATCTTTTGGTTTTGGCTGGGGATAAGATTCAACGATTTTAGATTTTAACAAGACATACTATTTTTACGACTTTACAAACTAAAGTAGGAAACCTTCTATTATGAAGCATCTGACAAAACTTTTAAGCACATTAATTATTCTTTTGGCCTTTACCGGTGTTGCGGTAGCTCAGGACGAGGCTGCCTCTGCGGCCAGCCTCTACAATGATGGGTTGACCAAACTGAAAGAGAAAGACTACGGCACAGCCCTGGATATGATGGCTCAGGCCCTGGAAGCAGTCGATACGACCTCAGAAACCGATATGAAAGTAATGGCCCTGGCCCAGCGCAAC
Source organism: Saprospiraceae bacterium (assembly GCA_035268885.1). Taxonomy (GTDB): domain Bacteria; phylum Bacteroidota; class Bacteroidia; order Chitinophagales; family Saprospiraceae; genus DATFKA01. The sequence goes on from DATFKA010000056.1 coordinate 3,739, forward strand.
GGTGCTATTGCTGCGTATTATTCGGGCAGTACGCTGCGTAAAGCCGAAGATTGGGATGCGGCTATTGAAGCCTACGACATGGGTATTTCCATGAATCCTGACTTCTATGCTAATTACGTGGGTCGCGCACAGGCCCTCGACGGCAAAGGCGATGACTTGATGGCTGTGACTGCTTTCGTTGAGGCGGGAGCAATGGCAGAAAAGTCACCCAAGAATGCCTCTAAAGCGGAAAGCTTCTACGGTAAAGCAGAGAACTTTACGGGTATCGCTTATGGCAACAAGGAATACGACAAAGCCATCGAACTGGCTCAGGCTTTCCTTGAGCTGCGCGAGTCTGCTGATGTATACTACTACCTGGCGGCTTCGCAAATGAAGAATGGCCAGGCAAGTGATGCCCTGCCCAACGCCACCAAGGCTGCCGAAATGGCTGCCGAAATGGACGACAATGGCAAATTCTACATGCTCAAAGGCGATATTCATCAGGCACTCGGTCAGAAAGCAGACGCTGTTGCTGCCTATAAGATGATTACGGGCGGTAAGTACCTGGAACGGGCAAAATATCAAATCGATCAGCTTAACAAATAAGCAGATTCGATCCCACAAAAAAAGCCGCTCTTCCTTCGGGAGGAGCGGCTTTTTTTGTGGGCTGCCAAAGCGGCTATTTATGGTCGTGGTAGCTAAATTCCCGCAGGGGATGCTTTCCAAAATGGTCGTGCACAATCTGCTCCAGATACGTCTGATCAATCGCGTTAAAGGAATGTTGCTGAGTACTGTCGACGTCCAGTACGGCAATCAAGTCGCCCTCCTGGTTAAATACGGGAACAACGATCTCACTGGCTGAATTGGGGTCGCAGGCAATGTGCTCTTTTCCCTGCGCCAGGGCATGGACATCGCCCACGATCTGTGTGGTGCGCTCCCGGGCTGCCCGCCCACAAACGCCCCGGTCAAAATTAATATGCAGGCAACCCATGGTACCCTGATAGGGACCGACCGAAAGCCGACCATCCTGCACACAGTAAAAACCTACCCAGTAATAGTAGGGCAAATGGGATTTAAGCAGGGCATTTATCGTGGCCATTTTGAGGGTAGCATTGTCTTCGCCGTCCAGGGTAGCATTAATATCCAGGGTGGCGCGTTGGTAGGCAGCGCGCTTGGCGTCGTCATTCAGGTTGACGGATGGGCGAATAAAATACGGCATTTCGGCAGATGCGCTCATGAGCAATGATTATTGATTTGCGTTGGAAACGACTGGTAAAGATAGAAAGTTGAGTAAATTAGTGCATTATCGAATTGGAGAAGTGTACTATGTCCATGAAGCAAAAACCGATAGCCCCCCTTTTATACCAAACCCTGGAAAAACACTGCCAGGAGCCCTACCCGGATGCCCTGCATCAAACGGAAGCGCTCTACCGGCTGCTCAATAAGCTTTTCGTGCTGTACACGGAGGATGAAAAGCTACAATTTACTACCCTGTTTAGCCGGATTGCTTACGTTTCCCAACGGGCAAACCTGCCGGCGGAGCTGCAGTTTTTTATCCACACATTTCGCAAACAGGCACAGCGCGCCTTGCGGCAAAACACCCCGGTCGATCAACAACTGCCCGTTCTTGGGGTGCGGGTAGTTTGCCAAACCATTCAGTTTTTATGGGAGGAAACACCTCCCGGTTCTTTGCGCGAATTTGTCGCTAATCAGTGGCCGCAGGAGTTTCGTCCGGTACCGGTCGCGGCCTTTTACCCGGCTTTGCGGGCAGTGATCACCGGAGTAGAGCCCGCCTTACGGCAAATGATTGTACAGGTCGCAGAAATGCCGGGCGAAACCTTACGGGTACAATACGATATTGCTGATCGCAACGAGAATTTTAATCCTAGCATAGCCCTCATCCAGGAAGTGTTTTCGCTTCCTCTGACCGTAAATTTGCTCGACGTGGAGGTGGATAAAGAAGGTGTGCTAAGGCCGAAAGGCATCGTCATTGAACCCGACTACCTGGTCGACGTCACGGCAGTAGCCGAATGCTTTAAAAATGATGGCACCCTCCCGGTGATGTACCTCATGCGAAAATTCCTGCCTTTTAAGACATCGGTACCGCTATTGCTGGGGAATATTTCCAACTTTTTTCTGGACGAGCTGATGCACGAACCGGAACAAGACTTTCGCCGTATTTTTCGCAAGGTGTTCCGCTTGAATCCCCTGGCTTTTTCGCTCATCCCCGATCGCGATCTACGCGAGATTATGCAGAAGGCTCAGAAGCACTTTGTGCATTTGCAGCGCGTACTGCGCATCGATTTACCCGAGCAGGGCATTGAGGCCGGGCATTGCTACCTGGAGCCGACCTTTTACTCCGATCAGCATGGCCTGCAGGGACGCCTCGACGTTCTGTCGCGGCAGGCCAACAAGACTCATATCATTGAGCTAAAGAGTGGGAAGGTGTTTCGCCCCAATATCTATGGCCTGAATGTAAATCACTTTACGCAGACTCTACTGTACGATCTGATGATCCGGTCTGCTTTCGGCGAAAAAACGGATCCGCAAAATTACATTCTATATTCGGGGGCGGATGACCGGAATCTTCGGTTTGCTCCGGTGGTGAAAGCTCAGCAGTTGGAAGCCTTGCAATTGCGCAACCACCTGATTGCTCTGGAAAAACAGCTTTCCATGCTGGGGTTGTCTGCCGATCAGGATTTACTGACTCAGGGTCATCAGTTATTTAAGCAGCTGCATCCTTCGGCCTATCCTGCTGCTCGGGGCTTTGTGCAGCGAGATCTGCAGCACCTGACCGAAGTCTATACCAAAATGCCCCGGTTGCTCAAGCAATACGTACTGGCCTTTTGTGGCTTCATTGCCCGCGAGCACCGTCTAGCCAAAATGGGACTGGAAGGCATCGAGCGGGTCAATGGTCAGGCCGCCTTGTGGCTCGACGACTTCGGCGACAAACAACAGACTTTTAGCATTCTTTCCGATCTGGTTCTGGTAGACAATCAGGCGGGGGCGGAAGAACCCCTCTTGCACTTCAATCGCACGGAGAACACCAACGAACTGGCTAATTTCCGCACGGGCGATATAGCTGTGCTGTACCCCATGCAGGGGGAAGATAGCTCTCCGCTCAGCAACCAACTTTTCAAATGTACCATCGTCGAGCTGGATGCCCAGCGGGTTACCGTGCGCTTGCGGTCGCGGCAATTCAATGGGCAATTATTTAAAAGCTTTGAGTTTTGGTCTTTGGAGCATGATTTGCTGGATAGCGGCTTTAATGACATGTATCGCTCGCTCTTCACCTTTGCACAACAACCGGAGGAGCAACGCACCCTCTTGCTGGCACAGCGCCCGCCTCGCCCGCCCCGCGAAGGTAGCCTAATGGTATCCGGTGAGTTGACCCCCGAGCAAAAAGGTATTTTCCAGGCAATCCTGCGTTCCGAGGAATACTTTTTATTATGGGGCCCTCCCGGTACGGGCAAAACGAGCATCATGCTCAAACATTTGGTCGGCTACTGGTATGAACAGACCGATGAGAATATTGTCATCCTGGCCTATACGAACCGGGCCGTTGACGAGATTTGTGCGGCGATCAGCAGCTATAGCCCTGCCCTGCGTAAGGCATACCTGCGCATAGGGTCGCGCTACAGTACCGACCCCCGTTTTCGCGACCGGCTTCTGAGCCGGCAAACAGAGAATATCGATACCCGGGAAGGACTACGCAGGTTAATACAGCGCCATCGAATCATCGTGGGTACTGTTTCTTCGGTGGCCAATAAATCGGAGTTGTTTTCCCTAAAACGATTTGACCGGGTACTGATTGATGAGGCTTCGCAAATTCTGGAGCCGATACTGGTAGGTCTGCTGCCGTATTTCCGGCATTTTACGCTAATTGGCGACCACAAACAGCTACCGGCAGTGGTGGTGCAGCCGCCCGAATCCTCGCAAGTGCGCGTGGAAGAGCTCCATGAGATCGGATTATACAATTTGCGCAACTCCCTATTTGAACGCCTGTATAAACGGTGCCTGGAAAACGAATGGACATGGGCCTATGCACAGCTTAGCCATCAGGGGCGTATGCACCGCGATCTTATGGCTTTTCCCAATCAGTTTTTCTATGAAGGTAAACTCAATGTATTGCCCACTAGCGTGCAGGCTCATCAGCAGCAGATCGCCGAACTGGCGGTACCTCTCGATCAAGACCTGGACGGGCTACCCCGGGAGCTGGCCATGCAGCGGATGGTCTTCTTACCTACTCCCGCCGATGTCAGCAGCCTCACCCGTAAAACTAATCTGCACGAAGCTAATCTGATCGCTGAACTTATAGAGTGCTTTCGCGGGTTGTACCAGGAAGATGCCAGTATTGGAGTCATTACGCCATACCGGGCCCAAATTGCCCAAATTCGGCAGGTACTGGAACAGCAGGGACTGGATAATGAGCAAATCACCATCGATACAGTTGAGCGCTATCAGGGTGGCGCACGTGACATCATTCTGATTAGTCTATGTACCAACACCCGCGATCAGCTGGAGGCGATGGTCTCATTGTCGGAGGAAGGGATTGACCGAAAACTCAATGTGGCACTTACCCGTGCCCGTCAGCATTTGGTGATCGTCGGCAACCCGGAGTTGCTGCGGGAAAATGAGGTGTACCGGGAGTTGATACAATACTGTGCGAATTTGGATTAAAACCGGCTGGGCCGGGGACTGAGTTTTTGTAACTCCTGCAGGCTCTGTACTAACGGCCGGGGATGGTAGCCATGATCATAGGTGAGCTGACTGCTGAGCGTTAAATTGGCCGGTCGCTCTTTGGCCATGCCGGCCTGCGCAATGGTGGTGGTACGAATAAGATCCCGGGAAATGGCAAAGGTATCGGCCAGGGTCTCGGCAAATGCTTGTCGCGATATAGGCTGTAATCCACCTAAGTGCCAGATGTGCGCCAGGCGTTTATTGAGCAGCAGAAACAATCCTTCCACCGCGTCCTGTACACTAACCATGGACCGAACCTCGTCGGAAAATGCCGTTACGACACCTTCTCTTGACCAGGTATTTAGCCATTTTTGCATAAAATTTGTGCCGGAGGGCGAAAAGCCATACAGTGCCGGTAGCCGGGCAATGGTCGCTTCGCGATAGACCTGTAAAATTCGCTGCTCGGCTTCGGCTTTCTCTTTGCCATAAACATTGATGGGGGAGGTGTAGTCGTAGGGGCCATAAGGAGCCTGGGTGCCATTAAAGACCATATCACTGGACGAAAAGATGAAGGGGATATCTGCTTCCTGGCAGTATTCCGCCAATAGTGTGGGGATGACCACATTGGTTCGGTAGGAGGCATCTATTCGCTCTGCACACTGCAGGGGGGAGGAAATAGCTGCCAGATGCATGATGCCATCGGGATTAATCCTACGAATGGTCTCGAGTAAGGTGTCGGTATGGAGAAAGTCTATACGGTGGGTGGGAATATGATCCGATGAGAACGTGTGTTTATGGTAGAGGCCGGTGAGCCGCCACGTTTTTTGGCGGAAGCCGGCTACATGCCAACCAACAAACCCAGAAATCCCGGTTACTAATAGTTTTTTCATATGAATAGCCCACCCCGACTTGAGACGGTAGCGTTAGTATCTTGGATTTCAAAATACTAATGTCCGGTCGGAAAACATAAATGAATCACGGAATATTCAGGATTTTATGGGTTTGCAGGCTCAGTTTCCATTGTGGGTCTTCCAGGCAGTAGGCAAGGGTTTGCTGGGTGTGGGTATCGGTAAGGCCCTCTGCTTCCATGGGTTGCAGGTAAAAGTGTTCAAACTGAAGGTGAGCGAAACGTTCGGGGCCGGCGCCTTTTTGCGGATAGACGAGTTTGAGCTCCTGTCCGGATTGGACCACCAGTTCGGTACCTGCTTTAGGGCTCACACACACCCAGTCAATGCCTTCGGGTACGGCAATGGTGCCGTTCGTTTCGACTGCTACTTCGAAGCCACGAGCCTTGAAGGCCGCCACCAGGGGAGCGTCGAGTTGCAGTAGGGGTTCACCGCCGGTACACACAATATATTTGGTGCCGGCCTTTTCTTTAGGCCAGAGGCTGTCAGCCTTTTCTGCCAGTGCCTCGGGGGTAGGGTAGCGGCCACCGTTCTCTCCGTCGGTGCCCCAAAAGTCGGTATCGCAGAAAGGACAGATGGCTTTGTGCCGATCCTCCTCGCGGCCACTCCAGAGATTACAACCACTAAACCGGCAAAATACAGCCGGCCGGCCCGATTGGGCTCCTTCACCCTGTAGGGTGTAAAACAGTTCTTTTATTTTGTAGCTACTCATTTCAGGTATGCTTTCGCAAAAATCAGGCGCGCTGGTCTAGAATTCATTTTGCCGGAAGGCAAAAGTATCCAACCCGCCTAACAATTTTGTCACTTAATGTGTATACTTGTTGTCGTTTGCGCAAAACCGACCACAAAGGTAGGTCTTTCCGACGGTAATAGAACAGAAAAACATCCATTGAAGATGTAGTTCTGATAGACAAAAATGTACATATGCAGTTCTTATTTCCGGCTTTTTTGTTCGCTTTGGCTGCCCTGGCCATTCCTGTAATTATTCATTTGTTTCATTTTCGCCGGTTCAAGAAGGTGTATTTTACAAATGTGCGATTTTTACGGGAAGTAAAAGAAGAGACGAGTACCCGTTCCCGCCTGCGCAATATCCTGGTACTGCTGATGCGGATGCTCGCAATTGCTTTTCTGGTCCTGGCCTTCGCACAGCCGTTCTTTAGCCGGGATGAAGCAGTTGATCAGGGGCAAAAGGCCATAAGTATTTTTGTCGATAATAGCTTTAGTATGAGCGCGTTGAGTAGTGATTTGGCCCTGCTCGATAAGGCGCGTCAACGTGCCCGTGAAGTGGTGGATGCCTTCAGCGAAGAGGATCGGTTTCAGATTCTTACCATGGATTTTGAGGGGCGGCACCAACGGCTGGTCTCTAAAGATGATGCCTACAACCTGATCGATGAGATTGAGGTGTCTCCTTCAGTACGTACCATCTCGGAAATTTTGAACCGGCAAAAGCAGGTGCTTAATCAGGCGCCTAACGCCGCGGGTAATTCCTATGTGATTTCCGACTTTCAACAGAGTATCAGTGATGTGGAAAGCTATCAGGATTCAACCATTGACCTCAACCTGGTACCCTTGCGGGCAGTGCAGGAAAAAAATATCAGCATCGACAGTGCCTGGTTTGATGCGCCGGTGCAGATGGTTAATCAGACCAATCCGCTGATTGTACGGGTACAAAATTACAGCAATGAGGATGCAGAAAATATTCGGCTATCGATCATGTACGAAGGGCAGACCAAGCCCGTCGGTACATTACAGGTGCCGGCGCGGTCTTCGGTAATCGATACCGTAAACATTACGATTCAGCAAACGGGCTTTCAGGAGGCCCGGCTACAGATTACTGACTTCCCCGTACAGTTTGATGATGCTTACTACATTAGCTTTGAGGTGGCCGAACAGATCAATGTACTCACCATTCAGGATGAGCAGCCAAATCGTTTTTTGCGTGCGGCTTTTCAAAGCGTGCCTTTATTTCGACTGGTCAGTGAGCCAAGTCAGAATCTTGATTATTCTTCTTTTCCCAACTATCAACTTATTGTACTGGATGATTTGCGCAGTATATCCTCCGGGTTAGCCTCGGAGCTTAAGGAATATATAGCGAATGGAGGCAACGTACTGGCCTTTCCATCGCCCAACGCAGAGCTATCGGCTTATAATCCATTTCTGAGTGGGATATCGGCTAATGAACTGGTTACTTTTGATACGACGCAGCGTCAGGTTAGTAATATTAATACGGAGGAATTTATTTTTCAGGATATCTTTGCCGGGCAGCAACGCAACCTGAAACTACCGATCACGACGCGCAATTTCCGGTTGACCAGTTATAATAATCGCCCACAAGAGGTGCTGCTGCGCTACCGCGATGGGAGCCCCTTCCTGTCCAAATACAGCTATGAAGGTGGTAAGCTTTATTTATGCGCTGCTCCGCTGGACGATACCTATAACGATCTGGTACGCAACGGAGAAGTTTTCATTCCCATGCTGATCAAAATGGCGATTTCTTCGGGAGAAGAGGCACGGATCGCCTACACGATTGGTTCCGACGCGGTACTGGAAGCCGATCATCAGGTAAACCGCACGGAAATCGTCTATAAGTTGCGGGGCGAAGGAGAAGAATTTATTCCTCAGCAGCGCATTCTGGGCGACGCCGTATTATTGACGAGCAATAATCAAATTGAGGAGGCCGGCTTTTATGACCTCTTTCTCGAAGAGGGCGAAGTGCTTGATAAGTTTGCCTTCAACTACGACCGGGCAGAATCTGATCTTCGTTATTTCACGCCGGAGCAATTAGCGGAGCGCTTTGGGGAAGACGTCTCTATCCTGGAAGCCAGCGACAATGCTATTCTTACGGCGCGCATTAGTCAGGAGAGTCAGGGTATTCCATTGTGGCGCTGGTGTATCATTTTAGCTTTGGTCTTCCTCGGGGTCGAAGTCCTGCTACTGCGTTTCTGGAAAGTCTGATCGGCTGGGAATAAAATACTATTTTTGCCGAAAGGCATACGATTCCTATTGCAAAACAAGACCGGTATGAAGTTGTTAATTCGTCAGGCGACTGTTGTCGATCCTGCTTCTCCGCATCACGGACAACAAAAAGACCTCCTCATTGACGGCGAGCGTATTGTTCGTATCGGTGACAATTTACCTGCGGATGGTGCAGAAATTATAGATCACGCGGGGCTACAGGTGTCGCCGGGCTGGGTTGATATGGGCGTGCAGATCGGTGATCCGGGCTTTGAGCATCGCGAAGATATTGAATCGGTGACAGCGGCTGCCGCTGCCGGCGGGTATACGAGTATTGGGGTATACCCCAATACGGAGCCGGCCATCCACGCCAAGCCGGAAGTGAATTACCTGATCAAACAATCCCGCCTTAATTTAGTAGACATCTTGCCCGTGGGCGCCATTACCCGCGATTGTGCCGGCAGTGATATCACGGAAATGATCGATATGAAACGGGTTGGAGCCATTGCGTTTTCCGATGGGGCCAACCCTATTCAGGATAATGGCATGATGATGCGTGCCTTGCAATACGTCAAAGCTTTTGGGGGCATGGTCATCAATCATCCTCATGACCATTCGATTGCTACCGGCGGGCAGGTGCACGAAGGTGTAATTAGTACCTCGCTGGGCATGAAGGGAATCCCTAACATGGCGGAAGAGATGATGGTGCAGCGGGATATTTATCTGGCCGAGTACACCGAATCCAGGGTGCATATTGCCGGGATCAGCTCGGCACATTCGGTAGCTTTAATCCGGCAGGCCAAAGCCAAAGGGATTGCCGTAACCTGCTCGGTGCCGGCCCTGAATCTTGTATTTACCGAAGATGAAGTACGTCATTTTGATGCGCAATTTAAGGTGCTACCGCCGCTGCGGTCAGCAGCTGACCGCGAAGGGTTGCGCGAAGGGCTCGTCGATGGAACAATTGACATTATACTCTCCAATCACGTACCGCTGGAGCAGGAACAAAAGAAACTGGAGTTTGCCTACGCCGGGTTTGGCGCTATTGGTCTGGAAACGACCTATGGACTACTAAATACACATCTGGATCAGCTCGTAAGCCAGGAATTACTGGTGCAGAAAATGGCCATACAGCCCAGAGCAATTTTTGATCTACAGGAGGTAACAGTGACGGAAGGTGGTACGGCAGAACTGACGTTTTTTTTGCCGGAAAAAACCTGGACGGTAGACCGGCGGACATTGCATTCCAAATCAGCGAATTCCCCCCTGCACGGACATACATTACGGGGTAAAGCAATGGGCGTTATCCACAACGGGCAGTCGTTTTTTAGTAAACATACATAGAATAAATCTGGACATTTATCCAGATTTATGCATTTTGAAAGCGATATCGTTTTTTTCATTAAACACCACCATGTATGAGTACTCTGGATAACCCTAATGTAACAGAAACAACAGATTTACCGATTCGACCAAATGCGGTGCGGTTTGGCCTCATTACGGGGTTGATTTTGATTGCCGTTTCCCTCGTCTTTCAGGTGACAGGACTCTCGGATCCGGCTAACGCTAGTGCATCAGCAGGTTGGATTAGCGGTCTGGTATCGTTTGCCGTATTGGCCGGTGGCCTCATTTGGGCCATGAATCAGCAAAAACAAGATCAGGGCGGTTATCTGACGTTTGGTAAAGGGCTAACAGTGGCTATTCTGGCCGCACTGATCATCGGATTGATTTCGGCCGTTTGGATGGTCATTAATTTCACCCTTGTACAGCCGGATATGATAGAAACTATGCAGGAAGCTGCTAAAGAACAGATGTATCAGCGCAACCCCAACCTTACCGATTCGGAGATTGAACAAGCTATGGGCTTTATGGGGGTGATGTTTAACCCCTGGGTGTTGGCTGTTTCCGCTATTTTTACTACCCTTATACAGGGATTGATCATTGGGTTGATTGGTTCCGCTATTCTTAAAAACAACCCGCCGGAAACGGCCTAATGCATGCTAAAAGATACAGCGATTCGCAACGGACTATATGCAGGAGTAGCCACGGTTGGCTACTTCCTGCTATTTTATGTGATACGTAAAGAGCTGATGCTAAATGCGGTGGTATTCTCGCTCAGTACGCTCATTGTTTTATTTTTCATGATATTGGCCTGCCGGCAGGAGCGCAGGCAAAGGGGAGAAGACGGATATTCTTTTGCCCTCAGCCTGAAGACGGCGTTCACCACCTATGTAGTGGCCACTACCCTTTATTATGTATGGTACCACCTTATGTTCGCTTATTTTGATCCGCAACTGGTCGATATCCAGAAAGAAATGCTTATACAACGCGTCGACCAATTTGAGGGCGTACTGGGTGAGCAACGGGCCGAAGACGTACGCGATGCATACCGGGAGCAGGGTATTGAGATTAGCGTATCAAATACGCTGTTCTCTTTAGCGCAGAGTATGCTTTTTGGGTTCATTTTGTCTCTGCCGGTTGCTTACGCACACCGGGTATTGCCAAAACCCGGAAAGGCACCGGGGGTTGATGGCAATGGATAAGAGGAGCAACCTGATTACATTTCCCGGCAATCTTTTCTTAATTTCGTTCCCGCTTTTGATTTACGGTACAAATAAGGTAAGTACACATGGACATCTCGGTTGTTATACCATTATTAAATGAGGAAGAGTCGCTGCCGGAGCTGGAGGCCTGGATCCACCGGGTTATGACGGAGCATGGCTTTTCCTACGAAGTTATTATGGTCGACGACGGGAGTACGGATAATTCCTGGAAGATCATTGAAAAAATGGCCGCACAAAACACGGCTATTCAGGGGGTTAAGTTTCGCCGCAACTATGGAAAGTCTGCAGCTTTGCATACTGGCTTTCAGCGTACCCGGGGCGAGGTGGTGATTACCATGGATGCTGATTTGCAGGACAGCCCCGAAGAGATTCCCGAATTATACCGGTTGATTAAGGAGGAAGGCTACGATTTGATTTCCGGTTGGAAAAAGGAGCGTTTCGATAGTTTTATCAAGAATAAGACCTCAAAGTTTTTTAACGCGGTGACGCGTTGGGTTAGTGGAATTCCTTTACACGATTTTAATTGTGGTCTTAAGGCCTACCGTAGTGAAGTGGTGAAAAGTATCGAGGTATACGGAGAGATGCATCGCTATATTCCTTTGTTGGCTAAATGGGCGGGATTTCGCCGTATAGGGGAAAAAGTTGTTAAACATCAGGCGCGCAAATACGGAACCACGAAGTTTGGGTTTGAGCGGTTCATCAATGGTTTTCTGGATCTAATGTCGATTGTGTTTGTGGGGAAATTCCGCAAACGCCCCATGCATTTCTTTGGTACGGCCGGCATTCTGGTCTTTGGTATTGGTTTTTTGGCGACCGCCTATTTAGGGTTGAATAAGCTCCTGCATATTTGGCGGGGGGAAAGGGCACAATTGATTGCGGATAATCCGTTCTTTTATTTAGCGCTAACCTGTGTCCTGCTGGGCGCGCAATTATTTTTGGCCGGTTACGTGGCCGAATTGGTGGCGCGTAATGCACCGGGGCGGAATCAGTATGAGGTTGAAAAGAGGCTGGATAAAACAGAAGGGTGATGAAGAAGTTTGGACTTATTGGTGCCTCCGGATACGTAGCCCCCAGGCATCTGCAGGCCATCAAAGAAACAGGAAATGATTTAGTGGTTGCGCTAGATAAGTCTGATTCGGTCGGTATTTTGGATCGTTATTTTCCCAAAGCATCTTTTTTTACGGAATTTGAACGATTTGATCGGCATTTAGAAAAAGAAAAGCGGGATGGACGACCTCTTGACTATATCAGTATCTGTTCTCCAAACTACTTGCATGATGCGCATATCCGTTATGGTCTACGGCAAAATGTAGATGTCATTTGCGAGAAGCCTCTGGTATTAAATCCATGGAATATTGATGGTCTTGCTGCTATAGAAAATGAAAGTGTAGGGAGGGTGAATTGTATTTTGCAATTGCGTTTACACCCTAGTGTTGTGAAGTTGAAGCAGTGGGTTGATCAAGCTGAAGATGATAAAGTTTGGGATATTGATTTGACCTACATTGCGGCCAGGGGGAATTGGTATTATGCGAGCTGGAAAGGAGAGGTCAGTAAATCAGGCGGGATTACTACTAATATTGGCATTCACTTTTTTGACATGCTAAATTGGGTCTTTGGCCCTCTACGGAAGCAACAAGTTCACATACATAGTCATGATAGAGCCGCTGGATATTTGGAATTATCCAGAGCCCGGGTTCGCTGGTTTTTAAGTATTAATGGAGATTTAATTCCTCCGGAAATGGTGAGAAAAGGGCAGCGTACCTATCGATCGCTCAAGATCGGTGACGAGGCTTTTGACTTTAGCACTGGTTTTGTTGATTTACACACGGAGAGCTACCGACAGATTTTAGCGGGCAAGGGATTCAGTATTAATGATGCCAAGCCTGCCATTGAAATAGGGCATGATATAAGAAATGCTTTACCCGTGGGTTTGCATGGAGACTACCATCCATTCGCTAAATATCCATTGGCGAGTCATCCTTTTCGAAGGGATGTACGGTAGTATGGGTGGTCTGCAATGCTATGGGTAAGGTGGCTTGACGGCATTTATAAACATATTTGGTATTTGCGGGTCAAAGGATAAATTCCAATTTTAAACTCTTAAGCCTTTCATTTTCTATGAGTAACCTCTTTTCTGTCATTGTACCAGTATATAACCGTCCGGTTGAAGTGGACGAATTTCTCGCTAGTTTAACTACTCAAACAGATAGAGACTTTGAGGTAGTAATTGTCGAAGATGGATCTACGGAAGATTGCAAAGAGGAAATAGAAAAATACCGGGATGAATTAGTTATCAATTACTTTTACAAACAAAACACGGGACCTGGTGATTCGAGGAATTACGGGATGCAGCGTGCGAAAGGCGATTATTTTTTAATTTTCGATTCAGATTGTATCATTCCCCAGGGGTATATCGAAGAAGTAAGGAGAGAGTTGGATGAAGCTTATGTACACTGTTTTGGGGGGCCTGATGCAGCTCATGAATCTTTTTCGACCATTCAAAAAGCCATTGATTACGCTATGACTTCTTTCTGGACTACTGGCGGAATTCGTGGTAGAGCTAAGAGTTTAACGAGGTTTCAACCTCGCAGTTTCAATATGGGGCTATCGAGAGAGGTATTTGAGAAAACCGGCGGGTTTCGAGATATTCATCCGGGCGAAGACCCTGATCTGAGCTTACGCATATGGGATATGGGATATGACACGAGGTTATTCCCGGGGGCATATGTTTATCATAAGCGCCGGATTTCATTTAGTAAATTCAGGACGCAGGTACACAAGTTTGGTTTGGTGCGGCCTATCTTGAACAAATGGCATTCAGGAAGCGGAAAAATTACATATTGGCTCCCTTTTCTGTTTATTCTCTTTAGTTTTTTTAGTTTGCTGGGCGCTGTATTTATTGATTGGGTTCTGATTCTTCCTGTTTTGTTCTACGCTTTGCTATTATTGGGGGATGCTTTATACAAGACAGGGAACTTTCGGGTAGCTGTATATGCCCTTTTTGCTGGATTTATTCAATTGTATAGTTATGGGTGGGGTTTTTTTCGATCGTGGCTCAAGGTACATTTGCTTAAGAGAAATATCCGGACTACTTTCCCACAGCTATTTTTCAATTAACGGGAAAAAATAGAGAAACACATGACTACTTTTATCAAAAGGCTGTTACCGCATATTTTGGCTATTTCTTTCTTGGTGGGTGCCGACCTGGTTTATTTTGCTCCACAAGTTTTAGATGGTGAAAAAGTAGAAGCAGGAGATGCTATATCTTCTACAGCCTGGAGTAAGCAAGTAATAGAGCACGCCGAGGAAACTGGCGAGCGGGTCAATTGGAACCCTTCGATGTTTTCGGGAATGCCCTGGGGTTTATTGAGCTACGGTGTTTATAATAATTTGGTATTGCCGGTCAATAAGATCTTACACCTGGGCATAAAGTACCCGGCGGGGCTATTCATCAAAGTCTCCCTTATTTGCTACCTATCTTTGGTTTTGCTTGGCATCGGTCCCTGGATTAGTTTATTGGGCGCGCTCGTATTTACATTTAATGTGAATTACACTGTACTTATTGAAGCGGGACACCAATCTAAATTAGAAGTGATTGCCACGTTTCCCGCTATTGTAGCTGCATTTATTCTGGCCTTTAGGAGGAAGTTTTTAATTGCGGCAAGTTTGTTAAGTATCTCGATTTCCCTTGCTCTGTTGGGCAATCATATACAGATGGTCTACTACCTAATGTTGTGCATGATTCTCATGGGGATTGCTTACGTGGTTTGGTGTATTATGGAGAAAAAGACCGAGTTGTTGTTAAAGGCGTCTGGGGTTTTAATTTTCGCAGCCTTGTTAGGCGCAGCTTCCAGTTTTACCCAGCTGTATTCTTCCAAAAAGTTTTCGGAAGACACCATGCGGGGTAAACCCATTCTAGAAAAAGAGGTCGAACAGCAGGGGAGTAGCAGTGGAGTTGAAGGATTAGCCTGGGATTATGCAATGAACTGGAGCAATGGTGCGACTGATCTGCTCAGTTTTTATATACCAACGATAGTCGGTGGATCCTCTGCGGAGGAGGTGCCTCAGGCATCCCCTGCAGGCCGGCTTTTGAAGCAAAATGGATATCCGACAGGGAAAGATGGAAATGTTAATGGAGCACCCATGTATTGGGGCCCTCTGCCCTTTACCAGTGGTCCCTATTACGTCGGGGTTCCGATCCTGATTCTTGCTTTGGCATCTTTGTTTTTTCTAAGCGGGAAGTTGCGTTGGGGAGTCATTGCTTCCGGGATACTTATTCTCTTAATATCGATGGGTAAAAATGCGGAATGGCTCAACCGGTTGCTCTACGATAATTTACCACTGTTCAATAAGTTTCGATCACCCAATTCAGCGGTGAATATCTTACCGGTTTTTTTGGTGATTCCGGCGGCTATAGGCCTGGATAAAATACTCCATAAGAAAGAGTCCCTTACCTTTGTTCTGTTTGGGCGTTCGATAAACCCTTTCATTTTAGTATCGAGTATTCTGGCGGGGATTAGTCTTTTTTACTGGGGGGCGGGGGATGGTTTCCTGGCACTCACGACAGACAGGGAGCTTGGCGTGTATCAGAACAACCCAACGGTTCTCAACATGTTTAAAGAAACCCGTGCGATGCTCTTAGAACGGGATGCTATGCGCACCTTTTTACTGGCATTGTTATGCATGGCAGCTTTTTGGGCTTACTCTAAACAATACCTGCCAAAAAAATATTTGCTCCCCATTCTGCTCGTCATCTCTTTGCTCGACCTTTGGACTTTAGATCGCAGGTATCTGGATGATGATAATTTTGTTGAGCGCAGAGCATACGATAGTAATTTCACGCCCCGCGCCGTAGATCAAACGATCTTTAGTAGGGAGCCTAACGGTAGAGGGTATTATCGAGTTCTGGATTTTTCTATTAATACATTTAATTCGGCTCAAACCTCCTACCACCATAATACTATTGGAGGGTACCATGCGGCTAAGCTTCAGCGTTATCAAGACCTTATAGATTATCATATTTCGCAGGGTAATCAACAGGTGCTTAATATGCTTAACAGCAAGTACATCATTGATCAGAACCAAAGGCTGCAGGTAAATAATCAGGCTTTGGGTAACGCATGGTTTATAAATCAGTTAATTGAGGTAAATAGCCCCCTGGAAGAAATCGAGTCATTATCGGATATAAACACTGCCACTCAGGCCGTGGTATTGCAGTCAGACTTTGCTGATCAGCTTGCAGGAATACAGCCTGGAGATGGCTCCGGTACGATTTCGCTTGTCAACTATGCAGTAGATGAGTTGACCTATGAATATCAAACGAATAGCAAGCAAATTGCCGTTTTTTCTGAAATCTGGTATCCTGGATGGCAAATTTATATCGATGGCGAACCTGTGGAGATGTTTCGGGTCAATTACGTACTGCGTGCCTTAGCCGTACCCGCTGGACAGCACACCATAAAGTTCGTTTTTCAGCCCAGGGCACCAGGTAAGTGGCTTACCTTGTTATCTTCTTTAGGAATTCTTCTGTTATGCGGAATTACTATTGGTTACTATGTGCGTCGGAAACCATGGCAACTTGAGCCGGAGCCCTCTGCCGACAGTAGTAAATCAGCAGGTAAAAAGGGAAAGGCTAAATCTGCACGAAAGAAAAAATCGGATAAAAAGAAATGATCAGCGACAGCTACTCTCTGATCGTCCGTTATAAGAACTTGTTTGGATTTCACCCTTCGGACTGCGCTTGCCAAATTTTGCACTGTACTTCGTTGCTCTTCGGTGACGTAGCGTAGGCTATGCTTTGATTCTAGAGCAGGGTCCCTTAACCCCGCTCTAGAATATGCGCCTCGTTCAGCACAAAATTTGGCGGCGTTCGCACCAAAAGCGAAATCCCAACAAGCTCTAGTAATACATGTACCAACATAATTAGAAGTTGTCGTCTTATTTGTATCGCATGAGGCTTTTGATTGAAAAGGGCTTTTTGTAGTAGAGGCGGTATAGTTTTTGCCACAAGGCAAAGTGTTTGAGGTAGCGTGGCAATAAAGTCAGAGCCGAAATATATATTTTGCGTAAGCGCTTGCCCTTATAGCGCGATGCATGAAGCCCGGCAAAAAGGAAAAAATCTGTTGGTTGCCCATAAGTGCTCCAGTAGAACCCGTAAGGAAGTGTTCGCTCCTGTGGTTTTGGGCTGAGGTCTTTTTGTTGGATAAGGACCACCAACTCTTCGAAACTAGCGGGGCGATAGGTCGCATTGAGGTACGCATAAAAGCCTTTTCCGTATAAGATGGCCGGTTTTCCCCAGTAAGTGGCTTCGATTCCTGCGGTTGAGCCAAATGAAATTACTTTTTCACAAGAATCAATCAAGTGATAGGTGTCAATGGGATCGCCGGGGGGAATAATCGTCAGATTGGGGAATGCCATGCCTGAAATCTCTTGCATTTGCACATTATCTACTTTCCCGAGATTAGGGTGGACACGCAGATAGAATTGAAAGGTAGGGTTGTCGATAAAGAAACGCACAATTTGTTCAATAGCCTCATTCTGGCTTTTAAATAGCGGTGTTTGCCACTCCATAATGGCTTTGAGTTCATCTTCTGAGGAATTCAACAGTAAGATGTTTCTCTTATCATGATCAAATCCAGCAGGAAGCCTACCTTGTTTTTGAGATTTGGTAAAAGAGATTTCATAGGTTTCATCTCTTTTACGCTTTTTTTCAAACCATTCGCGTCCGATTTTTAATCGATCTTGCGCTGGGGCGTTTCTCCAAAGTTCAAGCATGCGCTCCGTGCGAATCCGAATACTATGGGGTAAACCGTTGCGGAATAACTCATAACGATTCTGGGCACCTGCTTCTATGGTATAGAAAGGAAGTTCTCTCTGCGTAGCCAGTTCCATAACGGGAAATACTTCAGCAAACCGTCCATTGAATAAATATAACTCATCGGGTTGAAGCTGGTCGAATAACTCTTTGAAGTTTAGTAAGACATTAATAGCCTTTCTAAGTTCAATGTCGATGAGTTGGCCGTATTTCTCCGAATCGATATGGTAGTCACGAAAATAAGATACGATAGAAGAGGCCGCCCCTCTGCCTACCGGTATGTTATGAAATGTAAACGCTGCTAGCTCATCAAAGTTAGAAAAGCTGGGAAGTAGGACCTTATCAACTTCGTGGTAATGCTTGAGCTTTACAATGTGCTGAGGCGAAAGACCAGCCCATTGGAGTACTTTCTGCATCCGGGATTGGCAAGCAGCACATCCCAGAATATTGTGCACCCGGTTGAAGTAGCAGTTCTGAAGTACCGCATCACATTGTACAAATGTGACGTGATTGTCTTCCGCAAGTAATTTTTCTACGATCTCGGCGGTGAGTCCAATCTGTTTGGAGGTTAGTCCGGTAGGAGAAAAAACTAAAATTTTACGCAAAATCGGCTCGTTTCTGGATGAACAATACGGTGGGGTCAAATACGGTTAATACATCGAATGAAAGATACCACTGTTTTTTATCAGTGCATATCAAAATGCGATTTACAAAAAGCCTGAATACTTTTGGAAATACGTTGGATATGAATTTCACGGCTGATTTGCCCAGATTCAATTTTCTCTTCCCAATTACTGGCGTTGATGATATAGCCTTTTTCGGAGTAATACCGCAGATATCGCAGTAACTCCCATTTTACTTTTTCGGCCGTAAGTCCCTGCAGGTCAGCAATGGCCTGCTGGCAATCTGCTACACTTTGCGCTAATGCCACCGCTTTACAGGCTTGATAGTAAGCATCGCCAAAAACGATAACTGGTTTTCCGGCTTCTAATGCTTCCCAACCCAACGTTCCCGTCAGCGTAGCGACGAGCCTGGCATGATGAATCAACTCTTTAGCGTCAACTTCCAAAGGGATGAGTTGAATATTAGGGTGACTATTGAGCGCTTTGTAAAAGAAGGAGTCTCGAAAATTTAGATTAGCAATTTTTCGTACGTTGAATTGATTGGGGTGCTCCTTCACAAAAAGTGTCCAGCCTTTTGGCAAAGCCTCCGCCAGGGTAAGGGCTGCATTCAGTTGATGGTCATATTCTTTTCCCATGGGCAGGCTTGTTTTTTCCGGCTGCATGTGTAAGCCCAGAAAAATGAAGGGCTTGCTTTTATCCGGGAAGGTAGCCAGTGCGCCATATTTTTTTTGCAGGGTGATAAATTCTTTAAGTCTCTTATTGATGGTCCGGCGATAGACCCAGGGGGAGGAAATATTGTTTAAGGAGGTAAAATGGAGGATCTCTTTTTTGAAGAAAAAGGGGAATAGTCCCATAATCAAATTGGCAGCAAATTTTTTCCCCACCTTAAGGGCTAGTTGTAGGTGGAAAAAGGGCCCTTTGCGAATGACTTTTTTCTGTTCTTTAGCGATGTAGGCCTCCGTAAACGTATTGCGGGTGGATAGGCTCTTCTTGACAGAGGAGGGTAAGGATTGCCACAGTTCATCATACGTAGCATCAGCGGTGAAATCGCCGGGGATTTCCGGGAGCCTTTCGCCGAATAACATTAAAGAATGATCGGCCAGGAAATGATACTCTAAACGGATTACGGGAATTCCTCTATCCTCCAGAAGTTTGTAAAAGAGGAAAGAATGAGATGAGTGGGGGGTGTCAAAAGCTATAGCAAAATCAACGGGGTGAGTGTTCAGGAGGTTGAGGAAATAGTTAAGGATGATATGGTAATACTTGCGGCGTTGGTGGACGGAAATAGGCTGGACTGCATTGCGGTCAGTCATTCTCAGGAAATAGCTTTCCAGCGGGGCGTATTTCTCAAGAATCTGCTGGCTCAGCACCCATGGATGATCTAAGAGCTGCAAAATTTTATCAGGAAACAGGAATTGGGTAACGTCATTAGTAGTTACCTGTTGAAACAGTTCCTGGTGTAACGATTCGATAACCTCTGGTGAGCCGTGCCAGTTTTCACGAGTTCCCGTGATGGCATAGGAGACCGAGGTAAAGGATCGCATGCTTTTTACAAGCTCAAAGTGAAACTGATGGTATACGTCGATTAGTGCAATCTTCATCTGTCTAAGAAGGATTAAAACTTTTCGGTCAGTGGGGTACCTCTTTTTAAATCAGAGGTTGCCTTTTTACCAAGTAATTCTGCGTAAAATTTTGGTGCCAACCCATCTCCCGGACGAATTACCTTGATATTCTTTTCGGTAAACGGCTCTCCCGCTTTTATATCTTCTACGACATAGATCGAGCGCTTAAACTGCCTGCTCTTTTCTTCCGACTTTTGGGTGTCCAATTGGATATTTCCCAATGCCAGAAAAGCCCGTTCTGTCTCGGTTACCAGTGCTTTTAGCTCGGCGGGCTCTAGCGAGAAGGCGCTATCAACGCCACCGTCTGCCCGGCGGAGGGTGAAGTGTTTTTCAACCACCCGCGCGCCCAGCGCTACAGCTGCTACCGAAGCGCCAATGCCCATGGTATGATCAGAAAGACCGATAACACAATCCTCGAAAATATCCTGAAAAACAGGAATGGTTCGCAGGTTGGTATTTTCGGGGGTAGCTGGGTAAGTAGACGTGCATTTGAAGATAACAATATCCTTAGCACCATTAGCTTTTAAATACTGAATAGACTCATACAGTTCGTTCAGTTTGCTGGTACCGGAAGAGATGAGGATCGGTTTTCCGGTCTGCGCAACTTTTTTGAGCAAAGGAAAGTGATTGCTCTCAAAGGACGCTATTTTATAGGCCGGTACATCCAATTCTTCCAGGAAATCTACTGCTGTTTCATCAAAAGGAGAAGAAAAGGCGAGCATACCCAGGGAATTCGCATAGTCAAAGATCTCCTGATGCCATTCCCAGGGGGTGTGGGCTTCCTGGTAGAGTTCATAGAGGTTTTTACCATGCCAGAGGGAGTTTTTGTCCGTAATGTCGAACAGTCCGCCGTGGTGATCAATAGTAATGGTATCTGCTGTATAAGTCTGCAACTTGAGGGCATGAGCCCCGGCATCTGCTGCTGCCTTTACTAAGGCTAAGGCTCGTTTAATATCCCCGTTATGATTACCAGACATCTCAGCGATGATAAAGGGTTTATGGTTTGTTCCGACGGTACGGGGTCCAATTTTAAATGCTACCATGCGAGGATGTATTTATATGTGTTTTCGTAAAGCGGTGTTTCTTCTTCCCTAAAGTCAAGCGCTCTAAATACCTTTACCGAAGCAATATTTGACTTCTTTACGTAACCAACGATCGGTAATCTTTGCCCATAGGCCCTGCGCAAAGTTGCCATTGCTTCTCGCAAAACAGGTACACCCAATCCCTTCCCACGATACTTTTTGGCGATGGAATAACTTAGTGTAGCTACCTGATCCTTAAGATCAAACCTGACCTGGGCTATGGGGGCTTGTCGAAGATGTAAAATATAAATATGGCTATTCGGATCTGACCGCTTGGCTAGAAACCATTTTTTATGTTGCTCAAACGCTATTGGCTTGCTGTTAAACGATTGCTGACGCGTAGCCTGATCATTGGCCCAGGTAAAGAGCAGTTCTGTATCGCGCTCTTCCGCTTCTCTGGCATGTAAAGTCAGGCTTTGGAAAAGCCGGGTATATATTTTTTCTTGCTGTCCATTTAAATCGTCCTGTGGTGGAGAAGAATCCTGGATTTGGTTTAAATAGTTGTTATTGAGTTTTTCTAAATCAAAAGCTAAATGTTGATTGATGAAAAAATCATACATCGACAGTTGATTATCGGCAATAACGTTTAAAAAAAGTAGGCCGCCCACGCTCAAATATTCATAAGCAACCGTGCTGGCTGGGGTAATGGCTAGCCCACACTTTTTCATATATCGCACCATCTCTTCCGCACTTAAATTCTCCAGTAATTCAACATCCAACTCAGATTGCTCCAAAAAAGTGCGTAGAGACGTTTTGTGTAAATAAGCAGGGCCAATGACCAGGAAGACTTTTTCTATAGTCTCAATGGATTCGCAACGCTTCAAGACAGCTAAGGTGGCATTCCTGGGGTCGGCACCTCCCAGGCAGATAAAGACGTGATTATCCTGGCGATCCGGGTATGTACGATGTTTTGCCGCTTCCCGAAAAGGCTTTCGTAGTAAGGCATATTTCAACCCTAAGCAAAATTGGGTATACGGTTCCACGGAATAATCGGCTGGCTTAATTCCTCCTGCGTGATTAATCACCACGTCCGCCACAAAGTGATAAGTATGGATATCGTCAATACATACCAGTTTACAGCCTTTGTCTTTGATGACTTGCTGGTAGGCCGTTACAAAGTGATAGCCATCAAGAACAACAATCTCTTCTCCTGTCAGGTATTTATCGGATAATAGCCTCGCCTCTTGTAGGTCATCATCTGTATCCGGCAGTTCAATGATGGAAACGCATGTCTCTAGTATTTGGGCTGTTAAAGTTTCCAGGGGAGAGCGGATGATAAAATGACACGAGAACTGTTCTTTCAGCATATCTGCCAAAGCCAGAGAACGGATTACATGACCCACGCCTATTTGGGGGTGGCCATCAGCCCGAAAGTATACGTTCGTTTTATCCATTGGTCGCTAGTTTGAATTTGAACTCTGCGACCTCCCAGTCTTCTGGGGTATCTATATCATGAGCTTGCATTTCGTGGAGCAGGACACCTCCGGTATTATTGGTCCAGAGCTTCTGCTTTTCCTGAAGCACATCTACCTGGAACCAATAAAACTGGCCGGCGTCGTGATAAGCCTTTTCCAGATCCTGAGAGCGCGTCGTGAGGTGTTCCGGCTGAAACATCTGAAGACGTGCTTCCCGATTGATTTTTACTGCTCTTTGGATAGGGAAACTAAATGGGAGAACTGGAAAGACCGTATCGTATTGAGCCTCCGTAAGCTTATCATGAGCTTGCTGAAGCAAATTTGTGGAGACAAACGGCGCGGTCGGGTAAATACAGCAACCCAGCTCAAATTCCTGGCTGCGCTGCTTATAGTCGTTAATTACCTCTAGTAATACGTCTACGGTACTGGCATGGTCATTAGCATTTTGGGTGCTCCTCATAAATGGAACAGTAGCACCATGTTTTTTTGCTATTTCCGCAATTTCTTCATCGTCCGTAGAGACCATCACTTCGTCAAATAAAGCGCAGTCGAGGGCCGTTTGGATGCTATAGGCGATAATGGGTTTCCCCAAAAAATCTTTGATGTTTTTTCGGGGAATGCGTTTGCTTCCCCCGCGTGCCGGGATGATGGCAATTTTTTTCATCCTGCGATGGCTTTAACCTGTTCAATGACATAATCCTGCTCTTCCTCCGTTAGCGTTGGGTACATCGGAAGGCTTAGTCCCCTCTTATAATAGGCTTCTGCCACGGGGAAATCCCCTTTTTTAAAGCCATACTGCTGATAATAAGGCATGGTGTGCAACGGTACGTAATGGACCTGCGCATAAATGCCCTGGCTGCGAAGCGCGTCGTATAGTTCTTTGCGATTATCTACTTCAATGACGTACAAATGGTAGGCATGTCCAATGCCCTGAGCGGGCTGATGAATGCCGATCTGGGTGTTACGAAAGGCCTCGTCGTATTTTTGGGCAATCGCCCGACGACGCTGGATACCGGCCTCTGCCCGGTCCAGCTGAGAAATACCCAGGGCACATAAGATGTCGGGAATACGATAGTTGTAGCCAAGTTCCTGCAGCTCCATATACCAGCGCCCGTGGTTCTCTTGCAAGCGCTCGTCACCCTGATAGACCATGCCATGCGTTCGTAACTGCTTAATCTTGTGATAGAGCTCCTCATCGTTCGTGGTGACCATACCGCCCTCTCCACAAGCAATATGCTTTACCGGATGGAATGAGAAAATAGCCAGGTCGGCAAACGCTCCATTGCCACAGTTTTGCTGCTTTCCATGGGTGTCGGTGAAGTATCCACCGGGGGCATGACAGGCATCTTCAATGATCCATAAATTGAATTCATCGGCCAGCGCACGGTATTGTTCCAGATCAACCGGGTAGCCGGCAAAATCTACGGGGATAATTCCCTGATAGGTGCCGGCGGGTGCTGCTTCCAGTTTTTTTCGCACTTGCTCAATATCCAGTGTCAGAGTGTCGGGGGCTATATCACAAAAGTCTATCTCTCCCCCGCAATAGCGTACACAGTTGGCAGAGGCAGCAAAGGTGATGGGCGTAGTGATTACTTTACTTTTCTGATTGACGCCCAAAGCCAGAGCACAGAGATGAAGCGCTGCGGTGCCATTAGAGAGCGCTATGGCATAACGCGCGCCCACATAATCGGCGAATTTTTGCTCAAATGCGTCGACTTTGGGGCCGGTAGTCAGGTAGTCGGCCCGGAGTACCTCGGTGACGGCCTTAATATCTGCCTCCGTAATATGTTGTTTCCCATAAGGAATAGCGGTTGCCATACTAATAGTTTTCAATGTTGAAGTCGGAATCAACATGTGTTTTAATAAGTCCCCGTAGTTCTTCGGCGGTGACCCATTCTGTATTATCTCCTGAGTTGTAGCTAAAGCCCTGAGGAACTTTTTTAGCCTGGAAGGTAGCAATGAATTCGTTGAGATCCCAGTTGGGCGTCGTGGGTAGAATAGTGTAGTATTTTCCCAGGTCATACGTATTGTAGGCATCAGACTGCGTAATCATCTCTTCGTGAATCTTCTCGCCCGGGCGAATACCGATGACGCGATGCTCTACATTGGGAGCAATGGCTTTCGCCACTTCCGTTATTTTATAAGAAGGAATCTTAGGGACAAATAGTTCGCCACCCCAGGCCGTTTCCAGGGCATGGAAGACCATGTCAACGCCACCATCGAGCGATATGTTAAAACGAGTCATCTCAGGGTCTGTAATAGGCAGAAATCCATTCTTCCGTTTTTTAATAAAAAATGGAATGACAGAACCATTGGAGCCCATCACATTGCCATAGCGGACAACTGAAAATTTGATCTCATTCGAGCCTTTAATGTTATTAGCTGCGATGAATAGTTTGTCAGAGGTGAGTTTAGTGGCGCCATAGAGATTGATCGGCGCACAGGCCTTATCTGTAGAAAGGGCAACTACGCGTTTAACATCGGTTTGCAAACAGGCATGGATTACATTCTCAGCGCCGTTGACATTGGTCTTTATACATTCCGACGGGTTGTATTCTGCAATGGGAACATGCTTCATAGCTGCCGCGTGTATTACATAATCAATGCCCTGCATGGCACGGATTAGGCGGTCGCGATCGCGGACATCTCCGATGAAAAAACGAATGGCGGGGTAGGCTCTGGTCGGATAGTCCTGAGCCATTTGAAATTGTTTTTGCTCATCTCGTGAAAAAATGACCACGCGCTTTACGTCTGGGAATTGAGAAAAAATCCTACTGGTGAGTGCTTTGCCAAGCGAACCGGTCCCCCCTGTAATGAGCACCGACTTTTTATTTAGATTTAAACTATCCATACCTTTGACCTTTGTTGTTGTTGACATTACTTATGACGCTAAAAATGGGGTCAAAAGTACGAAAAATGTACGTAATATTACATTAGTTTTTCGTTTAACGAGGGCTTTCGCGCGACTTCGTAAACGATATCGCCAACGAAGTGGAATGGGCAGAAGCTACTCCTTCTAGCGAGTGTATGCCGGGCTTACAGGGCAGATGAAAATCTTTCTGGCCGGTTTACTTTTCTTTCATCCTTAATTGAGTAAGAGAATTACATGGGGATTATCCAGCGGCAAGGATTTAAAAGTACATTCGTCAGTTATGTGGGGGTGTTCATTGGGGCCGTCAGTACGTTGACGATTTACTCCGTGGAAAAAGAGTTCTATGGCCTTTACCAGTTCCTCTTCTCTACAGCCAGCCTTTTATTGCCGGTAATAATCTTTGGAGGGTCAAGTATTGCGGTACGCTTTCACCCTAAAAATCAGAAAGATGATCCGGCTTATCGCAACCTTCTTTCTTTCTTAATGATGCAGGTTCTATTGGGGATATTATTTTCAGCCCTGTTGCTTGTGGTTTTGGGAGACAGGGTCTATGATATGCTGATCCAGAAAGATGATGACCCCCTGGTACAAAAGTATTTGTTTGTCGCATTCCCTATGGCTTGCCTCATGGGGTTGAATGCTGTTCTTACTGCCTATATTTCTAACTATGGCCGTATTGTAGTACCAGAGATTGCTAATAGACTTTGGCAGAAAATTGCCTTGCCTATACTTATCGTGCTGGTCATGGTAAACGTACTGAATCCAGATCAGTATGTAGTCGGTATGATGGCCATGCTGACGGTTGCTACGTTTATTCTGGTCATCTACTTGTTTAGGCTTGATCGACCAACTCTTGCGTTTCCCTCCTTTCTGCTTAATCCGGTAAAGCGTAAAGCCGTATTCAGCTTCGGGTTATTTGCTATCCTAAATGAAATGGGAACACAATTGGCCTTTAATGTCGACAAAGTGATGATCGGTACTATGGTAGATTTGACAAATACCGGAGCCTACGGTATTTTGACATTTATGGTCAATGTTATGCTCATCCCGGGAGGTGCGCTTTACCGGATAGCAACGCCAATCGTCGCCCGTTCATTAGTGGAAAAGGACATGGAAAGAACAGGTGATATATATTCCCGGACGTCGCTGGTGTTGACCGTACTGGGCGCACTAATACTGGGACCGGTGTTAATAAATATTGATGAGATCGTGTCCTTACTACCAAGAAGCCAGGAGTTTAATGGCTTTTTCTTAATTATTCTCTTTGCCGGTCTGGCCAAGTGGTTCGAGTTAGCTACCTCTATTAATACCCAGATTATTGTATACTCTAATTATTACCGATTCAACCTGGTTGCGTTGATCGCTCTGGGGGTATTGAATGTCGTGATGAATTATTGGTTGATTTCTAAACAGGGAATTGTAGGGGCTGCCCTGGCGACTTTACTTTCGCTGACACTCTAT
>DATFKA010000057.1:0-35081 GCA_035268885.1 Saprospiraceae bacterium
CTATGATGGCAAGAAGGCGAAGATCGAAAAGGCGATTAAGGGCAGCAATGGGAAGGTCTATTATCAGATACGCCAGAAAAGTTATGTCGAACTGGTACTCAGGGATGAATTATCACCCAACAGCCAGGCGCAAAAGGACCGATTGAAAAAGACGGTAAGTAAAGCTTCTGCTAAAATACGATTACTAAAAGCTAAAAAAGCGAAGAAACTAAAACTGCTGCAACTGGCAGCTTAAAATGGATAAAGCTATGGATAGTAAAGCGAAACAGTACGTCAAACAACTAGGGAAGACCATCGGTAATCTTCCTACCAAGTACCAAGAGAATTTCGAGGTAATGGATGAATTTGCTGAGATCATGAAAATGGCCGATTCAAAGGCAGAAGAATACAAAATGGCCAAAGAGGAATGGCAAGATTATGATGAGAAGATATTGGCAGCACTTAAAAGAGATTACCCAAAGCAGGACAAGCCCAAAGAGCGTAAGTCCTCAAAAGCCGAGATCAAAGGGATGCCACCGGTAGATGAAAAAGGTAAACGTAGAATTGACAAAGCCGCCCTGGATGCCCTGGAAGATCATCTGGAGGGTTTGCCGCAGACTAAAGCCCTGCACAGCAAGGACGGAGATTATAGCCAGCAGCGACAGTCTTTACATGAGCAAATCATCACCAAAGAAGTAACGGATAATGAATGTATTCGTCGCGATGCACCGATCGCCATTCTGACCGGTGGTCTGCCGGGTTCCGGAAAGTCCACCTACATTCGCAAGCACAAAGACTGGATGACCAATCCGGCCATCTTTAAAATTGATGCAGATGATCTACGGGCAAAGCTACCAGAATACAAAGGCTGGAATGCGACCCAAACTCACGAAGAAACCCGTGATCTGGTCAAAACCTTACTCAATAAGGTTGGTAAGACCGGATGCAGCTACGATGTGATCTACGATGGTACCATGAATAAATCCAAGAAGTATAAGCCCCTGGTGGAAACCCTCAAAAAAGAAGGCTACCGGGTTTTTATCATGTTTCTGAAAGTCGATAAGAAGACCAGCATGACACGCGCCATGAACCGCTACCAAAAGTCGGGCCGCTATGTACCGCGTTTTGTCATTGACGAAGCAGCCGAGAATGGCCTGGCGGCTTTTAATGAGCTAAAAGACCTGGTAGATGGTTATGTATTAGTCGATGGAAAGACACAAAAAGTAATCGAACAAGGCGGAGCTAACATCCCAGAAGATCGCAACTATGCAGCACTAGCAGCAGAGCCAGCTCCCAAAGCGGCTAAGAAGAAATCATCAAGTAAAAAGCCAACCAGCAAAGACCACGTACACAGCTGGAAAAAAGTAACACCTAAATCCAAAATGAAGCCAGTGGTGCTCCACTGTCAGCATTACCAGATACCGGTAAAAGAAGAAACGGTAGTCGGCATCAAAGGAGCGGGTAAACATACCAATACCATCACCGCCAAACCAGGTGAACATCTGATCTTCGATGATCAGGGCCATCTGGTATTCATCATGGATGCCGGCTCTTTTGCCCGCAAGTGCAATGACCAGGGAACAGTAGATGAACACATCAAGGAGAAGCACAAAATAGAAAAGACTCCACAGGTGACAGTATCTAAGAAGTCGACTGAAAAGAAAGCTCCCAAGCCCCGTAAAGAGGCGTCTCCAACGAAAACCCAAGAACGTAGATCGCCCTATCAAGTACTAGAAGCCGAGATCAAAGACGTAACTAAGATCCTCGATAAGAAAAAGATCAGCAAAGAAGATGCCGATCAACTCCCCGAAGAGCTAAAAGATATCGAACAGCGCTCGGTCAAACAATCGACCATCAACTATATCGAAAAGAAAGCTCGACAAATCGAGGAAGGTAAAAAGTTATCCCGCGCAGAAGTCATCAAGCTGGCTCTGGCCGCACAGCCACTGGTTCGCTCTGGTCGATCGGTGGTACTTGATACGCTCTTTACCAATAAAAAGCGCCTTGAGCCTACGGTGGATGGTCTACTGCGCTGGTTGAGTAATCCCAGTGGTTACGATCTCATCGGTGTAGACGTGAAAGATAGTGCCAAGGCCACTGTCAAGCCGCGAAGACCGAAACAAGATCTATTGACCATACTAAAGATCAAGTGATGAAATGGTACATTATCTCTATCATTACCCTGGTGGCCATCATCACCGCCTATATCTTACTCAAGCTCTTCGCCCGTACCAATGTCTACTACAATATCGAGACGGAGCCGACTGCGCCCATACCCAAATCTGCCGCCGATAGGGGAGAGGCCTGCGATGATGGTACCAGCAATTTGGGAAACCCAAACCTGCCCCTGGGCTTCCGCAATAATAACCCACTCAATTTGGTGAAAAGTGCGAATGCCTGGAAAGGGAAAATCAAAGATAACCCCGGCCGCTTTGAGCAGTTCTGCTCCATGGAATATGGTACCCGAGCCGCCATGATCAACTTGCGCACCTACATGAATCGCTACAGCCGAAATACCATTCGTAAGATCATCTCCCGCTGGGCACCCGCCTCCGAAAATGATACGGAAGCTTATATCCGTTTTGTGAGTCAGCAGACGGGTTATCAGCCGGATACGGAGCTGTCTTTCCAGAAGGAGATCGTCTTTAATCTGATCGATGCTATGAGCCAACAAGAGAATGGTGCGGGCATGTTGATTGGAGATTTGGTGAAGGAGCAGGCTTGGGAGATGATAACCTAACGATTGGAATATTTTATAAAAAGCTAAGGTATATTATTAGCATTAGAGCTATTAATTGTAATACTAACGCTGAAGAAAAACATCCTTGGCCCTGTTTTGTACTCGATATTTTTCCATAGTTAAGGGTTCTTGTTTTTCTCACATTAAATTCTGAACTTAAAATTTCTGAGACAAATTTGTACCCGTATGTATTGGTACTTCCTCCGTCAATTGACAGCCAATTACTTGCGATCATTGTTCCGAAAAACCTTAATTCCTCTCCATCATATCTAAGAATTGATTTTTTTACTTTTTCATTCTTCTGGACCATTTGGGCTATTTCATAAAATCGTTTCTTGTGTGGATGCTTTAGAAGGTTTCCCTTTCTGTCATTTGATAAATGGCGATAAACAGAAAATATAAAGAAGGCTATTTTGTCTTTTTCTGAAAGGCTATGGTAAATAAGGTTGTACAATGCTTTTTTCCCAATATACTTTGAAAAGAAAATTTTTTTTGACTCTGCAAACTCAATCAGCTCTTTATTTGGACTAGTATCCTTGTCAATTTTCCGACTTAATAAGCAACTAAGGTCTTCTTTCGTAGCATTCGCAGGGATCGCTATTCTTAACTTTTTAGCATACCGCAATTGTGCTTCCGTAGGACTGTCATGATCAATTTCAATTATTTCAAATGGTTCTAGATATCCAAGATCCTTCAATTTTTTTCTTAGCCTATCTTCGTTTTTTTCATCGAAAAACCTGGTGCGAAACCGTTTGGTTTCTTCATACCTTGCCTTTATTTTAAATCGTTTATAATTCATTGAAGTGAATCTTTATACCATTCTATCTAACCCAAGAAAAGCCACAAATCGGATGATGTTTAATATTTTGACAAGCAAATAGCAGCGGATGATTTTTAATTTTTCCGTAATCATTTCACCTGTAAATTATGGACAATTTTTTCAACTCTTAAGGCAATAGACCTTGCCCAAATAAATGAAATAGGCTTTTTCTTTTCGTCTATAGAGTTCATTAGCTCGTTACTCCACTCATAAATTGCTTTCAGATTTTCAGCTTCCTTTTGATCAACCAGTATATTCCCTCCTGAATATTCCCTCAAATATGTCAGTTCAAATAGCTCATTAATAAAACCTATTTCACTTGGCTTGCGATCGAATTTTTCTCTGAAGGCTTTAATGATCTCATTTGAGTCATGGAAAGCAATTATTTCTTGGAAATCCTTATAATCTATTTTAGGCTTTTTACCTGCTTTTAATTTTTGCAAGTTTTGATCGATTTCTAATTCCTTTTTTTCATCACTCAGTAGTCGAAGGGCTTTTTTAAACTCATCGATTATTTCTTGTGCTTTATCAAAACCGTGAGTTCTAGCACTCATTAACCTACGAACCATAGCTATCTCTTCGTACTGTGTTTTCTCCTTGGCTTTCGGAATGGCACTGAAGAAAAGTCGGTCTAACTGCTCTTTAGATAAACTAGCATCAATGCCCGCTTTCTCTAGGTCGTAAAGAATTTTAGCTGCTTCTACCAGGTTCTGGAGATTATGTTTATCTTCTTTAATATCATCAATCAAACGAGAGTGTAAAGAATTAAAATCTTCATCATCTAGCTCGTAAGGATTTGATATTTTGTTCAAGGTTCCCTCATGGTCGGGTAGCTCTTCTGGAATGAGATTTCTAATTTCACTAGTGAGCTTTTTATTGTTCAGATATCCAGTCTTAATATATTCGAATACGGAGGGAAAAAATTCATATTGATCATTTTCCCAATATGTACTGACTAGATATTTCCTTTTTTTTACTAATTTGGTTTTCGCTTCGTCTTTCTCAATTTTGATTGCTTCACCAGATGAAGGATCAATTATATTACGGATTATGTCTTCGACATCGCCAAAAATAGTAGTTCTGTTTGGAAGGTGTCGTTCTGTAAAAATAGGAGGAAGATCCTCAATGTTTTCGTACGAACTAAGTTCACCTTCCTTTTCTTCGAAAGAGAAGGTTATATTAGCTAAGATCATTTTTTTTATAGGGTCATCCATACCTTGTTCTTCTTCTGCAAGGCATCGAAAGAACTTCCATAAATTATCTAGCATGAAGAAAATGGTCCTTAGGTTTTCTTCCTTTGCTAATATAATTTTACGCAGCAAATACTTCTTATGAGATATTAGGAAATCATGATAAGGTTTGTCTTTTTCTAGGTATGTAGATATCAAGTCATCGAATATAAAGGCTACTTGTGAAGGGAATTTCAAAGTTCTTCCCACTACTTTTTCTTTGATAGTGCCGTAGCTCTCATTTTTAGAAGCATTTATACGTGATTCATCACAAATGATGATCACCTTTATTCCTTCATGTTCAACAAAGTTCCTATTGATAAACCCAAGGACGTCAGCATTATTTAATTTCTCGCTAATTCTTTCCAAATCATCAAAACAAATGACATGCTTTTCTTTAGAAAAGCTAATCAGTTCTTGCAACATAATATTGGAGAGATCACTTGCTTTAGGGTTAACTTGCTCACCTGAACCTGTAGTGACTTTAAAAGCATTAATTCCTATTTTGAAGGCAGATTCCAAAGCCCCATAGGTTATTTTCCCTACCGTAGTATTTTTGAAAAATTCTATGAATTTAGATTTTTCAGCAATTAGTTCATTAAATATATCAGAGCCTGATTGAAGTCCATTTAACGAAATATAAAGTACCTTTTTCTCCTCGACCTGTTCTATTTCTTTTTTTAAAACCTCTTTAAAATAGTGTGTTTTTCCACTTCCCCATTCCCCATCTATCATCAATGCATGATTATTGGCTGAATCGGTTTTAATGTAATCGAGAACTATTTCTTTTAGGTGTTCCATTGCTGAAAATTTATTGGGATCATCTAATGTTGTTTGTCTCATCATTCCATCACCCAGCCCGATCACCTTCCACCTGAGTCCACATCTTATCAAAAATGAAGTCGAGGTATTGGCGCTTGAACTCGGGGTTGTCCATGAACATCTTATAGAAGTCGGTGCTAGTGAAAATAAACTCTTGCACCATATCATTTACTTTCTCGTTGGAAGCAATACGGGCATTCTGCTTGTCAGAATTGCGCATGGTTTGCATGTGCTTGACATCATTAGCCATTTGATTCGGTAACTCCTCGAAAATGACTTTGCGAACTTTATCATCTTTCATCCAGTCGATACTGCCAAAACGCTCGTTGAAGGTCTGGATGATGTATTCGAGATCCGTCATCTCAGCTTCGGGCCTGCCGCCGCGCATCGTCGAAGGGCTGGGTGCCACTTCTTCACCACCGATTAGTCCGATGCTATCCGTGGTGACTTTGGATAATCGATAACTGTCGAGCTCTACGGCTTCTAGGATGCCCTTGGCCAGGTCTTCGCTTTCGGTGGGCTTGATCTTGGGGATCAGGAACTTTAAGAACCAGTATAAGCGCTCCCAGTAGGGATTGGTGAAATCCAATATCTTAGACAGAAAGGCGTAGGTCCGGTTGAAAGATTTGGCCTGTACCAGGAAATTGACCTGTTGATCTTCGTTAAGATCGGTATCATAGTTGAGTTTACAGCTATCGATGAAAGGCTCCAGCTCTTCACGTTCGGCTCCTTTGAAGTAGAGATCGGTGAAATTGTGGACGGTCTCTTCGGTGTAGACTTGCGATTCGTCCAGAGCATCTTGCAGATCGTTGAGCTTATTGGGATCCGTTTCTTCACTAAGGATGGTCGTGGTGAAGAAGGGCTCAAAAGATAGCTTGATATCATCCAGAGAATTGAAGAAATCCAGGACAAAAGTATCTTCCTTCTCCGGATGGGAGCGATTCAGGCGCGATAAAGTTTGGACGGCCTGTACATCACGCAACTTCTTATCAACGTACATGGTGTGCAGTAGAGGCTGATCGAAGCCCGTCTGAAATTTATTAGCTACAATCAGAAAGCGATACTCCGCCTTATTGAACTCCTTGGAAATATCATTACCAGGAAAGCCGTTGAGTTTGGCCTCGTCGTATTCTACGCCATCTACCGTTTTCTTACCAGAGAAGGCGACAATAGCCTGGTAGGGCGATCTGATTTCCTTGAGGTATTCCTGAAAAGCAAAATAATAAAGGATCGCATTGCGAATCGATTTGGTCACCACCATGGCCTTCGCCTTGCCTTTAATCCGTTGTTTCACCTCCGAGTGAAAGTGATCGACCATAATCTTGGCTTTCTCCTTGATAGAGAAAGGGTGACTCTCGACGTAGGCTTTCAGCTTTTTCTGGGCACGGCTGGTGTCGAACTCCGGATTATCATCCGTTGCTCTGTTCAGTTTGTAATAAGACTGGTAAGTCGTATAGTTTTTGAGTACATCCAGAATAAATCCTTCCTCTATCGCCTGCTTCATGGAATAGAGATCGAATGGGTAAAACTTCCCATCTGACTGTTTCATACCAAATACTTCCAGCGTTTTGTTTTTAGGCGTAGCCGTAAAGGCGAAGTAACTGGCATTCTTCAACATGCGGCGCTGCTCTATGAAGGCATTAATCAGGTCTTCCGAATCAAAAGCTGTTTCTTCCTCCGTTTCGCCGTAAGGCGCATCAATATCCGCCGCTTGGGCAATAGAATCGATGTTATCCGTATTGCGATTGGATAGGGCCACATTCATTTTGGCTGCCGTATCGCCACTCTGACTACTGTGGGCCTCATCGATTAGAATAGCGAAGCGGGTAGAGCCCAGCTGACCAATTTCATCCAGTATGTAAGGAAACTTCTGAATGGTGGTGATGATGATCTTTTTACCTTCCTCCAGCGCTTCTTTGAGTTGCTTACTGCCCTGGGTAATAGGCTGTACCACGCCCTTCACCTGTGCGAAGTCCCGAATATTATCCCGAATCTGTTTGTCCAGTACGCGCCGATCGGTGATCACAATAACGGAATCAAAAATATTCTGATCGGTCTCATCGTGCAATTCGGTCAATTGATGGGCCAGCCAGGTGATGGAGTTAGACTTGCCGGACCCCGCCGAATGCTGAATCAGATAGCGGTGGCCCACACCGTTCTGACGCGCATCTGCCAATAAGCGCATGACGACCCGCAGCTGATGGTAGCGCGGAAAGATCAGTTTGGTCTTTTTCTTTCCGGTCTGCTCGTCGGTCTCTTCTATTTTCTTAGCAAAGTTCTCCAGGATATTGGACAGGCTCGCTTTGGTAAGTGTCTCTTTCCAGAGGTAGTCGGCTTTAAGTCCTTCTGGATTGGGTGGATTACCAGCACCCTTGTCAAAGCCTTTATTGAAGGGTAAAAATAAGGTGTCTTTTTTGGCCAGTTTAGTGGTCATATACACCAGGTCGGGATCGACGGCGAAGTGTACCATACAGCGCCCGAGCTTAAACAAAGGCTCTTTGGGATCCCGATCGTTTTGGTATTGCTTGATGGCGTGCTTGACGTTCTGCCCGGTGAAGTGGTTCTTCAACTCCATAGTGATAATGGGCAAGCCATTCAGGAAAAAGACCATATCGACCGAATTGCTATTACTATTGCTGTAATAGAGCTGGCGGCAGACCGCAAAGATGTTCGCCTCATACCTCGCGATGGCCCGCTTATTCAGTTGGCTACTCGGCCGTTTGTAGTAGAGATAAACCGTCAAATCCAGATCTTTTACTCCTTTCCGCAATACATCGATGATGCCACGTTTCTGGATTTGGGCAGACAGGCGCCTCAGGAATTTCTCTTCGCCACGCTTACGGATCGTCTCCAGCTTTTCGGTCTGGGTGGCCTCTAAAAAACGAAAGAGCTGCTTTTGATTAATACATAGGCTGCGGTCGTAATCGGCAGAGAAGGCCTGTTCGTAACCAACGGCCGGGCTACAAAGATGCGCTTCGATCAGGGCTTCCAGCCCTTTTTCTGAGGTGTCGGTTTTCATCGGTGGCTTATATTTCCTGCCTAAACTCTCTTAGAGAGTCTCTTAATCTTTCTTAAAGTCTCTTATACTTTCGCAAAACATCTAAAAAACATCTAAAAAACATCTAAAAAACATCTAATTAGATGTTTTAACCCATATTGGCTTTCTTGAGCTACCTATATTTTCTATGGTTCCCTCTCTCTTTGACATTGCATATAGAATATTCCGGATTTTATTATCCTTCTGCTTTTCCGAAAGAACACCGGGTAGTATATCAAAGAGTAACTTAGTAATATCAGCTCTGGAAGCTTTTTGGTATTTATCGAGATACTCCATAACCATCTTCTTATAATG
Organism: Saprospiraceae bacterium; assembly: GCA_035268885.1. Lineage (GTDB taxonomy): Bacteria > Bacteroidota > Bacteroidia > Chitinophagales > Saprospiraceae > DATFKA01. The sequence goes on from DATFKA010000057.1 coordinate 8,943, forward strand.
GGCGTCCTTGAATCCTCTATTTTTGATATAGGATGCCTTGTCCCCCGTTACCTTAGCGATATTACTGGATATAAGATAGTTTGGCCTTCGCCCTTCTATATACCCCTTGCCCCTTAGCTCAGTGGCAGCTTGTGTCGAGATAGGTTTATGTTTTTGAATATTATCCAATAAAATAATCTCTCGTAAGGATAATTCCGGAATTTGTGCTAATAATCTGGCATACTCCAAATCCAAGACCTTCCCGTATACCTGGACGGTTACCTTATGGGCTTCTATTTCATAATCTGGCATGGGGAAAAAGCGCTTTCGCTGAGTGATAAACATCTTCTTGATACCACTACCTATGGTGTCAATCATGCCCAGGTTGACCATGGCTTGCGCCAAAAAAGGATTCCTGCTCTGGGTATTGGGGGCGTCTTTTTCGATAACGGCTTCTACAGAGCCCGGTATAAAAGAACCATCGTTGATAAAAAGTAAACGATCGGGGAATTCTACCAGGAAGATGCGACCACTCATGGTGTAATCCTGGTGAGCAATAGCATTGTGCAAGGCCTCACGCATCACATATGGATCATACATATCTACCTCTTCCGGGAAAATACTATCGCCCTTCATATAGCGGTATCTGAGATTACGTACCTTTTGGAAAACCTCCTCTACTTGTAGTAAATAGGGTGGTGGAAAGTGTTGGTAATCTAATTCTATATTGTCACGATCTTTGAGTATCCAGCTGATCTGCGTCTGTGCACTTTGCAAATAATGAACGGACTCTGGCAAACCCAGTAAGAGAATAGCCGTACGAGTGATCTGGCCATCAATACAAATCTTGGCTTTATTCAGAAAGGTAATATCATCCCAATCCTCCAAATCTGACGCCAGATGAGGAAACTTGGTCGCGTAGTTCTTGCGAGCGCGCAGGATGGCTGCTGTGGATAAATCATTAATAGTGGCCCCTTCGCAAATCTCCCGGCTCCAATCTTCAATAAGGGTAATCGGCTCTTGCAAAATAATTGTTTTCCGCTCGGCTGTCAGAGTAACCAGGTTATCACCAATACGCTGCCAACCTTGTTTGTGCGCATACACAGGAAGTCTGGGTTGGTGCTTGGGAACATGAATAATCCAAACTATTTTTTGTGTGTCAGTCGTAATGTATTCGTCTACAGACATCTGCTCCACATTCAGATTGGTGCAATTACCTTTCAGACGAAATGGTAAATTCTCTGCCGTGTAATCGCCAATATCCGAGATGCCTAGAATGCGACCGTTGGCATCTTCCACACCAATGATCACTACTCCGCCTTCCATATTCGCAATGCCAGATACATAAGAGATCAAGTCTTCGCTCTTCCGACCACTAATATTATACCTCAGGTTCTGCCAGCCCTTCCACTCACAGGCTGCATTCTCCTGAGGATAGTGCTCCAGGATATAGGCTTGTAATTCAGCTTCCGTCATACGATTTCCTGATTTTGTGGTGTAGAGAGGAAGTTTTCATCTTTTGCCTGCCATTCCCGCACATCAATCTTACCGGTGACAGCTTCTGCTATTAGGGTGATTTTGTATTCTTGTAAAATATTTAGTTCTTTCTCTATCTTACTTCCTAGAGATGAAATCCGGGTTAGCTCTTGGTTGATGTAGTATAGGATTTCTTTTTGCTCTTTTTTAGAAGGTATTGTTAACCAAAGAGATAGTACCTTCCCCTGAGAAATATTTTGCATCGAATCACTAGCCCCAGTTGCTGAAGATTCGATTTGAATTCTTGTTGAGTGATTTCTAAGTGAATACACAAAAAATTCCTTATCTACATTATTTTTGAGATGTAACCGATACAGTTTATCACATAATAATAGTTTCGACCTTACATCCTTTACTAGAGAAGCACTTCCAAGGAGCTCCTTTGTGTTTGCTCTTGACATCAGGACATCTCCTTGGCTTATTTCATATTCTTGTTTGGGGTTTAAGTTTGCAGGTAAAGTCTTATGTTCATTGGAATTAAATACCAGACCGTTTACACAGCCAACCTTTAAGACGCCCCATTCATTTTTATTTGCAATTCTATTTTCGCAGAGAGGGCTCCATCCCTGCTCAATCTTTCTTATTAATCTTCTTAATTGAACAACCTCCCAATGCGCCGGAATATCCCCCAGCCAGTCTATCCCCGAGGGCTTCATCGGTACCTCCGAATCCAGGCCCTTGGTGACAGCCCGATTAATGATGGCCTGTTTTTGCTCTTTGAGCAGCTCGATCAGGCGGGTTTTCTTTTCGATGAAGCGGTCGATCAGGGCGCATTTATGATCGAGGAAAGCGGCGATGCTGCGTTGTTCAGGTAGTGAGGGTACAGGCAGTAATTGCTCTCCAAAAGTAGCAAACCTAAAGTCAGTTGAACGCTCACGAATTCCTTTAGCAAGGCTTTGAATAAATCCAGAGCGAGACATTTCACGAATTAAATGGCAAAAATACCATTGGTCGCCAGGTCTCTTCAAAGTACAAGCATTATAGACAGGACTAGATTTACCGTCACTATCTGAAACTCCTATTGCCCCAGCAAAAGCATCCATTCCATGGATAACTAAATCTCCCTTTCTGATACCTTGATAACCAATTTCTTTTAGGGAAAAAGTAAAACCATCCTCTCTGCGATTTTTTCGAAGTGTCACTTCTCCATCTCTAAATGCGGTCACCACTTCGTCCTCTTCTCGTACAGGGCGACTCTCTTTATGAAATAGCCATTTACCTTTCTGCGTTTCCCAATGAGATGGAATGAGCTCTACCCATGGAATATCAGTATGCTTATATTTTGGATACGCCTTCTTCATACTACGCGATGATTTCTTTAATCAATCCTTCCGTTTCTTCCTCCAGCGCTAATATATCTCGCTCGATATCCGCCAACGGTCGTAGTGGCTCATACTTGTAGAACACCTTCGTAAAGGCAATCTCATAGCCGACATTAGTCTTGTCATGGTCGATCCAGGCGTCGGGCACGTGTGGTAATACTTCCTGCTCAAAATAGGCTTGGATATCTTCCTTCAGCGGCACATTCTCTGTATCACGTAGATTGGTATCGGATTCATAGATAATGGTACCATCCTTTTGTTTTTTCTTGATAACGGGCTCCGCAGATTCATCGCCCCAGGAGACTGCCTCCAGGAAGGTTTTCTTTTGCTTAGCCTTCCATTTGAGGTCATTTTCTTTCAGGTAGCGATCTAGGGCTTTTTGCAAGACATTGAAATCCTGCTGTACGGTGGTACCAAAGCGATCTTGCAAGGAAGCTATCGCCTTCTGGTATTCCTCTTTGTGTTTACTTTCTTCCAGACGATCAGCATCCAATTGCCAGGCTAAACGCAGCGGTCGCTCGACGGTTATTTTGTGGAAACCAAAATCTGCATTATCAAAGATTTTGGATATCTCACTTTCCTCAAAGTTCAGATATATCTCAGTGATCTGTTGAATTTGCGCTTCGTTCAATTCGCTGTTCTTCTGGCCCAGGTTTTTGCGCATCTTCTGGTAAATCTCGGAGGCGTCGATCAGTTGTATCTTCCCGCGGCGGCGGGCCGGCTTTTGACTCGATAAGAGCCAGATGTAAGTGGAGATACCCGTATTATAGAACATACCATTGGGTAACTGAATGATCGCCTCGACCAGGTCGTTCTCGATCAGGTGGCGACGTATTTCACTTTCACCAGAGCCTGCATCACCAGTAAATAGTGAAGAGCCATTGTGTACCGAAGCGACGCGTGAACCCAGGGCTGAATCATGCTTCATCTTAGCCACCATATTCATCAGGAAGAGTAGCTGGCCATCCGAGCTACGTGGTACTCCCACTTTAAAGCGTTCATCCAGGATATCATTCTTATCGACGATAGCCTCTTTATCCACTTTCCAGGATTTGCCGTAAGGCGGATTCGACAGCATGAAGTCAAACTGCAACTGCGGGAAACCATCTCTGGAGAGCGTAGAGCCAAAAGCTACCTTGTCGGGGTCTTCGCCCTTGATCAGCATATCGGCCTTACAGATCGCATAAGTCTCCGGATTCACTTCCTGGCCGTAGAGATGGAAGGTCGCATCCGGATTAAGTGCTTTCGCAAAATGCTCCGACTCGGTGAGCATCCCTCCACTACCACAGGCCGGATCATAGATGAGATAGGTGCCCTCTTTGATTTGATCCTTAATCGGCTCGAAGATCAAGTGGGTCATCAGCTGGATGATCTCCCGTGGTGTGAAGTGTTCCCCCGCCTCTTCGTTATTCTCTTCATTAAACTTACGGATCAACTCCTCAAAGACGTAACCCATCCCCAGGTTGGACAGACCAGGCTGGGAGACGCTACCATCATTATCCAGTACTGGATCCGGACTCAGATTGATCTGCGTAGAGCAGAACTTCTCCACGAGCGGAAAAGTAATATTCGCTTCTTCCAACGTATCCAGCTGGTTCCGCAGTTTGAACTTGCTGATGATATCCTGCACATTACTAGAGAAGCCATCCAGGTAATCTTCCAGATTTTGCCGGATATTCTTCGATTCGCCCAACAGCTTCTTAAAGGTATAAGGCGAGGTATTATAAAAGACGTAACCGGAGGTCTTACTCAATTGAGGTGCCCGGTTATCAATACCTAATTCTTCCAGTTTTTTGTGCATCTCCAGCACCGGGTCTTTGGTACCTTCCAGCAGCGCATCCAGCCGCCGCAGCACCGTAAATGGCAGGATGATATCCCGGTATTTCCCTCGGGTATATACATCGCGTAGTACATCATCGGCGATGCCCCAGATAAAGTTGACTATTTGGTTGTGTTGGCTGTGGTTCATTTATATTTATTTGTGCTATTCCTCAAGTGTTATAACAAATTCATCAATGTCTTACTTTTGTTCTATCTCTATGCAAAGGTGAGTTGATTCATCGATCAGTATTTCCGTTTTGGACTTTAATATTTTAATAATCGCTGCCTCTTCTTTCTTTAAATCGTTAAAAAAGCCTTCAAGTTTCTCCACTTCTTCTTTGGTAAAAGACTTAAGGTCATCAGGAGGATTAAATTTAAATTTGCCCTTTGTAAAACTCATCTTAAAAGACAGGGCGCGAGTTGATTTTTTTAATTTAAAATCAAAATTTAACTCTAGGTTATCATCTTCAATTTTAAGTTCAGCATTTGATGTTTCTGAAACATAAAGATTGTGTGATATATGCCATAACAATTCGAGCGTCAAAGTAGGCTTCCCTAGTTTTGCTTCAACACTTGGAATAAATGCTTCAAGATAAGGGATACATAAATCCATAAAATCAGTCACAAATCGCTCATCAAGGATGATCAACTCATTTTCATACGTAGCTTTAATATGTGGATTTGATTTATTCAGTTTTTCCAGAAAGCTATCCCCTTTTGAAAAGAAAGCGTTAGCGTGCACAATCTTATTTCTTACCTGCTGATAACTATTAACCTTTGAAGACAATTTGTTCAGAGCTTTCTCATTAGCCGTAATGTCGAAAACTAAACTCAAATACCTTTTTACTCTCCTCAAGTAATTTTTTTCATCAATATCCCTAACTGCTATTTTTCTGCTGTCATAATTTCTAACAAAATCACATAGTTGATTCAAACTATTTTCAAACACCCCGTATACAAGGAGTAGAGCTGATTTAAGTAATATATTTTTTGATGACTCAAAAAAATGTTCTATCCGGTCATAGTTTTCTGGATCCCTAATATGATTTATCCCCGCAACCTGAGAAGCAATCGAGTCAGCCACTTTGGGGTCTTCACCACTTTCAATCAGGTGTTTATATTCTTCTTTCTGAATTTCTAAAGCCTTTTGATATTCTTTTTCGATAGAGGCTAGCTGTTCTTTATGTTCACTTTCTAATAATGATAGGCTCGTCTTCAAATATTTTCTTATCATAAATAGCTCAGATGCGAGATCATCTTTGAGCCGATCGGTTCCAAACTCCGGTTTATTGAATCTAAACATATTCTTCTATTTTGATGTCAGCCTAAATATTAGTTATCAGCTTGCCACTTTGACCCCTCTAATCTTCAAGTACCGATAAAAAGTACTCCGACTCAAATCCAAGTACCGACAAATCTCCGTCACCGACATTTCCCTTTTCTTATAAAGCGTCTCTGCAATCATCGCTTTATTCTGCGCTTCTTTAGAGAGTCCTTTTGGACGACCACCTTTGCGCCCACGTGCCCGGGCAGCTTCCAGACCGGCTTTGGTCCGTTCCCGGATGATGTCTCTTTCAAATTCGGATAGGGCAGCAAATAAGTGGAAGGTCAGCTTGCCTTGTGGTGTAGTGGTATCGATGGCATCGTTGAGTGATCTAAGACCTGCCCCTTTCTCCTGTATCTCATTCATGAGGTTGATGAGGTCGCGTAGGGAGCGGCCCAGTCGATCCAGTTTCCAGGTGACGATCACATCTCCTTCCCGTAAGTGTTGTATCATTTCTTTGAGGGCAGGCCGGTCGGCCTTAGCTCCGGAGATTTTCTCCTGGAAGATACGCTCGCATCCTTCTTCTTGGAGGGCGTCCAGCTGGAGGTTAAGGTTTTGTTCTTTGGTGCTTACTCTGGCGTATCCTATTTTCATACTGGCGGTTTCATTTATGGGTTAGTTTCCCAATATATTACACTTTGATAATATGTACTAGTATTTGATACGGTATTTTGGTAGGAAGGTTACTTTGGCGGGTACGGATGCAGGTGTTTTATAAAACGTGGGTTTTGTGGGAGACCTTTTCCGTCGAATTCAGTGTAAGGCAGAGTGGTCGAATACTGCAACGTTTAGCCATTTTCTCGTCTGAAGCGTAAGACCAAGTCTTATTAATAAGCCCCACTAAATTAAGGGATTAGAAAAAACAAACTTTACCGAATTACGAGCGGAGTCACTTAACATCTGGATGGACTACTGAATCAGCCACAAAGAATTAAAACCATGTTTATACCGAGCGAGAGAACGGGCTACATTGGTTTATTAATTCTTAAGCTATTGCTTGAATCCTAGTGGCTTCACTTTTTGTTTTAAGCAAGATTAATTCCGTTTTTATTCAAACAATAAAAGGCTTAGATAAAACAAAAACAGGAGTTTGGTCTAAAAACCCTAACTTGTTGCAATAAGTTGACGATATTTGAGTATTATTATTGCACTTTTTTACATACAATTTGTTATGAATTAAAGCGAAAGTATCACCAAATCCTCAAGAAAATGGAAAGAACCAATAGTTTAGAATCTAGAAGAAGGAAGAGTCCAAAGAAAGATTTTGAAAAAGATTATAAAGAAATTTTAAAGAATGCTTCTAACAATACCATCGTTGTTCAAACAGAATGGAAGTCAAAAGGGGATTACATTCAAAAATTGTCACTCTTTGATGAATCCTACACTGCACCTGTAAAAACCCTAGGAAGTACTACTTTCATAAATAAATAAGTTTATGCCCAACTGGAATGAGGTAATTCTTGAGATACAAAAAGAGCAAGAAATAACCCCAGATAAGAACCCATTAGACACAGTTAGAAGAAGATATCTAAAGAAGATATTTGAAATTTCGGGTAGAAATACTATTGCTTACTATTCAGGTTGGCTCCAGAAGTCTCAAGCCCCGGGTACAGCCGTTAACGATAAAGATACTTCAGGATTTATGCTGACTATAAATAAGTTAGATAGGTCTAAAGGACTGGATCTAATCCTTCACACTCCTGGTGGTGATTTAGCGGCTACTGAATCGCTTGTTAATTATCTTTATCAAATGTTTGATAAAGATATTCGTGTTATTGTTCCGCAAATTTCTATGTCTGCAGGTACGATGATTGCCCTTTCTGCAAAGGAAATAATTATGGGTAAGCACTCTAGCTTAGGTCCGATTGATCCTCAAATGGGAGGACTTGCATGTCAGGCAGTATTGGATGAATTTGAGCAAGCCAAAGAAGATGTCAAAATTAATCCCCATTCAGCGGCATTGTGGCAAGTTATCATTGGTAAATATCACCCAACTTTTCTAAGAGCATGTGAACAAGCAATTGAATGGTCTGAGAAAATAGTTGAAGATTGGTTAATAACTAATATGTTTAGTTCAAACCATAGTAAGGTAAAAGACATAATAAAAGAATTTGCTGATCATAAAACTCAAAAATCCCATAATCGACACATTTCAAAAAATAAGTGCGAAGCTATCGGTCTTAAAATTGGAAGTCTTGAGGACGATCAAGACTTTCAGGATGCAGTATTGACTACTCACCATTCTTTCATGCATACTTTTAATACGACTTATGCTATTAAAATAATTGAGAACCATGAAGGTGTTGCATATATTGAGCAAGCAGCTCAACAAAGCCATTAGCTTTGTTATCTAATCTCAGGGCAAAAAAATAAAGTGTTCAGTTCAGTTGAACTCAATTTTTATTCCCAGATATCTACTGAACTGAACTCTAAAATGCTTATAACTAACTAGGAGGCAGGATTAAGATTAAGAATAACTAAAGTGTAAATACCTGTCTGATCTTCACCGGTATTTACAAACAAAAGGTTCTATCATCAGAATTTTAATATCGTCATACTAAGCGCACAAAAAAATAAATAAACTCGTGTATCTGCCTGATCTGCAATAGGTTAAATTGAATTCTACTTGAAAAACTTAAACTTCTTAGCATTCTGCGCCACCTCCATCCCCGAGGCTCGGAGGTAAAGTTTAAGTGTTTGCAGTTGTTTCCATCCGCCTATTCTTGCGATTGTCTCCAGGTCCATACCTTCCAGATAAAGATTAGTGGCGGCAGATCGCCGAGCCGTATGTGTGGTCACAAACTTAAATTTAGGGGCTTTTTCGGTATTCTGCTGAACAACTTGCGTGATCCCGGCCAGCATACAGATCTCTTTGATTTTCTGGTTGGCTTTCTGGTTCGTGTCAGATCCGAAATTGTATTCTCTGCGTTGCAAGAGTGCTTTTGCTTTGCTGGAGATTGGTATAATGCAGCGTATACCGGTCTTACCCGCCGTATAGCTATAATTTAGTCCGCGATGCTCAATAATAGCCGATTCATTGATGAGGGTACTATCTTCCCATCGCATCATAAAGTAGTAAGAGATCAAAAAGCGATCACGCTCCCTGGCGAGATGTTCCATGGTGTCGAGGTCCAGGTTCTCTATCTTTTCAATTTCATCGGTGGTTAAAAAAACTTTATCGCCTTTGGGCTTTCGCTTGCGGCTAAATTCCGGATGAAGATAGATGGTGTTTTGGTGCAAATCCCGTTCGAGAGCGACCCGCATGATCTTCTTGAAGATTTTAATGACCTTATCGAATGAGGTTTTGCCGAGTTGTTTTTCTACCGTCCAACTGAAATACTGGGCGTACCAATTTAAATCAATATCATCGAATGAAAGATCGCTTAGGCCCTGATCTTTGCAAAATTCTTCTATTCTTCTCAAAACTGACCGGTAGCTACCCAAAGTTTTTAAACTTATATCATGGAGACCCACCTCTACTTCATTGATATACAGCTTTAAAAAATCGATAAGGCTTTCCGAGGTCTCCTGTTCTTCTTCGTCCAGGCGATCTACTGGTACCCCCTCTGCTAGTTTGTCCGCATATTTTCGTTTTCTGGTTGCGATAGCAGCATTGATACGGTTCTTTACATACTGGGGTAAACCTATAACACCTTCTTTACTGACGGACCAATTTTCAGGTTTAACATGGATACCAGTGTTGTAGTATTTCTTTTTACCATTGGCATAGGTGTAAATCATGATTCGGCAGGTGCCATCTTCCCGCACATGATTAGTCCAGAGTACTGCTTTTACTTTCATTGTAGAAAAGTTTAAAATTTGTAGAAACATTGTAGAAAAAAATGCCCAAAAATGGGCAGCCATGTACAGCTGCGTACAAATATAAAACAATTTGTTTTATAAAAACAAGCAAAAGGCAGGTTGGAGACATAAAAAAAGCCCTTGGAAACCAAGGGCTTTACTTGTTTAAAACACTTTTTGTTAAAAGTGGTCCCACTAGGACTTGAACCTAGGACCCCCTGATTATGAGTCAGGTGCTACTAACCAACTGAGCTATAGGACCATATTCATGTGGTCGAGTGGTGATTTGGTCGTGTGGTCATGTGTGACCAGGGTCAAATGTAACCATCTTCCAGATGAAGTATTTTTAGAGTCCTTCGTTTAGGACTCTTTTTTGTTGTCAGGTGCTACTACTCCGCCTAAGGCGGAAGCTATAGGACCATATTCATGTGGTCGAGTGGTGATTTGGTCGTGTGGTCATGTGAGGCCAGACGAACAGCACCCTCTTCCAGATGCAGTATTATAGAGTCCTTCGTTTAGGACTGTGTTTTGTTGTCAGGTGCTACTACTCCGCCTGAGGCGGAAGCTATAGGACCATGATCATGTGGTCGAGTGGTGATTTGGTCGTGTGGTCATGTGTGACCAGGGTCAAATGTAACCATCTTCCAGATGAAGTATTTTTAGAGTCCTTCGTTTAGGACTCATGATTGATGAATTAGTGATTTGTCGGATTTCGCATTTCTACCATTCGATATTCTTCTTTTAGAACAATGGGTCATCCGACATTCCTAATTCATCAATTGGATCGCAAATATAGGGCTTTCCTGTTTTTTATTCAACAAGAGCCTGGTAATTCTAGTTCCTTATTTTTTAATTTCGTCGACGCGGGTGGTGTATTCGAATGTTTTAGTGTGGGTATCATCACTGGCTTTGAAGGTGTAGCGCTTTTTTACGGTAGTCAGGGGGCTAGCGGCACTGGACTGTCTAAACGCCAGTTTGGCAAAGCGTAAATTATCCCCTACCTTAGACAACTTCATTAAACCTTTCATTTATGGCCGATACAATTAAGAATATTCTTTTTGATCTGGGTAATGTACTGCTGGATCTGCATTTGGATAAAACAGAAGAGGCTTTTCGGGATTTGCTTCAAGAAGAATTCGAAACGGCTTACCTGAAATACGAAGCGGATCGACTTTTCGAACGCCTGGAGGTAGGCAAAATATCGCCCTTCGAGTTTATCCAGGGGATGCGCTCTGCAGCTGAAGTGCCCATGTCCGACGATGATATTATTGATGGTTGGAATGCTCTTTTGGGTGACCTGCCCATGGCGCGGATCGATTTTCTGAAGGACTTGAGTAAAGAATACCAGATCTATCTGCTGAGTAACACCAATGCCATCCATATGCTTTGGCTGAACGACTACTTGCGTGAGCACTACGATATGCGTATTGAGGATTTTACGAAGCTCTTCAAGAAGCATTATTTTTCCTTCCAACTTCAAATGCGTAAACCCAATCGGGCCATCTTTGAGCATGTCATTCAGGATGCGGGCATCGATCCTCAGGAGACACTCTACGTCGATGATGGGGAAGCCAATATCAAGACCGCTCGCACACTGGGTTTTCAGACTTACTTACATAAGCCCCAGGTAGATATTATGGCCAGCTTGCCGGACCAGCTAAAGGGGTAGGACTTCAAAAAGAAGAAGAAGAAGACCGGTCTAGCCTTCGTCTTCTTACCATTTCGTGCTATAATCCTTAGTTGTTATTAATGTAAAGCGGGCTTTTTCCGCCCGGTGCAGCCGTAGCTCCGCCGCCGGCAGGTGCCGCACTGTGATAAGCCTGGTTATGGGCTAACATCGTACCACAAGTGGAACAAGCCTGAGCGTTCGCCGCTCCTCCGGCACAGCCATTCGGGCAGGTGTAGTGGAATACGCCCGGAGGCGCAGCTTGTGGTGTTGGCGTAGTGGCCTGTGGTTGTGCGTGGAAAGCCTGATTGTGTGCAAGCATGGTACCACAGGTGGCACAAGCCTGGGCTGTACCCGCTCCTCCGGCACAACCATTCGGGCAGGTATAGTGGAATACACCGGCGGTAGTAGCCGCAGGGGTAGTCGACTGATTAGCCGGTGGCGTAATGGGCTGCTGCGCCGCGTTTTGTGCATGATAAGCCTGATTGTGTAAGTAAGCAGTACCACAAACCGGACAAGTGCCCTGAGTGTCGCCTCCACTTCCTTCACAATTATTCGGACAGGTGTAATGTTGTACACCAGCTACCGCACCGGTCGTACTGCTGGGGGCACTTGTATTATTTAATGCATTGGGATTAATGGGGGCAGGGGGTGGGCCCAACTGCTCTCCGCTATTGTCATTAGAACAAGCTACCACGAGGGCCGCAAAAGCAAATAGAAAAATAAACTTCAGTGATTTCATATTTTTTGATTTTGGAAGCTCAAAGTTAAGACTAATCTCAACCAATTTCCGGTAATACAAGGGACAATTCCCGTTATTTGACGATTATTAGCCAGGAATTACCTCAAAAAGTAGGGCAGAATAGGCAGGTAGCGCCATCTCCAGGTATTCCGGCTGTCCGGGGTTAAAGCGATAATCACTGGATAGCACGCGAGCCTTTTGGGGATTTATGCCATCTAGTCGCAGGTGTTCGACCAGCTTAAGCGTTGGGTAATTCAGGTGATTCTGCAACTGAGCAAAAGGAATTTTACATCGCAATTCCTGCTCACACAGATTACTCAGTGCGAGAAAGGGCTGCTGGTCTTCCGCTCGCGCACCTTCCGGAAAACGCAACATACCCAACAGGCGCTCGTCGAAAGTGTCAATGGGTACCAGATTGGTTGAGCTTAGGGCCGTGTATCGCTTTCGCAAAAAATTGAGGCGGCCGATCAGTTCGGTAGCGGGATAGGCCTCTTCCAGAGCCTGGTAGTAGGTCCGGGCAGAAATGGGACCACGTTGTAATTCTCTGGGATCGCGGCAATCTGCTAAGTGGATGCCGGAGTCGGGACCTAAAAGCCGGAGCAGGGTCAGGTACTGTTCTTTTTGCCGCCTTTCCATTTGGCCCCATTCATTAGTCGTACCCAGTTCACTACCATAATAGATGACGGGGGTACCAGGGAGCAGGTAGAGGCAGAAAAAGGCATTGGTAATCCGCCGGGCATCACGATTCAGGGCGTCGGCATAACGGGCACCGGCACTCATACCGTTTTTGTAAATTATTCCTCGCCTGGCCGCCCGATCGTTATGGTTTTCGTCCAGATAATTATAGTTTCCCGAAAGGTAAGCCCGCATGGCTTCGATTTCCTGGATGAAGCCCATGTAGGTCTCATCGTGGTGCTCGATGGGGATCAGTGATACCGCAGTGCTTCCCTTCGCTGTGCCCAGGTCGAAGGCCTGCGTCCAGAAGGGGCTCGTCTTTTGAAAATAAACCATCTCCCGCAGCATACCCTGCAATTGGAAATCTAAAAGAGCATCCCCTCCCGTAGTCGTAGGTGTACCATTAATGATGGTGGCCTCGCCGGCGTAAGCCTTCAGTTCTTTTGAGGTGGTCACTACTTCGGGTAAGATAATGGCCCGTGGGTTGAGGTGCTTCAAAAATTGTTTGATGAGCTTCTGCAGCGCGTAAGTCTGTGGAAGATTCTTGGCATCCGTACCTGGCTGTTTTACCCAGTGGGCAATGGCATCGGTGCGTTTACCCAGTATACCCATACTGATCTCTTCGGCCAGGAAACGAAAAAGCTCCTGTAGCACCATGGGTTCCTGGATATCCATATCCACCTGAAAGGGATAAAATTCCCGATAGAAGAGTACTTCCTTGTCTAGCCCTGCCACTTTCTTTTTGAGCCAGAGCGTCTGATCCACGTCTGGAAAGATTAAAATACGCCGGGAGATGACCGGGTTCCCAAGCTCATCTTTTTCCGGAAGGTAGAGGTATAAATCGCCCGCCTCGTCCTTGATGATCTCCGACAGCGAAAGCTGAGCCCAATGGGCCGGACACTTTAGGAAGTAATCATAATATTGCGGATCACCCGCCAGGGCGCGCTGGAACCACTCGTGTTCTACGGAGCAATGGTTAAATACCAAATCAGTAGCCACGCGGAAGCCCCTACTGTTCGCCTGTTCCATGAAATTCTGGAAGGCAGCCATACCACCGTAGCTTTCCGCGGGCTCGTAGGCCGAAATGTCATAGCCCGCATCACCATTTGGGCTTTCGTAATGGGGGAGTATATACAGGTTTTTAATTCCCAGGGCATCCAGGTAATTTAGCATGTTGGTAAGCTGTTCGAATCCCCCCTGGCCCTTTTCATCGGTGCCGAAATAAGAAACGTACAGATAATACCAGGGCTCCTGATACCAGTCGGCAGGAATGTCGTCAATGATCTCGTTCAGGCTGCGCCCGTCGGGCTGCTTTTTTTCTTCCATTTGCCGTCGGGCTTGCGCCAAAAATCGAAAAAACGCCAGGAGTATGGCATCGGCATCCCGTTGGCGGCGGGCCAATTGCTGGCATAGGCTATCGATGGACGCCAGATCACCAGGGGTGCTTAGTTGTCGGTAGGGGTGATCCCCTCCTGCCCGAAATCCAGCTCTGAGGACTGCGGCTTCCTGGCGATCCTTTTCCCAGCGCTTGATCTGCTTGGAAAAGATGGCGTCCAGATCACCCGCTTGGGCTTCCTGTAGGCGAAAGCGATCCAGCACGTGTGGAATTTCGTAATAGCAATAAGTATTGATAATCTCCCGAAAAGCGGGCCGATCTGCATAGCGTCGATAGAGGGCTTCCTGCTCTGCATCCAGTTCCTTCTCCGCTATCAATTGATGAATTAGCTCCATTGACTTGCATTTTCACTTCGTTCGGCAACAATTATACTATAATTCTCCCTTTTCTTTATCTTTAAGTTTGAGTGGTTGAGACAAGGCATGCCTTGTCTGTACTTTAAGAAGCTCCTGCCGTTTGGTCGAAGCTCCTGCTTCGACCATAAAACAAAGTTGATATCATACTTCGATTCAGAATAAATAAATTATAAAATATGAAGCGTACGATTCTCTTTTTCTCTTTACTCTTAATTATTCCCGAATTGATGGGCCAGGTATCACTGGATCACCTCGAATACCGACACGTCGGTCCGACCCGCGGAGGTCGGGTTACTGCCGTCACCGGGGTAGCCAGCCAACCCAACGTTTTTTATATGGGCGCGACCGGAGGTGGCGTTTGGAAAACGGAAGACTACGGTACCAGCTGGTACAATGTCTCCGATGGCTATTTTACGACGCCCTCTATCGGTGATCTTAACGTTGCCCAGAATGATCCTAATATCGTCTACGTGGGTACCGGGTCTGATGGTCTGCGCTCGAATGTGATCGCTGGTAAAGGCGTCTACAAATCCGTCGACGCGGGTAAAAGCTGGAAGCACATCGGCCTGGAAAAAGTCGGTCAAATTGGAGCCGTCGAGATCCATCCCGATAATCATAATGTCGTTTTTGTTGCGGCCATTGGTAACGCCTTTGCGCCCAACGAGGAGCGCGGTGTCTACCGTACGAAAAATGGAGGCCAAAGCTGGGAAAAAGTACTATATATCTCGGACACTACGGGTGCGGCTGACCTGGAATTCATGCCGAGTAATCCGGATATCGTCTACGCGACCGTCTGGCGCGGCGAACGCAAGCCCTGGACAATTATCAGTGGCGGTAAAGAAAACGGAATCTATAAATCAGTAGACGGAGGAGATACCTGGACCCGTCTGACCAATGGCCTGCCGACCGACGTGGTGGGTAAGATTGACCTGGCGGTTACACCGGCCAATAGCAGCATCGTCTACGCCCTCATCGAAGCCCCTGATGGTAAGAACGGGATGTATCGTTCAGACGATCAGGGGGAAAGCTGGAAGCATATGTCCAGTAACCCCAGCCTGAATTTGCGGCCCTTTTATTACACCAACATCGAAGCGGATCCGCAAAATCCGGATGTGGTGTATAATATGGCTACCCCCTACATGAAGTCTACCGACGCGGGTAAAAACTGGTCTTATCTACGACCACCCCACGGCGATAACCACGATATGTGGATCAACCCCAATAATCCCGACCTGTTCATTCAGGCCAACGATGGGGGCGCCAACGTGACCCATAATGGGGGTAAAACCTGGTCGACACAAATGAATCAGCCCACGGCCGAGCTCTACCAGGTCGAAGTGGATGATCAATATCCGTACTGGCTTTACGCCGGCCAGCAAGATAATTATTCGACCGTTTCGGTACCTAGCCGTCCGCCCCATTCGCATCAACTGGGTGCGCTGGGACTGATTATGAATACGGGTGGTTGTGAGACGGGGCCGGCGGTGCCGAAGCCCGGCAATCCGAATATTGTATACGCCAATTGTAAAGGTCGCTTTAGCGTATTTAATAAAAAGACAGGACAGGAACAAAGTTACGATGTGGGGGCGGCCTATATGTATGGACACAATCCCAGGGAGCTGAAATTTCGCTTCCAACGGGTGTCCCCTATTCACGTATCGCCCCACGATCCAAATGTTGTATATCACACTTCTCAATTTGTGCACAAGACCACCGACGAGGGGAAAACCTGGGAAATCATCTCTCCGGATTTGACGGCCTTTGAGGAAGACAAGCAGGTGATCTCCGGTTCACCCATTACGCGCGATATTACGGGTGAGGAGTTTTACAGTACCATTTACGCGATTCGGGAGTCCACACTGGAGAAAGGTCAGATCTGGGTCGGTGCTAACGACGGCCCGGTACACGTCACTCGCGACGGTGGTGAAAAGTGGACGGATGTGACGCCTAAAGGAATGCCAGGTGGTGGCCGGGTCGACTGCGTGGAGCCCTCTCCACACCAGGCGGGTAAGGCTTACTTTACTACCTTACGCTATCAGTTAGATGATTGGAAGCCCTATATCTATAAAACGACCAACTACGGCAAAAACTGGAAGCTGATCACCGATGGTATTCCCGAAGACTACCCGGTACGGGTGGTACGCGAAGATCCTAACCGCGAAGGACTACTCTATGCGGGTACGGAATACGGTATGTTTATTTCTTTCGACGATGGCGAAAGCTGGAAAGCTTTTCAGCAAAACTTACCCCTTACCCCCATTACGGATATCAAGCTACACCGCAAGGATATGGTGCTTTCCACTATGGGGCGTGGCTTCTGGATTATGGATAACCTGACTACCTTGCACCAGGGAGTTGAATCAATGGAGGCCGGTACGGCGAAATTGTTCCAGCCGAAAGATCAAATCCGCTACCGCTACCGCACCAGTAGTGGTTCGGAGTTTATCGATTATCCACTTCCCGCAGCGACCCTTGAGTACTATTTGCCGAAAGGCGTAAAAGGCCCCATTAAAATGGAATTCCTCAATGCTTCGGGTGATGTCGTGCGTACTTTAGTCGGAGGGAGTAATGCCCAGGAATCTAAGGTCGTACGGGATATGGCGACGAATCAGGTGGAATACACCCTAAATAGCCGCTTGAGTACCAAACCGGGTGTGCACCGTTTTGAATGGGATATGCGCCACAGTGGTGCCTGGGAGGCCAGCCCCTACCGCCGCTACAGCCGCGGACCTATGGTTAGCCCGGGGCAATACACCGTAAAGTTGACAGTAGATGATGAGGTAATGGAAAAAAGTTTCGCCCTGAAAATGGATCCAAAAGTAAAGGCAAGTGGCGTGAGCCTGGCCGATCTAAAGCGGCAGGAAGCCATTGGCCTGGAAATTGTGGATTTACTGACGGAGGTGAAAAAGATGCGGGCCGATATCCAGGAAGAACAACAAAAGCTGGAGAAGCGGAATGACCTGAGTGCCGGAGAGAAAAAACGGCTGGAGAAATTACAGCAAGCCACTAAGCAACTGGTACGTGCCGAGGGGTCGTATACCAAACCCATGCTGATCGACCAGGTAAACTATCTGTACGGCATTGTTCGCCGGGCAGACCAGTTACCCGGAGCCGATGTGGTAGAACGCTTGGAAGAATTGCGTATGGAAAAGAAAAAATTAGAACAAACCATTGATGATTAGTGAGAATGCCAGGTGGAGGGCCACCTGGCATTCCTCAATTGAATTTATTTATTTAAATCAGTATCAAGAATGAAGCTTTTTGTGAAAGGATTATCGGAGCGCACCAACGGTGAGCATCTGCGTATTCTGTTTTCTCAATTTGGGGAGGTGTTGAATGCGAAAGTAGTTTATGACAAGGTCACCCGAGAGTCGCGTGGCTTTGCTTTCGTAGAGTTGGAAGACGAAATGGCCGGTAAGAAAGCCATCATCGCCCTGGATGGAGAGGAGTTTATGGACAGTGAGCTGGAAGTCAAAGAAGCCGATGACCGACCGCCTAAGAATGATGCTGGCGGCCGGTGGTAGTTTTTTAGCGACAGCGGCCAAAGGGCTCAACGAAAGTGTCTATGAATTGATCAACCAGTACCTTAAATTCTGCTGGATTATTACTGATGTCGGCCGCGTGATCATTGCCCCATTCGGTATGGTGAAAAATACTGAGGTCTGGATTGAGCTTTTCGGCAATATTAACGGATTGCCAGGAGGCGGTGGCAGAGTCGGCTTTGGAATGAATCAGAAAGACGGGTTCGTCAATGTCCGGTGCTCGCAATAGCGAACTGGCACCACTAAAGTGGACACTAGCCCGCAAACTAACCAGTGCCTTAATCGTGGGTACAAAAATATTGATCCAGGCCCCGTAATCACGGATGGCTCTTTCCAGGACGGCAGAATGCCAGTCCTGGAAAGGACTATCTGAAATGATAAAGGCAACGTTCTCCTCTTCGGCTCCCGCCTGAAGTACCGTTGCGCCACCCCAGGAGACCCCCAGCCAACCGATCTGCTGATTGGAGAATCCCGTCCGTTGCTGCGTCCACTCAGTAATGCGCAGCAGGTCTTTTGCTTCCATGATTCCCCCCGTCGCGTAGGCATCATCACTTTTGTTATGGCCGCGATGGTCGTAGATCACGATATCACATCCGCAATCTTCAAACAAGTACATATACTTAATCATGGCCAGCCGACTGGTCGACCAACCGTGAGCCATAATGATGGCACACTGGGCACTATCAGCCTGGAAGTGCCAACCCCGCAGGCTTACGTCATCAACGCTTTTTACCGAAAAGGTATCCGGCACGGAGAGCCAGTCGTTGATCGGTTGAGCATTGGGGCCTTTAATGGCCAGCATTTTTTCGGTACGCTCCAGCGGGTCGCCCTGGGGGGGATTCAGAATTATATTGGAGAAATACCAACAGATACCGAGGTAGAGCAGAATCAGAAGAATAGCCAGAAAAAAGAAAATACGCTTCATATACTTTGTGTTTACCTGTACAAAAGTAATGGTTTAAGTACTGGTTTTGGTGGAACTCATGAACTTCTACCGGAAAAAATTTATTGAAAGGTAAAAAATAAACCATGCACCAACATACCAAAGACATCACATATCGCGGCCTTCCTTTGGCGGAGGCCAAAAAAGCAATGATTATGATCCACGGACGGGGCGCCACGCCGGAGTCAGTCCTGGGCCTGGCTACTTATCTGGAGCTGGATGATTTTGCGCTGCTGGCCCCACGTGCGACCCAAGGTACCTGGTATCCATACAGTTTCATGGCACCCGTCTCCCAAAATGAACCCAGCCTGAGTAGTGCTCTAAGTGTGCTCGATGGGGTAGTGACCGAAATCCGGGCGGCGGATATCGCTGATGAACATATCTATTTTCTGGGTTTTTCGCAGGGGGCTTGTCTGGCCAGCGAATACGTGGCGCAAAAAGGGCAAAAGTACGGCGGACTCTTTGTCTATAGTGGCGGCCTGATCGGGGCGGAGCTAGATACATCGAAATATAAGGGCGATTTTTCCGGGATGCCGGTGCTCCTGGGTTGTAGCGATACGGATGCCCATATTCCCCTGGCTCGGGTCAAGGAGACGGCGGCTTATTTTCAGGAAGTGGGGGCGGAGGTTACAGAGCGTATTTATCCCAACGGAGCCCATACCGTCTTTGAAGATGAGATCGAGCAGACGAATGCTATTTTAGCGAAAGCAAGGACCCAATAGAGCATCGGATGTGTACTAATAGGCATAAAATAGGGCAATGGACAAACCTATCGGCCACCCATCAGTTCTCTTTAAAGAAAGATTAACTAACCATCTAAAAAATAGAATTACACATGCAAGAACTGAAAGGAAAAGTAGCCTTAATCACCGGCGCATCGAAAGGAATTGGTCTGGGGATTGCCGAGGCAATGGTAAAAGAAGGGATGAAAGTGGCGGTAACCAGCCGCAGCCAGTCTGCCGCCGACGAAGCGGCTGCCGAATTAAATAATATAGCCGCCGATAGTGCCATTGGAATTGAGGCCGATGTGGTGAACTATTCGGCTCAGGAAGCCAGTGTGAAAAAAACCATCGATGCCTTTGGTAAAATCGATGTACTCATTGCCAACGCCGGCGTCGGGCATTTTGCCCCTATCGAAGAGATGAGCCACCAGGACTGGCAGCAAACCATCGATATTAACCTGACGGGGGTATTCAATAGTGTGAAAGCGTCGATCCCGGCCATTAAAAATACAGAAGGGTATATCATTACCATCGCCAGCCTGGCGGGTACGAATTTCTTTGCTCAGGGAGCCGCCTATAATGCCAGTAAGTTTGGATTGGTTGGCTTCTCGCAGGCCATTATGCTCGACCTACGTAAGCACGGGGTGAAGGTATCGACCATCATGCCCGGCTCGGTGGCGACTTATTTCAATGGGCATACGCCCAACAAAGAAGACACTTGGAAGATCCAGCCCGAAGATATCGGCCAGATGACGATCGACCTGCTACGTATGCATCCGCGTACGCTGCCCAGTAAGGTAGAAGTGCGTCCTTCGATACCGCCTAGTGCCCGGTAGGCTTTTTGCCTTGCGTCCCTTTTGGAAAACTTTACGCCCCTTGTCGTTAACGAAACGGCAAGGGGCGTGTTTTTTGTGACTACCTACCGATCCTGATTCAATCGGTAACTGAAGGTAGCCACCAACTGCCGTGTCTGCCGCCACTGGAAAGCCGACTCCGCCTTGTAATTGGGTAAGTCAATCACCGAACGACGAATACGTGTATTGAATAGATCACGACCCGATATGGTAATCGTACCCTTGCCCTGTAGGATATCCAGTGAGGCAGCCAAATCTAGCGAGTAGACGGCCAGACGACGGCCCTGAGTCGTATTCTGCGGAGCATTGTAGTCGAAAGAAGCCTGCAGCTGTAGCGTCTCCGTGGGATCAAACTGGGTAATCAGTCCACCCGTCCAGGAGAAAATATCGGCGCTGTAGTCTACTCCTTCAAAAGAACCGTTCACCTGAGCGCGGAAGAAATTGAGATCACTGGTCACATTCCACCATTCGGTCAGATCGTAGTTGAAACTCATTTCCAAACCGTAGGCATCACGATCCGAAAGGTTCACCGGATACTCAATTGAGGTACCATCATTACTGGGTAGGATCAATTCTTCAATTACGCCAGTAGTATGCCGGTAATACACACTCGTCAGTAAAGAACCATTGGTAAAGTACTTTAGGAAGCCGGTCTCGAAAGAGTTGGTGAACTCTGGGCGCAAATTCGGATTACCAATACCATTACTTCGGGGATCATTAAAGTTGGAAAAGGGTAAAAGGCGGCGGAAAAAAGGCCGGCTTAAACGACGACTGTAGCTCACTTGTAGTTGATTCTCTTCTGTGACCTTATAGGTAAAGGCCGCACTGGGAAAAAAGCTGAGATAGTTCTGATCATTCGAGTTGTTGGAGCGCAGCAGGGCTGCCGTGATATCGGAATACTCTGCCCGTAGCCCTAGCTGGATACCCAAAGGCCCCGCCTCGTGCGCACCAATAACGTAGGCAGCATAAATGTCTTCGGTATAGCGCAGATAGTCGTCAAAATTACCCAGTGTTTCTAGAGAACCATCAGCTTGCTCCTCCTGCACCAGGAAGTCATTATCGACGGTACGCAGTGCGGCCCTTAGTCCGGCCTCCAATTTACTATTCTCGCCGATGGGATGGATGTAATCCGTCTGGATCAGTATATTTTCTTCATCTTCGGTATTACGAGAGTTTTGCAGGAGATCATCCATCGAATCGTCACTGCTCTGTACGATATCCGCAATCTCCGTATCATCACTGAGAATGTATTTAAAGCTAAAGGTCCACTCCCGGTCTTCTTCGTCAAAGGTGCGCTTATAGTCCAGCGAAGCTTCCAGATTATGATCGGTTTGATTTTCTACAATATCCCTGATGGTGGTGTTGGTCAGCTGGCTATCCGTATTAAAATCCCGGTAAGTCACTGTACCTTCGTTGCGGTCTTCTCCCAGCCGGTAGAGTAAGGAAGTAGTGAGCAGGTTTTTCTCATCAATATTCCAGTCTAGTCCCCCCTGAAAATAGCCGCCGACGCCTCCGCGCATCTGATCTTCCTCGCTGGTGAAGAAATTAGTCAGATTACCAGCATTATCAAAGAAACGCTGGGTCGAATTACCACCCCCCGGAGTGCGACGATAATCCACTCCGAAGTTAGAGAAGAAATTCAGGTCCTGCTGACGATAATTGAGATTATAAGAAGCACCATAATTGGTTGGCGAGCCTACGGTAGCCCCAAAAGAGCCATTCACCCCTTTTTCTTGATTTTTCTTTAATATAATATTGATGATCCCGGCCTCTCCCTCGGCTTCGTAGCGTGCAGAAGGGTTGGTAATCACCTCGATACTCTCTATGATATCGCCCTGCATACGCAGTAGTGCTTCCGTATCTCCGGCAGACAGTAGCCCCGAAGGCTTTCCGTTTACCAGGATACGCACGCTTCCGCTACCACGCAAGCTTACATTCCCTTCCGGGTCGACGTTTACCGAGGGAACACGGTTCAGAATATCGGCCGCGTTATTACCCGCATTGGTCAGGTCTTTCCCGACGTTGAAGACCCGACGATCGAGCTTCATTTCCATTTTGCTGCGATCGGCTTTGACTTCCATCGTTTCGATGTCTACGGCACCGGTCATGAGATTGATTTCTTCGAGATTTTTGGTTTTATCGCTGGCAGAAATAGTAATGTTGGGTATGATTTTATCTTCAAAACCCACGTATTTACAGAGTAGGTAATAGTCTCCAGCTGGCGCTTGCATGGTAAAGGCGCCATCCGCTTCGGTCAGGGCATTGGCGACCATACTACTATCGGCACTGTCGTGCAAAATTAAGGTAGCGTAGGGTAGCGGTTCTCCGGTCTCACCATTGTTTAACACCCCCTTTATGGTAGATTGAGCATGGAGGGCGCTCAAGGTGGTCATTAGACTCAATACAAAAAGAAAGCGGGTAAATACTGGTGACATAGGATTTTTTTTTGTTGTGCATTCGGTTGTATAACAGAGGGATAGCTGCTTTGATTAGAAAAACAGATGAAAAAAGGTTAATCAAGGTTAATTGGGGGATATCCAGCCTTGTAAAATGATTTATGACTAGTCCTTTTTCAGGGGAAACCGAAAAGGGCTCCGGTTTGTTACGGACTTATTACTTAACTTTGCGCCTTCATTTGCATCAAGCTGAAATCGAGTACAGATATGTCCATCGCAATTATTGATTATAACGCCGGTAATGTACGCTCCGTTCTTTATGCCATGGAACGCCTCGGCGTCGATACGGTACTAACGGATGATCATGCACAGATTCGTGCCGCCGATAAGGTGATCTTTCCCGGTGTGGGGGAGGCCAGTACAACCATGGATTTTCTCAGGAAAAAGGGTCTGGATGAGCTCATTCGCTCCCTGACGCAGCCCGTGTTGGGCATCTGCCTGGGTATGCAATTGCTTTGCGAATACAGTGAGGAAAACGATACCGCCTGCCTGGGAATCATCCCGCAGCGGGTGAAACGTTTTCAGCCGGAGGCGGGGGAGAAAGTCCCACACATGGGCTGGAACAGCCTTTTGCCGACCGATAGGGAAGGTAGTATTATCACCTCCGATTTAAAAGGGGAATACGTCTACTTCGTGCACAGCTATTATGCCGAGGATGGACCCTATACCACCGCCAGGACGGATTACATCCAGCCCTTCAGTTCTGCCCTGCAGAAAGACAATTTCTACGCTACTCAGTTCCACCCGGAGAAATCTGGCTCCGTAGGCGAGCGCATCATCAACAACTTTTTGGCCTTATAATTCATCCATTCACCAATTCAACGATTCAACAAATGTTTATCATACCTGCTATAGATATTATTGAAGGCAAATGTGTACGTCTGACCCAGGGCGACTACGAGCAGAAGAAGGTCTACAACGAAGACCCACTGGAGGTGGCCAAAACTTTTGAGGATGCGGGCATCCAACGCCTGCACCTGGTCGACCTGGACGGCGCTAAAGCGAAAAAGATTATCAACTATAAGGTATTGGAGCGGATTGCTGCCCACACCAATCTCCGCATAGATTTCGGCGGGGGACTAAAATCGGAAAAAGACCTACACATCGCTTTTGAAAGCGGTGCGCAGCAAATTACCGGCGGCACCATTGCGGTCAAAGACCCAGATGTTTTTCTGGCCTGGCTGGAACAGTACGGCGCGGAAAAGATCATTCTGGGCGCCGACTTTAAAGAGGGTAATATTGCCGTTAGCGGCTGGCAGGAGGGTAGTGACCGGGAGCTGTTTGAGTTTCTGCAATCTTATTTTACCAAAGGCATCCGCTACACCATTTCTACCGATGTGTCCAAAGACGGATTGCTACAAGGCTCCGCCGTAGAAACTTACGAAAAGATACGTGAAGAGCTGCCCGAATTGAACCTGATCGCCAGTGGTGGTATTACCACGCTGGACGAAGTGGAGCGCCTGGCCCAAATCGATTGCTACGGAGCCATTATCGGCAAGGCCATTTACGAAGGACACATTAGCCTCAAAGAACTCGAAAAATTCAATTAATATGCTCTCCAAACGCATTATTCCCTGCCTCGATATTAAAGACGGACGCACTGTAAAAGGCGTCAACTTCGTCAATCTGCGCGACGCCGGCGATCCGGTTGAGCTGGGAGCCCTATATTCCCAGAAAGGGGCCGACGAACTGGTCTTCCTGGATATTACCGCCACCCACGAGAAGCGCAAGACGCTGGCGGCCCTGGCCAATAAGATCGCACACCATTTGAATATCCCCTTTACCATCGGTGGTGGCATCCGTTCGATCAAAGACGTCGGGGTACTATTGGATAGTGGTGCGGATAAGATCTCCGTGAATTCGGCAGCGGTACGGCGTCCCGAGTTGGTCAGTGAATTAGCTAAGGCTTTTGGTAGTCAGTTTGTAGTCGTGGCGGTCGATGCCAAATACGTAGACGGCGAGTGGATCGTGCACCTCAACGGCGGCCGCATTTCTACCGAGGTGAAGCTCTTCGAATGGGTCAAAGAATGTGAGGAGCGCGGTGCGGGCGAGATCTTATTCACCTCGATGGATCACGACGGTACCAAGGCGGGTTTTGCGCTAGACGCGACGGCACACATCTCGGACTTACTCTCCATTCCGGTCATTGCCTCTGGGGGTGCCGGTACGATGGAACATTTTAAAGATGTCTTCACCAAAGGGAAGGCCGATGCTGGTCTGGCGGCCAGTATATTCCACTTTCGTGAAATGGAGATCGGTGACCTGAAGGATTATTTAGCGGGGGAAGGGATTGTGATGCGGCGGTAGGTTACTAAGAAATCTACCCACGTTTTGTGCCTAACGGCACATATGAATAGGACACGGCTTAGAACCATTCACCCCTACTCTTTTGGCATAGCCATTCCTTCGGGGTGCCCACTGGGCAAAGACGACGCTAATCCCTTCGAAGGGGGACATTTTAATCCTGGAAAATGGAGCTCAACCAGAACCAAACACCCCTGCTTAGATAAGGAGACAGGGTAGATGGATAAGGAATACAGCGGGTTAGACTAAAACCAAATAAAACACTGCCACAAAATGACTCACCGCTCCGGCCAAAACAAAAAAGTGCCAGGCCAGGTGATTATAGGGAATGTGATCCTGTAAATAAACGATGGCCCCGATTGTATAGAAAGCCCCACCGATTCCGGTCCAAATGATAGCGGACATTGGTACCAGCACCAAAAAAGACTGGAAGACCAGTATAATACTCCAGCCCATGGCCAGGTAGACCAGGGTAGAAATAAAATTATACTTGCCGGTAAAGAATACTTTAAAGACGATACCTGCCAAAACGACGATCCATAGGCCATACAGTACCCATCGACCAATTCCTTCATTGAGGTAGATCATTAGAAAAGGGGTATAGGTGCCGGCGATAAGGCAGTAAATGGAGATGTGATCTAGGATCGCAAAAACGGACTTGTGTCGGGTATGCCACAAAGCGTGATAGAGGGTGGAGGTG
>DATFKA010000058.1:0-2839 GCA_035268885.1 Saprospiraceae bacterium
GATCAGCGGAGACTTTAGCTAAACTATCCCTTCTTTTGTAGGGCAAAAGAAGCAAAACCCACCCGCTGAATGAGCCATTTCTTAATCCGCCTAAGTAGGACTACCTGTGTAAACCCTAAATACGGCAAACTCGTGCGAAATAGGGAATGCTAAACTTAATAGTAGTGTAAACGTGGCATAGTCCGTAAGCCTGGGGTTTTGGTTTCACTCAAACAAGGCCTGCTTTTTAACGGCTTTCCTCCGGAAGACTTCGCTAAAATGGCTGAGACGCGGCACACAATTGGCCGAGTTCTCAAACCATGGATAAAACAGCCGTTTATACCGCCCCTACTGGCAGCTATATCCTTCATGCTAAACAAGTGATCCATAGCATAAATGGTCCTGGTAGTTCAAGTGTAACGACTACCCAACCTAATTCGAGTCTGGTTTCTTTAGAGGAAGCAAGAAGAACTTTTGAGAATGAAAGAAACTACGTATTAAACCTGAACATTCCGGATGTTATCAAAGCCGAATTAAAAGCAAAAATCGATGAACGTCAGGCGACATTCGAAAGACGGTATTTTGAATTAGCTAGTAGCCATTCGGCAGTGGTACATACAGCGATGGTGCGCGGGCAGGGAAAATTCAGCTTCAAAGGACGCTCCTCTTATGAGGGGAGTATAACCCTAACTCTGGTTCAATCTGCGCCAGAATTTGAGGAGATTGCAGCATTCAGACAAAAAGCACAAGTAGACTTCCGTTCGCTTCTGCAGCAAAAGAATATTCGAGTTAGTAATAGTGTAAGGACCAACCCTGGGGTTAGTGGACCTGTCAAAGTAGGTCGGACGAATCGACCCATCGGTAAGACCGTTAAGAAAAATAATCATTAACAGGCCCAGTCCGTGGCAACTCACAATGAAGCGATTTAAACTATGCACTAAAGTTGTTTAACAACCGCTGAATAATAGGGGCGAAGCCTGGAGCTTTCGCCCCCGTTATTTTATGATCTACTTTCTCGCCAGTACCACATACCGCGTCGATGCGCAAGTATCCGCTTGCTCTGGCAGCTCTTGTAGGCTAAAAGCCTCGAACAGCCGTACTTCCCGGTAGTATTTTTCAAAATAGCTGCGTACCCGGTGCATCGGCGGTAAAAAGCGCCGGTGCTTACCGGCGTAATGAATCAACAACTCGCCATCCTGGCGGTGCAGGTTGAAGATCTCGCTTTCCTGGAACATAGCCCCCTCTACTTCAATCAGTTCCGGATTACGCAGACTAATGACGCGATTATCCTGGGAAGCGATCACATTGGGATACCAACGAATATGGTCAGGGGTGATAAAATCACCGAGAAAGTAGCCCCCCTTTTCGAGTAATGCCGCGGTTTTCTGAATAGCCGTTTCCAGTTTGCCGAAAGGCAGATAATGAAAAACATTCAGGCCACTGTAAACCAAATCCCACTGCTCGGCTTCCGTATCTATGGTCAGTAGATCCTGCTGACGCGCGGGAATGCGTTTGCGGGCTTCCCGGATCATTCCGGCCGAGATATCGATACCCAGTAAATTTTCCTCCTGGGCATCCAGCTTTTCTAATAAAAACTGCTCTACAATACCGGTACCACAACCCAGGGAGAGTATTTTTTTTGCCGAAAGGCCACCGATCTGCTTACCGAAATGACGTATGTACGCCTTCATAAAGTTATCCATACAGGGCCGTCCAATCACCGCATCGTAGATAGCAGCGTACGCTTGAAAAGGATCTAGCTTTTTGTCTTCCTCCTTGAGCCGGGTTTGCAACGCAGCAGCAGTCCGTAGTTCCTCGAAGAGGATTTTCCAAAAAACGGAATGGCGGAAATGACCATTTTCACCAGTATGTTGCTGGAGGAATTGCCGTAATGCCGGCCAGCGGTCAGCAGAAAAGAATTGGCGGCGAGCCTCCTGGAAGGCATCGTCATAAGCCGAATCATCTTCGGCGATTTGCTGAAAGTGCCTCACCAGTTCTACTTCATAACGCAACTGCGTAGGGAAATCGGGGGGTGGCGTGGCCGGTTTTAAACCCGAACGACATTTTAATTGTTCTGCAATCTTAGCGCGTAATTTAGGTAGTCCTGACACCTTAGCAACTGGTGTTTTGGTACTTGAAGTTTTCATTTTTTATGGTTTGCGGTTAAACACAGGGATACGCTTTCCTTAATTGTGATAACTATCACTGAAAAAAAACGAGGCTTAGGTCATCTTTGTACTTGAATCGGTGGCGCAACTAAGCAAAAGTCGCTCACCTGGGCAGTACACTAAAGATAAAAGCTATTTATCAGGGATGGCAAATAAGCAAGCAGCAACCTTAACAATGAAGTTGTTTAAAACTTTAAAAAAAGTCTTCTATGGGAAATAAAATGTCATTTAAAGAACTGATTAACGGCGAGCAAGCCGTACTAATCGACTTCTCCGCAGAATGGTGTGGGCCCTGCAAAGCCATGGCCCCCATACTAAAAGAGGTCGCAAAATCCGTCGGAAACAAAGCCCGAATCATCAAAATCGACGTAGATCGCAACCGCGCCCTGGCGCAAAAACTACAGATCCAGGGCGTACCGACCTTTGTACTCTATAAAAATGGTAACGTGCAATGGCGCCAGTCCGGTATGCAATCGGCCCATGCACTGGAGCAAGTGATTAACCAGTATAGTAATTAGGTGTAGGTCGAAGCAGGAGCTTCGGCCTAACAAATAGAAGCGATTTAAACTTTTTCAGTTCGCTGAGTCTTAAAGTCTTATAGAACCTGGACGGCAGCTAATTTTCGATCCGTAACTTTGGCTACGCATCTCAAATTGAGCTTTGCCAGAACCTACAAGCTTTTTAAGACCGCT
>DATFKA010000059.1:0-11522 GCA_035268885.1 Saprospiraceae bacterium
TTTGTTTGAAATTAGCCTGGATAACTTGTGCAGTAGCCGGTTTTGCATAAGCGGAAGTCTCATCGTAATAGGCATCTGTGTAGGCATCATCAGAAGCGTCACAAGAGAAAAAAGAAAAAGCGATTAGGATGAGTGTAATTAGTGGAAACGTTTTCATAATGTATAATTTTTGATAATGAAGCGATTTAAACTTTTTCAGTTCGCTGAGTCTTAAAGTCTTATAGAACCTGGACGGCAGCTAATTTTTGATCCGTAACTTTGGCTACGCATCTCAAATTGAGCTTTGCCATAACCTACAAGCTTTTTAAGACCGCTTGAACCAAAAAGTTTGAACCGCTTCAATGACTAAATGACTTGTTTACTCCTATATCGCAGCGAGTAGCAAAAGGTCATCATCAAAAATTATTTTTTTTGGAAAAATCAGAATCACCATTGAATTGGTGGGGTAGTTCTTCAATCATTGGTTCTAATGTAGCTACCTAAGATATATTTAAGTATGCGGTAGGATAGAGAAGCTTATAAAAAAGGCGATGAAAAAGTACTATTCGTCAAATCATTTGCCTATCCTGTATCGGGTATTTGTATAGCACCTAATAAAGGATAAATATTATGTGGTTACGTACGAGTTGTGAGATTAATTTCGAGATTGAGGTCCAGACGCCCTTCATTTTAATGCTGCGACTGCGCAGTGGTGCGCAGCAGTGGGTAGCCAAAGAGGAGTTTCGGCTTCAGCCGCAGGTCCCAATTTATGAGTTTACGGACCATTATGGCAATCTTTGCCAGCGGCTCATCGCGGAGCCTGGTCCTTTTTCGATCTACACGTCTTCTGAAGTAAGAACCGCAGACCAGATGACACAGGCACCGGGTGCACCCTTCGTCGACGTTGACCAGTTGCCGGACACGGTATTACCCTATTTACTACCCAGCCGGTACTGCGAATCGGATCGCTTTGGCGATATGGCTACTTCGATCACTAACGGTTATTTACTGGGGTACAATCAGGTGCAGGCCATTGAAAATTGGCTGCGCAGCTCCATTCGTTTCGAGCCGGGCAGTAGTACGCTGCCGGTTTCGGCTATAGAGACCAATCAGCGGCAGTATGGCGTATGTCGTGACCTTTCTCACCTGGGGATTGCCCTGTGTCGTAGCCTGAGTATCCCCGCCCGTCTGGTGGTCGGTTATCTGCATGGCCTACAGCCGATGGACTTACACGCCTGGTTTGAGGCGTACGTTGCCGGACGCTGGTATACCTTTGATGCCACCCAGCCCCAACTCAGGGCGGGTTACGTGGCAATCGGTTACGGTAGAGATGCGGCCGATGTAGCGATCTATAACCAATTTGGGCCGCCCGTTTTTCCGACCATGCAGAAGGTGAGGGTGGAAATGATGGAAGAAAAGTAGTGATTATTTGCCGTTCCACTAGCCCCCACGATTAAATGCCAGGACTTTTGATCGTCTTTTGATGGCCTGGTCCCAATCAGGATAGATGGTATGGTATTCACCGGAAAGGGCATCGTAAAATTCGCTTATTTGGTGATCTTTCATTTGAGTCTGAGGTAATGAATAATAAATGAACACGATGGTTAAAACAGCATCGGATCAGTACTGGTCTACATCAGGCGCCACCAATACGATTTTACCTAAAGTCTTCCCCCCCTCTAATAGTTTATTTACTTTTGCCGCTTCTAAAAGCGCAAAATGTTCAGTAATTAGGGGTAAATCTTTTCTGCTTTTAGTAGATTGAATAAGCGTAAGTCTCTCCCCAAATGAGGTGATTCACCTACCCTCGCTTGCTCCGTATTCTTTCGTCTAGGGTAGGCGGTAAGCTAATGAACAATTCTTCCAGTTTTTGAACCAATTTTAATCTCGATCGGGTCGAGAAGGTCAAATGAGGCGCTTCCCAATCCGTGTCTCTGTCGTATTGATGCGTTCTTGGATTGTAATTTTCGATGAAGTTGATGACGCGGAGCTGATAGCAACCGTTTAAGTCGGATTCCGGTCGCCACTCTAGGTCAATGATTTTTTTTAGCTGGGCATTACTCATTTGCAGCAGCGAAGAACCTTCGAAAAACGCTTCTTTACCCTCTTCCGGATCTACTTCGTAAAAGGTATTCCAGTCGATAGTCCAGCCGGGCGGAATACGTAAGGCTTGTAGCTTGATTTTCTGATTTGAAGACATCGGTTTTATACTAATTGACTCCCTACTAAAGTAATGATACGAGCTTTTAAACAACTTCATTAACAAAAAAGCCACTGCCCAATCCAGGCAGCAGCTTTTCTTTCTTTTTTGCGAAAGCGGGCTATTAAAACTCCCGGTACATGGCATCCAAATACTGATTAGCTTCTTCCTCGTCGAACTGCTCTTTTTCGCTGTTCCAGTGGAGGGTCTTGTTGGGGAAGCGACCGGCAATAACCCCCAACAGGATCGTCTCCGTCAGGCGGGCGGCGTAGGAGAAGGGAGCCGTACACTCGTCATTCCCCAGGCAGGCATCCACCCACTGGTGGTAGTGCTTATTACTCTCCGCTCCGTAGTCGGTAGTTGGGCCACCCAGGTCAGTGGTGCGTTTCAGCTCCTCAATCTTATCGCTGATATCGACGTAATCGCCATTTACGATCAGGCGGGGTAGCTGCATAAAGTGGGGCAATAGTAGCCGTCGTCCGTCTTCGCCTACGAACATGGCACCCTGCTCGGGAAGCTCTTCCCGGTTGGGTAATCTCAACTCCCGGTGTTTTTTAGGGGCACCCGGACCATCGTACCAGACCCACTTGAATTTATCAGTTGTATAGGGGGTACTGGGGAAGGTGTAGGTCACAATATTTTTCTCGGGGAAGCCGAAGCCGGTAGGTTTACGGCATTTATTCTTAATGGTGGTGGGGACATCCAGTTGCAGGGCATTGTAGGGGGTGTCAAAGATGTGTACACCCATATCACCGAGGGTGCCACAGCCGTAGTCCATGATTTTCCGCCAATTCATGGGATGGTACATATTTTCCTTATAAGGGCGTTTGGGTGCGGTGCCCAGCCAGAGGTTCCAGTCGAGGTGCTCCGGTATCGGATCACTACCCGTCGGTGCGGGACCGTCGTAGCCCCAGTTCTTAGGAGACCAGGCACGTACTGTTTTGACTTTGCCGATAATGCCATCCTGGATCAGCAGGGTCGCTAGTTTGTAATCGTAAAAGGAGTGTACCTGTATGCCCATTTGGGTAGTCAGGCCCGATTCAGCGGCTTTTTTGCGCATGGCACGCGCCTCCATGACGTGGTGGGTTAGGGGCTTTTGGCAATAGACGTTTTTTCCCATCTCCATGGCCATCATCGAGGCCGGCGCGTGGGTGTGGTCGGGGGTAGAGACGATCACACCGTCGATCTCATCGCTGATCTCGCGTAGCATGACGCGATAATCGCTATAAGTTTTTGCTTCGGGAAACATTTCCTTGGCTTTCTGGAGCATTCGGCTGTCAACGTCACAAAGCGCCGTTACCTTGACGGCTGAGTGGGAGGATATTGCTTTCAGGTCGGCCATACCCATATTACCTACCCCAATGTGTGCCGTACGCAGTTGGTCTTTTTTGCGCAGGATAGACCATAAGGGGGCCGGTAGAAAGGGGGCGGAAAAGAGTAAAGCAGACTTTTTGAGGAATTCTCTTTTTTGCATAATATCTGGTTTCGATGGTTGATTTACGTAAGTAGAAAGCTAAATTAAAAATAATTTTTGGCACTTGGACCGCTGGGCCAAATAATCCTGTAAGATTTCCTGGTTATGTACTTTTTCGAACATGCGTTCCCTTTATTCGTATTAGAGTAAACCAACTGAATAATGAAAAAGCTGATATTAATGCTCGTAGCATTAGCCATTACGGCTACTGCTTACACTCAAGTGATATTTAACCCCAAAATAGGTTATAATTACTCTTATTTTTCCGAAGAATTTGAAGATCGCTCCGTAGAAGGGAAGTCAGGCTGGCAAATTGGGGCAGACTTGCGTTTTGGCGACAAAGTGTTCTTTTCTCCCGGTATCCATTACTTCGAATCAGAGAACCGGATTGAATCTCTGGGGAATATTGACGTATCCGGAAATGATATCACCTTCGATATTAAGGCATTGCGGATTCCCGCCGTGGTAGGTATTGATCTGCTGGAAGGGCGCCGGATAGGATTACGTGCTTATACGGGTCCTAACCTGACCCTGGTGCTGGATAATGACGAAGCGGTATTTGATGTCGACGAGATCATCTATAAGGATATGGCCTGGGGCTATAATGCCGGTGTGGGTATCGACTTTGGTGTCCTTACGCTGGATCTTAACCACGAGTGGGGTTTAACCAACGTCTTTGAGCCAGATAACATTAAGTCGAAAAACAACCGACTCTTTTTGTCACTTGGACTCCTATTCTAAAAAAACTTTAATCTCAACAAATCAATAACCAACTAAAACAGAAATTATGTTACGTCTTACCATTGCATTTTTAGTTATCGCTTTAATTGCTGCTCTTTTCGGATTCGGAGGAATTGCGGCTGGTGCAGCATCAATCGCTCAAATATTATTCTATATCTTTTTAGTATTGTTTGTTTTGTCCTTGTTGGCAGGTTTATTCCGTCGTTAGTACTAAGTAGGTTGCCCAATTAAATCAAGCAATAATCTGCGTCTTTTTGGGGCGATTTCTTCGTTGCAAAAAGCCTTGGATAGCTAGGCTATCCGCGATTTTTGCGCTTCGAACTAGCCCAAAAAAGCCAGCACCTTATTACAGACTCAATATGGGCAACCTACTTACGCGTAATTAT
Source organism: Saprospiraceae bacterium (assembly GCA_035268885.1). Taxonomy (GTDB): domain Bacteria; phylum Bacteroidota; class Bacteroidia; order Chitinophagales; family Saprospiraceae; genus DATFKA01. The sequence goes on from DATFKA010000059.1 coordinate 4,781, forward strand.
TCCTATTAATAGAAAATAAACATTCAAAAAGGCCCATGCGTTTCATTGTTTTAACAAACGAGTCGCACTGGGCTTTTTTAGGTTTAGTACGTCGAAAAACCAATTTAACTCATGAAAAAAACTATTTTATTACTGATCGCATTTGCGGTTGGCACCACCGCTTATAGCCAGGTTATTTTTAATCCCAAGGCTGGTTACAACTATTCCTATTTTACGGGCAATTTTGAGGACGTTTCCTTTGAGGGGCGCTCCGGCTGGCAGGTAGGAGCCGACTTCCGTTTTGGCGATGAGTTTTTTGTAATGCTGGGTGCCCATTACTTTGAGTCAGAAAATCGAATCGAATCGCTGGGTAGTGTTAATCTACCAGCCAACGATGTTACCTTTAATATCAAAGGGATACGTGTACCACTTGCGCTGGGAGCCGATTTGCTTAAAGGACGCCGTATTGGCTTACGGGCCTACACGGGGCCCAATATGAATGTCGTTTTGGATAATGACGAAGATGCGGTGAATACCAGTGATCTGATCTACGATGATATTGCCTTTGGGTATAGCCTTGGCGTAGGGATTGACCTGGGGATTTTTACGGTGGATGCCGTACACGAATGGGGGCTGAGTAATGTATTTGATTCGGATAGTATTACCTCCAAGAATAGTCGGATCTTTCTTTCCGCGGGGATCTTATTCTAAATCTTTCTGATTAACGGGAGCTGTTCTTATCGGGCAGCCTCCGCTTTCTTTTTATAAGCAGTGCCTTTTGTATCTTTGGCTATGCGCTTCTCCTACCTTCAACATCGCGGTCTGTTGATCAATCTCATCTCTTTGGGCTTGTTTTGGGTTTGGCAACCTCATTTTGCGGAGGGAGAAGGCCCCCGCTGGCTCGTTTCATTACTCGTACTGGCTCTGCTGACCGAACCCTGGGCCATGTACTACAGTATGGGCGTCTTTAATGCTCGCCGGGAGCAGTTACAGATTGCACCGATCTGGATGCATCGCCAGATGGGGCTTAGCTTTTGGGGCATTTGCTTTTGGGCAGGAAGATTATCGCTGTTCGGTGCTTTGCTGATTAGCTTTTTACAAAAACGTACCGCAGCGCAATTTATGAATCAGGAATGGCTGGCTATCCCTTTTATCCTGTTATTAATGGTTCGCGAAGGCTGGATTGCTTACTATATGGCCAGTCAGCGGCCGTTTCCGAAATATTCAGAAAGATTGGATCTATTAGCGGATGCAGTACTGGTCGTAGTTATTACTGCTGGAGAATTACTGTTCAAGTCCTTGATGGCTGATTTTGGACTTCGCCATCCGGGCAGTTTGTTGGAGCAGCCTCTCCTGATATTGGCTTTAATTCTTTTTATGGCCATTTTCTATTTGCCGATTCGCTACGTCTACACTCTGGAAGATTTTACTTTTGCCCAGACGCGTGGACAAAAAATAGAACGCCTGGGCAGTTTCTTATTGGTTCTGCTGGTCTTGTTGATGAGGAACTAAGATCGCTTCGGAGATGAGGGGCAGGGTGACCAAAAAGTACGTTTCGGTCTCGAGAATTTCGACCTCTTTTTGGGTGTAAAAAGAGTAACGGTGGCGAATATTTTCCAGGCCTACCTCCGTAGATGGCATAGACTGGGCCTTGCGTTGCAGGTTGTTGCGCACCAGTAATCTTTGATCTTCCACCCAGAGGGTAATTTCCAGGGGCTTTTGTTCCGAAATGATATTATGTTTAATAGCATTCTCGAAAAGCATCTGCAAAGACAGGGGGATGATTAATTGAGCATGAAAGGCTTGCGGTACCTCGACCGATACCTTTAAGTTGTCACCAAAACGCTCTTTAATCAGAAACTCATAAGCCTGTAGAAAAGTGAGTTCCTCCTCTAGTGTAACCAATTGTTTATCCCGAATCTCCAAAACGTAGCGATAGACCTTCGACAGTTTTTGCACGAACTTAACGGCTTTATCGCTGTCTTCGGAGATTAGCCAGGTAAGGGTATTCAGGCTGTTGAATAAAAAGTGAGGATTGACCTGGCTGCGCAGACCCTCCAATTGCGACTGTACGTATTCGCGACGTAATTTTTCCTGCTCGATAATGGAGGCTTTCCAGCGCGTATATAACCAGACACTTTCGTAAATGGCCCAGACCAGCAGGATAAGCAGGATGGAGACGACGTTGTAGTCCCAATCCGTTACATTGGGCTCTTCGGCGATGTGCAATCGGTTATGTAGCTGCTTTAAAGCGAAATTAGCAAATGCATAGACCGGAGCGATCACCAGAAAACTGTAAATAATACGTTTTCCCGTCTGTTTGTAGCGTGGGAATTTCTTACGAAAATAGAGAATAATAGTTCGAACAGTAAACCAGTAGATGACAGAATAAGAGGTAGCAATGAGCGCATGGGGCAGATAAGCCATTAAGCCATTCGCCAGACTTACGTCAAAAAATAGTAAAGGAATAGCAAATCCCATGAGAGGGATAACAAATAGCATGACGGGCCGGTCATCCATGCCAATCAGCTCTTTGAGTCTTTCCTTTTTAGATTTATTAACGGAATCCATTACCACAAAATAAGGCTAATAAGGTAAAAAAGATCAGTTTTCTGCTGAATCGTAGAAAAGGCCGGTTGAATTGTAAAATTAAGGAGGAAGTAGTTTAGAAGATCGCTTCGCGAGCGGCTTTCATAGGAATACCAATACACTTCTTTTCCATATAGCCCAGCATTTTATTGACCAGGGCTTTGGTCGTTTCGTCCAGTGTATCCATTTCTTTAGCGAAAACCTCATCCATGGCTTTCTTGCGCACTTGCTTGATTTCATTAGGGACACGGGACATAGCAATTTCCAGCTGACGCTGTTGGTAGTGGGCCGGGAAGGCTTCCAGTTTTTCCCGCAACATGACCTTGGCCTTTTGAACTTCCTGTTCGCGGAAAGCCATATTTTCCTTGGCCAGGGTACGTAAGCCTTCAATTTCGATGTACTCTACCTTGAATTGGTCGATTACATCGGGATGCGTATTGTGCGGGATAGCCAGATCGATAATGATCTTTTTATCCGTTTCTCCATTGAGCAGTTGGCGGTAAAGCGTTTCAGAAAGAATCGGCTTTTCGGAGCCGGTACAAACGACGATACAGTCAAAACCATCATGGTAAGCCGTCAGGTCTTGTAGGGGCTGTGCCGTACCGCTCACAATTTCAGCCACGTTTTCGGCTTTACTCAGCGTACGATTGAATACGGTGATATTGGTATATTCGTGCTTTTGCAAAAACTTGGCCACTAACTCGTTGGTTTGACCCGCCCCAATCATCAGGATGCGGCTGTCTTTTTCCAGATTAGCGCGTAGCAGTTTTTGGATGGCCAGGGAAGCGATGGAGACGGGCTTGTCGCCAATGCGAGTTTGCGAGTAGATTGATTTGGCGGTATTGACGGCGTAGTCCATAGCCAGGCGCAGGCTGTCACCAATTAGGTTCCAGTCCTTGCACTCGTCGTAGGCCGTACGCAATTGGCCTAGAATCTGACGCTCACCAATAACTAAGGAATCAATAGAGGCGGCTACTTCCAGGAAATGATTGATGGCTTCCAAGCCTTCGTAGTGCATGACCAGTTCGGGTAGCTGTTCCAGGATCTCATCGGAGAGTATCGGATTGAGATGACGGAAAAATTCGAGGGTGAATGCGTCGTCGATTGGCCGTTCGGTCCGCATAAAATACATGACCCGATTACAGGTAGCCGTATACATCAATTCCTGAAGGTGGAATTGCTCTTTCAACTCATCGAGGCGTACTTCAAGTCCGACATGGCTATCAGCGTGCACCCGGAAGGAGCTAATTTCCTTCAAGTTGATTTGGCGATAAGTGACTGTTAGTATTTTATACTGATCGAGCATAAAAGTTTTCGTTCTACTGCTGTTGCAAAAATAATTTACCGGTTAGGTTCTAATGTCACGAAACTGTAAACAAGGTTAAACAAAAGCTTTTTAGAATAAATCTATTTTGTCGCAAACAGTTTCTAACGGGCATTCGGATAATCAATATACAGCCGAAAATTAACAGCAATCATCCGACTCTTTAATGATAAAAATCACCGGTTTGGCGTGAAAAATGTAATCACCATCTATCCGGAGATCATCCTTTTGGTACCTAAATACCTTGAAAAAGTCCTTTCTATCCAGGTGATCCCAGGATTTTTAGACCCTCACTCAATAAACAACACCAATGCGATTTGATTTGCTCCCCAACGGTAAAAAAATGGTCATATTGGTTTTCATTTTTTATTGAAAGTCTGATGAGCCAAAAAGACCTCAACAAAAAGTAAGGACTTCAAAAGAGAGATTGCGGCAGAAATCCTATCTTAAATGATCGTTGCCTAGGTCACCTTAAAAAACATATCAGATGTCCAATCAAAATAACATTGCTGCGGAACGGCTACTATCCCTGGATTTTTTCCGGGGTATGGCCATGTTTCTATTGATTGCAGAATTCTCTCATTTATTTTCACACTTCGTTGCGCCGGAACTGGAAGGCTACTTTCTTTATTGGCTGGGCGAACAATTTCACCATGCGGAATGGGTAGGCCTACGGTTTTGGGATTTAATTCAACCCTTTTTTATGTTTATCGTTGGGGTGTCGATGCCTTTGTCCTTTAGTAAGCGCCGGGAAAAAGGCACCACGGAAGCTCAAATTCGGCGGCACGTTTTCCAGCGGGCCTTTCTAATGTTATTTATTGGTTGGTGGTTGTACTGCGTGCTTCCGGGCGAGATTGTTTTTCGTTTTCAGAATGTGATTGCTCAGCTGGGTGTGACCTACCTACTGGCCTACGCGGTCATGAAGAAGCGGGCAGTCGTTCAGATTGCTTTTTCACTGTTTTTGTTATTGGTGACCGAATTGATTTATCGTTTCTTTCCCATCGATGGATTTGATCGGGCTTTCGTGGCGGGGGAGAATTTCGGTGCCTGGTTCAATATCCTGATTTCCGGCTCGGAAGACGGCGGCCACTGGGCTATGTTTAACGCTATTCCGACGGCGGCACATACCATCTGGGGCGTGATGGCCGGACAGTTGCTGATCAGTGAGCGCAGTGGAAAGGAGAAAATCCGTCGCCTAGTCATCGCGGGTTTAATCGTCGGACTATTGGGCTACGGGCTAAGCTACTTCACGCCGATCATCAAGCGCATTGCGACCTCGACCTTCGTACTGGCTAGCGGGGGCTACTGCCTCCTGGCCCTGGCCCTCTCGTACTGGTGGATTGACATCCAAAAACACCAGCGTGGGGTCTGGATCATGGCCATCGTAGGCATGAATCCGCTGTTTATTTATCTTTTTGCCCATACGGGAGGCGCGGATCTGCTGAGTACTTACGTGGCGCCACTTACCCACGAGCTTTCTGCCCTGATCGGAGAGTTGAGTGCGGCTATTCTGCTAAGCCTATTGACTTTATTGATGCTCTGGTGGATTTGTTATTGGCTGTATAAGCGACGGATTTTTATTCGGATTTGAAGCCATGTGGTCGTGTGATGACCGGGTGCATTCGAGATATTGATTAAGCGTACGTAATCCTGTACATTTGTATGGTCATTGATTTTAAAGTAAAGTAATGAAAGCTGTAACGATTACTTCTCTCCGTGTAAAAATGAAATACTACTTTGATTTAGTCTCTAAATCTATGGAGACGCTTATTATACCTCGCAATGATAACGATGAGGAAGCGGTAGTGATTATGTCGGTAAAAGAGTATAACTCATTGCAAAAGAGCTAAAGGAACTGTACAAAGACAGGGAACGGACACAAGCTAATTTTTGGGCATTGATCGATCTTCTAGACTGGTTAAAAGGGGAAGATAATCTTGCCATTATTGCTCCGGTAGTGGAAGCCTTGCAGCAAAAACCAGTGGAGGTAATTTTTGCGTTCCAGGAAATCTTAAGTGAAAATTATACGACCTCGATCCGACCGCGATGCCCAAGGAATATACTTTTGAACCACTACTGCGGATCGCTCCATTGGCTTATCGCCAAAAAACGGGTTTGGATTGGGCTTACCATACGGAAAAGAGCTACGAGACCCTTAGCAATCAGGAAGGCTGGAATGGATACAGCCTGGTCGACCGTTTGTTACATCAATAAACTCGGCTGGGCTCGCTTTTTTGCGACCGCATTGGCTTTCAATGTGTTGCCAAGGGCTCAGTGAGGAGTTTTTAAACAACTTCAATAAGAATAACCTTACCCACCAAAAGATGATAAGGCCCAGGTCATCAATTATCTTCTTGATCTTTTGATCTTTTGGCCAGCCATAAGCCCAAAAACATAGCGGCAATGATGATGATATAGCCATAAGCCACGGGTATACTGACGGCCGTATATTCATTAAGGAGTACAAATCCGGTAGCGGCAATAGCCATTGAAATAGCTGGGTAAAGATAATTTTTCATCTGTATATAATTTTAGTAAAAGTCTGTTTTATAGATAGTTATGCGATTTCAAAAAAAACTAAAATTCCGCAAAATCTTTTGCCGCTCTTACCCTTACTTTTTTGCAGAAAAAAAGTAGTCCGCCTGAGGCGGACCGGTCGTGGAAGCATTCGCTAAACATTCAAACTGCTGGCCCGCTCGAATCTCAAGTCGTTCGGGCTTAAGATTTTCGCGTATGCTTCAGTGCTTCGGGCTCACTCGTGATCTTCTCTTTGGGCCTACCCGCCATTTGAATTTTCTTAACGCGAATTCTTCAATACCGGAGTCCTCTTATAGAAAAAAATATTCCAGA
>DATFKA010000060.1:0-134681 GCA_035268885.1 Saprospiraceae bacterium
AACGCCTTAACCGTACTGGCGGGCGCCTGGACACGGACCTCATTCGTGCAAAAGATGAAAATGGGCAATCCGTAGAGATTAGAGAAGAAGAAGGCGGTATGCGTTTTACCTATCAGATGGAATCGCTCATGTCGTTGTTCACTGCCTTGGATTTATGTAATGATATCGTTGATTTTCCTATGTCTGACCCTACTCAAAATAATCGGTATTTTTTCCGGGGACATGGTTTTACGCTTAAAGAATCAGCAGAAAATCAAAACGCTATTTGGAGCGAATTATATAACCTCAAACCGGAGGAACAAGGACTGTCTCCGGTCCAGATCATTACCAATGTGTATAACCAGATTCTCTATGCAAATGATAAAGAAGCACCCGATAATCCTACGCCAGAGTTTTGGCAAGATTTTCGTTTAAACTGCCAATGGAAAGGTAAAACACTGAATAAGTGGCAACTAGCTGGTTTACTGCGCAACTTTGGTTATTCAGAAGAATGTATCAATATGCTTTCCCATGCGATTGGATTTGCGGGGCCCTTCCTTTCGCTAGCTAATGCAGGTGAAGCATTTCAAATATTAGAAGACTTTCCGAAAAATCCGCACTACCACACTTTAAAAGACGGCTTTAGTACATTACCCAATACCTTAACTAAGAAAATTAAGGAAATGGCTAGTAATCGCAACCAAGAAAGCCCTATCCATTTAGGAGTAAACCTCGATAAAATAGAAAAGAGCGGAGCAGGTTACAAAGTGGAATATACACGTGCTCCTAAAGGGGAATCTGCTTATAATCAAATGCCCGAAGGTAAACCTGGTGAAATTGTAGCCAACAAAGTAATCTTGGCAATAGCCTCCAACGCAATGGAAAAGCTATTTGTGAAGTCGCCGGCACTCCATAAGCAGAAAAACGCTCCTCAATTTCTAAAAGATATCAGGAGTACGCTCAATATGAAGTTACTCAAGATTAACTTATACTTTGATAAGCCTTGGTGGACTGAAGAGTATACCAGTCGCCCTGGTTTTGTCTACGGACCATCATTTACTGATTTACCGATCAACTCAGCTTATCCATTCTATGCGATCAAAGGAGACATTGAAGAAAGTATTGCAGCACTTACGCTATATCTCGACTTCAATAATGTCAATTTCTGGAAAGGGCTACAAAATATTAAGCCTTTCTTCGATTCCGAGATGCAACAAATGCATAGTAAGCCACCTCAGGTAATGTTCCCCGCTACAGAAGCAGTGGTTGAAGAGGCCATGAAACAGTTAGGAGAATTATTCGGTACGACTTGGATACCTCGACCAGTCCTCACCAGCTTCCGTTCTTGGAGTGGCGAAGATGATTTTGGTTATGCTTACCACCAGTGGGCATTAGATGTTCAAGATGACGAAGTAATGGAACGTATGATCGAACCAGTGCCCAATATCTATGGCTGTAACGAAGCATGGTCAGACATGCAAGGCTGGGTAAACGGCTCCCTACGGTCTACCGACTTAGTTATGAAGCGTATTGGCTTGAAAGCAATTACTGAACTATATCAGCCCTGTTCTGAACCAAAGAAGGATTAATTTATGACCAAAGGCCCTTTTTAATCTTGAGATGTGGTGAATATGGAGGCTAAGAAAAAACATTAAATGAAATGCCCATGCGCCTCAGGCGCACCACAACGTAGATAAAGATAGGGAAGGTGCCAAGTAATCCTACCTTTACTCAAAAGAATATGGGCAATGAGCTTAGTCCCTATCAGATAATTGAAGTAGGGTGTGCTACTTAGTGCCATTTATTTTTCCAAAATAATTTAATCAAGTAAAAGATCATGCAAAAACCACAAAAATCTTCGGTGAAGCCTTACAAAGAAATGCCCAAAGAGTTACCCACTGAAAAGAATAACGGGGCACAGTTTGGAATCTTGTCAAAATTACATGGCTCTTGGGTCAACTGGAAAGACGGTCCAAGAGGGCTGCATACAACACCTATGCCTTCTCCTGGCACATCCTCAGAGACCGTCTTTGGCGTCTTTACCTTTAAATCTCAAGAGTACCGAGAACAGCTTAAATTCACCCAAGTAAACGCACCCGTTCGCAATCGGGCAGGATCTAATGAGCAGTTTAACGGTGCAGTTAAGTACGAAACTGCAATTATCGATAACGCAAACGCATTGCAACATTTTGAGGATGGCATGTACTTGTGGCTAGGTGACAATCACATGCCCTGGGATCCAAAAAGTCCGTACCAAAATCCTCCAACCATGTACAAGCACACTTCGAATGAAGAATCGGTAGAGAGGGATGGTGCTGAGCCTGTAATGGGCCCCGGCGAACTTGGGCCTCAATTTATACCACCCTATCAAATATCTCGTTCGGGTGTGATTCCACACGGTACAACTATCCACCTGACAGGTAATATAACAAAATCCGAAGTAGACAAGGCTCCACATATTGCCGATCTCTGGGAGCAAGAATATTTGGCGGTGTCGCCAACTATGGGTATTAATCCTGATAAAGATCTTTATGAGGGATCACGAGATAAGCCAGATTGGACAACTCTCCCTCGCAACGAACAAAATCCTGATGGAGGACCAAGAGAGAGTGGTGTTAACAGTGGAAGGGCGTACTTCTTGAAAATTTTCAACTATGACAAATTCGATGCCAAGTTCCCATACACCGTTCAACCGAACCTGAAATTGACCGATGCTAATGATGGAGTGAAATTTAAAAGATACGACTTGATCGAGCTAGACTCATCCCACGACACCGGTGTTCAAGGTGGCACTATAAATAATGCAATGATTAACCGCTACTGTAGAGTCGTTCGAATGCGCTACCGCCTGTGGTTAGAAGAGGTATACGATGAAGCGTTCGGAGGTGTGGTCGACCAGTTGCAGTATGAGCAAATCGTCGATTTTGAGTTTATGTTTGGTTCGGATGGCGGGACGACCTTATGGCCGCATATCCAAGTAAACACTTTACGGCGTGAGAAAGACATTCCGGTAAACAAAAGGCTAGCAGCCATACAATTACCAACGGATCCTCATGATCAATTAAGCGACGGACCTGCGCCGATCGTTTGCCCCATGCAGCATACTCGCTCTTAAGCTCAAAACGGTAAGGCTAAAGCTCTTTTTAATGGGCTTTAGCCTTACTTACCTCTATGAATCATAAAAGAATAGGATATAACAGTTGTTAGCGATAGTCCAATGGGCCTCGCCACTGCAGCCGAATCAACCAAATTGAATTACTTGCCAATGTAGACATCATCGTCATGAAGTTGCAAATATTTCAGCCCTAAATACCCAGGCAAAGTTATAGTAAAAAGCTATAAAGTTGTGAGGATGAAAAAAGTATACCAAATTATTGGTTTCTGGTAAAAGCAAGGGCACATGCATCAAAATAATTCGTGCCCATTTGCGGCAATATTGGTGAAAATTAGTGGATAAAATCGAAGTTGTTTAAAAACTCCTCACTTGGCTGCCCAGACGGGGCCGTATGGCCAAAATGGTCTTTTAAACGATTTCTGCGTTGGTAAAAGCCTCATTACGCGCTGCGTAACTTCGTTTAAAAAACCTATTCCTGCCTACCGCAGGCAGGTTTCGCGCAAGTAGGAATTTTTAAACAACTTCATCTACAAATTAACGCTGATTAAGACGGATTATCACAAATTATGGAGTTGCCATTATTTCTTCCAGAAAACAAATGGCGCTCGCTCCAGCCCATTCCAGGCCACTATTTGACTGAAGTATAAATTTGTAGATCCCTTGGATTTTCTCGATCTTGGAGTTTCCCCGGGGCGAGGAAGCCGCCAGGGAATTTGAAAGGTAAATGATTATCCGGAACCTTTGTCCGGATAGACAGATGTTGTACTTACTAAATCAAACACATGCAACAGATCTCTTTTTGGCAAACATGGATAGTGGCAGGCTTACTGATGACGATGCCCGCAACCCTCACAGCACAGTACAGTAAGCTCACGCTTGATGACTTATTCGCAACCCCAAAACTGACGGGAACAAGCCCGTCCCGGCCTGTGTGGGCACCGAACAGCGAGCACTTCGCCTTTTCCTGGAGTGAACCAGGAAATCCTGGGCGTGGTCTCTGGGTATCCACCAGCGATGGGAAGAAAGTGCGCCTCCGTTCCGATACGACATCTGCGTCAGTGCGCGATATTGTCTGGACCGACGCCAACACAATCATCAGCCTGCGAGGTAACCACCTATGGCAGACATCGCTAAGCCAGGGAGACGACCTCCAGTTGATGCCCGCCGAGGAAGGTGCACGTAACCTTTCGATATCGCCAAACGGCAACCAAGCGGCGTATATACGGAACGGTGACCTGTGGCTTGCTGACTTCCCTTCCAAACAGAATCGCCAGCTCACCGAGATCGGCATCGCCCCTCTCTCGAGCTTAGGAAAGGGGCGCTACAGCCGACCGGAACGTGAAATCGGTCCAGGCATCTGGAGTGGGCCAACCTACAAGTGGTCCCCGGATGGCAAGACCATCGCGATTCACGTTGTTGACCGACGAGAGATGCGAAAGGTACCGTTCCCGGATTACCTCGCGGACGAAACCAATCCCAACGAGGTACGCCGAGCTTACCCGGGCGATCCAAACGAGATTCGCAGGCTTGGCCTACTCGATGTAGAAAGTGGTAACATTAGATACCTCGATTTGCCAGACCCGCAGGCCAACCAGGTCATCGACTTCAACTGGTCACCGGACGGTGCGCTGCTGGTGGATATCGCCTCCGACACGGCGGTTGAACGTAAGTTGTTCGTCCTTGCCCCCGGAGAAAGCCAAGTACGCGAGATTTGGCGAGGTGTTCGGGAGAGCCGCATGTACACATCCTTTGGATCTACCTGGCATCCGGATGGGCAGCAGGTCGTTTTATTAAGCGATATGGGTGATCGCTACGGCCTTTACACGATCGATGCCTCACCTTCTAAGGATCGTCCGCAGCTCCTGACCGATCCGTCCTACGATGTGCTGTCCGCCCCAAGTATTGCTGGTGATGCCCTGTTTTATGCAGGCAACGGCGTTAATCCGTACGAACAACACGTGTATCGCCTGAAGATGTCCGGTGGCGATCCCGAGCAGGTGACACGTCTTGCGGGCCGGAACGATGGCTACCCCTCACCGGATGGCCGGCACCTGGCGTTCATGCACAGCAACGACACCTCACCGCCCGAGCTCTACGTGGTCAGCAGCGAGGGTGGTGCCGCTACGCGAATAACCCACTCGCCCTTGCCCGCCTTCACGGAGCGAAGCTGGGCGGCTGCGGAATACGTGAGTTTCCCTAGCCTGGTAGATGACTACAGGCTGCATGCCCGGATTCTGAAACCGACCAATATGCAGCCCGGTAAGCAATATCCGGTACTGTTTGGGCCCGTGTATTCGAATACAGCGAGGAACCGCTGGGCCGGTAACTACAGCCTCGTACAGCAGCTATTGGCCAAAAAGGGATATATTATCGTGCAGGTAGATTCACGCGGTAGCAACGGTTATGGCCGGGCATTCCGTGAAGAGTTTCTGCTGGGCTTTGCCGACCAGGACATTGAGGATTATGCGAGTGCCGTTGCCTACATGGAGTCACTGGATTATGTCGATCCCGATCGCATCGGCATCTGGGGTAGCAGTTACGGTGGCACCCTCTCCGTTTATTCGCTGTTGATGAAGCCGGGCTTATTCCAGGTAGGTGTTGCTGCAGCCGCGGCTGTTGACCCGATGTTCTTTGGCACGGACGACGTCGCGATTGTTCGTCGCCCACAGACACACCCGGAGATATTCGAAAGAAAAGCGCTCAAGTATGCAGCAAATTTGGAGGATAAACTCCTGTTCATCCACGGCATCCAGGATCATGTGGTACCATTCAAGACAACGGCCGTGTTAGCGGAAGAACTGATTAAACAGGGCAAGGACTTCGACTTTGCGTTTGCACCGGGTGCGACGCATGGATGGAGCCGTGAGCGGAATTATAATCGCTACCTGTTTGGCAAGATAATCGAATACTTTGACCGACACCTGGCCGAGCCGTCTGAGTAGAGGTTTACAGGGGTCTTTGAGGAACGCCGCATAACAAAGCTATTAACGGCCGACCGAATACCTGTGGCTTCTAGCCTTGCTCTGGCCGATTAAGTCTTGTAGCCTTGATCCACCTCAGGATTACACTTTGACCGTTTACCAGGGATGTAAATACTAACAATAAGATAGAAGATAGGCGTATATTCTAAGGTAGTTTATGATTTGTCTAAGTGAAGGTGAAAAAACGGTAGCGAGACTGTTCATTAAGCGGGACTCCTTTTCTCAAATATTTCTAAACTCCAAAAAACACAAAGTCGAGGGATCCCGAAAGAATTCTGTATCTTTCTTTCTCCAATCAAAACGAAACCATGCAAAAAATTAGCCTAACCCTCACTCTTTTTCTTGTCGGCTTATTTGCCCTTTCTGCCCAAATGAACACAGCCGCTGAATTTTTCAAGCCCGTTAAGTTCCGAAATATTGGCCCATTCCGGGGTGGCCGATCCGTCTGTGCGACGGGTGTAATCGGCAACCCTGTGACTTATTACATGGGTACCACCGGCGGCGGTGTCTGGAAGACCACGGACGCCGGCCACCACTGGCATAATATTTCCGATGGCTACTTTGGCACCGGCTCTGTAGGCGCTATTGCCGTTGCCAACAATGATCCTCAGGTGGTTTACGTAGGCATGGGTGAACATGCTCCCCGCGGCGTCATGACCTCCCACGGCGACGGTATGTACAAATCTACAGATGGGGGCCAGACCTGGAGACATCTTGGTCTCAAGGAGACACAGCACATTTCCCGCATTCGCATCCACCCCAAAAACCCCGATATAGTCTACGTCGCGGCCCAGGGACAACTTTATGGCCCCAATGAAGAACGGGGTATTTATAAATCCACCGATGGTGGGCAGACCTGGAACAAGGTACTTTACGTCGACGACCGTACTGGTGGCGTAGAGCTTTCCATGGATACCAGGGATCCCAATATCCTCTATGCCGCCATGTGGGAACACCAGCGCCTCCCCTGGAAGGTGATCAGTGGTGGACCAGGTAGTGGCCTCTACAAATCCATGGACGGCGGCCAGACCTGGACCGAACTGACCGAAGGACTGCCAGAAGAAAAAGGAAAGATGGCCATCTCCGTCAGTCCAGCCAATAACCAAAAAGTATATGCCCTGATCGAAAGTGATTCCGATCAGGAAAAAGGCGGACTCTTTGTGTCTAATAATGCGGGGAAATCCTGGAGCCGCATCAGTGCCGACCACCGACTGGTGCAGCGAGCCTGGTATTACATCGAAGTATTTGCGGATCCACAAGATGAAAATACGGTCTACGTACTCAGTGCGTCGGCCCTACGCTCCATCGACGGTGGTAAAACCTGGGAGGTACTCAGCGGTACCCACGGAGACTATCACGATCTATGGATCAATCCGGATAATCCGGATAATCTCTGTATTGCCAACGATGGTGGTGCTGCTATCAGCTATAATTTCGGAAAATCCTGGTCGGCCCAGGATAATATGCCCACGAGCCAGTTTTACCGGATTAACACGGACAGGGGGTTCCCCTACCGCATATACGGAGGACAGCAAGACAACTCTTCGGTCTCTATTGCCCACCGGGAATTCCGTTCCTACGGTATCAGCACCGATAGCTGGACCTACTCAGCCGGTGGGGAGAGTGCCTTCCTGGCTTTCGATCCCGACGATCCCAATATAGTCCTGGGGGGTAGCTACCTGGGCACCATCAATGTCTTAAAAAAAGACGCCTCGGCCAATACCAATATCATGGCAGCACCCATTCAGTACCTGGGTCGGGATGCCAGCGATATGAAGTACCGCTTTAACTGGAATGCCCCCATTATCTGGTCACAACACGAGCCCAATACCTTTTACCACGCTGCTCAGCTGCTGCTTCGTACCCACGACCTGGGACAGACCTGGAAGGAAGTTTCGCCTGATCTGACTCGAAATGAAAAAGAAAAACAAGGTAAAGGAGGTGGCCCTTACACCAATGAAGCGGTCGGCGCCGAAAACTACGGAACCATCAGCTATATGATTGAATCCCCCCACAAAGCGGGCGAAATCTGGGTCGGTACCGACGACGGATTGGTACAGCTAACTCGCGATGGCGGCAAAACCTGGAAGAACGTCACCCCCGAAGGACTAGAAGAATGCCTGGTAAATACCATCGATATCTCCCCTCATGATCCCGGTACGGCCTACATAGCTACTACTCGCTACAAATTCAATGACCATACCCCCAGACTATTAAAAACCACCAATTATGGCCGCAATTGGACAGATATAACCGGTAACATTCCCTACGGTGCCTACACCCGTGTGGTTAGAGAAGATCAAGACCGGAAAGGACTACTCTATGCAGGAACCGAGACGGGGCTGTATATTTCCTGGGATGCGGGCAAGAACTGGCAACCCTTCAACCTAAACCTGCCAGTTACTCCCATCCTCGACTTAAAAGTCCACCAGGGAGACCTGATCGTAGCTACTTCAGGACGGGCCTTTTGGGTACTCGACGACCTGAGATTATTGCAGCAATACGGGCCCGTAGCCGATAAGCCAATTCTCTACCAACCCAAAGACGCCCTGCTTACCAACGGCGCAAGCGAACTGGACGGCAACAATCCAGATTTTGACGGCACCCATCCCCTACGCGGAGTCAATCCGGCTACGGGCGTGGTGATCTATTATTACCTGCCGGAAAAACCGGAGAAAGCCATCACCCTTAACATCCGGGATGCTAAAGGCCAGCTAGTCCGAGAGCTAAGTTCCATGCCAGATTCGAATTTTCAGACCTACCCCGGTGGGCCCCGTCCAGAACCGGTCCTTTCTGCCAAAAAAGGACTAAATCGCTTCGTCTGGGATATGCGCTACCCCACAATTGCCGGCATTCCCACCGCCTATATTGAAGCCAGCTACCGTGGTCACAAGGCCAGTCCGGGCACCTACACATTGGAGTTAAAAATCGGAGCGGAAACGAAAACCAGTGAGTGCAGCATTTTGCCCAATCCTTTGTACGGCCTCAGCAGTACTGATTACGATAACTATCACCAGTTCATGAGTACTGGCGAAGCCAAGCTTAACAGTATGCATCAGATGGTCAATAAAGTCATGCACCTGCGGAAGCTGTTGAGCAAGGTAACACCCGATCTGGAAGGAGAGCTACAGAAAGAGGCCAAAGCCCTAATCGAACGTATGCAAAGCTGGGACGAAAAAATGATACAGCGAAAATCCAAGGCCTACGACGATGTCGAAAACTTTCCGAACAAATTCACCGCTAATTACTTCTTTGCCATCAACCATGCGGAAAGTGATATCCCCAGGGTAAACCAGGCTACCCGCGAACGCATTACTGAGCTTGATGCAGCCTGGGTGGAACTACAAAAGGAAGGAAAGGTTATCCTCGAAGAAGCGATCCCCGCGATGAACAAAAAACTGTGGCAAGCCGGGGTCGGTGCACTTTGGCCAGGAAAAGAGTAAAATATAGTGATCCTAAACTAATGTATATTACAAGGAAGCAGCTAAAAATACTAAAAGAAACGGGTGCTATCCGAAACATTTGTATCGACTTCAATATGGGATGTGTATCATTTTGAGAATGACATTATGCGGGTTGTTTCTTTACCGCTGCCAAACAGTAGGTGCAAATAATTTAGTATCTTATGTTCTTTCAATACCTAAGACTATGATTAAAAAAATCCTTCCCTATCTACTGGCCGCCCTGATGCTATTAGGTGCCTACGGACATATCGCCAATCCAGACTTTTACGGTCCCATGGTCCCGGCCTTCATTCCCCTGGATATAGCGAATTGGATATCCGTAGTGGTAGAAGCAGCCATCGGTATTGGATTAATCATCCCTTCCACCCGAAAAATGGCGGCCCGGGGCTTCTTTATACTGATGATTGTATTCCTACCCATTCACATCTGGGATGTGATCCAGGAGACACCGGTGGTAGGCAGCCGACGAGCGGCCCTGATCCGGCTGCTTGTGCAATTCCTGCTCATCTACGCCGGCTGGTATGTGCAGCGGAGTTCGCAGGCTAAGTGAGTACGCTTCAAACCATTTACAAAATAACTTCCCAACCTTAGCCCCGATCCGAGCGTCTTACTAATAAAACATATCCTTATGAACAGCACGAAATTGTTATTCGTCCTCCTATTGGTTGGACTTTTTGCCTGTAGTAAAGAAGAACCACTGCAGATTACTGACCCTGATCACCCTAACCCCAACGTTCAAACAGCAGCTCTCTCATCCTCCATGACCGATTTCTCCCAAGATTTGCTGGAAAAAGTACTGGAGGAAGAACCGGATGAGAATGTTGTGATCTCCCCCTTGAGTGTCGCCGCCGCCTTGTATATGACTTACAATGGCGCCAACGGTAGTACCCGATCAGCCATGAGCCAAACATTGGCGCTGAACGATATGACCGTTGATACGCTCAATGCCGCTTACGAAGCACTCAGCCATTTACTTCAGTCTACCTCCGGAAATACGGAGCTACACTTGGCCAATGCAGTCTTTTGGGACGAAAACCGAATTACGCCCTCCGCAGATTTCCTGAACCCGATGGAGACCCATTACCAGGCCGAAACGGTCGCAGCAGATTTTGAAAATAATCCAACCGAAGTGCTGACAATTATTAATGATTGGGTAAACGATAAAACCGAAGGCAGAATAGAGAAAATCCTGGAAGAATTGAATCCCGAGGAAGTGATGTTTTTGGTTAACGCTTTGTATTTTACGGGTGATTGGGCGCAACCTTTCGCTGCTGAATCAACGACCGATCGGGATTTTATTCTTTCAAACGGCAACACGATCCAGGTACCTACCATGTTTCAGGACGATGAATTCCTATTCTTCCAGGACGAAGCATTTTCAGCCGTTGAACTCGATTTTGACGATACTGATTACGCGATGCAATTTGTCCTGCCCAGCGCAGAGCAAAATATTTCGGAATGGCTGAACCAAGAGCGATTGATTAGTATTAATCAAAGCCTAAGCGATCAGGCCACAGTAGGGCGAGTGATGGTTCTACTTCCAAAATTTGAGATCAATTACAAGATTCAACTCAACGAAGTACTCCAATCATTGGGCATGGAAGTCGCCTTTGATCCCGGCAGCGCGGATTTCTCAAATTTGGGAAGCCTGGCCTACGGCAATGCCTACCTTAGCCGAGTGGAGCATAAGACGTTTTTAAAGATTGACGAAAAAGGCGCAGAAGGAGCCGCCGTGACCAGTGTCGGAATTGGAGTGACCTCTGCTCCTCCCACTATCCATTTTAATCGTCCATTTTTAATTCAATTATTGCATAAACCTAGTGGCACCACAGTTTTTGCTGGTGTCATTCAAGATCCCATGGCTACGAATTAAAACCATTCCTGAGCGTTCCTCGACCGCTGGTGACTTCGGTATCACCAGCACCACCAGCGGTAGGGACGCAGTGATGGCGAAACTAGCATTTTAAATGGAAGGCTTACCAATAGCTTCTTGTTTTCTACCGCTCCGTATATTCAAAAATCAGTCCCACCAGTCTAAAAATCCCCGTAGAAGTATCGGCAGTATCTGTCCCTAATCTCCTAATAAGTATGCTCAAGATTTTTGTATCTACATCCCGTAGGTTATTGCCTCCGCCTGTGAAAACATAAGTCTCTTCTGCCAGCACTCCAGCTGAGCTAGGAGAGGATAGTGTCACTGCTCCACCAGGTATCCGTTGTACTGGTGTAGAGTATTTTTATGGTGAAACCTTGCCCGTCGTAATCAGCAGGGAGTGGAAACTGGGCAGTCATATCCTGGAAAGCTTCATCCGGAAAATCAATACTGGGGTATCCAAAGCCTCCCATGCAGAAGTCAAGGCCGTGCGCGGTATTCGATCCCTGAGCCACCCTAAAAACACCATTGGTGATATTCCCTATGAAGGTAGTCAATATTCCAAAAGTACGGTCGAGATTGACATTTTTCATCCCTTTTTTTAGATCTCCCCGGCTGTTAAGCTTCGCGTGCCTTCCGCCGCCTGTAAATGGTCGACATGGTTTGCTCCAATAGCCAGGGAGAGAGGCGCTGCAGAGCCACCAGGGCCTTGCCCATGCCAGAGAAATACTGGTAGCGTTTCCTTCTGATCAACATCTGACTCAACTGGGGGGCAATCACCGAAGGGGGCGTCGCTTTTACAAATCCGTGATCGGGCTGTTGAATGATTCCTCCCTGCTCGTCGAAGATCACTTTTTGGGTATCGTTTTCCACAAAGCCGAGATAAGCGACCCCTACGTAAACTTGTTGTTTTTTCAGCTCCAAACGCAGGGACTGGGCAAAGGCAGTTAAGGCCATTTTCGAACTGGAATAAGCCGAAGCCTCGGGGATGCCGTGAATGGCCGCTAGGCTGGAGATAAATAACACCCCTCCCTTACTTTGCTTCAGGTGGGGCAGTCCGGCTACCGTCATTTGTATAGCCCCCAGACAATTGACCCGAAACATTTGCTCGTAGACCGTGGGTGATAATTCTTCCGCTGCCGATAGCTTGGATGACAGCGCCGCATTATTAACCAGATAATCAACTTGGCCGTAAGCAGCTACTGCCTTATTAATGATCTTTTCGCAAGATAAAGGCTCCGCCACATCCCCCTGGATCGCCAGGCCTTCAAAACCAGCCGCCCGGAAAGCTTGATAGGTCTGTTTTAATTTTTCATCATTGCGACCATTCAAGACAACTTTCGCTCCGCGCGTGGCCAGCTCCCAGGCAAAAGCTTTCCCAATCCCCTGACTAGAGCCCGTAATCACTACAACTTTATCTTTCATCTCCATTATATATACTCGTTTTCTACAAACCAATCGTAAGCTTCCTGAATGGCAGCTTCAATTGGTGTTTGTGGCATTTTTAATTCCTGTACCGCTTTCTGGGGACTGTAATATTGGCTCTCGCAGGCAAATTTAGCCGTAGCGTGATTCATAGGGCTATCCTTCCTGGCAAGTTTTCCCCAGCCGGTACTGATCCGGCCAATGATTTGCATCAGCGCATCCGGTACGGCCAGCTTTGGAGGAGAGACCTGGGCAACCTTTGCCATAATATGAAAGATTTCCTGGTAGCTGTGATTGACATTACCGGCAATGTAGCACTCGCCTACCCTGCCCATGGTCAAGGCGTTGATAATGGCCTGCGCCACGTCTTTTACGTAGACAAAGTTCTTACCGCCACTGGTATAACCCGGTAATTTCTTTTTCGCCAGATTGACTAAAAGCTTTCCGGAACTGGGCAGGGAATCAAAAGCGCCAATCATATAGGTCGGATTAATGATCACCGCCGGCAGGCCCCGCTCGGCTACCGCTCGTTGGACGATTTGTTGGCCTGCGTATTTGGATTCAATATAATCCAGCCCGTACTGGTCGCCGCCGAAAGGGGCCGTCTCATCACCCGGCTGGTCTAAGCTACCGTGCGTAAAGGAGCTGGCAGAACTAACGTGGACCATCCGTTTAATGCCCAGCTCTACTACCGCATCAATGGCGTGCTGGGTACCTTTAACATTGATATCCCAAATCTTTGGTGATTTGGTAGGCCATACCGAGGTATTGGCCGCCGCGTGGATCACCGCCTCGCAGCCGTTCATGGCTACCAGCAAAGATTCATAATCCAAAATATCTCCAGATACCTTTTCAATTGGTAGATCGTCGATCGTTTTTGATTGGCTCCCCGGATAAACGAGCGCTTTTACGGCGTGTCCTTCCGCTAATAATAGTCGAACCAAATTGCTACCTAAGAGACCATCGGGTCCGGTAAGAAAAACCTTCATGTGTGTATTTTTCACAAAACAAGTAATAATTATTTATTCTACCTACCTAAAAACCGATCTTATTCCAATTCGAAAAGTAATTCTTTCGCCCCGATCAGATCAGCATGCCGTATAAAGTAGCGGTTGTAGGGCTTACCATCCAAATAAATTTGAGCGATGCGTTTTTTGCCCGCCGAGGCATCCCGACGTATCACCAGCTGCTCGTGAGGATAGTAGTCCTCATCCAGATGTAGAATAATTTCATCAAAGCGGGGTATGGTCAGGGCATACTCCGCTTTTGCCGGCGTCACTGGATAGATACCCAGCATGGAGAAAATGCTCCAGGCCGACATAGTGCCCGTATCGTCGTTGCCGGGTAAGCCGTCCGGTGCATTTTTATAATAAGTATCCAATAATCGATTAACCGTCGCCTGCGTACGGTGCTCCTCCCCCGGCACATAATTGAACAGGTAGGGGTAAGCAATATCCGGCTCGTTGGCCATGTCGAACTGCTGGTTGTCAAATACCTTTTGCAGTTGATTTACGAAGGCCGTTTTTCCGCCCATCAGGTGCATGAGCCCTGGGATATCGTGGGGCACCATAAAAGTATATTGCCAGGCGTTCCCTTCGATAAAACCCAAATTCTTGACAAAATTGGCCCCGGTCTCCGGATCGTAGGGCGTCAGCCAGCTACCATCATCGTTACGCGGACGCAACAGGTTAAATTCTTTATCGAACAATTTACGATAAGAAAGGGCTCTTTCGCGAAAGCGGCGCGCATCTTTCGTCCTCCCCAATGCCTCCGCTAACTGTGCAATCGCAAAGTCCGACATATTGTATTCCTGGGTAATGGACACACTCCCACTGTTCGTGGTTTTGGTGGTCAGATACCCTTTGGACAAATAATCTTCCAGGCCGGGACGCAACGGATTATCCTCGACTTGCTCCGCACTTTTAAGCATGGCTTCGTAGGCTTTATTCACGTCAAACTCGCGAATTCCTTTGAGGTAAGTATCGGTAATAATGATACCCGCCGGATCCCCCACCATCGTCGTGGTTTCGGTCGCGTTGAGTTCCCATTTGGGGAGCCAACCCGATTCGTCGTAGATTTGTAGCATACTGCGCACCATATCCGCTTGCTGTTTGGGATAAACCAGACTCATCAATTGATGCAGGTTGCGATAGGTATCCCACAGGGAAAAGACCGTATAGCGGGTACCTTCTGTACGTAAGGTCTCCCGATTTTGCATTTTGGGGTATTCGCCATTATAGTCGTTCAGGGTATTGGGGTGAATCAGGGTATGGTACAGCGCGGTATAGAAAATGGTCTTATCCGTTTCGCTACCTCCCTTCACCTCTATCCGAGACAGGTGTGCCCTCCATTCCTCCTGGGTCTGCTGTCGGATTTGCTCAAAACTGCTGCCACTGGTCTCTTTTTCCAGATTTTCGCGCGCATTCTCGATGCTGACGTAGGAGACGCCAATTTTAAGCGTGACTTCGGTGGCTTCCGCAAAATTGTAACGCAGATAGGCCCCAATTTCATTACCAATGACCGGCTGTCGAAAGTCTTTCTTGATCCGCGTTTGACCATTATAACCCATCCACTGTGCTTCTACCCCCTCGTATTCGGGAGGTTTCTTCCAAATACCCGACTCCTTTGCCGGTACCGATAGGCGCGCTACAAAGTATACCGGATAAGCTTCCTCGGGTTTGTAGTAACAAAAGGAACCTACGTAGCGTATTCCTTCCACCTCGGTCGGGGACACCATCTGTACCATGGCTCCCTGCTCATTGGTGAGTCCCAGGCCTAAGTTGAGTAGTATATTGGCCTCCCCTTTCGGGAAAAAATAGCGACTCACGCCCGTGCGAGTCGTGGCGGTAGCTTCTACCTTTATATTGTATTGATCAAGTTCGGTGCGATAATAGCCAGGCCGAGCTGTCTCGTTTTTATACGTACTACCGTACTCAGCCGGATCGGTCTCCAGTGCTCCGGTCGTAGGCATGGCAATGATCACCCCCAGTTCGGGACAACCCACGCCACTCAGATTGACGTGGCTAAAGCCAGTCAAAAAACGATTATCGCTGGTGTATGGCGTCGACCACCAACGACTATCCTTCTCGAAAGGTAAATTTTGTTCACCCGCAACGTTGAAAGGCGACACATTAGCCATACCACGAACCGCAATCGGCCCCGGATTAGTGGTACCGAAATTGGAAGTGCCGATAAAGGGGTTTACGTAAGTAAGGGGATCATTCTGGCCCGGCAATGCCAATGACCCAAATAATAATAGGAACAGTAAAAAGACCTTATTTACACTCATTGATGCTACCGTATTTTTTGTTTAGTCTAATTTTCCCTGACAATCTTTACCCCTTCCCAGGAAACGAACTCGCGAATTTTTAGCCTTTAGCCTTTGAAACATATGCTTGTAAGCGTTCCATCGCCACCTTCTGATCTGCGGGGCTAAGGTAGGAGATCACCATGCGGTACCACCCCTTCTCCCGATGACCAAACCCATCGGCCGGGGTTAATAGAATACCCGTAGTGTGATAGATATCCAACCAAAGTTCGCGCTGGGCTTCGTCCGTTTTTGCGCTAAGCAGCCCCGAAAGATCCATCCAAATGAATAAACTCCCCCGGGAAGGATAATAAGGTACTCCGACTTCCCTCAGTGCTTTGACTACCCCTATATAAGCCTCCGTCAGGGCTTTTTTATTCCGTGCCAGGTAATCTGCCATAAAAGCGCGATCCAGCAGCACTTCCTGAAGAACCCACTGCGCATAATTCGATACCATCCGGGTCAGATTGCCATTGCTGTATGCTTTGAGAAAGTCCTCATTGTAGGAGTGTATAAACCCCATCCGAAAACCAGAAATCCCTAAATCCTTAGAAAAGGCGTACCACAGATGTAAAAAAGGGCTCTTGCGGCGGACCATAATCTGTCCAAAAGATAGATAAGGTACCTGATCTTCGTAGTCCGAGGCAATGGCCGGATGAGCAGTATCGATGACCGACAGTCCGTAAATTTCACTGACGATCATATGGATTTTATGTGCCTCACACCAGTCCGCTATACGCTCTAGTTGCACTGCTGCGTAAACGCCCCCCGTTGGGTTATCCGGAGTAGTCAGTATGATCATACGCAGGCGACTCCCTTCCGACTCGATAGCCTTCTTCGCTTCCTCCAATTGCGTAATTTCAATCTCCAGTCCGGCTTTCATTGATAATAAATCCCGGTGGCGGGGTAAATCGTAACGCCTGACGCCCGCTACGGCACCGATATCACTGGTATAGACCGGATAGGCCGGTGCCGGTATAATTGCCGTATCCCCGGGATTCGCCAGGCTCAAAGCGGTCAATTCAATGACGGAACTCAGACCGGCCGAGGCCCCCAGTGTCTCCGGCTCAATAGCTTGCCCAATCAGGAATTCTCCCATAAAGGAGGCTAGTGCCGCCCGGAAAGAATCGGCCCCCATTGGGTTTTCATAGCCCGCTACCCATTCCGGAATCGCCCTTTCCCTGGTAATTTGCTGCATTTTTTGAGCCAACATGGACCAGGTCAACTTGTTCTCCGCTACGTTGACGGGAAATCTACCCTCCGGATTATCTTCTTTATGGTATTGATTACTGGTGGCTTCAAAATAAAGATCCAGATCTACCCGGGCGGGCTTATTGACGGTTTCTTGGGCTCTTTTTGACAAGTAATTTTCGGACATAAATATAATTGGTGATTTGTTGATGCGTGAAGTTATTGAAAAGTAAGAGAAAAATCTAATCCTCCCATCCAAGTACCTGACCATTCAACAATTATAGATCCTGTGATAAAAATCATTTAAAACACGAGGTAGAGCCTTTATTTTTAGAGCAAAACGAAAACATGCTTAAATTCTATGTTATCCTTATCAGCTCCGTCCTTTTGTTAGGCGTTGTCCTTCTCATCTTCATCCCGACCAATGGCATGCTGGCCTTTGGTACGATGGTCCTACCCATTCTCATTATTGTATTGGCTTACCTGATTTTGCGTAGTAAAGAAAAGCCGGATAAAAAGTTCGACGATGATAATTGGTACGATCAGCCCTGAAACCCTATTCTTCTTTTCAAAGAAACAATATTCAGAACTAACATTTTACCAGATTGATGTGTTATAATAAAGACTTATTTCTTAACGAAGTTATTTAAAAACTCCTCACTGAGCCCTTGGCAACACATTGAAAGCCAATACGGCAGCTCTTTTTTCCCTTCGTCCGCCTGAGGCGGATGGCTACGAGAAAAAAAATAGCCTTGTCTTGACTTCCAAGCCGTTACCAATCATCTCACCAGGAAAATTCTTAAACAACTTCAACTAAAACCAACTGATACTATGAATCTTAAAGAGGAATTCAATAAAACCGTTAACAGCGTAAAACAGGGTCTTGATCAACTATCTCTGCAACTTACCCTCGGCAAAAAAGAAGCTATGGAGGAATACCAAAAGCAGAAAAAGAACATTCAACAGTGGGTGCAGGAAAAACAACCCATGATTGATGAGTTAAAAGAAGAAGCCAACGAAGAAGTACAGGAGCTGAAAACCAAATTCAACGAGCTCAAAAGCAGAGTAAACAAAAAAGCGGCCCAGACGGAAGAAGAAATCAAAAAGGATCAACAAGAACTTTCCGCGACGCTTGACGAGCTGCAGGATGAAGCCGATAAGCTGGAAAACAAAGCAGAATCTTCAACCAAAAGCTTTGCTGCCAACATGAGCAGCCAGCTGGATGGCCTGCAAACCAAGGTACGTAGCTTATCCGTAGCCTTACGTGACGAAGCTAAAGAAGAATGGAAAGAATTTCAGGAAGACAACAAGGAGAATATTGAAAATCTAAAAACCAAAGCCGGTGAATTTACCGAAGAAGCTAAGGAAGAGTGGGACGAATTCAAAGCTGAAGCCAAAGCCCTCTTTAAGAAGTTTCGCTCCAAGTTCTAAGTGAGTGGTCGATATTATGTATAAGTTTAGTTCAGCCCAAAAGGGCCTGAAATAGGCTATAGCTAAAATTGAACATTCGTTTTGCCAGGCGTAGTCAACTTAAGGCTGACTACGCCTGATTTTTTCTTTACACCAAAGTACTTCTACAACAATTCCACCTGCATCCATACCGGCTGGTGGTCCGAAAACTGAAAATTCAGATCAATACCACGGGCGCGCTTCACCCGAATATTTGGGGAAATCAGAAAGAAATCAATTAGGGTAACGAAAGTATTTCCCTTTTCGAAGGGGTCTGTTACTTTCCGGTTGGTGGGCACTGTAGGATCGTAAATCCACTTCCAATTCGTCGGCATCATTTCCGAATCGACATTTTGCTGAACGTAATCCCCACCTCGCCCCGGCATAAAGCGATCAAAGGGAAAGAAAGGAGGACACTGGTTCCAGTCCCCACCCGCAATGACGTAATTACCTTTCTCGTATTCTTGCTGAAATAGCTCTTTGAGGTAATCCATTTGCTGAGCCTTCAGACGACCATCATCGTAAGCCGAATTATGAATATTGATGACCACTACTTCTTTGCCATTCGCATGCGCAAAGCGATGGATCGCCGCACAACGGTCCAGCATAAAAATACGGGTGGGCCAGCTGTAATTGCCGGGCAACTGCAAGCGTTGCGCTTCCAGGGGCTGATACTTCGTAAAGGTACCCAAACCACTTTCCACCTTACCGTAAGCTTGCCAGGGCTCCAGCACCGGTACGGGAACCCGGGCTACTTCATAATTGGCCGCAAAGGAAGCATAATGATTGGGTAAAAGATCCTGAATACCGACCATCTGATCGACAAAGTAACTACGCTTAGCGGCAATATCTACCTCCTGAAGCAGCCAAAAATCAGTCTGGGTATTTTTTATCTGATTCTGAATACCGGCCCAATTCTTTTGGGAAATATCTCTCGGCGGACGTACCATTCTTTTTCCAGAGAATAGACTACTTTTTTCATAAAAAAAATCCGATTCTTCCCCCAGTCCCGCGTAGCCCAGGTTCCAGATTGCAAAAGACAAAACGGAGTCCTGTATCTCTGCCGTATTACCCTCTGACAACACCTCAACGGACGATACGGCTGCAGGCTGAACATCGGCAACAGTCCCGTGAATCAAGACCACAGCGATGTACAAAACAGGTACCAGTAAAACGATCACCATTATTTTCTTCCACATATCCTTCCCCTTTAAGCTTTCAAAATCCTAACATATCCGACATTCCATAAACGCCTTGCTTACCCACCAGCCAACGCGCGGCCGCCAGGGCTCCCTTGGCAAAGCCTTCGCGGGTATGCGCCACGTGCTGAATCTGGATTGTATCGACCAGCGAGTTGTAGCTTACCGTATGGGTACCCGGAGTGGGATCAATTCGTTTGGATAGAATGGGCAGTTCTTCATCATCAAAAGACTCATCGTTTACCCAGGAGGTTTTTCGCTGCAAATGATCCAGGACCCCTTCGGCCAGGGTAATCGCCGTGCCACTGGGGGCATCCAGCTTGGAAGTGTGGTGTATTTCTTCCAATAAGACTTTATACTGCTCCTGCTCATCCATCATTTTAGCTAGCTGTCGATTCAGCGCAAAGAAAATATTGACGCCAATACTATAATTAGAGGCATAAAAGAAACCTCCATTGTGTGCCTTACACTGCTCGACGGCATCCTCATATTGATCCAGCCAGGCGGTTGTCCCACTGACGACCGGTACGCCTGCTTTAAAACAGGCCACTATATTATTGTAGGCACTTTCCGGGCGGGTAAATTCGATGGCGACCTCTGCTTGCGCAAAATCCGGGGAGCTCAGGGCCGATTTATTGTCTTCATCAATGACCATGATTATCTCGTCACCGGCTTCTTTGGCCAGTCCCTCAATGGTTTTCCCCATTTTACCATATCCTATAATTGCTATTTTCATTTTATTCCGCTTCTTCGATTAGTTTTTTTAGTTCGTTGAGCTTCATCATACACTCGATCGGCGTCATACCGTTGATATCTACATCAACCAGCTCCTCTTTTAATTTACCCGCCACGGGATCCACCGTTTCAAAAATACTGAGTTGGTAGTTATCACTATTGAGTTCCGCCGTATTGGGTCGGGCACTCTTCACCTCACTGTCCAGACTATCCTGCTCGATCGATTTCTGCTCTAGTTGCCCCAGGATATTCGCGGCACGCTCCACAATAGAGCGGGGCATACCTGCCATTTTCGCTACGTGAATACCAAAGCTATGGTGACTGCCTCCCGGCGTCAGCTTCCGCAAAAAGATTACTTTTTGACCTACCTCTTTGGTAGAAATGTGGAAGTTCTTGATCCGCTCCATACGATTGGCCAGTTCGTTCAGTTCGTGGTAGTGGGTAGCAAAAAGCGTCTTAGGTCGGGCCTGCCCGTTGTTGTGTAGGAATTCCGCAATCGACCAGGCAATGGAAATACCATCGTAGGTACTGGTTCCCCGACCAATTTCATCTAATAGGATCAGGGAGCGGTCGGATACATTATTCATGATGCTGGCCGTCTCGTTCATTTCCACCATAAAAGTCGATTCTCCGGAAGAAATATTATCGGAGGCCCCTACCCGGGTGAAAACTTTATCCACCAGGCCCAGTTTTGCGGAATGGGCGGGTACAAATGAGCCCATCTGAGCCATTAAAGCAATTAAAGCCGTCTGTCGTAACAAGGCCGATTTACCCGACATATTGGGTCCCGTAATCATTAGGATTTGCTGCTTTTCCGTATCGAGGTAGACGTCGTTGGGGACGTAGTTCTCGCCGAGACTCAGTTGCTGTTCAATCACCGGATGCCGACCTTCCTTGATATCGATAGCAAAACTCTGGTTGATTTCCGGACGTACATACTGGTGCTTTTCGGCCAGCCGCCGGAATGCCATCAGACAATCAATCTGAGCAAAGATATGAGCATTATGCTGCACGGGTTGAATATAGTCGGCCAATTGAAAGACTAAATTATCGTAAATCTGCTGCTCCAGTTCCAGAATTTTTTCTTCCGCCCCCAAAATTTTAGTCTCCAGTTTCTTTAATTCATCGGTAATATACCGCTCGGAATTCGTCAGGGTCTGCTTGCGCACCCAGTCCTCGGGTGCCTTATCTTTGTGTTTATTGGTGACCTCCAGATAATAACCAAACACATTATTAAAGCCTATTTTCAGGCTACTAATGCCCGTGCGCTCCACCTCCCGTTCTTTAATCCCTACCAGTAGGTCTTTTGCATTCCGTACGACGTGTCGCAAATCATCCAACTCTTCGTGGCAGCCATCCGCAATGACGCCCCCCTTCGATAAATTCACCGGCGGCTCTTCCATAATGTGCTCTTCGATGAGCTTAATCATTTGCTCACAAGGATTCAGTCGATCGGCCATTCGTAAGAGGTAGTCGTTTTCGCTTTCGCGTAAAAGGGTACGCAGTGGATCCACCAGTCGCATGGCTTTTTTAAGCTGAACAATCTCCCGTGGATTAATTTTACCCATGGGTACTTTGGAAATCAGCCGCTCCAAATCTCCGACCTGACGCACCAGGCTATCGATGCCATTCGCCTGGTCTTTTTCCGTAAGGAAATACTGTACCACATCGTGCCGATCCTTAATCGCCTGCTCCGATTTGAGAGGAAGCACGACCCATTTTTTCATCAGCCGGGCCCCCATGGGCGATACCGTCTGATCCATAATGGTCAGCAAAGAGCTGCCCGTATCGTGGGCGCTGTAAATTAGTTCCAAATTGCGGATGGTGAATTGATCCAACCAGACGTAACGGTCGGGCTGAATACGGCTAATGGCATTGATGTGTTGAAGCTTTCTGTTCTCCGTCGTCTCCAGATAATGCAGAATAGCCCCCGCAGCAATCTGGGCCAATTCCATTTTTTCCACGCCAAAGCCTTTGAGGGAGGTCACTTCGAAATGGTGCAGTAGTTTTTCACGGGTAAAGTCCAGGGTATACACCCACTCGTCCAGCAGAAAAGTGTAGTACTTATCGCCAAATCGTCTGGTGAAATTTTTCTTTTGATTCTTGGCAAAGATTAACTCCGAAGGTTGAAAACTCTGAATCAATTTATCCAGCTGACTTTCGTCTCCCTCATTCACCAAAAATTCCCCCGTTGAAATATCCAGGAAGGCAATACCGGTCTGTCCTTTACGTCCCCAGGCAATGGAAGCTAGATAGTTGTTCTGCTTGTGATCGAGTAGTTTATCATCGATCGCAATACCAGGCGTGACTACTTCGGTGACGCCCCGTTTGACAATCTTTTTCTGAGGACTTGGTTTTTCCAACTGTTCGCAAATCGCTACCCGGTATCCAGCCTTAACCAACTTGGGTAAATAGAGATCCATCGAATGGTAAGGAAAGCCGGCTAGCTCGATATCGCTTCCACCATTATTACGGCTCGTCAGTACAATCCCCAGTACACGCGAAGCTTTGACCGCATCTTCCCCAAAAGTTTCATAAAAATCACCCACTCGAAATAACAGAATGGCATCCGGATACTTCGTTTTTACTTTGAAGTACTGCTTCATCAGCGGGGTGACCTTTTTAGCCTTACTCTTCGCCATGTCGTGTTGTATTTCTTATATCTTGTATTGTGCCGTTTAGCCAAGCTGAGCGTCTAATCGTTTGAGGCTATAATAGCTGCCCTGCTGACTATCCGTTCGCAAGCGGGCTAAAACTACAAATTTTAGAAAGAATTGTTAAGCTACTGATCAAGAATATCGGGAAAAGAAAAAGGCATTCGCGAGTGGCGAATACCTCATAGTTTTTGTTCGCCTGAGGCGAACTCCTCTTAGTATGTTCAAATATATAATCGGCTTTGGGGTTAACCTCCTTACAATATTACAACATATATTTAAATCAAACAACCGTTTTCTAAACAAAAAATACCTTTTGATAGTAAAATCGACCATTTATGCCTTTAAAATACCTAATGGGGTCCGTTGAGCTTTTTTCGGTTGGATTTGCGAATCGAAAGCTTATGATGTATTTTTGTCGCTCGAAACAAAAACTATGCGTCCGAAAAGACGTTGAACAAATAAAATAGATTGTCTTATGGCGATAATGATTACGGATGAGTGCATCAACTGCGGTGCTTGCGAACCAGAATGCCCCAACAATGCAATATACGAGGGTGGAATAGAATGGGCTATCTCCGATGGCACCAGCCTTTCGGGTACTTACACACTCGAAACGGGTAAAGAAGTAAGTGTAGAAGAAGAACAAGAGCCAGTATCGGACGAGTTTTATTATATCGTTCCCGACAAGTGTACGGAATGCGTGGGCTTTCACGAAGAGCCACAATGCGCTGCGGTATGTCCGGTAGACTGCTGTGTGCCTGATCCGGAACGGGAAGAATCGGAAGAGACGCTACTGGCCAGAAAAGCGGCGCTACACCTCTAAAAGCTCAAATCCATTAGGATGAAAGATAAAGGTATCTACCACTGGCGGATACCCTTTAACCTCAATACCGATCAATCATCAAATTACAACCCCGCAAATCGCTGTTGTCCATTCGTCCTAATACCTTAAAGGAAAAATCGGAAGCCACCTTTCCCAAATCGTCCGTGGCAATAAAACTAATGGTGTCCAAATTCGCTAAATCTATAATATTTAATGCAGCCGTTCGATTATAAACGGGCGCACTAAACGGATCAGTGATCTCTCTACCCCGCACGCGCATGGTCGGCCCCGGCAAGAACCGCCCCGCCGCGGGCGCGTAAGCCTGGGAGAGTAACTCCGTCATTCCGTATTCAGAATGGATGGGTCGATCACCAAAGGCTGACTGGTAAATCCGGTGTAAAGCCTCGCGGGTAATTTCTTTTTTCCTTCCCTTCATACCTCCCGTTTCCATAACGATCAGCCCTTCGTAGTCTATGTGATGGGCTTCGGCCAAATCCCATAGTGCAAAGCTAACGCCAATCAACACTACCGGGATTCCTCGTCGTTTACAGGCAGTAATGCGCTGGATTAAAGCCTCGTGGTCGTAGAGAAAGAAACCACTGTCGGAATAACTACTTTCCCGAATAAAATAATCAACCATGAAAACCAGCGAGGAATTCTGGCGTTCTAAATAAGCGGGCAATAACCCGAGCACGCAGTATTCGGCAAGCGAGCCGTACTGCGCTTCGAAGCAACGCTTGGCAATAGCAAAATACCAGTCATCGTCGTGTAACAAATGACGACTGGTGGTTTGTCCTGTTGTCCCACTACTGGTAAATACCCTCGTCGGCTCCCATACTCCCGTCTGGATCCTATGATTCTTGAAGAATTGAATGGGCAAACAGGGAATCTGTAGCCAATCTTTCACCGATTCAACGGAGCAATTAATCAGCTCCAAATACGACCGGTACAAGGAATTGTAAGTGGCCTGAAAATGAAAAACTTCCAGCGCCAGATCAGCGAACTGATCTACCTGAGCCGAACGTATTTTTTGCGCTAAAAGCGCTCTGGACGACGAAAATGAGGTTTTATCTATTTGCAAAAAAGTGTACCTTTCTTTAGTGAATAAAAAACGAATAAATGCGAAAATACACATTCTTCTCTATAATCGTTGGCGCCCTGGCCTTTGCCTGTAGTCAACCACCAGTATATCCCCTGGAGCCCGTCATTACTTATGAGGGGCTCAGCCGCTCGCAAATTCCTCAGAGTAGTAATTCGATAGAGAATCTGGACACCCTAATTATTCGGATAGGCTTTACCGACGGCGATGGTGATCTGGGAGATGCCGATTCCGTAAATATTATCCTCAAGGATAGCCGGGATGACTTCGAAAACATCTTTAAAATCAAACCGATTCCCGCTTTGGGCTCCGGAGATGGTATTTCGGGGCAGATTGCCATCAAGCTCACCAATAATCCTAATACAAAGTACTTTTGCTGTACCTTTCCCAATACCCGGGTGACCTGTGTACCCAGTGAAGAGTTTCCTACGGATACCATGTCTTATTCCATTCGCATCCGGGATCGGGCCGGTAACTGGAGTAATACCATCCAGACGGAACCCTTTACGATTTTATGCCAGTAGAGATAACCAATCGATATCTTTTTTCAAAAGGCCGAGGGTACGGGCCTCTTCTGAATTGGGCTCTGGTTGGTGATCGTATGCCCATTGTGCCATTGGTGGCATACTCATCAGGATAGATTCGGTACGACCGTCGGTCTCCAAACCAAATTTTGTGCCCCGATCCCAGACCAGATTGAACTCCACATAGCGGCCCCGGCGTAGGGCTTGCCACGCTTTTTCTTTGGTAGAAAAAGGCAAATCTGCTTTTTTATTTAAAAAATGGGCATAAATCGGTGCAAACGCCTCTCCCACCTGCTTTACAAAGGCGAAACGCTGGGCTTTATCGTGTTGCTTATTTTGCGAAAGCCGATCAAAGAAAATACCACCTACCCCACGGGTCTCCTTGCGGTGGCGCAAATAAAAATAATCATCCGCCCATTTTTTGAATTCCGAATAATAGGCTGAATCGTGCGCATCACAGACTTGCTTCAATTGCCGGTGAAACCAGGCGGCTTCAGCGGGAACAACAAAATGAGGTGTAAGGTCAATACCACCACCAAACCACCATACCTCTTCACTCATCTCAAAATAGCGGACATTCATATGAATAATCGGCACGTGTGGATTGAAAGGATGTAATACAATGGAAACCCCGGTAGCCATAAAGTCGCCCGGTGCAATGCCCAATGCTTTTCCCGCTTTTTCATTCAATGTACCGTGTACGGCTGAGAAATTTACGCCACCTTTTTCTATACGCTTCCCCTGAATCACCCGCGAGCGACCACCCCCGCCACCAGGGCGTTCCCAATGATCTTCGCGAAAGATGCCGCCACCATCTGCCTTTTCCAATTGATGGCAAATGGAGTCCTGTAAGCCCTGGAAATATTGAATAATTTCGTCTTTATCGATCATAATCCTTTAACCTTTCTACTTTAACCTTAAAACGGATACCCCAAACTAAAATTCAGATTGATATCTTTGAGCCATTCCGAAGGCGGCACCCAATACTGACCATTCCGCCAGCGGTAGGGATATTTCAGAGGCATACCCAAATCCAGGCGAAAGATAAAGTAAGTAAAATCAAATCGAAAGCCAAGGCCCGTGCCCAGTGCAATTTGTTTGTAAAAAGGATCCGCAATAACCAATTGGCCGTCCTGTCCCGTTATGACCTTAGAGCGCAATAAAAATTGGGACTCGGGACGGGAAGGATCGGGGCGAACGGTCCAAATATTGCCGCCATCAAGAAACACTGCCCCATTCAAACGCCAAAAAATATTGAAGCGGTACTCTAGATTGAATTCCAGCTTCAAGTCACCCGCCTGATAAAATAAAAGCGGATTATTGTTATTTAAAGTCAGGGAATCCACAAAACCACCGGGCCCCAGACTACGCGCTGGCCAGCCCCGTATACTGTTGGGGCCCCCAACGTAGAATTGTTTTACGTAAGGTACATCCGTACTAAAGCCAAAGGGACGGGCAATACCGAAGGCGAAGCGAGTCGCCAGCGAAGTATTACCACTGTAAGCCCGTAATAAGCGTACATCGGCTTCCATGCGGATATACTGAGAAAAATCGGTATCCCTAATCCGGAAGGTATCAGCCTGATTGGCAAATCCATTATAAATGGAATTCAAGGCCCATACCTCCGCTCCTGCCGTTTCGATATTCAGCCCGAGATAACGACGATCGCCCAGGCGGTTTGTAGGCCCATTGTATACGTAATCAAATTCTCGAAAGACCAGACTGGTAAATAATTGATCGCCAAAACTCCTCGCCAGAAAAGGATTCTCTTCTAACAGAGAGTTGAAGCGGGGCTGAGTCGTCGGGTTAAAGTAATCAATGGCCAGGTTATTGATGATGTAGCGGTTATTCTTGTCCCGATTGTAATCGTAACCGTAGGAAACCGTCAATAGATTGTAACGATAAAAATCCAGTAATAAAGTATAATTGAAACTAGTCCGTATTCGCGTCGTGGCACTAGCCTGGATATCCTCGTAAAATGAAGAATAATCAGACGGGTCACTGCGCTGAAAGCTGATTTTATTCAGCAGGCGCCAAAAGCCCAGGTAATCCCGAAAGCGGGGTAAATAAAGATCCTGTTGAGTACCAAAATCAATCGTATTCCAAAAGCGGTTTCTATCTTCCGGGTTGATTTCAACCCCCGCACTAACATCACTGATAAATACTTCGGCACCCCCGAGGAAATTGCGATTACGCAGTGAAGGAGAAGCACTCACCCCAATCAGGTTACCCGCCCCCGAGGTATTGCTTCGGTTGGTATAATCCAGTTCAAAATCAACACCTAATTCATTGAGTTTATTCGGCGTCAACTCAATTCGGAAGTTTAAGATTTGTGGATAGAGAGAATCGGCTACTTCTTCAATTCGCACAAACCGGTAAATACTTAAATTACCTAGACTTTGGTTGGTGAGATCGTAGTTTCGCTGCCGATAAATGGTCTCGGGTTTTAGATAAATAGCGTCCAAAATGACCTGAGGACGTACCAAAAATTCGTTATTGAGTATACGGAAATGTATCTGACCAATTAAGGTATCCCGATATGCGGATGGGGGCTGCTTAATATCGTATTCCGGAAAAACGGTGATCCGGCCTACCCGGAACACCCGGTGTAGTGAATCTTCGTATGGCCGATTTACTTTAAGATAAACGTGCGCACGGTTGGGAGAAATCGTAGTATCCGCCTCCAGACGACGAGGGAAATAACTGGCCGTGAATTTTGCGTAGCCGTTGTTTCGCAAATAATCTGATATCCGCGTTTTTTCCTGTTGAATCAACTGTCGATCCAAAGCGGCACCGGGCTGAAAAAGAGTTCGATAGCTAATCGCTTGCAGCAGACTGTCAACGATGGGATCTTCCGACTCAAAAGTTACCGTGTCGACTTTGAGCTGCTTTTCCGGATAAACAAAATAGCGAAGGTGCATTTTGGATTTCCCCCGTATTTCGTCTTCAAAAAAGACTTCGGCATTATAATAGCCTTTATCATTCAGGTAGCGCTGCATAACGTCCACCGTTTGCTCGGCCTGATCGGGGTCAAAGATCACCGGAGGCTGGGCAATAACCCGATTGATCCACTTGCGAAAAGTATGGTTTTTGCCATCGGCTTCGGCCTGTTCTGGTGGGAAATAAAAATTCTCCCGGGGAATAAAAAAGAACTTTCCGTTCACCTTTTGTCGGTAGAGTGTCGACAATTCGTACTTTAAACTACGCTTATTGTCAATTTTCTCCGATTCGTTTAGGATTATCTCATTACTTTTCAGTAAATATTCATCATCGCTTAAAAACTTACTGCTACTACAAGAGCTCTGTAGCAAAAATAATACGGCAATGAGCAGCACGGTAAGCAGATGATCGAGGCGCATAAAATTACAAATCAATGAAATTCTCTAAGAATAACGCAAAATTTGTACGATCGTTACAATTAAAAAAGTATCGCGATAAGTTTAACAATTTCGTAGCAGAAGGGGACAAAATATGCAAAGAGATTTTAACAAATCGTCAACTTAAGCTGAAGGCCTGTTTTGTAAGTACCGCCTGGCAGGCCGCTCATCCCGATTTACTGAGTCTTTACAAAGATATTTATTCCGTGGTGAGCCCCACACAAATGAAGCAATTATCAGCGCTGCGTACCCCTCCCGAGGTTCTGATCGTAGCCGAGCAGCAAGACTGGTCTTTCTCAGCATTAAATTTAGACAGTAAGTGGTCACTCTACCTGGATGGTATTCAAGACCCGGGCAACCTGGGAACTATTCTGCGCATTGCAGATTGGTTTGGCTGGGCCGCCGTTTTCTGTAGCGCAGATACTACCGATTTATATAATCCCAAAGTGGTGCAATCTACCATGGGAGCCATTCTGCGGGTGCCAGTCCTTAAAGTGCCTCTAGAAGAGGTAAAGACCAGGCATAACGAGATCAGTATTTATGCCGCTGCAATGGATGGTGAAAATGTATTCCGCCTCTCCGAGGCGCACCCCGGTATTCTCGTTATTGGAAACGAGGGCCAGGGGATCCGGTCCGAAACCAGGGCGCAAATCGACCGAAAGATACACATCCCTAAAGGTCCCAGTGCCGGAGCAGAATCACTGAATGCAGCCGTAGCTTGCGGAATCCTTTGTGCCACACTGAACCAGTATTAAAGGTATGCGTTAGAAAGATAAAAGTTTATGCGATTATTTCTATTCGCTTTATTCACTTTTATACTAAGTACCACAACTATGCTCGCCCAATTCGAAGACCACCAGTGGAAACATCGCCTTATCCTTATTTTTGCAGATGAAAACGGACCTACCTACCTGCAGCAGATGGACAATCTCCGCGCAGATTCCGCCGGACTAAAAGATAGAGATATCCGTATTTATTCTATTTTTTCACAAAGTAGCCGACCTGAACTGAGCCCATCCGATCGTACCCTTATCCGGAGAAAGTACAACCCAGACCAACTTCCCTTCCTCGTCCTTTTAATTGGAAAAGACGGAGGGATAAAAGCCAGAAAAACAGATGGGTACCCCCGTCAAGAAATATTTGATCTGATTGACAGTATGCCCATGCGTCAGGCAGAAATGCGCCGTAAGAAAAAAGGAGACGGTTAAAACGCATTAAATTTTTTCTTAATTTGATTTTGTATTAAGATTTTTATTAATATATTTGTGTCATACTCACAGATAGACACCCATTATACCTACCTATAAACAGTATCCGTAGTTTTTTCTACGCTTCACATTCCTAGACAGTACTCCATTTGTTCGGTTTTCTCCTGTGCACCAGTAGGTATGGGCTCCGAATCGTGTCAAACGATTTACAGCTCTATACCCTATGCGAAAATGCGATGGATGAACCCACTATTTCATTACTACATTTCCTTTTCTGTTTCCTGCATAGGATACAGCCGGGAGAGAAATGTGTAAACCATCGAACATATGGATCAAAAAACAAATGGTCTTTCTCTGGAAAGAATTCTACTGCTTTTAATCATTGGTATTGGTTGTCTGGGGCTGAGTTACGCCTTCCAGGCTAAACAAGAACCGGCAGGACTGAATGAAGCGAGTGTACCGCTCCGGGTACAGGGTAGTTTTACGGTAGATACGCCCATCCGTTTTACACTAAACCAGGGAGCGTTTTCCACTCATGACCTGGAGATAGATTTCGGCAATGGAACCCAGCGCCTACTCAAAGACAGCCGCTTCACTTTTGCCTACGGGCAAGCGGGAGAGTATATTCTCAAAATCAAACAAAATAAACGGGTAGTTTACCATACTTCCATTTATATTACAGAAAACAGTCTAAAGGGGGATGATTTAATCGTAATGAATACGGATACAGGTATTCATGCCCAAAAAGCCTGGTCATTTCTCAACTTTTCAAGGTGTTTCTTGTTAGGACATCGCATACCAATAAATAATATATGGAATAAATTTTAAGCTAATTCTCAACCCAATAAACGAGCGAATTATGAAAAAGATGAAAAATTACCTGGAACAGTCTGCTTTTGGCGTATGTGAATACATCGGAGACAAAATGGGTATTGCCAGCTCCAGAGTGCGCTTGTATTTCATTTATCTTTCCTGTGGTACGCTAGGAAGTCCGCTGATCATCTATCTATTCATGGTTTTTTGGGTTAATATTCGCAGGTATACCAAAACCAAAAGGGATTTGCTCCGCGCTTAATGCTTGTCACTGTTGAAAAGCGTATTGCACCAAATTTGCTCCCATTTTCAAGGCCTGTAGACGTACTTCCGGCGGGTCATTATGCACTTCTTCGTCTTCCCAGCCGTCGCCCAAATCACATTCCACAGAATAAAAGCAAACCAGGCGTCCTTCCCAAAATATACCAAACCCACGCGAAGGTTCTTCATCATGCTTGTGAATCTTAGGTAAACCATCTTTGAAGGTATACTCCTGCCGGTAGACCTCGTGTTCAAAGGGCAACTCCACAAATTCTTGCTCAGGAAATACTTTTTTCATAGCTACCCGTACGAAACGATCCATCCCGTAATTATCATCAATGTGTAGAAAGCCTCCGGCAATCAGATAATTCCGCAGGTTTGCGGCATCCGTATCAGAAAAAACCACATTACCATGGCCGGTCATGTGGATAAAGGGATAATTAAATATTTCTGCACTTCCCACTTCTACTACCGCATAGTCCGTATCGAAGTCCGTCCCTAAAACCTCATTACAAAAAGCGGCAAGATTAGGAAGAGAGGTGGGATTAGAGTACCAGTCTCCGCCTCCGTTATATTTTAGTAAGGCCAATTTCAGCGTAGCCGAATCTTCTTCCCAGGAAAAGCTACTTAGCGTGAAAATAGCCAGGCATAATGCGAGATATTTTAGATATTTCATATAGTCTGATTTTTTAATTGAACAATCGTAGTGGCGACCAGTCCTGCCGTTTCCGTTCTCAGTCTAGCGGGCCCCAGAGACACGGGACGAAAGCCTTTCTCTTTGGCCAGCGCCACCTCTTCGGCGGAAAACCCACCTTCGGGTCCGATCAGAATAACAACGTCTTTTCCGGCCGAATAGTTATCCTGTAGATGCAAATTTACCTGCGGATCGATGTAGGCAATATATTTCTCTACCCTTTCGGGAAAAAGGGAGACCAACTCGTCTAGTAATTCCGTAAATCCCTGCAGTGCGTGCAGTCGTGGCAACCTTGCTTTAAGGGATTGTTTGGTGGCCGCGAGTAAGATTTTCTCCAGTCGCTCGGTTTTAATGATTTTCCGCTCCGAATGAAAACTGACAAAGGGCCAAATCTCGTCCACGCCGATCTCGGTTACTTTTTCCAGCAACCACTCCAGGCGGCTATTATTCTTAGGTGGCGCCACGGCCAGGTGCAGGCGGGCGGGCGGATCGGCTTCCTGGCTACCTTCCAGTACTTGTATGGTAGCGCTACGTTTTTCCAGTTCGACAATTTCTCCGGTGTAGCGTCCCCCTACCCCGTCAATCAGGTGGATGGTGTCGCCAACTTTCTTCCGCATGACCTTTCCCAGGTGTTTGGCTTCGGCTTCCGCTAAAAATGCCAGGTTGCCTTCTATTCGATTCGTGTAAAATACATTCATATAGCTCGAAGGATTTTCTCATTTCGTCGCAATCCCTACAGGAATGCCCGAAATTTAGTGAAAAGCGTGTACATTTGCATTTCTTGTACAACATTGTTCCTCAGGACAATGTTAAAAGTGCATCTATTTGCAAAAAAATAAACTTTAGTTCGGTCTCTCCAAAGAGATAAGAGCAAAAACGACAATAACTGTATGGGAATTTTGATTATGGTGGGCCAGCTTTTTCTGAGTTTGTCCATTCTGATTGTGCTGCACGAGTTAGGGCATTTCATTCCGGCTCGACTATTTGGTACCCGGGTGGAGAAGTTTTACCTGTTTTTTGATGCCTGGGGAGGCTCTTTATTTAAATATAAAAAAGGCGAAACGGAATACGGTATCGGCTGGCTGCCGCTAGGTGGCTACGTAAAGATATCCGGTATGATCGACGAGAGTTTCGACAAAGAGCAGATGGCTGGCGAACCTCAGGACTGGGAGTTCCGCTCCAAGCCCGCCTGGCAGCGCCTCATCATCATGTTAGGAGGTGTAACCGTTAACTTCCTGTTGGGGTTTTTCATTTATGCGATGGTTCTGTTCGTTTGGGGCGAAGAATATCTACCCAATGAAAACGTCAAATACGGCATCTACGTCGATTCTCTGGGCCAGGATATGGGTCTGCGAGACGGCGATAAGGTACTGGCCATTGGCGATCAACCTTTCGACAAATTCAATAACCGCTTACTGATCCGCGAAATCGTTATCAATAATGTAGAATCGGTAACTGTTCAGCGGAATGGACAGGAAGTTGTGGTGCCCATTGATGAGAAGTTCACGACCATGCTTTCGAGTTACAAGTACAAAGGATATGGCCTGTTTGGGCCGCGCTATCCCTTTATTGTGAAGCAAGTCGCCGAAGACGGTCCCGCCGATCAGGCCGGAATGCAACAAGACGATCAACTGCTTTCGCTGAATGGAGAACCCACCCCATTTGCTATTGACTTCGTCGAAGCTATTGAGGGTAAAAGCGAAGAGGAAGTTACCGTGGAGGTACTGCGTAACCAAAGGGATACCGTCCAGTTACAAATGACCACCACCGAAGATGCCAAAGTAGGCATTGGTACTTATAATCAGTTTGAAATACTAGGATCTGAGACCCAGGAATATTCGCTGGGAGAGGCGCTACCCGCTGGCTATCGTAAGGGGGTAGGTTTCCTGAATGATCAGCTGAAGGCTTTCGGTCAGATGTTCCGGGGTAATATTAAGGTCAAGGACAGCCTGGGTGGTTTCGGAACTATCGCCGGCATGTACGGCACCGAATGGATCTGGGAACGCTTCTGGGAAATGACCGCTATCCTTTCTCTAATCTTAGCCTTCATGAATCTTCTGCCCATCCCGGCGCTAGACGGTGGACACGTTATGTTCCTGCTCTACGAATTGGTAACCGGCCAGAAGCCCAGCGATAAGTTTATGGAGATCGCCACCATCATCGGTTTTGTGATCGTCATCGGGCTGGTGCTCTATGCGAATGGCCTGGATTTGATACGGAGTATATTTGGGTAGAGAGCTAAAATAAATCCCAAAAATCCTTTGCAGTAAATCAAAAAGTATTCTATATTTGCCCTCCGCAACACACCCCTACTTGCCGAAGTGGCGGAATTGGTAGACGCGCTGGATTCAAAATCCAGTTCTGGCAACAGAGTGCGGGTTCGATTCCCGCCTTCGGTACCAAGATTAGCCCGGGTGGCGGAATTGGTAGACGCGCACGTTTCAGGTGCGTGTGCCTTAGGGCGTGGGGGTTCGAGTCCCCCCCCGGGCACCAAATACAAGCGCTGAGTCGTCTGACTCAGCGCTTTTTTTATTCCTCTTGGTAGTTTACAAAAATTTAAACCCTAATACTACCACCGCCGAATAGAGTAACTGTCATCGAAAAGTTCTCCCCATAAGTCAGCTTTTGCTCCTCTAGAATACTGATAGCGATCTGTTCTCCCATCAAGATAGATTCATAGTAATCCGTGAAGTAATGTACACCGGCCCAGTCTCTACCGATAGAGATATTACTCGCCAGTTTATTTAACTCACCGATTGGTAACGGCTTGGAAGTCAAGACAAGGCTACTTTTTTCCTCGTAGCCATCCGCCTCAGGCGGACGAAGGAA
Source organism: Saprospiraceae bacterium (assembly GCA_035268885.1). GTDB lineage: Bacteria > Bacteroidota > Bacteroidia > Chitinophagales > Saprospiraceae > DATFKA01. Next base: position 35,001 of record DATFKA010000060.1, read on the forward strand.
AAAAAGAGCTGCCGTATTGGCTTTCAATGTGTTGTCAAGGGCTCAGTGAGGAGTTTTTAAACAACTTCCATTCAAAGATGCTTTTGGAATATCTTTATCTGGTACAATATTTAAACAATGCCCGTGATCAAAAAAGGCTTTTAGTATCATCACTAAACCCGGCATTATTATGATTACGTATATGATCCAAAATACCTCCCAAATCTTTTTTCATATCGACCAAACCAGGCGCCATATGCTCAAGCAAAGCTGCTTTTTGAAAAAAATTAATCTTTTATGATAGCTTTTTCATCTTTTCCAACCCTTCTTCCGCTACTTCCTGCGCCGGACGCTGCCAATAGCTACGATTGAATAACTCCAGTGACAATACTTTATCTCCGCCGGCAGCAGACAAGTAAGACAGTACATTTTTCACCGGCCCGACACCATCTCCCGGAAAAACCCGATCGGCATCGGTCTGATCCAGCCTTGGTTTATTCCCCGGAAAGTCATTCATATGGAACACCTCGATGTAACGACCATTCAGTAAATCCAAGGCAGCAAAATCCGACCCTCCCCGGAATAAATGATAAATATCGGGTAGTAAACGAGCATCCTCGTCGCCCGTAGCTGTCAGCACCATCATGGCCTGCCCCAGATGCCAAAAGATATCGGAGGCGCCCCAGAACTCTAACTGCGGCATTACGCCCGTTTCCCGACCGATCTCCAACAGGTTTTTATACTGTTTGCCTACCTTGAGCAGATCCAAAGGCTTTTTATCTTTGTATCCCACCGGTGGTGCCGCAATGCGTTTGGCTCCCAGCTCCGCCAGTAGTTCCATATCAGCCCGCATAGCCTCCGTACCTGCTGCACCAGCCAACCAGGGTGCAAAACCAATCGTATTTTCAAATATCAGCTTATGTTGACTGAGAGCCGCTCTGATGTCGGCTTTCCCCCCACCCTGCTCCAGGTATTTTTGAATATCGCCCATCCAGAGTTCCACGCCATCGTAGCCGGCCTCGCCCGCGATATGGATATAATCCACTACGGAATACTCCCCACAGCCACTAATGGTGCTGGTATTAAGACAGTATTTAAATTTTTTCCTGCCCGTGGTGTTACTTATTTTATCCTTATTTATTTTAAGCGGATTAGCTAAGAGTAAGGAGGCGAATCCGCCTAGAGAAGCCAGACTTGTTCTTCGATTCATATCTTTTTTGTTTATTATCTTACCAGACATTATTGAAGCGATTTAAACTTCTAAAACTCTTGGGAAGATAGTACTATGTAATATAAATAAGTTATCATATCAAGTAAAAGTGCGGAGGTCCGCCTTAGGCGGATCCGCACAACTCCCGGGGTGAGACTGTTCCTAATACTTTTTTATTGATCTATCCAGCTTTTCTGACTGAAACGCCAAATTTATAAAACCATAATGAGCATGAAAAATAAACATTCAATACTCTTGCTGCTTTGCCTACTATCTCTACCTCTAAGTATGAGTGCCCAGCAGTACCCTTTTCAAAACACCCGCCTTTCCGACGAGGCCCGACTCGACAACCTGATTTCCTTAATGACGCTGCAAGAAAAAATAGACAACCTGTCTTCTCGTCCGCCGGGAGTTCCTAGAATTGGGGCACGGGGTATCCGAATCATTGAAGGCTTACACGGACTGGCACTTAGTGGTCCTGCCAATTGGGCGGTTAAAGGAGAGGGAGAAGCCCCCACCACGACCTTTCCCCAGGCCATTGGCCTGGCGCAGATGTGGGATCCGGCTTTACACCAAAAAATTGCGGCCTGGGAAGCCGATGAGGCACGCTTTCTGACCCAAAACGAAAACTACCGAAGTGGCGGACTAATCGTACTGGCCCCTAATGCGGATCTGGGCCGCGACATTCGCTGGGGTCGTACGGAAGAGTGTTACGGAGAAGACGCTTTCCTGGCTAGTCGGCTGACCGTCGCCTACGTAAAGGGGCTACAGGGAGACCATCCAAAATACTGGAAGACCGCTTCCCTCATGAAGCACTTTCTGGCCAACAGTAATGAAAACAATCGCTTTACCAATTCTTCCGATTTTGACGACCGGCTTTTTAGGGAGTATTATTCCTATCCCTTTTATAAAGGTATTATTGAGGGAGGTTCCAGAGCCTTTATGGCCGCTTATAATAAATACAATGGTATTCCCTGTCACGTCCACCCCATGCTAGAAAATATTGCCGTCGAGGAATGGGGACAAGATGGTATTATCTGCACCGACGGTGGTGGCTTCCAACGACTCGTCACCTCGCATCAGTATTATGAGAATTTACCCGAAGCGGCAGCGGCCTGTATTCATTCTGGGATTACCATGTTCCTGGATACCTACCGCCCCCACGTCAAATCAGCTCTGGAGCAGGGCCTTATTAACGAAGCGGATATTGACCAAGCCGTCAAAGGCACCCTGCGGATTTTGCTCAAGCTAGGCCTTTTGGACGACAGTCCCGATAATCCTTACCGTCAAATGGGCATCGCCGACACCACTCGCCCCTGGCTAAAACCCGAGGCCCGGGCACTAGCTCGGGAAGCGACCCAGAAGTCCGTCGTACTGCTAAAAAATGAGGGGCTGCTCCCGCTAGACCAAGAAAAAATATCTTCCATCGCCGTCATTGGCCCCAGTGCTGATATGGTCGTTTCCGATTGGTACGCTGGTACCCCGCCTTATCGCGTATCGGTACTGGAGGGGATTAAGAATGCGGTTGGAGACGACGTGGAAGTCTATTTCGCCGCTTCCAATAAAGCAGATTCTGCCGTAATTGCAGCGAAAAAAGCCGATGTAGCCATCGTTTGTGTTGGTAACCACCCTTTGAGCTATGGCTTAGGCTGGGGTAAAAACCTGGTCGCCAGCGATGGACGCGAAGAGGTAGATCGGCAGGCGATCAGTCTCGAGCAGGAAGATCTGGTCCGACTAGTCAAAGCCGCTAATTCGAACACGGTACTGGCATTAGTATCCAGTTTTCCTTACGCCATTCCCTGGTCGAAAAGAAATGTACCGGCCATCCTGCACCTTACCCAGGCTAGTCAGGAGCTGGGTAATGGGCTGGCCGATGTGATCTTTGGTGATATTAGCCCGGCCGGACGACTGGTCCAGACCTGGTCGGCTTCCATTGATCAGCTTCCACCTATCCTTGACTATAATATTCGCAACGGCAGAACTTATATGTACGATCAGCACGAACCCTTATTTGCTTTCGGACATGGCCTGAGCTACACTACCTTTGATTACCGGAGTCTAGGTATCCCAACCCCGGAAATAACCACCGGAGATACCCTACTGCTTAGGGTGGAAATTACCAATAGAGGGGATATGGATAGCGATGAGGTCGTACAAGCCTACGTGGCTTTTCCCAACTCCAGAGTGGAACGTCCACACAAAGCATTAAAAGGTTTTAAAAGGGAGCATATCCCGGCCGGCTCCACAAAGACTATTACCATCGCCGTTCCTGCCCAGGAATTAAGCTACTGGGATGTTCAGGAGCATGCCTTCGTTTTAGAGCCCGGTCCTATTGAAATCATGGTGGGTGCTGCTTCCGATGACATCCGGCTGCGGCGTGTGATTACCGCAAAATAAGGAAGAGGTCAAGTCAGCTATTTTAAAAATATTTTGTAACATTACTGCATGAAGCATTTCCATTTTTACTTATTACTTGCCAGCAGTCTACTACTGTCGCATTCCTCCGCGTTTTCACAAACAGATGGGGAGCATAAGCTCTTTTCACCCAAAGAGCAGCCCAAGCGACTCAGTGCCGCTTTCAGCTTTACCGAGGGTCCGGCCGTCGATGCCAAGGGGAATGTTTTTTTTACGGATCAACCCAACAATCGAATCATGCGTTGGAACAGCAAAAAAGGCACCATCTCCAATTATCTGGAGCCCGCCGGTCGTGCCAATGGTTTATTCTTTGACCCCGCAGGTAATCTCTACGCCTGTGCCGATGCAAAAAATGAATTGTGGAAGATTAGCCCCGATAAAACGGTGCAGGTCCTCATCAAAGACTTTCGGGGTAAAAAACTGAACGGACCGAATGATCTGTGGATCGACACTAAGGGTGGCATCTACTTCACCGATCCTTTCTACCAAAGGAAATACTGGACCCGCAGCGAAAAGGAAATTCCCGAAGAACGGGTCTATTACTTCGCCCCCGACAGCACACTACGGATAGCCGCCAGCGATTTTGAACGGCCAAACGGTATTATTGGAACGGCAGATGGCAGTCTGCTCTACGTAGCGGACATTAAGGCGCAAAAAACGTATCGCTTCCAAATTCAGGCGGATGGCAGCCTTAGCAATCGCCAGCTACACTGTGAGATGGGCTCCGACGGAATGACGCTCGATAGCGAAGGTAATCTATACCTAACGGGCGACGGTGTCACCGTCTTTTCGCCGGAAGGCGAGCAAATTGCCCACATCCCCATTCCCGAAAATTGGACGGCCAATGTTACCTTTGGCGGTAAGAACCGGAAAACCCTGTTCATCACCGCCATGGGATCGGTCTATGCGCTCAAAATGAAGGTAAAAGGACAGCGCTAAGCAACGCCTAAATCCGACATAATACGGTCTAAACGGGCATCCAGATCAGCTTCTACCGCTTTAAACGTCGATTTATCGGACAATGGCGCGTTGACGCTGCAGTAGAATTTCACCTTAGGTTCCGTACCAGAGGGACGCGCAGAAATGATCCCGCCATCTTCCGTGTAGAACTGTAGTACATTAGAAGAAGGGAGGTCAATCTTTTCGGTACTACCGTCCTCCAGGTTTTTCGATTCTCCCGAGAGGTAGTCCTTGACCATGATTACTTTGGATCCCCCTAGGGTAGCCGGTGGCGTTTTACGCAGTGATTTCAGCATGGCCTGTATTTCTTCGGCTCCTTTTTTTCCTTCTCGCTTTAGGGAAACCAATTTCTCTTTATAGAAGCCATATTCTTCGTACAGGTCCAGCAGTGCGTCGTAGAGACTGCGTCCCTGATCCTTATAATAAGCCACCATCTCAGCCATCATGGCACAGGAGATGACCGCATCCTTATCGCGGGCGTGCTCTCCTACCAGATAACCATAGCTTTCTTCTCCACCAACGATAAAGGTGCGCTGCCCTTCGTATTTGGTCATTAGCTCACCGATATATTTAAAGCCGGTCAGGGTATTAAAGCATTCTACGCCCTTAGATTCGGCAATTTTATCAATTAGATAAGAGGTCACGATGGTCTTCACTACAAATTCGGAACCCGTCAGCTTGTCCGCTTTTTCCCAGGCGGTTAGCACATAATTTACCAAAAGACAGGCGGCCTGGTTTCCATTGACCAGTACGAAGTCCCCTTCATTATTTTTAATGGCAATTCCTACCCGATCGGCGTCCGGATCGGTAGCCATTAAAAGGTCAGCATCAACTTCCCTGGCCTTTTTTAGCGCCAGGGTCAAAGCTTCACGCTCCTCTGGATTGGGATAAACGACCGTAGGGAAATTACCATCGGCCTTCATTTGCTCTTCGACCAGAATAACGTTTTCAAAACCAAAGCGCTCCAGCACGGGGGGCACGGATACTGCGCCCGTTCCGTGGATGGGTGAGAAGACAACTTTCAGGTCTTTCTGCCGCTGAATAGCTGCTTTAGAGATGGAAAGCTTTTCCAGTTCTTCGTAATAACGTTCGTCGATGGCCGCTCCGATTTTTTCAATATTATCCGGATTACCTTTGAATTTAATGTCCTTGATATCTTCTATTTTACGCACCTCCTCCAGGACACTGGTGTCGTTGGGCGAGACCAGTTGCCCACCATCAGCACCGTAAGCTTTATAGCCGTTATATTCCTTAGGATTATGCGAAGCCGTCAGCATAACTCCACCGTGGGCGTCTAACTCCCGAATAGCAAAAGACAGTTCCGGCGTAGGTCGAAGTCCTTCAAAGTAGTACACATAGATTCCATTGGCGGAGAAGACATCCGCCACCACCTGAGCGAAGGTATCCGAGTTATTTCGGCTATCGTGGGCAATCACCACCTTAAGATCCTCGTTCGGGAAAGTCTTTAACAGATGATTGCTAAACCCTTGAGTGGCAGCGCCTAAGGTATACTTATTTACCCGGTTAGAACCGACGCCCATGATACCTCGCATTCCGCCGGTACCAAATTCCAGATCCTTATAAAAGGCGTTCGTAAGCGTGTCGAGATCTCCCTGATCTAATAGTTTCTGGATTTCTTCTTTGGTTTGCTTATCATAATCGCCGTTTAGCCAGGCATTAACTTTGTTTTGTACCGCAGGTTCGAGCGTTGCCATAGAATTTTGTTTATTTTGGTTTCGTTAAACTTCTTAGGTTCTGCCTCAAAATAGCTGTTTTCCTGAAAAGATAGAAATTTAAAAGCGATTTCTCATGAAGCACCTTTTCGTACTGTGCCTGTTCCATTTCGCCTTACTCAGCGGTCGGGCACAATCTTATTTATTACACCCCAGCCAATTAGATACGGTGGCCCTGGTAGATAGTATTTGGGGAGCTTCCGGACGGGATGGCTTTCGCCAAAACAATAGAGCCGTGGGCCAGCTGAATGGTCGCTTCCCGACGACTTTGATAGATGCTTCGGGCATCGTACTGGTGGCTAAAACAGCGATAGCAGACTACCTTCCATTAGAAGATACCGCAGAGGTAGTGGTTTTCCCGGTACCGCTTTCGCTAAAAAACGTAGTGCTTAGTTTTCCGCTAGAGGCCGTAGATATCACAAAAAAAATCCTCCCTTCAGAAGACCAGGAATTAAGTGAAGCCGCAACCATAGCCCAGATTCAGCGCAAGCTCGCCCAAATTCGACTCCAGCAAAAGGCAACCCCTGCAGTGAGAACCGCCGTAAACAGCTATCAGGGTCAAAGCCGATTTTTTCAGCACCGCTATCTGGATTATACCCAGGTACAATTACTGGCCTATACCAATTATTCCAATGGTAAAGATTACGCCCTCTTGCGTATTTTAGACGAAAGCCCCTACCCCTATATGCCCAAAATCAATCTCAGGGACAGCCTGCAAGGGGCAGCTTACCTCATCAATTATCCACCCCAGACCCATTACTACAGCTCTGCTTCTGCACTGGCTTTACACCTCCGCACCCTGAAAAGTAGCCTGCAAATATTGAAACCCACCATGGCGGTCTACCAGTCTTTTCGAAGACTCCCGCCCCAAAAACTGGTGGAATTCTATACGCAGCAGTCTTCTGCTCAGCGCTACCTCGAAGAGGAAAAAGCAGTAGCTAACAGAAAACAGAGAGAAAATAAATACCTGATTTACCCAGCCTTACTAAGGCTGCAGCAGGAACTCGTCCAGGCGAAAGCAGGCCTGGAAAAACGACACCATTTCTATCATCTTAGCCAAAGCCTCAACCAGGCTATACAACTCATCCCGCTCAGCCGTTTTCTAGACGGGCAGCAAGGAAAAAAAGTAGATACAGCGGAACGAACAGTAGCCTTTCTGGAATCCTGGGTAAACAACTGGAACCCGGGCATTGACCAAAAGCTATTTCAAACCTTAATGCCCCTGTATTTTGACGAAAGTCAGGCCAATTATTTCTCCACCGCACTCATTGATCAAATCCGGAGCAGCGGCAAATCATTTGAAAGGCTGGGTAGCCAGCTCTACGGCGAAAGCTTACTGACACGGCCCCAACAATTAAAATCCATCCTGGAAGAAGAAGATACCGAAGCCTTATACCAGAAACTGGAAAGAGACGCGGGCTATATTTTCTTCCGGCAGCTCTTGCACGATCAAGAAGAAAATGTTAACCATCCCTACCGACAGGCCTTTCAGGAATGGACAGCATTGGAGCGGGCCTGGCTCAAAGCCATCGCCGAAGTTGAATCCCTTCCCTATTTGGAAGCTAATGCGACCCAGCGCCTGCATTTACTGGGCGGCGGCGGAATAGCCGAGCTTCCGGCCTGGGAGGATAATGCCGCCAGCCCCGTTTTTAATGCGCAGCACGAATTATTGGGATTCGTATTTCCAACGAATCCGCCACCGGCCGGGACAAATTGGGAATTGCCAAAGGAGGATAGCCTTTACCGGTTCCTTTCGATAGATACCGTCCTGGAAAGGCTTAACAAAAGTCGATAAACGAGAAAAGCCCCACCCATAGGGCAAGGCTTTTCAGTATACCATTCAGAGAATAGATTACTTATTCTCATCCACTTCTTCAAATTCGACGTCGGTGACGTCATCGTCGGCTCCGGTACTATCTCCAGCCTGGTCGTTCGTAGCTCCGGCATTCGGATCAGCACCAGCGGCACCAGCTTCCTGCTGTGCCTGATAGATATCCTGGCTAGCTGCCTGCCATGCATCGTTTAATGCTTTGGTGGCTGCTTCCAGTTTATCCATATCTTCTGCTTTATGGACTTCCTTCAGTTCAGCCAGGGCAGATTCGATGGTACCTTTCTTATCGGCAGGTACTTTATCACCAAATTCGTTCAGCTGCTTTTCGGTTTGGAAGATCAAAGTATCAGCAGCATTCAGCTGATCTACCTTTTCACGTGCTTCTTTGTCAGCGTCGGCATTTGCTTCGGCTTCGGCTTTCATACGTGCGATTTCTTCTTTTGACAAACCTGTAGAAGCTTCAATGCGAATACTCTGTTCTTTGCCGGTTCCTTTATCTTTGGAAGATACGGTCAGAATACCGTTGGCGTCCATGTCGAAAGTCACTTCGATCTGGGGCACACCACGTGGTGAGGGTGGAATTCCATCCAGAATGAATCGACCTACGGTACGGTTATCTTTGGCCATCGGACGCTCTCCCTGTAAGATATGAATCTCTACTGAAGGCTGGTTGTCCGCAGCAGTTGAATAAATTTTAGATTTTTTGGTCGGAATCGTGGAGTTTGATTCGATAACGACATCGTACACACCACCCATTGTTTCAATACCCATGGATAATGGTGTTACATCCAGCAGCAGTACATCCTGTACATCACCACTCAATACACCACCCTGAATAGAAGCACCTACGGCTACTACCTCATCTGGGTTTACCCCTTTGTTAGGCTTTTTACCAAAGAAATCTTCTACCGCCTGCTGAATGCGTGGGATACGAGTAGAACCACCTACGAGGATCACCTCATCGATATCACTCTTATCCATACCGGCATCTTTTAATGCCAGACGGCAAGGCTCCAGTGTGCGCTGCACCAAATCATCGGCCAATTGCTCGAATTTAGAACGAGAAATCTTCGTGACCAGGTGCTTAGGCACACCATCTACCGCTGTAATATAAGGCAGGTTCACTTCGGTTTCCGAAGATGAAGAAAGCTCAATTTTTGCTTTCTCTGCCGCATCCTTCAGGCGCTGTAGCGCCATCGGATCTTTGCGCAGATCAATATTTTCCTGACTCTTAAATTCGTCGGCCAGGAAGTTAATCAATACGCGGTCGAAGTCGTCACCACCCAGGTGCGTATCACCGTTGGTTGATTTCACCTCAAACACCCCTTCTCCTAATTCAAGGATTGAGATATCGAAAGTACCCCCGCCGAGGTCATACACCGCGATGGTCATATCTTTATTTCGCTTATCCAAACCATAAGCTAAAGCAGCTGCCGTTGGCTCATTGATGATTCGCTGAATCTTCAGACCGGCAATCTCACCCGCTTCTTTAGTGGCTTGACGTTGGGAGTCATTAAAGTAGGCCGGTACCGTTACTACGGCTTCGGTCACTTCGCTACCCAGAAAGTCTTCGGCCGTTTTCTTCATTTTCTGAAGAATCATAGCGGAAAGTTCTTGTGGCGTATACTGACGACCGTCGATATTCACCCGCACGGTGTTATTATCTCCTTTTTCTACTTTATAGGACACATTCTCTACTTCTTCCTTCGATTCGTCAAAACGCTGTCCCATAAAGCGCTTAATCGATGCGATGGTCCGCGTAGGATTCGTAATGGCCTGTCTTTTTGCAGGATCTCCAATCTTACGCTCTCCATTGTCCATAAAAGCGACAACGGAAGGCGTGGTACGCCGTCCCTCTTCATTAGGGATGACTACTGGTTCGTTACCTTCCATCACGGCGACGCAGGAGTTCGTTGTCCCCAAATCTATTCCAATAATTTTACCCATACTATATACTTTATTTGTTTGTTGGCTAATTGAATTACACTCTTACTACATCAAGGCACGTGCCAAGTGTATTTTGTCCTTATTCTTCTGTCAGAAATGCAGATTTGGCTATTCTTCCTGTCAAAACGCGTACGGGTCAGCAATTCATCCAATAGGAACCGACATTTTGTCAGCGCCATCGGTGCCCTACTGGAGAATTATGTATTATTGCTGTGGAAATAATTGTTTATTTCGTACAACCACATCCACTAAGCCTGGCTCTTTACATAAAAACCAAAAGCACAGCTTGGATGGCAATCGTACACAAGATGACCGAAAGCGAGTTAATTGACGCCTGTCTTGAAAATGACCGCATCGCGCAGCGTGATCTGTACGAGCGGTATAGCAAGGCTATGTATACGATTGCCTACCGCATGGCCGGAGAGCAGGATCTGGCAGCTGATATCTTACAGGAAGCTTTCATTAAGGTTTTTCGCTCGCTGGCAAAATTCCGGCGGGAATCTACCCTGGGGGCCTGGATCAAAACGATTGTAGTCCGCACGGCACTCAGTAAATTAAAAAAACAACCCAAATTTGATGAATTGCCCCCTACGGATGGATCAGAAAGTGGTAGTTGGGGAGATTTCCTGGAAGCAGAATACCTGGAAAAAGCCATACAGTCCCTCCCTACCGGTTACCGGACGGTATTCTTACTCATCGAAGTAGAAGGATACGCACACAAAGAAGTAGCCGAATTATTAGGGATCACGGTTGGCACTTCGAAATCACAACTGTACTACGCGAAAAAGAAATTGAGACAAATTATTACAAAACTGTTGGAGATATGAGTACGGAAAAGCAAAATCAACTAATCCGGCAAGCTATTTCCGAATTACCGGATTATCAGGCACCGGAACAGCTCTGGCCTCAGATATCAGAGCAGTTAGATATTGACCAAAAAGAACGATTGATCCAACGACAATTGGCTCAACTCCCGGATTACCATCCGCCGGAAACGGTCTGGACCGAAATTGCGGAAGGTTTAGCAAAGGCTCCGCCCAAAAATACCTGGTTGCGCCTTGTCCGGCAGCCCCTGACCTGGGCCGCCAGTTTCCTACTGCTTTTCTCGCTCTACTGGTTGGTCACTCAAAGTCAAGGTCCGGAGGTAAGCTATACTTATACGACCCAGGCAGAAAGTCAATGGCTGCTCGAATCCGACTGGGATGCCGATGAAGCTGATTTTGCGGAGGTCGTCCAATTGCACCAACGGTACCTCCGTACTTTTGATGATCAATCGGCGGCGAGCCTACAAGAAGAATTTGATGAACTCAATACTGCAAGGGAAGAAATCAAAGAAACGCTGGACCGGTACGGGAAAGACCAGGAATTAATCCGGCAACTTGCCGCGATTGAAAGAGCCAGAACCCAAATTGTCAATCAAATGGCCCAACAAATCTAAATCCGGAACACCATGAAACAAATATTCGTATTGCTCCTTTTTTGCCTAAGCGCACCCTGCTTGCTGATCGCTCAGGAACAAATCCATGTGGTCACCAAAAAGATCAATGAAAGCTATAATTACCGCGAAGATTACGAGGTCAATATCGAAGGAGATCGGGCCGAAGTCTATATTCAACCCAACCTGGAAAATAAAATCCTGATCGATATTGAGGTTATTGCCAAGCACCCCAATCAGGAGCAGGCTGAAAAAGATGTAGAAAAAATGGCGACCATCGTCAAGCGGCTAAAAAACAAAATATACATTCGCAACTATCTGGATGCGGAAGAGAAATCAGAAGCTCAACTGAAAGTGATCTACCGGATAACCGTTCCCGCTCAGTGTCCGGTATACATCAAAAATGCCTACGGTGTGGCAGAAGTGGACAACCTGACCAATAGTGTCAAGATAAACAGTAAGTTTAGTCACGTTAGCCTGCAGGGGCTCACCGGTAACATGGACCTGTTTACCCGCTACGGAGACATCTACGGCCAGTCACTAAGCGGCAACGCGACCATTGCCTCACATCGCACGGATATGATCCTGAAAGATATTGAAGGCACCTATAATATTGACGCGGCCTATGGCAATATCCAGATATATGCCAGTGCGGGACTGTTGGACTTAAATCTCGATGCAGAGAAGTCGCAGGTCATGCTCTTTAATCCGGATCTGAGTAGTTTTCGCTACGATTTGACTACGGTAAGTACGCCTACCCTATTACCCGAAGGAATGGATTTCGAGATTACGCAGCCAGAACCCAATGTGCAGCGTATACAATACACACCAAACAATGAATACTTTCCAAGTTTTTCCGTAAAGGTAACCTTTGGCACCTTGCAGGTACAAAAATCCAGTAAAGTCAAACGCCCCTAATGGCTACTCCTTTTCCCAGCCCATGGTGCGTTTCACCGCTTTCTGCCAACCAGCGTATAACAGATCGCGTTCTGCCTTTTCTTTTTCAGGTTTAAAACTAGCCTGTAGATGCCACTTTTCTTGCAGATCGGATTTTTTCCAATAGCCTACCGCCAGTCCGGCCAGGTAAGCTGCTCCGAGCGCGGTTGTTTCAATAATTTCCGGACGCTCTACTTTTGTGCCCAGGACATCCGACTGGAATTGCATCAACAGGTTATTGGCACTGGCACCACCATCGACACGCAATATCTCCAGATCCCGTCCGGCGTCCTGACTCATGGCTTCCAGCACGTCGCGGGTTTGGTAGGCCAGGGACTCCAGGGTGGCCCGGATAATATGGGCCTTAGTTGTCCCTCTGGTCAGGCCAAAAATAGCTCCGCGCGCGTACATATCCCAATAGGGAGCACCTAAGCCTGCGAAAGCAGGTACTACATAGACCCCATCCGGATGTTCCACCTTCATGGCAAAATATTCAGAATCGGGCGCCTCGTCAATAATCTTTAACGAGTCGCGTAGCCACTGAATCGCCGCTCCGGCGATAAAAATACTGCCTTCCAAAGCGTAATGAACTTCGCCGTCCAGTCCCCAGGCAATGGTGGTGATCAAGCCATTCTCTGAGCGGACTAATTCCGTGCCCGTATTCATTAAGACAAAACAACCAGTGCCGTAAGTGTTTTTAGCCATCCCGGGCGTGGTACAGGCCTGACCAAACAAGGCGGCTTGCTGATCCCCCGCAATCCCGGCAATGGGCACTTCTGCGCCCAGCAAGCTGGCCGTGGTGTGTGCATACACCTCACTGGAGGATTTAACTGCTGGTAAAATCCCGGCGGGAATATCCAGGAGTTCGAGCATTTTCTCATCCCATTCCAGTTTCTCAATATTATACAAAAGCGTTCGGGAAGCATTGGTATAATCGGTAATGTGTGCCTTACCGCCACTCAGCTTCCAGACCAGCCAACTGTCGATGGTACCAAAGAGCAGGTCTCCATTGGCCGCTTTTTTGCGCGCGCCGGGCACATGATCCAATAACCACTTCACCTTGGTCCCCGAAAAATAGGCATCAATGACCAGACCGGTATTTTTGCGAATGTAGTCTTCGTGACCATCTGCGGTGAGTTGATCGCAAATATCTGCGGTACGGCGGTCCTGCCAAACGATGGCATTATGAATAGGCTGTCCCGTATTTTTATCCCAGATTAGGGTGGTCTCCCGCTGGTTCGTAATCCCAATGGCGGCCAGGTCCGTTGCGGCTAATTCCTGTTTGGCCAGTACTTCCTGAATGACCTGTAGTTGCGTATTCCAAATCTCATTGGCATTGTGTTCTACCCAACCGGGTTTAGGATAAATCTGTGTAAATTCTCGTTGAGCAACATCCACGATCATACCTTCGTAGTTAAATAAAATAGCCCGTGAGCTGGTCGTTCCCTGGTCGATGGATAGAATGTATTTTTGCATCTAGTTCCGTTTTTTGTCAACTAATTTAAAGCTAGCTTGTATATGAATATGTTTAGATACCTAAGTAAGTGTTCAATATTATCTATACCCTATTTCAGGCCCTTTTGGGCTTCCACGTCGTTAGAAAGCCTCACCGACGCGCTGCGTCGGCTACGTTTTCTGCCTTGTTGAACCCCAAAATTGCACTAAACTAAACTTATGCATAATATCGACCACTTACTTAGATTAAATTAAAATCATTTTGCTAAGATATTTCAGGCGGAGGGAATCCTCCGCCCAGGTCTAAGGAGGATGGAAGATTCAATTTCAGCCAACATCCTAAATAGAAGAACGAATATAATCAATCACACTAACCAAACCAATTAATTCCGAATGGAGATTCTTAAGAAGCCTTTTCCAGAAGTTCCTCAATTTTCATCTAAAGATATTGCTTACGCCACGGAGGCCGATGCACTTAAGCCTTTCTATAAGTATTCCGTCACGATGGAATCCTTCACGAAAGTAATTCCCGACCGCAAAGCAAGCCCCGTTGATCGGGAAGTGCTGGTAGCAACCCTGCGTCAACAGTATGCGAATCTCTCCACTACGGATGCAGTCAAGGAAAACATCGAAGCGCTCCTTTCTGAAAAGACCTTTACCGTTATTACGGCGCACCAACCGGCCCTCTTTACGGGGCCTTTGTATTATATCTATAAAATCATCTCCACCATTCGCCTGGTAGAAGAATTGCGGGAGAGCTATTCCGATTATCAGTTTGTCCCCGTCTTTATCAGTGGTTCCGAAGACCACGACTTTGAAGAAATCAATCACACTAATCTCTTTGGCAAGCCGATCGAATGGCAAAATGAAGAGTCCGGTGCCTGTGGAATGATGCGCACCGACACCCTGGGCGATGCCCTGACTCAGCTGAAAGACATTCTGGGTGGCTCCGATCGGGCTCAGCAGGCCTACCAAATGATCGAAAAAGCCTATACCCGCCATGAAAAATACGGTGATGCCGCTCAGGACCTGGTGAATAGTCTCTTTGCGGATTACGGACTGGTCGTTATCAATATGAACGATGCCGCTCTGAAGCGCCTGTTTATCCCCTACCTGGAAAAAGAAATTTTTGAGCAATTCTCTCACCCCTACGTCACCAAAACACAACAAGAACTGGATGAAGTGGGCTTTGGAGACCAGGCCTACGCTCGCGAAATCAATATTTTCTACCTGCGCGATCAAATTCGTGCCCGCATCGAACAGGATGGTGAGCATTACCAGGTCGTCGATACCGAGTACCGCTTCACGGCCGAAGAACTCCAGAAAGAAATACAGGATCATCCCGAACGCTTTAGTCCAAACGTGGTGATGCGCCCGATTTATCAGGAGGCTATCCTGCCCAACCTGGCCTACATCGGCGGTGGCGGGGAGCTATCTTATTGGCTGGAACGCAAAAGCCAATTTGAAGCTTTTGGCCTCAACTTCCCCATGCTGATCCGTCGTAATTCGGCGCTTTGGGTAGATAAGGGATCGGCCAAAAAACTGGATAAAGTCGGCCTGGAAATTCAGGAGCTCTTCGAAGATACCGAAGCCCTGATCAAGCGCTACGTCAAGAAAAATACGGAAAACGAGATCAATCTAAAGGAAGAAAAGACGAATATAGAGAAAACCCTGGTACAGGTAGCGGAGAAAGCCACCGAAGTAGATCCCAGCCTAAAAGGTAAAGTACTGGCCGAGAATGCCAAAATCATGAAGTCGATCGAAAACCTGGAAGGGCGCCTGATGAAAGCGGAAAAGGACCGCTTCGAGATTTCGCTTAACCAAATCCGGAAAATCAAAGACAAACTCTTCCCGGAGAACGGTCTACAGGAAAGACACGAGAACTTCTTATCGCTCTATATTAAATACGGGAACGATCTCTTTGAGATCTTAAAAGAGCACCTTAATCCGCTGGAGGAAGGTATGGTGGTTTTTGTGGAGAGATAGCACAGAGAGGGCGTATTTCAATATTGTATGTATATTTAGTTGATCAAATCCTGAATATTATGCATACTAGTAAAGCCTTTTGTCTCTTTATCTTTCTAAGCTCTCTTATGATCGCCCAGGCACAGCCCAAAGATTACGACATTGTGATCTACGGCTGTACTTCAGCAGCCGTTGCCGCCGCTGTGCAAGCCAAACAAATGGGAAAATCGGTGGTTGTGGTGGGGCCCGAAAAGCACCTGGGAGGCTTGACAGCCGGAGGTTTGGGCTTTACGGATTCCGGTAACAAAGCCGTGATCGGCGGTTTTGCGCGGTCCTTTTACCAGCGTATTAAAGCGCACTACGATCAGGCTGACTCCTGGATCTACCAAAAACCGGAGGAATACAACCGATACCGCGCAGAAGAAGATGCCATTTGGGTCTTTGAGCCCCACGTGGCCGAAGCTACCTTTGAAGCAATTATTTCGCAATACGAGATTCCGGTATTCCGCGAACGCTGGCTGGACCGGAGTAAGGGCGTAATAAAGGAAGACAAACGTATAGTATCCATCCGAATGCTGAGTGACGAGGTGTTTTCCGGAAAAGTTTTTATTGATGCCACCTACGAAGGCGATCTAATGGCAACAGCTGGGGTTACTTTTACCGTTGGTCGCGAAAGCAATGCCGTTTATGGAGAGACCTTAAACGGCGTACAAAAAGCCAGGGCCATAAGTCATCAGTTTGAACACCCCGTCAGCCCCTACCGTATCTCTGATGATCCCTCCAGTGGTTTGCTGCCCAATGTACACGGGGAGGACCCGGGAGAAGAGGGTCAGGGGGATCAACGAGTACAGGCTTACAATTTTCGCATGTGCCTGACTACCGTCGATGAGAATCGAGTCCCCTTTCCTAAACCCGATCATTACGATCCCCTCAACTATGAATTACTGGCCCGGGAATTGGATCAGGGCTGGCGTAAATTGTGGGTGAAGTTCGATGCGGCTCCCAATAAAAAAACCGACACCAATAATCATGGTGCTTTTTCTACCGACTACATCGGCAAGAACTATACTTACCCGGAAGCTTCTTATCAGGAGCGCCAGGCCATCATTGAGGAGCACGAAGATTACCAAAAAGGATTAATGTGGTTTCTGAGCTATGATCCCAGAGTACCTAAGGACGTCCGGGAAAGAATGAGCCAGTGGGGCCTGGCCAAAGATGAATTCGTAGACAATGGGTACTGGCCCCACCAAATTTACGTGCGGGAAGCCCGTCGAATGGTCAGTGATTTTGTCATGACGGAGAACCACCTTACCCAAAAAATAGCAACACCCGAACCCATCGGCATGGGATCCTACAATATGGATTCTCACAATGTGCAACGCTACGTCGATAGTAATGGGCATGCTCGTAACGAAGGGGATATCCAAATAAGCCCGGGCGGCCCCTACCCCATTAGTTACCGCGCTATCGTCCCCCCCGAAGATGAAGTGCGTAATTTGATCGTTCCGGTCTGCCTGTCTTCTTCACACATCGCCTACGGATCGATCCGTATGGAACCCGTATTTATGATCCTGGGACAGTCCGCGGCCACGGCGGCGGCCCTGTCCATCGATGAGCAAAGCAGTGTGCAGGAGGTCGATTATGCTATATTGAAACAACAACTGTTGGCCGATGGTCAGGTTCTGGAATATAAAAAGGATTAAAAGAATAAGTAGGTTGACCCATAATTACCTTTCTGATCTACTTATAATCCTCTCGCACCGGCTGAAAAACGTCAATCAGTTCGCATTCCGTTAGCGCTTTGGCGGAGTGGGATACCTTCGAGGGGATAATTACCACATCTCCAGCTTTACAGACTTTAGTTTCGTCACCGACCGTCATTTCTAATTGCCCAGACAACAAATTGGTGACTTGCTCGTGGACGTGTGCGTGCTCCGGGAGCACGGCGTCCTTTTCGATGCGTACGCGGGCTACAGACATCCCTTTCATGTGTACCAGGCGGGCGTAGATGCCGGGAACCAGTTCTTTTTCAGGGATGTCGTTAATATTGGTGAAAGTATTATTTTGCATGATGATTATTTTTTGGAGAAGCCAATCCACCCCGGGTAGTATTTCTAAGGCTTCTTGATGGTGGGTAGGATAAAGTCATCCAGTGGACTCGGCATAGCCATCGTTTTTTCGATTTCTTCTACCGTTCTGGGAGCACGACCCGATAGATTGACCCAGCCGTCTTCGGTGATCAGAATACAGTCTTCGATCCGCACCGCAATACCCCACCATTTGGGATCACAGTCGCTACCTTCAGGAATATAAATCCCGGGTTCTACCGTAATGATGGTCCCTGGTTTGAAGGTGTCATAAGTTCCCGGATCGTGGACATCCAGCCCTACGTAGTGGGAGGAACCGTGCGGAAAGTAATTATGCCGTTCTCCTGCTTCGATCAGGCCAATTTCGGCCAATCGTTGATCGATTACTTCGCGAGCCGCTTGCCCCGGCGCACGAAAAGCATTACCTACTTTACATTCTTCGAAGCCGGCCTGTTGTGCTTCCAGTACAATATTATATATGATCTTTTGTTCCTCAGAAAAAGTACCGTCGGCCGGAATAGTACGCGTTACATCGGCGGTATAGCCGTGGTATTCTGCCCCCAGATCCATCAGTACCAGATCCGTTCCCAGGCGGGGTTTGTTATTTTCAATGTAGTGCAAGATACAGCCATTGTTTCCCCCACCGACGATGGAGGGATACCCCTCGTATTCGGAGCCGTATTTTTTAAAGACAAATTCGTGGATACCCTGCACTTCGGTTTCAGACATACCCGGTTTCATAGCTTTCATCACTTCCAACTGGCCTACGGCACTCACCTCACAAGCGATACGCATCAGCTCTAATTCCTCTTTGGTCTTTGCTTCACGGAGTTGTCCCATCAGTTGAGGCAAGATGCCCACGTCCAGATTACTTTTCGGTATTTTTTGAACTACACTCAGGGTGCTCTCCTGATCTTTCGCTGCCATGAAAGCCTTCACCAGGGGATCATTCAGCGCTTTGGGATTGGCGCGAGACATTTGGTAAAGCTGTTGTTTTCGGGAGGCCAGGTCCAGACTGGTATTGGCCATTACCTGGTGCATCTGATGCGCTACTCCGTTGAAATCTTCTGCTATGCCAGCACTACCACGAAATTGTTGCTTAAGATCAAATAGATCAGTATCGTCACGGGGGTTATCCCGGATATCTCGCTGAAAATCAAAAAATAACACCTTATCAAAACGCTCAAACTCCAGCGCGTAATTCTTAAACTCGGTATGGTCAAGTACCGTTTCAAAACCCAGCGTTTCTTTTACCCCTTCCGGTCCCAGGCGACGGCCGGTCCACATTTCACTTTGTTCGTTACGCGCTTGCGCAAAAAGAATCTCATCGTAGGTTCCTCCGGTGGCGTCTTTCTGTGGCTCCGAAAAGATCAGCAGAATAGAATGGGGCTCCTTGTAACCGGTTAGATAGTAAAAATTAGGATCCTGATGATAGATGAATTCGACATCATTGGCCCGATTACGCACCGGTGCGGCAAAAAGCACCGCCACAGAATTAGGGGGCATCTTTTGCCGTAAGGCATCCCGGCGATCCGTATGAAAATCCGGGCTGAGATAATCATCTGGTAGTTGCTGAGCCCCTAGATCAATGCTGGCCAGCAGGCCTAAAAATACTAAGGGCAAAAAAAGAATTGAACGCATAAGGGTGAAATATTTACAGTAAATATACGTCCTCCGTCTTTCTCCGCCAAATGGACCAGCATTTTGTACGATTTTATTACATTTATAGGATCAGTCTTGTGAAGCCTTAAAAAGTGGGCCAAGTCTATTAAATAAAAACTCGGGAGGCAATGGATGCTTACGACTATATTATTATTGGTGCTGGCTCAGCCGGATGCGTGCTGGCCAATCGTCTATCAAAGGACCCAGGCAATCAGGTCTTGTTACTGGAGGCCGGTGGGCCGGATAAAAACAAGAAAATCCATATCCCGGCTGGCTACACCGAGCTATTCGGGTCGGAAGTAGACTGGGACCTGCAAACCGTTCCCCAGCAGCACCTGAACGGCCGAATACTAAAGGTGCCCCGAGGTAAAACACTGGGGGGCTGTAGCTCTACCAATGCCATGGCTTATGTGCGTGGTAATGCTAAAGATTATGACGACTGGGCCGCCATGGGAAATACCGGCTGGTCCTATGCCGAAGTACTGCCGTATTTCATCCGTTCGGAAGATAATGCACAGCTTAAAAACGAGTACCACGGTACGGGTGGCCCCTTGCACGTGAGTACTATAGACTCCTTTTATACCCCCTACAGTTCCGCTTTTGTCGACGCGGCCCGTAACGTTGGCATTCGCACGAATAACGACTACAATGGTGCCAGGCAGAACGGCGCTTTCCATTTTCAATTCAACATCAAGCAGGGGAAGCGACAGAGCGGAGCTACCGCTTTTTTGAAGCCGGCGCTTTCGCGCAAAAATCTAAGTGTGCTTACCCATGCGCAGGTGCAAGAGATCAAGATAGAAAAGGATAAAGCCACGGGGGTTCTTTTTGCCCAAAAGGGGACAAAAACGGAAGTAGTATGTCGAAAGGAAATTATTCTTTGTGCCGGGGCTATCCATTCACCCCAGCTACTCATGCTATCGGGTATAGGGGATCCTGATGAATTGAAACGGCAGGGTATCGATTGTAAAGTCGTACTGCCCGGCGTAGGGAAAAACTTGCAGGATCATCTGTTCTTTCCCGTCGCGGCTTCCGCCAAAAAGCAACAGGGCGCTAATCACTACCTCAGGCCCATTGCCAAATTCAGTGCACTATTGCAATACTTTCTGACCAAACGTGGCCCCTTTTCTTCCGGGCCCCTGGCGGCGGGTGCCTTCTTGAACCTGAACCGGCCCGATGATCCGGTAGATTTTCAACTACACTTTACCCCCTTTCACCTTGGACCGGACTACAATTATGATATGTATGACCGGAGTACCTTTCCGCGTTACGACGGTTTTACCATTCTGCCTTCTTTACTACAGCCCAAAAGCCGGGGAGTGGTTCAACTAGCATCGGCTGATCCGAAGGCCACTCCACTGATTGATCCCAATTTTTTGGCGGAAGCCGAAGATCTGGACAGCCTGGTCAAAGGGGCAAAAGTGGCCATAAATATTCTAAAACAAGATGCCTTCGTCCCCTATCTGAAAGACTGGGAACTCCTGATGCCCGATGCGGATGAAATACAGATTCGCGAGCATATCCTGCGCACCGTGGAGACGATTTACCACCCCAGTGGTACTTGTAAGATGGGCCTGGATGAAATGGCCGTAGTTGATCCAAAACTACGGGTACGCGGAGTAGACCAACTACGGGTAGCCGATGCCTCGATAATGCCAAAAATCATTCGTGGCAATACCAATGCTCCGGTATATATGATTGGAGAAAAAGCAGCCGATCTGGTACTCGGCAAAACTTAGTTTACTTATCCTTATTGCGGTCGCGCATGCGCTCCCGCTGTTTTTTACCCTGATAACGAAGAAGTAACCAAACCGCTAATAATACGCCTGCTAAAATGTAGATTTCCATACTGAATAACTTTTAAAGCTTTTTTTGAAAACCGTGGGTATTTTGTGATATAAAATCCTGGGGAAATTTTTCCACACCGGGAAAGCCCAACTTGATATCCCGGCCATTATGTGGGATGTGGGCCGTGCCAAAAACGTAATCCCATAAGGCCAGGGTGATCCCAAAATTAATCCCGTATTGACGATCTTCCGGCATTTCGTAAGCGTGATGCCAGATATGCATCTCCGGACTATTGAACACATACTTCATAAAGGGCCCAAAAACAAAGATGCCGACCGCTACCGCTCCCGTAAAAACGAGGAGCTGCTGCATCAAAGCGGGTGCGGACAATAAATGGATATCAAAAGCCCCCGTGGCGATGGCCACACCAAACAGTCCGCCCAGGACACCACCCGTTACTTTACCGGGTACGGAAATATTAGAGTGGTTATAATGCCCAACGGCTAAAGTGAAGATATGAATAATAAAAAAGTCATACAAACCAATGCCCAACAGAGCCAGGGGGATATATTCGATGGTCCGGTATACCACGGTTTCCATCCAATGGTAGCGCAGGTGTGCAGCAAAACCCATTTGCTCTACCGAATGGTGTACCTTGTGGTATTCCCATAAGCGTGGAGAGTAATGTAAAAGCCGGTGTACCCACCACTGTACGAAGTCGCGGACCAGAAACCCAACGATCAGGATTACCCAAAGTGGAGCAGTGCGCAGCGGGTTTACCGCCTGCAGATCAAAACCCGTCAACCATTGAATACCATCGTTGAATAAATGCACAACCACGTCGGATGCGGCATTGTAAATAATTAGCGAAAACAGGAAAAAATTGAAAAACATATAAAAGAAATCCAACCAAAAATCTTTACGAAACCGGGGTTGGTCCTTACGCCAGGGCGTCATCCACTCCAGCACCAGAAAAAAGGCAGATACCAAAATCAGCCAGTAAAAATAATTATGCCAGTGTGGATTAGTGATCTCTGACCACAAGTAGCCGGCATAGCCCTGATAAGCGTTGACAAAGACATCCCAGTAGTTGCTCATATTCATTTGGTCATTTGGTCATTTGGTCAGGTAGGTTTTAGACTTGTTTTAACAATTGGTTTTTGATTTTGGTTGGTATCGTTCTTCAAATTTACATTATACAGATCCAGTCGGCGATCCTTTAGGTTGCGAACGGAGCCGTATTTGTGTAATTGGGAAAGTAAATCCAGATCTACATCTACGATCAGAGTCATTTCTGTATTGGGGGTGGCTTCCGCTTTAATACCATTGGTTGGGAAAGCGAAATCACAGGGCGTGAATACAGCAGATTGAGCAAATTGAATATCCATATTGTGGACCTTGGGCAGGTTACCTACACTACCGGCGATGGCCACGTAGCATTCGTTCTCAATCGCGCGGGCTTTTGCACAGTTGCGTACCCGCTCGTAGCCGTTTTGAGTGTCCGTCAGAAAGGGCACAAATAGGATGTCCATATCTTGTTGGGCCAGGATGCGGCCCAATTCAGGAAACTCCACATCGTAGCAAATGAGCACCCCCACACTACCGCAATCGGTCTCAAAGACCTCCACCTTGTCACCGCCATAGAGGCCCAGGTATTTCACCTCATCCGGTGTACAGTGAATCTTCACGTATTCGTCTACCTTACCACTTCGATGGCAAAGGTAGCCACAATTGTAGACCCTTCCCTCTTCTTTTACCACCGGCATGCTACCGGTTAGGATATTGACATTATAGCTAATAGCCAAATTGATAAATCGCTCCCTGATCTCCTCGCTAAATTTGGCTAGCTCCCGGGTCGCCTGTGCCTCACTCAGGTCATTAAAAGCGGCCATCAGGGGCGCATTAAAGAACTCTGGGAAAAGGACAAAATCACTTTGGTAGGCGGCAACGGCATCCACAAAGAATTCCACCTGCTCGAAGAGCTCTTCCATCGTTTTATAGCTACGCATCTGCCATTGTACCAGGCCCAGACGGACGGTGGGGTGACTGGTTTCATTGGGCTCGGTATAATAGATATTATCCCATTGCAGTAAGGTGGCAAAGGAAGCAGATTCATCGTCTTCCGGTGCGTAGTTCCGCAATACCCGTTTCACATTAAAATCATTGGCCAACTGGAAAGTGAGCACGGGATCAAAGAGTTCTTTGTGTTTAACCTTTTCTATGTATTGCCGCGGAGTCATTTGCTCCGAGTACTTATGATAATTTGGAATGCGCCCACCAAAAATAATACTGGCTAAATTCAGGTTTTCACAAAGCTCCTTGCGTGCATCGTAGAGGCGACGGCCCAGGCGTAGCCCCCGGTAATCTGGATGAATAAAAACTTCTACACCGTACAGCACATCACCCTCAGAATCGTGCGTACGAAAGGTCTCGTCGCCGGTGATCTGCCGGAAGGTATGTTTATCTCCAAACTTTTGGTAATCGACAATAATGGTTAGTGCCGTTCCTACCACTTTCCCGTCTACCAGGGCAGCAAACTGTCCTTCCGGGAAAAGCTCGATTAGTTGCTGGATTTGATCTTTCCGCCAGTAATGTGCCTCCATATCATTATAGGCATCCAACATGGAGGACTTAAGTGCCTGATAATCTTCTATTTCTAGTTTCCGAACTTCTACTTCACTTATATTTTGCATAGGTAGGTACAATATTAAATTAGTTCTATGAAGTTGTTTAAAAACGCCTCACTGAGCCCTTGGCAACACATTGAAAGCCAATACGGCAGCTCTTTTTTCCCTTCGTCCGCCTGAGGCGAATGGCTACGAGAAAAAAAGTAGCCTTGTCTTGACTTCCAAGCCGTTACCAATCATCTCACCAGAAATTCTTAAACAACTTCTATCAAAACGGGTCATAGAACCTAATGTTTTATGACCCGTTTTGAGGACATTAAATTACTATCGACGGATTGACTACCCTTAGATGTGCTTTAACAACTCCTGCTCAATCTGTTGAGCCCCTCTTACTCGGGTGGAGACAATGATTCCGTCCCGATCAATCATGAAGGCGCGTGGAATAGCCGAAACGCCGTACATTTGGGCCGGCTCACAACTCCATTTTTTCAAATCAGATACGTGATAGGGCCAGGTCAAATTGTCCTGCTGGATAGCACTTACCCAACGTTTTTTCTGACTTTCTTTCATTTGTGCCAATTGCGCATCGGTCAGGCGAGCCGCCGAACGATCGTCTATCCCATCCAAAGAGACACTAAAGATAGTAAAGCCCTGATCTTTATATTTGTTGTACACCCGGACTACGTTGGGATTTTCGCGACGACAGGGACCACACCAGCTCGCCCAAAAGTCGAGTAATACGACTTTCCCTTTTAAATCAGATAGGGAATATTCTGTACCATCGGGTGTAGGTAGGGTAATATCTGGAGCCGGATTTCCTACTTGCACCCGCTCCCGCATCAATTGCTGTTGATATGCCTGATCTACCGCACTAACGTAGGCGGAATAAGCCTCCGTTAATTCTCCCATTCCACCTGCTTCTTGCATACGGTTAAGGGCATTTTTGTGAATATCGATGTATTGCCCCGACTGGCCGAGCGCCCGAAAAGCAATAAAAGAAGCCAATATTGGAGAGGAGACCGTATCTACAAAAGTAGAGAGGTCCGCTGCCGCCATCTGTCGGCTAATCAATTTGGTCATCGTTTCTGCCAAAATCTGAGAACTGGGAGACCCGTCAATCGAAACAGCGTAGTTTTGCATAGTGCTGAGCTCCCCGCTAACCTCTACCAAACCGGTATTTTCTTCCAGCGCCAAACTGAGTCTTTTCGCACCAATCCGCAAATTATAAATCCCGGGTTCGAGACCCTCCGGAAAATTAAGGGTAAAGGAGCCCGTGTTATCAATTTCATCCTTGGCAATGACCGCATTGGCTTTGCCATAAACGATTCGATCTATAAAAACCTGTAAATTTTCACTTCCTTCAATTGTCCCTTTAATGGTTGTACCAGGAGGCTCCTGCTCACAAGATCCCAATAAAAGAAGGACAAAAATAGCTACAAACAGACTTGATAATTTCTTCATTTTCATTCTTTTTCCCGCTTTACTACAAAAACGAATATTGCCAAAGGACAATATGGTTTATACATTCTTATTTTTAAAATGGTTTATTAAAAAAATATTCCTCCCACTCGGTTAAGGGCCCAAAATCTTCTTCATCAATAAAGAGCTGGTCCCCCTCTACTTCTCCCAACATTGTAAAGGGAACGTTTTGAGCGTTTAAGTAGTTGATTAATTCATCCTCTCTTTCTCCCTGTACACTAATCAAAATCCGGCTTTGGTGCTCACCAAACAGGTAAGTATCTTTCCGAAAATTCGAATCGGTTTCAATCACGAAGCCATACTGATTGGGGAGCGCTGATCTAAGGAGCGCCACCATCAACCCACCTTCTCCAATTACCTGAGCCGAACTAAGCAGCCCCTTCCGGACGATCTTACCCAGATGTTGTTGGATATGGTACTCTTCATCTAAATCTATGGCTGGCGCCATGGTGGTAGGATTACTATGGATAACCTTAGCGTACAGGGAACCATTCACATCGTTTTGGGGCGTACCAATCATATAAATCAAATGCCCCTCCGCTGCAAAGCTCCCACCCAGGGGTGCTTGATTAGAGGGAATCGTCCCTAGGACCGTAACCAGCGGTGTAGGCAAAATGGGTTTAGCTCCTTTCCGAGTGATTTGTTCATTGTCAAAACTAAGCTCCGCCTCTAATACGGGCAAGCTGAATTTTCGACAGACCTCGTTCACCCCTTTAAGGACATTTTGGAGTTGCCAATTTACGGCCTGGTCCGTGACAGCTCCCATATTTAGGCTAAGTAAGATAGCCTCGGGACGGCCACCGGAAATGATAAGCTTGCGAATCCCTTCCGTAATCGCTATAAGCGCCCCATTATAGGGATCTGCCTTTAAGTAGCCGGCATTCCCCCCACTGGCCAGTAGCAGCATCCGACTACTGCCATTCAAACGCCAGGCATAGATATCCTGAGTACTATGGGCAAATGGACTATTCCCTTTACTACTTTGGTCCAGCTGTTGCCATAACCAGGAATTAGGAATGGAACTGGCTTCTTGTAATATTCTTTTAGTGATATCTATGTAATCCTTGCTGTGGGAAGTTCTTTTATACGAAAACTTATTGGCCTTATCTACAAAACCCGGTCGCCGTTGATTTTCGTGCAAACCCTGCGATCTTTTCGAACCGTCCAGGTCCGCTAATGCTACATCTACCAGGGTAACCGAATGACTAGCAATCCTTAATTTCTTATCTCGGGATAACTGCCCCATTACCGTACAGGGTACTTCCCAGTTTTGTGCAATTGCCTTCACTTTTTTAGCCGCCGCCTCGGGTATCAGAACTAAAGCCCCCGACAGGCTCGCCATATCTAACAAATCGAGCAGCTCAAGATCCGACAGACCATCCATTGAAAGATCCAGCCCCAACTGGTAATGAAAAACCAATTCTAAAAGTGCCGTCGCCAGCCCCTCTGGACCAATATCAAATAAATCAATCAGCTCCGTTAATTCGGATAATTCAAGTAAGGACTCCTGTAAGTTTCTTTCGTGTAGGGGATCCGGCAAAAACTGTAAAATGGCTTCCGGTTTCTTTCCTAAAAAAGCTTTTTGACTCAAGTCAACATTACTCAACAAGAGTAAGGTGACTGAGCTGGGATCCAGTACTTTACCCCAGTGCTTTTCCTGATTCGTAAAACCTATACTGAAGTGATTAAGGACCGGCGTCTGATTAAAAGATTCATCAAACTGAACCGTCCGACCCAGCGTTGGTATTCCTAAATTATTAAGGATATCCCCAGTTCCCTCAATACTATCCAGTATTGCTTTTTGCGCGGAAGCGCGGCCTACTTCCCCACAACGAAGGCCTGTGACGCCCATTTCCGGACGAACGCCTTTGACCATTAATTTCCGATGGGCACTAGCCGCTAACAGGGCCGCTCCGTGTCGACGATGGAGTTGTAACAGAGGATGATTAGCCACCACGGAAGCAGAGCAATAGAGGTCATTATCGAGTTGTAAAAAACGATGGCGACCATTAAAAACAATTTTTTTACCCTCCACTGGAATGGCCTGTTGAAGGTAGGTCGATTGAGAAAGGTAAAATCGAAGAGACCACGATTTTGAAAATAGTAATAGCTCCGGCAAATTGGCCGGCCGACCTAATAGGGCCCCTATATCTCGCAGATCAGAAGGTTCCAGATCTAAGTGCGCAGCCCATTCTTCGAGTGATTTTTCCTGTATATGATTATCCAAGCATCAAGTATTTTATACAAAAATAAATGCTTAGCGCAAACTACAAAAAAATGGACCCTAAAATACCATTATTGTATCCAGGAATTCACATAAAAGAAAATAATCAGGTAAATCCACAGGGCATCCAGGAAATGCCAGTAGATGGTTAAGAGTCGTAATTTTAGCCGCTTTTCCGGATCAGAGAAATAAACCAGAACGCTTACCGGCTCTTTCATCCGCTTACGTGCTTTGTATAGAAACATCCCCAGAAAGGGCAAACCACCGATGACGTGGGCAAAGTGCAATCCGGAGATGACGTACAAATACCCGGCAGAATTATCGGTATTAATGAAAACTTTCTGTTGAAAGAGATCAGACCAACCAATAAATTGCGCAATCATAAAGAGCAGCGACAATACCATGGTCGCGATTAGAGCTTGTTGGTATCGCTTGGTCTTATCGGCCAAATAGGCTCGTTTTGCCCAAATCATCGTACCGCTACTCCCCAATAATATTAAAGTGTTGAATAAAAAGATGGGCGGCAGTTTTAAAGGCGGCATACCTTTTTCTACTCGAGTATAAACAAAAGAAACGGTCAGCGCCAGGAATAAGATACTCAATCCCAGCAATAGTAACATGAGCAATACATTGTGCGGATGGAAGGCAAAAGAGTTGTATTCACTATACTCTTTTTCTGAATTTTGCGACAAATTTGAATTATCCATTTTTATTAGCCTTATTTCTGCGGCAGCGTTCACTACAATAGACCACCTGATCCCAGTCTTTTTCCCACTTTTTACGCCAGCTAAAGGGACGCTCACAAACGGGACATATCTTATGAGGTAAGTCTTTTTTCTTTTTTTGTCTAGCCACGTCAATCGCTGATTAGTCTAGGTCTTTAAATGCTTATTGTGCAAAATTGTTTAACTCAGAAGTGTAAGTAAGTTGTAAAACTTTAGTTACCCAGACCAGCTGGTCTGGTCTGAGTAACTTTCGGCGTTTTGTTATAATCAAAAATCGTCAGATTGCCGGTAGGCTTCAATAACGGCCCGTTCGCCGGCTTCACCTTTACCTGAGTTGCCATGCTCCATACCCATGATACCCGTAAAACCTTTGTCATGAATGTGCTTAAATACATTCCGGTAATTGATTTCTCCGGTGGTGGGCTCTTTGCGGCCCGGATTATCCCCAATTTGGAAATAGGCGATTTCATCCCAGGAGGCATTAATATTTGGAATTAGATTCCCTTCGGTGATCTGCTGATGATAAATATCAAAGAGTATTTTACAGGAAGGGCTATCCACGGCTTTACATATTTCGTAAGCCTGCGCCGATTTCGTCAGGAATAGCCCCGGGTGATCACGGAAATTCAGGGGCTCCAGGACCATAACTAAATCGTTTGGCTCCAGAATAGCCGAGGCCTGCTTCAGGCTTTCTACTACATTGGCAGTCTGGTAGCCCATGTCTTTTCTCAGGTCGACAAAGCCGGGCACTACGGTCATCCAGGTGGCATTAACACGCTTGGCCACTTCTACTGATTCGCGGATATGCTCCAGAAATTCTTTACGCATATCGGGATCACCCCCCGCCAAATTAGGTTCGCGCCAGTAGATTTTATGGGCTACAAAGACCCCCATCTGCATATCGCGCCTGGCCATAGCCGCCGCCATTTTCTTCTGTAATTCGGGGCTACGGTCTTTCATGCCGTTATCTTCGAAAGCGGTAAAGCCCTGATCGGCCATAAAATTGAGCTGATCGATGGGATCTTTGCCTGCCAGGTTTTCGAACATCCCCAAATGTGGCGCATAGTTTAATTGAAAAGTGGTCATGGCTGCGTTTTTCTTCGATTTTGCCATGGCAGAAAAGCCTCCAGTCATCATAGCTCCTCCGGCCAAAGCAGATCGATTGATAAATTGTCTACGTTTCATAAGTTTAATTTTGCAAGTAATATACCAAAACTCTTTCTTTTAGTTGAGCGATTAGGGTACTAGCTTCTTTTCCATCGAGGATGCTAAAGACCGAGGCCCAGGCGTCGGCTTCCATGGCGGTAGGCGCCAATACCGTGACCGTCTTTTGACCTTCTACTCCGTAGCCCGTCCGGGGGTCAATCAGGTGACTGTATCGCCTGCCCTGATAAGACAGATAGCGATACTGCGCGCCGCTGCTGGCGATGGCGCCGCTGTTCATTTCTTTTATCTGACCGTTGGGCAGCTCAATTTCCCAGGCCTTCTTACCCGGCGGATGCCCCGACACCCGTATGTCTCCACCACCGTCGATCAGGTAATGGTTCAGACCATACTGCTCAAGTAAATCTGCCGCGTAATCAACGCTAGCGCCTTTCGCAATCCCCCCCAGATCGAGCCGCATTCCTTTCCTTTTCAGCCGCAATTGACTATTTTCTAGCTGGATCCAGCGATAATTCACCCGCTTTTTTGCTTCTCTTATATCCTCCCTTTCGGGAAAAACCTGCCTGCGAAAAGCCCGGCGCCATAAACGGCTTAAGGGACCAATGCTGATATCAAAGGCCCCACCCGATCGACGAGCATAGATTTGTGCCTGGCTAATTACTTCTGCCAGCGGTTTAGGAATGCTTACGGGCGCTAAATGGGCTTTTCGCACCACCTGGTTTAGCGTACTCTCCGGATCGTAATCACTAAATATTTGGTTCAGGCTATCCAGTAAGCTTTTTACTTGCCTGGATATTTTTTGCGCCCGCAGGCTATCCGCCTCTGGTAAATAGACTTTGACCTGCCAAAGGGTACCCATCTGCTGATACTTCAGATCCAGTAATTTACCCGTTAGTGCATCCGGTCCCTGGTCCTGACCATAAACGGAAAAGGACAAAAGGCAGCCCAATACCAGAAGTAAGAAGAACCTAAGAATCATCACAAGTACAAATCAAATTATCAGAATAAGACTGCTGCTCCAAACGATATCCTTTCGTATAGGGATATCCCCCACCCAGGCCCAGATTTTCGGATTGAATGGTGTAAACGCAATCAAAATTAATGACGCTTTCCCCAGCCGTCAGTCTATTAGGGTCGCAGTAGGGGTTTTGAGCCACCGAACAATGCGCTTTCGTTAAATTACCAATGACTTGCTCTAACAGATATTTCAGATCTATTTCGTAAGTGGCGGCCAGCTCTTCGTCCACATCACTGGCAAAACGACCACTGGGTTCCCCCAACCGGATAATTTGATCCCCTTCGAGAATAAATTTATCAATAAAGAAGGAGTGAATCGTCGCCACTATTTTGAAATCAGGATTGGTCGAAAAATCCAGATTTCTGAAAGCGGGAGTATAGATTTTATTTTCCTTATCAAAGTACTTGGGCGAAAGGGGCGTTTGCTTCGTATCTACCCAAATTTCGTTAATCAAGTATTCATAGCCATTCAGCACGTGTCCGCGGGGTGCAATGAAGGTATCTACTTTCGAAGATTTCATCCGTATATCCGCACTTTTAGCCAGGTAGTACAAGCCGGGTTTTTTGGTGCCTGGTAGCGGTAATTGGTATGGTTCATTCAGGGTCCAGGTCCCCTCGTAGGCACTCGCCGGACAGTAAGACTGTACTTCAGAAACATTTAGGTAGGGGGCATCAAAGTCTGCGTCGAAGGGTTGATCGAAGAAAGCGGTCAGTGGATGCCCATTTTGAGTAGTATCTACCCTTTCCCTTGAAGAAGTCGGGAAAAGGAAAGTGAACAAAACCAAAACTACTCCAAAAAGAAGTACACCAATTAAAAAGCCAAGTCCTATTTTAGGAATGTATTGCTTCTCTGCTTTGCCCGGATCGGGCAAGGCCAGCACTTTTCCCTTTAGGGCTGCCGTAGCCGCCAGGCGCTCCACATTGCGGATAGCCCGGACGTACATACCCTCCGTTGCCGAACCGTAAATCAGCTGACTAAACAAGCTCGCACTGATGCATAAATCATGAGCGATATCGCCATATGTCGCCGTTCCAAAGCGAGAAATTTTTTTCTCCCAGCTACCGTAATGCTGCTCCAGTTTTTGGATAAACGTCTGATGTAACTGATCTACCATACGCTAATTTAATCTGTAAAAAAGTATAAAAATCTATAAAAAAACCTAATAGCCAAATAAAATATTTGCCCAGGCCAGACTTTCCTAATACCTTCCATTTTTCTCTTTCTAAAAGCACAAGTTAACAAAGGCCTTTGATAAACATGAAACGTACCACAATAATTCTGCTCTTGAGTTTTGTCACATTGCTGGCGACCGCTCAATCTTCCCCGCCGAAGCGAATCTTGTTTGTAGGGAATAGTTATACTTACTTTTGGAACCTACCCCAACAAGTGAACGCAATGGCGGAGGCCAAAGACGTTCCGCTGAAAGCATACCAATCGACCGCCGGGGGGGTAAACCTGGGCCAACATTGGCGGGGGGAGAAAAATCTTAACTCCCGGGAAATTATCCAGGAAAAAGAATTTAATGCTATTATCATCCAGGATCACAGTATGCGCTCCATTGAAGCGCCCGACAGCCTCATGTTCTTCGGAAAGCGCATGGCAAAACTCATTACCGCTAGAGGTGCCCAGCCCTATTTGTACATGACCTGGTCGCGCATCTGGGATCCCTATATGCAGGCGCCCATTCAAGCCGCTTACGAAAGCCTGGGCGAAGCTACCGGAGCTATAGTGGTACCCGTGGGGCTAGCCTGGGAAAAAGCACGCCAATTAAGGCCTGAGCTTCCTCTTTACGACGCCGATGGTAGCCACCCCTCCTCACTGGGTAGCTACCTGACGGCCTGTGTCTTTTTCAGCACCCTGAGTGGAGAATCACCGATTGGCTTACCGCACCGACTGATCACTACCGATAAAGATGGTGAGAAATTATACCTCAATATTCAGTCCGAAGAAGATGCGCTTTTTTGTCAGAAAGTAGCGGCGGATATTATCAAGACCTATAGTAATTAAATGTATGAGTATAAGGGGTAACAGCAATAAACAGAAGATCGGCTTAGTCCTAGGCCCCGTACTTTTTGTGCTAGCACTGCTATTTTTTCATCCAGAGGGCTTATCCAAAGCTGCCATTGGAGTGCTGGCCAGTACACTGTGGATTGCGACCTGGTGGATATTAGAAGTTATCCCCATTGCCGTAACCGCCTTACTACCCATTATTCTTTTTCCCTTGACGGGCGCATTGGGGGTGAGTGAGACGACCTCTTCTTTCGGACACCGCTATATTTTCTTATACATCGGTGGTTTTATTATCGCCATTGCCATTGAACGCTGGAACCTGCACCGACGCATCGCGTTGAATATTATCAACCTGATCGGTACCAATGTCAAAAGTATTATCCTGGGCTTTATGGTGGCTACGGCCTTCTTGTCTATGTGGATTTCCAATACCGCCACCTCGGTAATGATGCTTCCCATTGGAGTAGCGATCATCCGGCAATTGAAAGACAACCCGGCTACCCAAAAAGATGAAAATGCTATTTTTGGTAAGGCACTTATGCTGGCGATTGCCTACAGTGCTTCCATCGGCGGCGTGGCTACCCTGATTGGAACCCCACCCAACCTCGTCCTGGCAAGCATTGTTCAAGAGCTTTACGGTATCGAAATCACTTTTTCGAAATGGTTCATTTTTGGTCTTCCCATTTCGATTTTATTACTGTTTATCTGTTGGAAATACCTAACCAATTATGCTTTTAGCTTCAAGCAAAAAAGTTTTCCCGGAGGGCGGGCCGAAATCAATAAACAATTAGCTCAGTTGGGTAAGATTAGCCACGAAGAATGGCTCATTTTGATTGTCTTTATTGCTACTGCAGTGGCCTGGATCAGTCGCTCTTTCTTAATTAATCCTTTTTTCCCGGCTGTAGATGATACAATTATTGCAATAATTGCAGCCTTTGTCCTATTCCTACTTCCGGCTCGCAATGAAAAGCGCCCACTAATTACCTGGAAAGAAGCCGTAGAACTTCCCTGGGGTATTCTGCTCTTATTTGGGGGTGGACTGGCGCTGGCCGAAGGGTTTAAACAAACGGGCTTGGCCGTCTGGATCGGAGAACAGATGACCAGCCTGGCGGGCTTTCCCTTATTTGTATTAATTCTGGTGTTAATTGCTTCGGTCAATTTTCTGACGGAGATCACTTCTAATTTGGCTACTACCGCGATGTTACTTCCCATATTGGCACCATTAGCCCTGGCCATCGGTGTACATCCTTATTTGTTGATGGTAGCCGCCACAGTTGCGGCCTCCTGTGCCTTTATGCTACCCGTAGCTACGCCACCTAACGCCGTCGTATTTGGTTCCGGTTTTTTGAGTATTCCGGACATGGTACGAGCGGGTATCTGGCTAAATTTAATTTCCATTTTCTTATTAAGTCTGATTACCTACTTCCTGCTTCCGGTACTTTGGTCTTTCGACCCCAATGCTTTTCCGGATGCCTTTCGCTAAGTTTCATCTAAAGAGTCTTGGCCTTCGTAGACAATCAATTTGAAAAGAGAAAATAAAATAGACATGTACAAAAAAAACGTTTACTTTCCCCTTAGTGGATATAGAAATGGCTTCTTTTTAACCTTGCCTACACATCTTTACCAGATTACGCACATCAAATATAACGCACAACAAGAATCATTACACTATTGGTTAGGTCCAATAGTGTCCACTTTACTTTTTTAATTAAACCAATCTATATTATGCGTCAAAAAATTCTACTCTTATTATGCTGCCTGGGTATGACCGGTGCGCTGTTCGCACAGCAAACGGTTACTGGTAGCATTAGCAGCGAAAGTGGGGAGCCACTCATTGGAGTGAATATCCTCGTTCAAGGCACGACCACGGGTGCCGTCTCTGACCTTGATGGGAATTACAGTATTACTGTCCCCGGGCCGGAGACTATTCTTAATTTTTCTTATACCGGTTTCAAGCCAGTGGAGGAAGCAGTGGGTAACCGCAGTACGATCAATGTCACCATGGAGGAAGACATAGATGTACTAGACGAAGTTGTCGTTACCGCTCTGGGTTTCACCCAGAAAAAAGACGAAATGGGCGCGAGTTCCACTGCCGTTAATTCCGACGATGTCCAGCGTTCCGGTGAATCTACACTCATCAACGGATTGAGTGGTAAAGCCTCCAACGTACGCATTGGACGTTCCAATGGTGACCCCGGTGCAGGTAGTACCATCCGGATTCGTGGTGCCAACACTATCCAGGGAGATGGTAGCCCATTAATTATCGTGGACGGCGTTCCTCTGAACAACTCCACCACGTACGGTGGGGGTAACAACATTACGGGTGGTCGTACGGGTGGTATCTCTCAGCAGTCTCGCCTCAATGACCTTAACCCGAATAATATTGAGTCGATGCAGGTATTGAAGGGAGCTTCCGCCGCTGCCCTCTGGGGTAGCCGAGCTGCCAATGGGGTAATCGTAATTACCACTAAAGAAGGTGCTGCGGGTAAACCCAAAATCAACTACAGGACCTCACTTTCCTTCGACTACGTGAACGAGCGTATCCCCATGCAGGATACCTGGGGACAGGGACGTAATGGTTCTTTTAGATCTGGAATTGCGGAATCTTGGGGAGATTATATACCGGATCGCGCGGGTGGTGAAGACTTATTTGACACCAGTGGAGAGCGTTTTATTGCCGAAAATGGAACGGTCTACTATCCCATTGATGAGAAGCGCTCACGCGAGACTTTTGTCGATGAAAACTGGGACCAGGCATTTCAATTGGGTGGTTTCCAGCAACATGATCTTTCGATCAGCGGCGGTGGCGATAAGGGAACTTATTTTTTCAGTATGGGCCGTTTGGACCAGGAAGGGATTATCAGAGAATCAGACTATGACCGGACTAATGTTCGTTTTAACAATAAATTATTCCTTAACGACTGGTTGACGCTATCTACCAAATCAACTTACACGAATACGGCCTCCAACCGGATTCAGCAGAGTTCAAATACTGCAGGTCTCATGTTAGGGTTGTTGCGTACGCCAGCCGATTTTGATAACCGAGATTATATCGGTACGTATGTAGATGAGGATGGTGTAGAGACGAATCTGCGTCAACGATCTTACCGTCGCCCTTTGGGTGATCGTCAGAACCCAACTTATAACAACCCAGGATGGACCGTTTTTGAACAATTATCTACCACGGATGTAAATCGTTTTGTTGTCACGCCTCAACTAACGATCACACCAGCCAGCTGGTTGCAAGTGATCCTGCGGGGTAATGCGGACATCTCCGACGACAAACGAGTGTATTTCTTCCCGATCGGTTCGGGTGGCGACCGGAACGTGGGTATTTTTGCGGAAGATATCATTGGTCGTCAGGAATACAACATGGATGCGATTGCGAAAGGTACCTTTGATCTGACCAGCGATATCGACCTGACGACAACGGTGGGTTGGAGTATCAATGATCGTAACTACCGTCGTAACTCCGGGCGAGTAACGGGTTTTCTGGTCAATGCCAGAAAAGAAACCAGCTCACTGAATACCGCTAATGAAAATACCTCCTTTGAGAACTTCCGTACCTTCCAACGCTCTAACCGTGGTTACGGTGTCCTAAACTTTGGTATTTTCGATGAATTATTCGTCAATCTTTCTGGTGGTCTAGAAGCCTCTTCTACCGTAGAGGGTACTTTCTTCTATCCAGCTGCCGACCTGGCCTGGAATTTCACCAATAGCTTTATTACACCAAGTGAGACTTTCTCCTTTGGTAAACTGCGTCTGGCTTACGGTCAGGTAGGGGTACAACCCGCTCCACACCGGGCCCAGACACTAGCAGAGGGTAGTTTCTCTTACAGTTCCTATAGTGATCCAGTTTCTATTGATTTGTTTGGTGGTGGTTTCCGCCTTGATGATGACCTGGGGAACCCCAATCTACAACCAGAAATCAAAACAGAATGGGAAATTGGAGCAGACCTGCGCTTCTTCAAAGATAAGTTATCTTACTCGGTTACTTACTATAACAATGAGATCACTGGTATTTTACTGAATACCTCGCTGACCCCATCCTCCGGTTTTGATACACAATACGGTAACTTCGGTACGATGGAGAACCAGGGAGTGGAAATGGACCTGACTTATTCGGCCATCAACAAAAGAGACCTTAGTCTGGATATTAATGCCAACTGGGCTCGCAACGTCAATGAAGTAACGGCACTGGCGGGTACGAATACGATTGTACTGCCCGGTGGTGGTGGCTCTGTTTCTTCCAATGCAGTGGTAGGTGAGCAATTAGGAGTACTATTCGGTACGGGTTCCTTGACAAATCCCGATGGAAGCTTTGACCTGGACGAAAATGGTTTCCCACAGTTAACGTCTTCTCCGGTTGTCCTGGGTGATCCTAACCCGGAATGGCGAGGTGGCCTTGGTTTTAATTTTCGTTGGAAGAAGCTAGGGCTCAACGTATTGATTGAGCACTCTCAGGGAGGCGCTTTCTCTCCACGAACTCTTTGGGTACTACGCCGCTTTGGTACAACCATGGAGACGGCTAACCGCATTACGCTGGATCAGACACTAGTAAACTACGACGGTGATGAAATTGCGGCGGGAACAACAGTACGGGGTAATATCAGAGACTTTGGTGCCGGACCAGTACTGCTGGATGAGACCTGGTATCGTCACGGTATTGGAGGTGGATTTGGTGACAACCAGGCCTACAACTTCTCTATCAAGGATGCGACCTGGACCAAACTACGGGAACTTACCCTGAGCTACCGAATTGACGGCCCGGGATTCCGCGATGCTACACCGCTGCAGGGCATTACTATTTCTGCAACGGGTAGAAATATTATCAACATTAACAATATCGATGGTATTGACCCGGAGACCAATGCCGGAGGCGTTGGTAATTCACTGGGACTGGATTATTTCACCAACCCTCAGACTGCTTCATTCCTCTTCTCTCTTTCAGTTGATTTTTAATAAAAATGTAAAATAAGTCATGATAAAATATATTAAAACGTTACTCCTCTCTTCCCTCCTGTTCTTCACCGCTTGTGAAGGACTGGTAGAAGGGATAAACGACAATCCAAATGACATCCTGATTTCGGATATTGATGCCCGTCTCTTCCTGACTGGAGCTATGTTGGCCAACGCTCAGGCACAGGTCGGACACT
Organism: Saprospiraceae bacterium; assembly: GCA_035268885.1. Classification (GTDB taxonomy): domain Bacteria; phylum Bacteroidota; class Bacteroidia; order Chitinophagales; family Saprospiraceae; genus DATFKA01. The sequence goes on from DATFKA010000060.1 coordinate 72,804, forward strand.
TAAATCGGATAGCTGGTATGTATTCAGGCCAACTAGTTGGCTATACTTCTTTATACTCGAACATATACGGTTTCTCTCTTTCTACGGTGGAATCTAATGGAGTTTGGAGCCGAGTCTACGTAGGTACTATTCCCAACGTTCGACACATCCGCAGCCAGGTACCGGAGGACAACTTACTAGTAGGTATAACCAAAGTGATCGAAGCCAATGCAATTGGCTCCGCTGCACTGATCTTTGGAGATGTTCCTTACACCGAGGTGAATAACCCCGAGATTGAAGACCCGAAATTTGATGATCAGATTTCTGTAATCAATGCGGCAATCGATCTTCTGGACGAAGCAATTTCTGATTTAGCGGGTGCTTCTTCCCGTACTCTATCCGAAGATATTTACTTCGAAGGCGATGCGAACAAATGGACCGAAGCAGCCTATACGCTCAAAGCGCGTTACCTGCTAAATCTACGTGATTATGCGGGTGCTTACTCAGCTGCGCTGAATGGTATCAGCTCCGAAGCAGGCTCTATGAAGTATATTCCACGGGGTAGTCCGGATATTGCGGAAGGCGACAAAAATATGTTCTGGACCATTATTTCTGGTTCCCGGACGGGTGACATTGGTAACAAAGGCAGTTTTTTACTGAATTTGGTGGATCCTACCAACCCTGATTCCAGAAACAATGCTAAGACGGATGAGACCGCTCGCCATGGTTACTACACCATCGAAGACCAATCAGCGGCAAGTAATGAGGGGATCATCCAACAGTTTGAGCCGCAAAACATGGTCACTTACGCGGAGAATCAGTTGATTCTGGCTGAAACGGCCGCTAGAACGACTGACTTTGGCACTGCACTTGGTCACCTGAACGATTTGCGGGCCTGGTTAAACACCGGTAGTGGCGTTAATGCCAATTTTCAGGACCAGCCTTATCTATACGAAGCCTATACCGCTGATGATTTTACAGATGGGGGGATAGAAAACACGGATGGGATTGATCCTACCGATGCCCTGCTAAGAGAAATCTTTGAAGAGCGTTACGTTTCCGGTTTTGGTATGTACCTGCCATTCAATGATACGCGGCGCTTACGCGTATCCGATCCCAATCTAGATGTACCCTTTACCATGAATAATGGTCCGACGCCTCCCTACGCAGAGCGTCTACCCTACTCCTTTGATGAGATTAACTCTAATGAAAATGCACCCGAAGATCCGGGTATTTTTGCGAAGACACCCGTTAATCAATAATACCGGAATTTTGCAAAATAGAAAAGCGGTTGCAGGATAAGTCCTGCAACCGCTTTCTTTTTTTACGAAAGTACCCTAAACTAAACCACCTTGGTCACACCGGGTACGGGTACCGGATAAGTGCCATCTGGCTTGGGTAGTATTTTAGGTTTAGCCGTCCAGCTAAACTCTTCGGGTAATAAATCCACCTTAGAGTTGATAGCTTCTTCCCAGGTCACCACCTGTCCGGAGTAAGTGGCCATCCGCCCCAAAATCGCCGTCATGGTACTCTTGGCGCCGTGCTCGGCATCGGCAAATTTATATTCACCCTTGGCGATTGCTTCGAACAGCTCGTTGTGCTCCACTTGATAAGGATTCGGATCTTTTTTATCATTATACCGCATCAGCGTATATCCACTGTTGGTTTTTAATACGCCTGGTTTGGGAGCCGACCCGTTCGTGCCCTGGAACGACTCTGTCACCCGACTAGCAGTTCCTTTCCAGTGGCGACACTGGCTAAACATCTTGGCACCATCCTCGTATTCAAATTCTACGAAGTGGTGATCAAAGATCTCCCCGTGGTCCTTGCCGGTACGCATGTGGCGTCCGCCCATTCCGTAAGCTTTCGTTGGGTAGGCATCCTTCACCCAGTTCGACACGTCAATGTTGTGAATGTGTTGCTCGTTGATATGATCACCACAGAGCCAGTTAAAGTAGTACCAGTTCCGCATTTGATATTCCATCTCCGTTTGTCCTTCTTCGCGCGGACGCACCCAGACGCCGCCACTGTTCCAGTAGACGTGCGAGGTGACAATGTCCCCGATTGCCCCTTCGTGCATGGCTTCTACCCAATTTGTATATATTTTCTGGTAGCGCCGCTGCAGGCCAACTACTACGTTGAGTTTTTTCTTTTTGGCCTCTGCCGCTGCCGCTAAAACCTTGCGTACCCCGGGGGCATCTACGGCCATGGGCTTTTCGGTGAAGATATGCTTACCCGCCTTTACCGCTGCTTCAAAGTGTATGGGTCTGAATCCAGGCGGGGTGGTCAGGATAATGACGTCGACCAGGGGGATTACTTTTTTATAACCGTCAAAACCGACAAACTTATGTTCTTCAGCAACGTCAATTCGTTCGCTAACGTCTACGGCTTCGCCAGAAGACCAATCCGTAAACTCTCCATCGTTGATATAATCGTAGCATTTATCCAGACGATCCTTAAAAGCATCGGCCATGGCCACCAATTTCACATTTTGACCGGAGTTCAGCGCCTGCACGATGGCTCCGGTTCCGCGGCCTCCGCAGCCAATCAGTCCCACTTTGATGGTATCATCCACGGAGTTATGTGCTTTGGCTGCCAGAGGCCCGGAAAGCATAATGCCGCCGGCTGCTAAAGAGGAAGCCTTAACAAAAGTTCTTCTATTTATCTGTTCTTTTTTCATCGTAAGTATATTTTGGTTAGGAAATTAATTAGCTACTGCTTTTATAAAATAGGCTTCCACCTGCTCAGGAGTGAACTCACCAATGGGTCGTACGACACGAAAACCTACAAAGGGGGAATCGGGATTCCACCAAACACTTTTGGGAATTTGTGGGTCGCGGGCCTGCCAGGCGGGATTGGAGGGAATACGTGAAGTGCAAGTGCAATCCTCAGCAAGATCATCGTAAGCACCACCGCGTACGGCGCGACGGTATTTTCCCTTTGGTTGGGTCTGCAGGGCCTGGGGTTGACTTTCGTCAAAAATAGCGGGTAAGTCTTTCTCAAATTGATCGGCCGTGTATTCAGAGACATTGCCTAGCATATCGTAAAGGCCGAAAGCATTGGGCGCTTTTTGCCCTACCTTCTGGTATTTTTCGCCAGAATTATCCCAGTACCAGGCGTATTCTTCCAAATCATCAGGATCCTCACCAAAGTAATAGGTACTCGCACTGCCAGCCCGGCAGGCGTATTCCCATTCAGCTTCGGTAGGCAGTCGGTAAAACTTTCCTGTCTTTATGTACAGCCAGGCACAGTAACGCAGGGCGGCCTGCTGGGTCATACTTACGGCTGGATAGCCTCCTCTATTCCCCATACCCTCCGTAAAATCTAAATAAGGCGGCGAGGGACGGGTAATGGCATCGGCAGCATAGTCTTCCATCCAGACGCTGGTATCTGCATCAAAGTCTTTTTCCCGATAAGGGAGATACTGATCAAAGGTAATCTCGTGTACCGACATATAGAAAGCGGGCATCTCAATCGGCTCGGATTGCTGCGTGTCATCGCTACCCAGCTGAAAAGTCCCCTTCGGCACTTTAATCATTTCAATACTGAATTCAGTACCGGGTATTTCTTCCAGATACTTTTCCTGGGCCATGACCTGGCTCTCTCCACAAAAAGCAAGTATTAAGCAGAATAATAGAAATGGCCTGTTCATTTGTTTTGCTTCAATTTAGATTGACAAAATAAAAATTTATTTCGAAGAAGCTAAGGAAGACAGACAAAACCTGATTGCTTTTAATGGCAGCTGGGTGTCGTATTAGCTACTTCCCAGAAACGGACCGTATCCGGTATCTCAAATTGTAAGCCCCGGTAAAGGAATAACAAGGCAAATAATACGAGGAAGACAGGAATTAGTTTGCGGATCTGTCCACGCCATCTCACCGGGATAAACTGTCCGAATAACGCCGTTAAAAGTAATAAGGGTAAGGTCCCTGCTCCAAATAGCGCCATGTAAGCCGCACCCTGTAAAGCACTCCCGACGCCCACCGCACCAATGATGGCTAGGTAAACCAGACCACAGGGTAGTAAACCATTGAGCATCCCCAGGCCAAATAGCGTTTCCCGTTTATTGGTCTGCAGTAGCTGGGCCATTTTCATTTTTACCCAGGTATTTAGCCGGTGAACGGGTTCAAAAGATAAGAACCTGGACTCCAGATTGATCGAAAACAAGGCAGCCAGCAGCATGAGCACACCCAGCGCAAGGCTAAAGTAGACCTGCATACCCGCCATGGTAATCGTTTGGCCCAGAAAGCCGATGGCAATCCCCAGGCTTGCGTAGGTCAGGATACGCCCAGTGTTGTACAACAGTATGTTACCTACCGTTTGCCATCGGCTGGTAGATTGAAAAGGTAAAGCCAGCGCGATGGGACCACACATCCCCACACAGTGTAAGCTACCTACTATTCCCACTACAAATGCACTCCAGATCATAATACGATGACTTCTTCTTTATAAAAGGCTTTCCCGTCGGCTTCCCAGTCTACCTTCACCCGCCAAAGTCCTTTTTTTAGCTTGGTGGTAGAGATCAGCTGCTGATGGGCCTCGTCCGTCCGCACTTTTTCTTCAAAATCCAAATGACTGGCCGAAGGGTTAAAAAACTGAATGGTGCCGGTGGGCTGCCCTACTTCGGCCGGAAAGACCAGTCGGACGGCTTCTTTTTGCGGAAGCTCCGTAATCTGTAAATCTTTCGCGAGCCTGGTGGCATTCAGCAGCTTATCGTAATGCTCCTGGTAGCTAATATCCTTGGCGTAATAATCCTTCGCGACCAGACTATGATCGTAAGTTGTCGATTTCCAGACGGTGTATAGCAATGCACCGACGAAGATGATGTAAAAGATTGCAATGCCCCATCCCCAATTAATTTTCATCGTATTTATTTTTGTTGTTGTTGATAATCTCTTTTTCTAAAAGGCTGCAAGCGGCACTCCGAAGAGGCTACTTGCAGCTAAAGCAACAACAACAGTAGGTGCGGATCTACGTCCGCAGCTACTATTGTTCGCTTTTATTGTACAGGACCCAGAAAATTGGTCTTCACCCTGGTAATCTGTTCTCCATTTGAGAAGACACCAAGCTTTAGTTTGGTTTTTTGGCCATCCAGATCCGCTTTATCCAGTGTAATAAACAGGGCACCTTCTGAAATTTTCCCTCCCTGGGTGACCGGTTCTTTCCCTACCCACTGAATCTCTCCCTCGTGACTCAGCAAGCGAAATTCTATGGGAAAAGAATCATCGGTTTTGTTAATTATCTGATAGTTATATAAATTCTTCAGTTTGGTATCGTCGTTCTCCACCGGAAAAAACAACGTACCCGGTGTACGTAACAGTAAGGTCTCCACGTTCGTGCGGCTGTTCAGCAGAACACCATTTACCACTAGCAAAACGCCCAATAGTATGGTATAGGCAATTACCCGTGGAGTGAAGAGCTTTTTACGCCCCTCGACAACACCATTATAGCTGTCATAGCGGATTAATCCGCGATCGCGACCAACTTTGTCCATCACTTCATCACAGGCATCCATACAGGCCGTACAGTTGATACATTCCAGCTGCGTACCTTCCCTAATATCAATTCCGGTCGGGCAAACGTGGATACATAGTTTACAATCAATGCAATCGCCCAGACTTTTCTGGGTCCGTTCAATGGGATTGGCACCATTAGGTAGTGGCTCGGCTACTGCCGTTGCTGTCTCCTGGGTAGCCTGTTTTACACTGTTTTGGATGCCGGAAACGGGGTTATCCTTCTGGGGTTTGGTTTTTCGGTCTTTACGTATTTTCCCTCTTGGCTCACCACGGACCATATCGTAATGGACCACAATGGAGTTGGAATCCAGTAGTACTCCTTGCAGTCTTCCGTAGGGACAAATGGCGACACATACCTGCTCTCGCAAGTAAGAAAAGACAAAATAAAAGGCCGCAGAAAATATCAGCATGGCGATAAAGCCACCCATATTTTGCTGCACCGGTTCGGTAGCAATCTCAATGACCTCATCCACACCTATGATATAGGCCAGGAAAGTATTGGCTACGAGTACCGCTATGGCAAAAAAGATAACTTGCTTCAGCCCTTTTTTAAATAGCTTTTTGGTCGTCCAGGGTGCCTTAGCCAGGCGGCGCTGGGCATTGGCATCCCCTTCGAGCCAGTATTCAATTTTACGGAAGACCATTTCCATAAAAATGGTCTGAGGGCATACCCATCCACAGAACAGGCGCCCCCATACGACTGTAAAGAGGACGATAAAGATGATCAGGGTAAGCATGGCTAAAACGAACAGATGAAAATCCTGTGGCATAAAAGTAATGCCAAACAAGATAAACTTGCGCTCTAACACATTAAACAGGAAGATTGGATCCCCCCCCACCTTGATAAAAGGCGTCAAAAAAAGAAAGGCCAGCAGCACATAGCTGACATAGGAACGCCAGTTGTAAAAGCGCCCTTTGGGTTTTTTGGGATAAATCCAGAGGCGTTTACCACTATCGTCGACCGTGGCAATTTTATCTCTAAATTGCTCCGTGTCATTAAATTCTTGCTGTTGTTGTTTAGAGGAATCCATAACTGTATTTTTTTTTATTTCCTATTGGATTCTCGGATTCATTGCTTTTCAAAGGGCATCACTGCCCCATCGGCAGTGATGCTAGATTGAATGTATTGATCCGCCGAAGCGAACTTCTTTCAATAGTTCTTTTATTCCTTTTCTAACATGCCAATTACTGTATTTTCGGCAGAGGTATCGGCAGCCTCGATGACACTTTCTGCTTCAAATAGCTCTCCCTGAGGTTCCTTGGCATTTGGTGGATTAGTACCCTGCATGGTCATAATGTAACTGGCTACCTGTTGCATTTCGGAAGCGCGCAATTGAGACTGCCAGGCGATCATCCCCTTTTCGGGTACACCGTATTTAATAGTGGAAAATACATCTTTGATACTACCCCCGTGAATCCAGTAGGCATCGGTTAAATTGGGGCCAACGCCACCTTCTCCAAAAGCACCGTGACAAGCCAGACAGTTGGCATCGTAGATAGATTTACCCAGGGCTAATTGCCCTTCATCTTCCAGGGGTGCAACGTTGGTTTCGTCAACCAGGTTAGCCTGACTAGCCAAATAGGCTTGCACTTGCTCTTCGGCACGCTCCATTTGGGCTTCGTATCTTTCGGCAGTGGACTGTCCGTAGCCCAGTACGTGATGGTAACCGAAGTAAACTACCCCAATTACTATGGTCATGTAAAACATGGCCACCCACCAAGGCGGAAGGCTATTGTCCAGCTCGCGAATGCCATCAAAGGAATGGTCGAACATGATATCCTCCTCCTTTTCAATGGGCACGACATTCGTCCAGCGCTTATACAGACGGCGCCAAAGAGGTTCTTTGGGTTCTTTTACTTTTTTGACGTAGGCTTCAATTCCTTTTTCCTGGTAAATCTGGATTTGCTGCATCTGGACCACGACGTTCAACAATCGGAATATAGCCAGTACCGCTCCGAGGATTACCAGGCCAGCAAAGAGCAATAAGCCATTGGCCAAAAAGCGATCGTAAAAATTGGGATCAACAGTGGCCTGTGCCGACAGGGGCACTTGCCCCAACAAGACCAATAGTGCACTCAGTATAGAAATAGAGATCTTATTTTTCATTCTTATTATCGTTTTTGATGTTATGGTTGCCTGCCTCATCTTCAAACGGAAGGTTGGCCATTTTTTGAATAAAGGTGTTATCCTTGCGCAATACCAACACGGCACTTACGATGAAAACAGTAAGGAAAGTCAGCAAAGCGGAAATAGCCATCCAGTTGATGTTGCCCGCCGATTCCAATAGATATTTAAACATGATTCGCTAGTTTTACTGTTGTTTAATGATGGAGCAGCAACACCAAGGGTATTGCTGCCCCTTACTTTTATTCGTTTGCTTCAGCTTGCGGTAAAGGTTTGATATCCGTGCCCAGGCGCTGCAGGTAAGCGATCAACGAAATGATCTCTTTCTGTTCCAGCCCTTCCTGGTCTATACCATCGTTGCGAAGAGATTCGGCGATCTCGGCGGATTGGGCCTGCAGATCAGCCAAAGCCTCCTCTTCAAAGCCTTCCGGATACGGCGTACCCAGGGTGCGCAAACCTTTTATCTTCTTGGCTAAATATTTATTGTTTAAGTCATTAGTGACCAGCCAGGGGTAGCGCGGCATAATTGAACCAGGTGACATACTCCGTGGGTCTACCATATGATTGTAATGCCAGCTATCCGGGTACTTGTCTCCCACACGGTGTAAGTCTGGTCCCGTACGCTTGGACCCCCAAAGGAATGGACGATCGTAAATGAACTCTCCCGACTTGGAGTACTCTCCGTAACGCTCCGTCTCCGAACGGAATGGACGAACCATCTGCGAGTGACAAGCCAGACAGCCTTCACGAATATAAATATCTCTACCCTGTAACTCGAGTGGTGTATAGGGTTTAACCGATTCTATTTTTGGCACGTTGGAATCCACCATCAGCATGGGGAAGACCTCTACCAAACCACCAATCAGGATCACTAGCGCACTACCAATCAACATTTGCGTGGGGCGCTTTTCAATCCAGCGATGCCAGTGTTCTCCTGCGTGCTTCGTTAATTTAGGACGGGGCGGCGCCTCGGCAGCTTCTTCTTTGTTTAGCTGTCCCGAACGTACCGTTCTTATCAGGTTAATGACCATCATAATTACCCCGGCGAAGTAAAGCGTACCCCCTAGTGCACGTAAGGCATACATAGGCAGGATTTGGGTAACCGTCTCCAGGAAGTTTCCATACTGTAGGAATCCATCTGGTGTAAACTGCTTCCACATTAGCGACTGTGTCCAACCGGCCCAGTACAATGGAATAGAATAGAATAGAATACCTATAGTACCAATCCAAAAATGGGAGTTGGCCATTTTTATCGAAGCCAGCCTGGTATTAAAGATTCTTGGCAGTAACCAATACAGGATACCAAAAGTCAGGAAACCATTCCAACCGAGCGTACCAATGTGTACGTGACCAATGGTCCAGTCCGTATAGTGACTAATAGCATTTACTGATTTAATCGAAAGCATGGGACCTTCAAAGGTGGCCATACCGTATGCCGTAACGGCTACCACCATAAATTTCAGAATGGGGTCTTGTCGTACTCGATCCCAGGCACCCCGCAGGGTCAACAGACCATTCAGCATCCCTCCCCAGGAAGGCGCAATCAGCATTATGGAAAAGATGGTTCCCAGTGACTGTGCCCAGTCGGGTAAAGAGGTATATAATAAGTGGTGGGGTCCAGCCCAAATATAGATGAAGATCAGTGCCCAAAAGTGAATGATCGATAATTTATAGGAATAAACCGGACGATTGGCCGCCTTAGGCAGGAAGTAATACATCAGGCCCAGATAAGGCGTCGTCAGGAAGAAGGCTACCGCATTGTGTCCGTACCACCACTGAATCAGGGCATCCTGTACACCGGCGAAAACGGGATAGGAATGGAATAAACTGATGGGCAGCTCTAGGTTGTTGCCGATATGTAATACGGTAACGGTCACCCAGGTGGCGATGTAAAACCAAATCGCTACGTAGAGGTGGGTTTCGCGCCGCTTAAAGATCGTACCAAACATATTAATTCCGAAAGCGACCCAAACCACTGCGATGGCAATATCAATTGGCCATTCCAGTTCGGCATACTCGTGTGCGCCCATCAACCCCAGTGGAATCGTCAGGGCCGCAGAAACTATGATTGCCTGCCAGCCCCAGAAATGAAATTTACTTAAAAGGTCACTATACATTCTCGCTTTCAGTAGACGTTGCAGGGAATAATAAACCCCCATAAAAATACCATTACCCACAAAAGCAAAAATTGCAGCATTTGTGTGTAAAGGCCGGAGACGACCAAAAGTAGTGGGTGCAAATCCGAAGCTCAAATCTGGGATAATGAGCTGGAATGCAGCGATTAACCCCACCAACATACCAACTACACCCCAGAGCATAGTGGCATAAGCGAAGTTTTTCACAATGCCGTTGTCGTAATTAAATTTTTCGATTGTTGCCATTTTAATCTATTGTTTGTTGTTTGTTGTTTTCTGTTTGTTCTTCATCGTCGAATAGCATTCGAATCGATGGTGTGTAATCGTCATCGTATTGTCCGGAGCGGACAGCCCATACGAAAGCTCCCAGGAAACCCAGTGCAACGATCAGGCTGATGATAATTAGGACGAAAATGATTGTCATACGAATGTCAGTATTTGAATGCAAGGTATTGGTCTCGGCCAGGATGCCACATGAGGATTATCAGATCCCCCAGTGACTTTTGTCATGCATTAGCCAGTGACCTTTTCCCTGTCTGTTTTTATGTTCATTTTCCAGGCCAGATAGCTACTACTCAGCAGGCCATAAAGTGCTATACTTATCGAACTTAATGGCATAAGAATTGCAGCAATCACGGGCGACAAAGTCCCCTGCACCGCAAAGCTCAAACCAATAATATTGTATATGAAGGCAAAGCCATAAGCGCCGTAAACCAGACGTATACTTTTTTTGGCGAAAGCCAGAAAGCGCGGCAATTGATCAAATTGTTCTGCGGCCAGAATAGCGTCTGAAGCCGGTGTGAAATTATTGGTATTCTCCGTAATGACAATGCCGACATCACTCTGCTTCAATGCGCCTGCATCGTTCAGGCCATCTCCAAACATCAAAACCTGATGCCGCTTTTGTTTCTCTTGAATAAAGGCCAGTTTATCGTGTGGACTTTGTTGGAAGTGAAGACGCTCCGGTGGCAGGAGCTGCGAAAACAGGTTAGCATCTCGCGGATTATCTCCCGACAACAAGTGAATTTCCGCTTTAGGTCTCCAATAAGCAAATAGTTGATCGGTACCTTCCCTCAGACTTTGCTGCACCTGAAATGCTCCTTGTACCTCTTCTTTTTTAGACCAGAAAACACCTCCCTCTTGTCCGGCATCTACTCCTAACCAGCTCCCCGAGCCTAGTTGGTACGCCTGATTCCCGATAAGTGCAGCCACTCCCTTTCCAGTCGTCTCAGACCAATCGGTGGTCTTCGGGAGCAGGTCTATATCCTCTGACAAAAAATGAGCAATCGCCTGACTTTTGGGATGATTCGAAGGATTCGAAAGCGCATATAGTGCCGCCTTCTCGGCTGCGCCCAGAGCAGCACCCCAATAGGAGACCTGTGCCTCTTTACGGTTGGTCAGGGTCCCCGTCTTATCAAAAATCACTGCACTTATATTATCCAATGCTTCAATGACATTGGTATTTTTCATAAAAAACTGCTGTCGCCCCAGAATACTCAGCACATTGCCAAAAATAAAGGGAATGGCCAGCGCCACCGCACAGGGGCAAGCAATGATCAATACTGCCGTAAAGGCATTGATGGCCACTGACATGTCACGAGGTAACCAAAACAGCAAGGTTGCAAAAGCAATCAACAAAATAACTACCGTGAAATAGGTGCCTACTTTATTGGCCAGCTTGCTGGCCTGGGTCTCCTGGTCCTTGACAAAAGCTTCTTCGTTCCATAAGGAAGTCAGGTAACTCTGAGATACACTCTTGATCAGTCTGACCGTAATGGGATCCCCCACCTGCCGACCTCCGGCGAATAATTTTTCGCCAGCGGTCATACGGACCGGCTCAGATTCGCCCGTAACGAAGCTATAATCAATATGGGCCTCCCCTATCTCAAGGACAGCATCGGCGGGTATCAGCTCCCCGTTTTTAATCACGATTTGATCACCGATCTGTAGTTTATCAAGAGAAGTGGGTATTATTTTTTCTTCCGCTACCTTATTCGCGGCAATCGGAAAATACGAACGGTAGTCCCGATCAAAGGCAATGCGATGGTAGGTCCGCTGCTGAAACCATTTGCCAATCAATAAAAAGAAAACCAAGCCCGCCAAACTATCCAGATAACCAGCTCCCGTATGGGATAGTATCTCATATACGGAACGTAGGAACAGGGTAAGGATACCAATGGCAATCGGCACATCAATATTTAGTTCCCGGCGCATCAGCCCTCGCCAGGCAGAGCGCAGGTATTCGGAACCACTATAAAAAAGGACAGGAAGCGCCAGAAAGATATTCATATAGCCAAAAAAGCGGGCAAAGCTCCCTTCGGCCAGGGCATCCAGGCCCAGGTATTCCGGAAAACTCAGGAGCATTATGTTGCCAAAGGCAAAACCAGCGACCCCCAGTTTGTAGATATATTGGCGCTCGTAAGACCCGTGCTTTGATTCATCCAGATCTTTCAGGCGAATAGCGGGTGCGTAACCAATACTATTCAATACTTCAACCAATTTGCGCAGGCTAATCTTAGTCTCGTCAAACTGGATATAAACGGTCTTTTGCAGGAAGTTTACCTTCGAGGAGAGAATGCCTTCGTTGAGCTTATATAGTTTTTCGAGCAGCCAAATACAGGAAGCACAGTGGATCTGAGGAATCTCAAAATGCACCCGGGTCGTTTCCCCGTCGGTGAAATCAATAAGCCGGGCCTGCACCTGCTCGTCATCCAGGTAAGCGTATTCTTCCTGGGGTTTGGCCTTCACGTTCCAGCCGGCCTGATCGTCCAGATCGTAATACCGGCAGAGATCGTTGGCATTTAAGATCTCGTACACCGTACGACAACCTTCGCAGCAAAAGCCTTTGTCATCAAAGGGAACTACGGTTGTGGCACAGGGCTCCCCGCAGTGAAAGCAGGAAGTAGTGGCGGATGTCTTACTGTTGTTTTTTGTTGTTGCTGTTTTTACGGCCATTTCATAGGCTTTTTATGACCGTAAAGATATTAGGCGAGCAGACGCGATTTGATGAGAGATATCAAGCCTAAGTAGAAAAAGGAGTGATAAATATCATCAAATAAAAAAAGCCGCACTCGAGGTGCGGCTTACTACTAGCAATGATTATAATTCCACGAATATATAAATAAAGCAATAAATATCTTGATTAAGTAATCCTCTTAAAAACGTCGTAAAGTAAAGCAATATTACATATATAAAAAAATTAAACGCAATATCTCCTGATAAATAACTATTTTTTAACGCCTTACCAACTAGTGGATTACTTTTATTCTTTTGGTTACGACTCCTTTCTCCGCAATTACCTTGGCCATATACATACCATCGGGCACGGTAGCAACATCTACTTGAGTACGACGATTATTCAGGCGTCCGGAGTCCGAAATCAATCGACCGTTTAGGTCAAAGAGTTGTACGCGTTTGATCAGTTGTCCTCCGTTTAAATGGAAATTCAACTGGTCTCTTACCGGATTAGGGAAAGCGATTAAATCGCTATCGATAATAGCCCGTCGTTCATCGGCTGTCTCTCGCTCCTCTTCCGGATCGGATTGCTCTTCTTCGTTAAGATCTATCGTTAAGGTAAAGGGATCGACTTCAATACCGTAGGAAAGACCTCCGCCCGTTCCAGCCGTACTGGTCATCAGCTTATCCAGATCGATTTTAATTTCACCATCTTCGTCTTTACCGCCTAAAATAATATCCGTCACGACACCTCGCATGACGGCTACCTTACCGAAGCCACTGATGGCCATCTGATTTGTACGTGTGAAAGCCGCAGCCAGCAAGCCGGCGCGGTCGTTATTTTCCATGTCGAGCGTAGGTGAATTGTAGTTAATCCAAGAGTCGGATAAAAACTCAATTTCCATAGTCCCCGGCTTAAAGAACTTGGGATTATAGGGCAAATTGAAGGTGAAACCGTACAGATCGACCGCTGGAGCACTTTCCGTTCCGATATAGACTTCCAATTCCATCATATCTCCCGGACGTAAACGGGAAGTTCCTTTGAGGTAAACTTTGTAATCGTAGGTAGGAATTTTTGCACTGGTCATGGAGTGAGTCCGCCCGTAGAAATCTCGGATAGCACTGGTATCACCAGCCGAGATAAAACTATCGCCATCAGTATCGATGTGTCTGGAGGTATTTTCCATTTCTGAATCCGACCAGTCGACACTTTCTTGTCCATACCATTCGTTAAATTCGCGCGGCCCTCTTTCGATCCCAATCTCTCCCATGCGCAGACCGATAGGCAACAGATCTTCCAGATTAACAACCCCGTCAAAATTGGTATCACCCGACCAAATACAGTCTCCAAAGCACATAGGTGCCTGACCAGAACCGATATCTAATACCTCGACTTCAACTTTTACATCTTTTTGGTACAGACAGCCCCCCGCATCACGACTAATAAACCCACCTGTATTAAAGGTAGAAGAGCCAGGACTCAGGCAATAAGAAATTTCAAAGTCATCCCCCCCACGGTCCATATTATCAGAGGGTAGATAGACCATCATGTTATGCCCGGTGATTTCGCGCCCCAATAGGACAGTATCTACATTCCCCTCCAGAAAAAGCAGCTGTCCTCGCCGGGGTTTTTCTTTTATTTCCAGGGTGAAATCTTTAATAGGAACGTAGTAGCCAATCACCAGCGGAGTCCGCTTGGGCGTGGTCATTTGATATTTGGAAGAAGCCGGTTCAAAATTTGAAACATAAACGGTAACCGTAGCCGTTTCAAGTTCTTCCTGGCAATTTGTACCATAGGAAGAGTAGGTGAATTCATCAATTCCAACAAAACCACCGGGTGCCTGATAAGTCAAAACACCGGGGTTTTCAGGATCGATATAAACAGTTCCGTATTTCGGCTGGCTAATACTCTCCAGACAAGGATTACCGTCGACATCATCATTGGCAAATACGTCTAACTCCACCGTTTTAGTAGGTATAACGTAGGCTCGGTCATTTTCTAAAAAGGAATTACGCCGATAATCCAGCACATTAACTTCCACCGTTTGGTTAAACGAACCGTAAGAAAAGGTCAGATAATCTTTACCCGTGAAATCAAGGCCCGGCGTATAATAAGGAACATCACCATTATCTATAAAATCCCCATTAGAAGGGTTGATATCTAAAATATAATCGGAAGGCGTAATAATCGGAATAGCTTCATTAATACCGGTGAAAATCCGAAGGGTATCGGAAGTGCCAGGTACCACCCCATTCACAACCACATTAACGGTGGCCAGATCACATTTACCGTATTGATTACAAACGTTGTAATTAAAACTGGCAATGCCTTCGAAGCCTGATTTGGGTTGAAAATAGATCTTATTGTTTTCTACACTTGCCGTCCCATTGTTAACCATGGGTACGTTCAGTAAGGAAAGTTCGGCTCCGAATCCTTCGTCATTGGCCAGTACGTCAATAGCTTGTGCTTCCGCATTTAACATAGCAAAAGCAACATCCTGATGGGCATTAACTTCCGGATACTGAACCTCGATGGTGACCGAAACCGTGTCTAGACATAAATCCGGGACAAAGCAGTTCATCCGGGTAAAAGTGAATGTGTCTTCGCCAATAAATCCTTCGTTAGGCTGATAAGTGTAAGTAAAAAACTCTGTAGAGCCCAAAATTAGATTGGGACCATTTAACTCTCCATACTTAGGCTCTTCAATAGTTTGTAAGCCTACGGGAAGTCCCCGATAGTGGAGGAACGAGAGATCAACCGGCTCTCCGGGCTGGGTTTGGATCGTGGTATCGGTCTGGCCCCAAAGCGGGATACCGATCAACACCAGAAGGAAAAGCATTAACTGCTTTCTGTGTAGAAATATATTCATGGTCACCGTGGATTTTTAATATTCATTGCTATTAGCACCCTTCCGAAGAAAGAAGCCAATGGCAAGTTAAATATTATCCTTAAATTTACCAAAAAACAAATCAATTTAAATGCGGGAAACGAAGGTTTATTTAGTCCTGGAAAAACTGAGCAATCGCGAAAGGGGACGGTGCCTCAAGTTCGTACAGTCCCCTTACTTTAATATAAATCAAGCTCTAGTTGATTTGTTCAAAATGATTCATAAGGATCTCAATTCCGGCCGCTCCAAACCATTTACTAAAGAAAAAGCCTGGAAAAAAGTTCAGCCGGGCACTTCTTATGACGACGTAAGGTTCAGAAAGTATCTATCCGACCTGCTTAAACTGGTAGAAAAATTTCTGGCGCAGGAGCAATTTGAGAAAGATGAGTACCAAAAATCGATTTATGAATTGGAGGCCGTACTCGATAAAAAGATTGATCGATTGTACAGCGGGATGCGAAAATTTGTGGAAAAAATCCCGCAGAACACCACCTTCCGAAATAGTAAATACTACTACTACTTACTGGAAGCCAGTAAGTTACTACACGACCTGGAAACTGAAATCGAGCAAAAGAAAAATATCTCTACTGACTTTTCAAAACTGTCTGATGCCCTGGACATTTATTATTTTGCAGAAAAACTACGTCTTGACTACGATGCGACCATTTGGAAGAGAATCGACGGAAGTCTAAACGCAGACATCCGCTTCGTTGATCAGATTAATACTTTTATTGAGGAAACATCTGGTTTGTACGAACCGCCGGTTCGTTTATACTATACGATTAATCAATTAAGTAAACACCCCGAAGACGATCAATACTATTACGAATATAAGAAACAGCTGGATGAAAATATACGTTTTTTCCCTGCCTACGAAGCAATCGCGATTTATTCAGCAGGTATCAATCACTGTATCCGAAAAATAAATACCGGGGACCCTAATTATCTGGATGAATTATATTCCCTGTACGTGGGTTATGCTAACGCAACAGTAGAGTATTCAAAGGAATTATCTCAATGGGACTTTAATAATATCATTACGGTTGCGCTTAGATCAGGAAAGTTTGATCAGGTCCACCAGTTCATTAATGAATACGGCCAATTCATTGATGATAAATACCGGGATAATGCGGTATCCTATAACCTGGCAAATCTGCATTTCTATCAGGAAGACTACAATAAGGTTATTGAAATTCTGCGAAATGTGGAATATGAGGATATATTTTACAACATCAACTCAAAATCTATCCTCATCAAAACCTACTACGAATCAGACCAATACGATCCACTAATTTATTTACTGGAAAGTTTCCGGGTTTATCTCAACCGCAATAAGAATATTCCAGATAGCAGAAAAACGCTATTCAAAAATCAAATTCGGTTCACCAAAAAACTAGTCAATTTACCACCAAATGCACAGTCCGAATTGACAAAACTAAAACAAGAAGTCACCGATAATAAAAACACCATTAACCGCTCCTGGCTATTAGAAAAAATCGCCGAGCTGGAGTAATTGCCTAGTCCAAAATAAGCGCCACGCCCATATTGTAAAAAGTAAAGGCCCATTTATCCGCTTGCTCTTCAATCATCTTTGCCGTGGGCTTACCCATGCCGTGTCCGGCTTTGGTTTCAATCCTAATCAATACGGGTGCCGAGCCTACCTGAACTTCTTGCAAACGGGCCGCGAATTTAAAAGAGTGTGCCGGCACGACCCGATCGTCATGATCGGCGGTCATTATCATCGTGGCGGGATAAGCCGTACCTTCTTTTAAATTGTGGTACGGAGAATAAGCCAGCAGATATTCAAACATTTCGGGACTGTCATCCGCCGTACCATAATCGTAGGCCCAGCCGGCTCCGGCAGTGAATCTATGATAGCGTAACATATCCAAAACCCCCACCGCTGGTAAAACCACCCTGGCCAATTCCGGACGCTGGGTCATCACTGCGCCTACCAGCAATCCACCATTCGAGCCGCCGTGTAAAGCCAGGTATTCGGAGGAGGTATAATTGTGTTCAATAAGGTATTCTGCTGCCGCTATAAAATCATTGAATACATTTTGCTTCTGTAATTTGATTCCACCACTGTGCCAGGACTCCCCGTATTCTCCGCCTCCTCGTATATTGGGTACCGCAAAGACGCCACCCTGCTCCATCCAGATAATGTTTGACACACTAAAAGCTGGCGTCAAGCTAATATTAAAACCTCCGTAGCCGTATAACATCGTGGGGTTTTTCCCATCGAGCTGAAGTCCTTTTTTATGCGTGACCATCATCGGAATGCGCGTCCCATCTTTAGAAGTATAAAATACCTGCTGGGAAGTATAAGCCTCCGGATCAAAATCGACTCCGCTTTCTTTATAGACTTCTGAATTTCCGCTTTCCAGTTCGTAGCGATAGATGGTCCCCGGATTGACATAACTGGTGAAAATGAAGTACAATTCTTTCTCCTCCCATTTACCTGAAAAGCCAGCCACGGTACCGGCTCCCGGCAGGGTTACCTGCCGGACTAGTGCTCCTTTGATATCTATCTGCTCAATATAGGCCAAAGCATCTTTCAGGTACTGGGCAAAAAAGTAGCCTCCCGCCGTGCTTACCGACAGGGGCTGCTCCCGCTCTGCTCTGACATCCACCCAGTTTGCTACCCCGGGCTGTGCCGCTTCCACCCTTATTAAGCGACGATTGGGTGCCTGATAGTTGGTCAGGATGAACCAGGTCTCTCCCTGAGTGTGCACCAGGCTATGATCATTATCAAAGTTGGTGACTACCGGTACGATGGGAGCATTTCGCTTGCGCAAATCCTGCATGTACAATTCATTACCGGAAGTAGAGTTCGCAGCAGAAATGGCCAGCCAGTTTTCGTCTTCAGAGACGAGGCCGGCAATGTAGCGCCTTGGTGTATGCTCTCCGCCAAAGATCAACTCATCCTCAGATTGGGAGGTACCCAGCTGATGAAAAAATAACCGGTGATGTTGGGTCATGCCCGAAAGCGCACTGCCGGATTCCGGTTTTGCGTAAGCACTATAATAAAAGCCTTCATTCCTCCGCCAGGAAATAGTGGAGAACTTAACATTTTTAATGGGTTCGCCAATCGGTGCTTTAGTCTGCGTATCGATCACCTGAATAGTACGCCAATCGGCACCACCTTCCGAAATAGCGTAGGCCGCCAAACGACCATCTTTACTGAAGCTCAGGTCGGTAAGTGAGGTAGTTCCATCCCTGGAAAAGGTATTCGGATCCAAAAACACTTCGGGAGCCTCTTCTCCCCTTTGGCGATAGGTCACGTACTGATTTTGCAAGCCATCATTTTTGTAAAAATAGGTGTAGGCTCCGTACTTAAAGGGAGCAGAATACTTTTCGTAATTCCACAAAGACTCTAGGCGTTCTTTTAGATTTTGCCGATAAGGAATTTGCCTCAGATATTCGAAAGTCAGCTCATTTTGTGCCTTTACCCAGTCTTTTGTATCCTCGGCCTCATCGTCCTCCAGCCACTGATAGGGATCTTGAATTGGGGTTTCGTGGTAAATATCGGTCTGTTCTATTTTGGAGGTATGGGGATACGCTTTCGCAAAAGTTGGTTTATCGCTCATATCTGATCTTTTTTCTATCTCGTTTTTAAAAGCCACTTTTAGGCTAATTATTTCTCTTTATACGTCTATTCCGATCTTCGGTTTACAAAAATCTACAAAATGGATAAAAACATTTTTATCTTGAGTTTCTAATTTTTTCTACTTGAAATTCTGCTGACTATGCAAAAATACCTTTACGTTTTATTTCTAAGCTGTCTTTCCCTCTTGCTTACGGCCCAGGTCGAAGATGCGCCCCCCCGAGATGCGGATGAGGGTGACGGCCCTTACGAGCAGTTAATTATCCGTGGCGTGACCCTCATTAACGGAAACGGTGCTCCACCACGGGGCCCCATCGATATTGTCGTCGAAAATAATATCATAAAAGAAATCAAGGTCGTCGGCTATCCGGGTGTAGAGATCAAGCCAGAAGGTCGTCCAAAGCTTAAGCCTGGCGGCAAGGAACTCGACTGCGAAGGGATGTACCTTATGCCGGGTTTTGTCGATATGCACGGACACATTGGCGGTTCTGCACAGGGTGCTGGTGGTGAATACGTCTTTAAGTTATGGATGGCCCACGGCATTACCACCGTGCGTGATCCTTCCTGTGGTAATGGTCTGGATTGGGTGTTACGCCATAAGGAAAAGAGTGCTGAAAATGAGATCGTCGCTCCACGGATTCTGGCCTACACTGCCTTCGGACAAGGCAGCGACGGACCAATTTCGACTCCGGAACAGGCCCGTGCCTGGGTATGGAAGAATAAAGAAAATGGTGCAGATGGCATCAAGTTTTTTGGTGCACCACCCGAAATCATGGATGCTGCTTTACGCGAAAATAAAAGGCTGGGACTGCGTTCTGCCTGCCACCACGCCCAAATGGACGTCGCTCGCTGGAATGTCTTAAACTCCGCCCGCGCCGGACTCACCTCAATGGAGCACTGGTACGGATTGCCCGAAGCTTTATTTGAAGATCGCACGGTACAGGATTATCCACTTAACTACAACTACCAAAATGAACAGGATCGATTTGGTGAGGCTGGCAAACTTTGGAAGCAGGCAGCTCCCCCCTACAGTGAGCACTGGAACAAAGTCATGGACGAACTACTAGAACTTGATTTCACCATTGATCCTACCTTCAACATCTACGAGGCCAGCCGCGACTTGATGCGGGCGCGCAGGGCAGAATGGCATGAGACCTATACCCTACCCTCTTTGTGGCGATTCTATCAGCCCAGCAAAATCTCCCACGGTTCTTACTGGCATTTCTGGGGGACCGAACAAGAAGTAGCCTGGAAAGAAAACTATCGCCTCTGGATGAGCTTTATCAACGAATATAAAAACCGGGGTGGCAGAGTTACCGCTGGCTCCGATTCCGGATTTATCTTTCAACTCTACGGCTTTGCCTATATCCGCGAATTAGAACTATTACGGGAGGCGGGATTCCATCCACTGGAAGTTATTCGCTCGGCTACTATGAATGGAGCCGAAGCCCTGGGTATGGCCGATCAGATCGGTACCGTCCGGGAAGGTAAACTGGCTGACTTTGTCATCGTTGAAGAAAATCCGCTGGAAAACCTAAAAGTGCTGTACGGAACGGGCGCCATAAAACTTACCGAAGATAATGAAGTCGTACGCGTTGGCGGCGTCAAATACACCGTTAAAGATGGTATCGTTTATGATGCCAGGCAATTACTCGAAGATGTAAAAGAGCTGGTCGAGGAAGCCAAGCAGGCAGAAGACTTCGAGATCAAGCAGCCTGGAATGGACAAAAAATAATCTAAGTACAAAACATGATAAATAAAACATTACGCTTTCTTATGGTAATCGCTTGTGGATGGGCCTGCCAAAACCAACCGGCGGGCCCATCCATTCCTACCCCTCCGGATAACCGGTATGAAGAAATGGAACAAGGCGAAAAAAGGGAAATTCCAGCTTATTACATTTGTTACGAAGGTGGTGGCGACAACAAACTGGGGCTTTCTATTGCTTTTTCGGAAGATGGGACGGCCATTGAGGTAAAATACCGGGGTCAGTCGGAAGCAATCGAACTACGGGAAATCGATGAAAAGATGAGCACGGAAGGAGCTTACCCGGTCATCGAAACGACTTATCAGGAAATGGTGGAAGGGCAGGTAAATGGCATCTACGTATTAACGCATGCCGGTAATTGGGATTACGCACAATATATCCGGGGTCGGGATGAAAAAGAATTCTCTTTTACCATTGATCATGAGCAGAGTATTCAGAATGATACTTATCGAACTACCCCCTGCTACAATTAACGGCGGGGTAAAGAAAACTCTACTTACTATTTACAATTCCAGGAGTCCCGCTGGTAAATCCATGAGAAGGGTTTTGTCAGCGGGATTATTTTCCAGAATCAATTGTTCCTGAAAGGGGATCATTACTTCTCCTCCCCGGTAGCTCACCACCGCCAGGATCTGCTGTGGAAGTTCTTCAAAAGATTCAATGGGTCCAATATCGCCCAGCGTTAAATCTTTCAGCTGATAACCCAGCCACTGGGTATAGGCTTTCTCATCGGAGGGAGTGACTTCCGGTGGCTCGCCCATGTCTTCCCGGCGCAGGTAAATTATCTTTCCTGCCAGGTCAGAGGCGGCCTCTCGATCTTCGATATCCTCCATTTGTAGATGAATACCATTACCATCCCCTTCTGCCCCTTCGATAAAAAAGGGAACGGCCTGACCATTCAGCTTCACGAAGAGGAATTCACTGTCCAGGAAATCGGCCAGATAAGGATCCGCGATAAAACAACGGAGCAAGCCCTCCGTACCGTAGGGCTTGCCCATTTTTCCTATTTCGATTAGCTCCATTAGATGTTCTAATTATTCGAAAGTGCGCTGTGGATGATTCCACCACCAATTACATCATCTCCCTCGTAAAAGACGGCCGACTGACCAGGGGCCACCCCTCCGACGTTGGCGTAAAACTCTACCTCTACCTGATTACCTTTATTGGAGAGTTTACTCAGGGTTCCCCGGTCTTTGTACCGCACCTTCGTGACAGCCTCCATACCCTCAGGTATTTCTGGGTATTTCATGGAGTTGGTCTGATAGACATTCATACCATTACGCACCAGCTCCTCGGCGGTACCCAGCACCACGGTATTGGTCTCCGGACGGATTTCCGTGACAAACATTGGCTTACCAAAAGCCATGCCCAGCCCTTTGCGCTGACCAATGGTGAAGAAAGGATAGCCTGCGTGCTCTCCAATGACCTTACCCTGGGTATCTACGAATTGTCCGCCCGCTACACTCTCTTCCAGGTCGGGCACCCGACGCTTTAGAAAGCTACGATAATCATTATCGGGCACAAAACAGATTTCGTAGCTTTCGCCTTTTTTAGAAAGCTCCGTATAACCTGCATCGTAAGCGATCTGACGCACTTCTGGTTTGGTCAATTTACCCAGAGGGAAATGACTGCGCTGCAGCGCTTCCTGGGTCAACCCCCACAATACGTAGGACTGGTCTTTTTTATCATCCACTCCCTTACGGATAAAACGGCGGCCGTTGTCGCCCTGCACAATCTGTGCATAGTGTCCCGTAGCAATAAACTCACAATCCAGCGCATCTGCTCTTTTGAGCATAGCGCTCCACTTGATGTGCGTATTACACAGCACGCAGGGATTAGGTGTACGTCCTGCGATGTATTCCTCGACAAAATTATCAATCACATAATCCCCAAACTCATCCCTAATATCAATAATAAAGTGATGAAATCCCATATCAACGGCTACCTGACGGGCATCATTGATAGAGTCCAGACTACAACATCCCGTCTCCTTTTTGGAGCCGCCGGAGTTGGCATAATCCCAGGTTTTCATGGTGATACCCACCACTTCGTATCCTTGTTCGTGCATTAGCATAGCCGTAACGGTACTATCAATACCTCCACTCATTGCGACCAGGACTCTTCCGTGCTTACTCATTACTTCTCTGTTTTAGTTGAAGTCGTTTAAAAACGCCGAAGTTGTTTAAGAATCCCTGGTGAGATGATTGGTAACGGCTTGGAAGTCAAGACAAAGCTACTTTTTTCTCGTAGCCATCCGCCTCAGGCGGACGAAGGGAAAAAAGAGCTGCCGTATTGGCTTTCAATGTGTTGCCAAGGGCTCAGTGAGGAGTTTTTAAACAACTTCGCCTTATTGCTTTCGCAAAACAAGTACAAAATTACAAAAGTAATAGTTCAACTGCACACCACAATAAAATAAAGGTACCCGAATTTTACGTTTCCATAACAGAATGAGCAAAAACCCCATAAAAAGTCTATTTTTCGCATGACTTTGGGAAGGATTCTATTCTGAGACAAAAAACCGAACACTAAAAATTAAAAATCATGAAATTATTTACCACCATACTGCTGAGTACAGTATTCCTTTTTTCGGCGCAAGCCAATGCCCAAGAATTTGGCAAAGCCTCTTACCTGGACATGGCATATCAGGGCGCAATTACGGCCAGTGGTGAACCTTACAATGCCAATGAGTTCACCGGTGCCCATAAGATCCACCCCTTCGGCACCAAACTCCGGATTACGCGCCAGGATAATGGTCGCTCCGTCATTGTACGCGTTAATGACCGAGGGCCGCATATCAAAGGAAGAATTGTGGATGTCTCCTACGCTGCTGCCAAAGCGCTGGACATGGTCCGGGATGGTGTAGCCGACGTGAAGGTAGAGGTAGTTGGAAAGGCAAGCCCCACCTCAAGCCCGGAGCCGGAAGAAGAGCCGGAAGTCTACAGCCCCCCCAGCCTGGATATGGTGCTCAATAACGATGAGAACAACGACAGCAGCAATCCTGCTGAGCGCGCCACGGAATCCACTCCCGAACGCAATGCGAATACACCAAAAGAAAGTGCAGAAAAAAAGCCCGTCACTAAAAATAGCGGTACGGATTACAGCGATCGCCTTTTAACTACGCCCTACGAAAAGTATGGACTCTACGAAATTAAGGTATTACAGGTAAATAAAGCGGGCTACGGCGTTCAGGTCGCCTCCCTGAGTACTTACGAAAATGCCATGCGGGAACTGACTCGTCTGCAAGCGAAGAAAATCAACAATGCGCTATTGAGCATTGAGCAAAGTGGTGCCAGTATGTCCTTCAAAATAATTGTTGGGCCCTACGAAGACCGCCCGGCCGCTACCCAACAAATCAATCGCCTACGTCGCAGTCTGGGCGTAAAAGGATTTGTTGTGGATCTGAGTACTATACAATACTAAAAATAAGAGGCGGATCTGCCCAATAGACAGATTCGCCTCGCGTTTCCTTTTGCTTTACTGAATTTTGAGCGTACTTTTCTTGGTGTTTATGGGAATAACCTGTTCGTTCACATTAACCGATTCAAAAGGGGTCGGTTGATCAGTGAAGGTAATTTCCGTCTGCGTACCCGTTTCTCCTTTGACGCGAAAACAAAGCGTAAAGGCCGAGTCCCCTTCCGCTTTGGTTACTCCTTGCAAAGAGTTATCGATCCACACCACCGTAATCTCTCCTTTCTGTGCATTGTGCAAGCCAAAATTACTGGTATTCATGTAAGGTAATTGTTGATCAATTACCCCAACGAAGGTCAAAACTTCCGGATCGAATTTAATGGTGTATTGCATCGAGAGCATGTTCCGAAAATTAAACAGGTGGACGGGCAGGCAAACTTGTTCACCTTCCTGTACTTTGACATCGTCTATACTAATTCCGATTGGCGCTTGTTGCGCATTTAGGCAGTAGCCAAAAGATCCGAATAAAAGTAGGGAAAGAATAAATAATCGCTTCATGGTTTAATTGCTTGGTTGTGTTTTGAGCCGATAAAAATAAAGGATTATTAAGAGCTATTGTATAAACGGAATGTTAATCACCAAAAAATAAGTCGCAGGGCGATCACAAAAGTCATGAAGATGATAAAGTAGCGAAAAGTTTTTTCCGGAATCAACTTAATAATGGAAATCCCAATAAATACCCCCAGGGCAATCGCAGGAATGGTCATTAAATTAAGGGTAAAAGTAGACCAGGTTATGGTTTTCCAGATAAATATATGGAAGGGCCATTTCACCAAATTAATGATGAGAAAGAACCAGGCACCGGTACCAATAAAACTCTGTTTCGGAATTCGGGTACTCAACAGGTAAACCGCCAATACCGGACCGGCTGCATTGCCGATCATGGTACTGAAGCCCCCCATAATCCCAAACAGGGCACCAAACCACCAGCTATCAATTATCGTAGCGGGCAAATGCCGTTTCTCCAGGATAATCATCAGGACCAGTCCCCCCACGATCAACCAACCCATCAATGATTTAAAGGTCGCATCATCGATTAATTGCCCTACCCAAACGGCAATCAGTACGCCGACTATCGCGGCGGGGATCAACTGCCAAACGTATTTCCAATTAGCATCGCGATTGTAGTAGCTGACCGCAAAAAAATCGGCAAAACTCAAAATGGGTAAGAGTAGCCCGGCGGAAGGCTTACCGCCAAACACCGCGGCCATGATGGGAATGGTCAGCATGCCCATTCCTTTAATTCCCGCCTTTGACATACCAATCAGCATGGCACAAGCCATCACCAATAGCCAGTGGCCGGTACTTAATTCGGGTAGATTGGTGAATGATCCCATTACACGAAGGTCTGGAAATCAACCAAACTACCCAAATTAGTTGCCTGATTAGTTTTGAGCGCGTTTGTTATTTTTTTTACGCTTGATATTACGATTAGCTCGATTCTGGCGATTTTGTATTTGAACACGTTCCGCCCGGGTGACCTGTCCGTCCGCTTTGGCACTGCGCTTGGAACGATTAATGGAGCGCTGCTGTTTACCCAATACCGCTACTTCTCCCCTAGTGAGTTCACCAGTTTTGACCCCTTGTTTAATTCGCTTAGTCTGTACGACCTGACGTTTACTGGCCTTGGGTGTTTTTTGGCTTTGGGCGCTTGCGGAGAAGACCATACCCAGGCTGAAAAGCGCGACTAAAAAAATGTACTTTTTCATTTGTTCTGTGTTTTTGTTGTGAAATATGCCCTTTGGACCAGCGCGAGATCCCAAAGTTTAAGCCCGAAGGTGTTAAGAAAAAGCAAAAAAAGCCAGGGGGTAATTTTTAAGGAAAGAAATACAATTTAATTTTTTTGCTTACATTTGAAAAGACGGTTCATGAAATGCTCCGAGAAAATAGGATTTACAAAAGTTACAAGTACGCTTATGAAATATTTGCCCATACTCCTGCTTATCCTCAGCGGATGTCTCTCCTCTTGTGTTCCCCAGCAAAAATACCTGGATCTGGAAAAAGAAAAACAACAGTTAGAAGCAGAAGTGAACACCCTGGACTCGGTGGCCACCAGTCGCGAGCAGGTAGAAACAGACCTGGTAGAAATGGAATCTGAACTCGCCCAGGCTTATCGTGAAATTGAGGGTCTGCGCTCTACTAATATTGGTCTCAACCAAAGCTACCAGGATCTACTACAACGCTATACGCGCCTGGTGAACCAGAATAATGAAATTGTGAATAGCTCCGGAGACCGGCAGTACAATCTCCAGCAAGAATTGCAAATGCAGAGACAGGAGTTGCTCCAAAAGGAACAGGAATTACGCCAGCGAGAAGCCCGCCTCAATAATCTACAAAACAACTACAGCAGCGATATCAATAATCGCCAGCGCATTATTCAGCAGCTACAACAAGAAATTCAGCAGCAGGACGAGCAACTACGCCTACTCAAGGCTAACGTAGACACTGACCTGGGAGCAATCAACCTTCAGGGCGTACAGGTGTCTCAGGGCAATGGCCAGATCGCGGTTACCCTCAGCCAGGAACTTTTATTCAGTACCGGAAGTTCGTTTGTGGGTAGCAATGGCCGTCAGGCCGTCCGGCAGTTGGTCAACACCCTACAGAATAATCCCACCGTCGATATTATCGTCGAAGGGCACACCGATAATCAGGGAGATCCCAACACCAACTGGAAGCTCAGCATAGAACGCGCCAATACCGTGGCCCGCCTGATGATGGTACAAGGCATTGATCCGGAGCGAATCACCATTTCTGGTAGGGGCCAATACGATCCGGTAGCGACCAATAGCAGTGCAGCCGGAAGAGCCCAGAACCGTAGAACGGAAATTCTGCTCATTCCAAAATCTGATAATATTGACAATTTACTCTACCGCCAGTAGCTATAATGGCGGATTTGTTCTTGTTTTATAAGTAATTGATCAATATTATGTATAAGTTTAGTTCAGAGTAATTTTGGGCTTCTACGAGGCAAAAAACGTAGCTATAGCCTTAGCTACAGCGAGGCTTTTTAACGAAGTATAAGCATAAAAGGGCCTGAAATAGGATATAGATAATGTTGAACGATTACTTACATCTAAATAAATATGAGAAAACCTTTACTATTGCTACTACTCCTAATGGTGGGCTTTTTCTGTACCGATTGCACACCTGTACAAAAAATTCCGCTTAGCGATGACTTACTACTCCTAAAAATGGAGCGGGGTCCAAGTCGGGGCAGGTACCCTATCTATGAGATGGCGATTTATCAAAATAAAATTGCAGAATATACAGGAAAGCGGTACACCCCAAAGTTAGGCACCTGGGTACGCAAACTAAATGATACCGAGTGGAATCAACTACAAAACCAAATAAAACAGGCTGATCTGTGGCGTCAAAAAGGTTTTTTTCGCAGTCAAAGTCTTGACCTCCCGCTGGTCACGATCACGCAATTCGAGCAAGATGTTAGCAAATCGGTTTCCGGAAAAGATACCCGTCCACCCGAGGTCTTATTACTAGAGCGAAGCCTGGAAAACATTGCCCTAAAGGAGGGCTGGGTAGAAAAGAAACCTTTTGACTTTGGCCTGCCCAAAGACGTCATGCCTAATCAACTCTGTATTGAATTACGACCAGGAGTATACGTACACAACTGGGTCTATAAATACGGCTTGCAAAATATGCAAATCCTGGCCGAACTCCCAGAAAAGAGTAACTACTGGTTGGTCGGTTACGATCCGACGGTCACTTTTCCCAGAGAGATGGAGCAACTGCTGAGCTACGATAGTCAGGTAACCAAATACGAGTTCAATAAAATTGAGAAATAGTTGACCGGGGTCTCAATTATTCATACTTATCCAATTCCAACTGGGTCATTTCCCATTCTTCCATGGCCTCGTCGAGGTCCGTTTTCAGCTGGCCGTATGTTTTGAGTTGATCATCGGCATCGGCCTGTTCGTAGAAGGAAGGGTCCAGCATTTTTTCTTCAAAGGTCGCTATTTTTTCTTCCAGCTTTTCGACTTGCTTTTCTGATCGATCGATGGCCCGCAATAATTTTTTTCTCTCCTCGTAACTTAGGGTTGGCTTGGGTGCCGGGGCTTCCTCCTCTTTATTGGATGCCTTGTTGCGCAATTCAACGTCGCGCATATTATCCAGGGCGCGCTTTTCCAGGAAGGCGTTCACATCCCCAATGTGGTTGTGTAATTGACGATCTCTAAACTCCAGCGTTCGATTGGTCAGTCCCGCCAGGAAATCCCGGTCGTGGGATACGACAATCAGCGATCCGTCGTAATCTATGAGCGCTTGCTTCAGTACATCTTTCGAAAGCATATCGAGGTGATTGGTCGGCTCATCGAGTACCAGCAGGTTAAAGGGACGAAGTAATAAGCAAGCCAGGGCCAGTCGTGCCCGCTCTCCTCCGGATAGTACCGAGACTTTTTTGTCTACATCCTCCCCTGAAAACATAAAAGCACCCAGTATACTACGCAATTTGGGACGCATCTCCGCTGGTGCATCCTGTTCCATTGTTTCCAGCACTGTCGACTTGGGGTATAAAGTATCCGATTGGTTTTGGGCATAGTACCCGATCTCTACATTATGTCCCAATTGAATGGTTCCCGAGCTAATGGACAACTTACTGATTAACATCTTGGCCAGTGTTGTTTTCCCCTGGCCATTTTGTCCAACGAAGGCCACCCGGTCTCCCCGATCCATCTTAAAGTCTATCTCATCCAGAACCAGTAAATCATCGTATTTTTTGACGACAGACTTCGCCTCTACGACGACCTGTCCGGAACGCGGTGCCGGTGGGAAACGCAAGTCCATTACCCCCACGTCCTGCTGATCAATTTCAATACGCTCCATTTTGTCGAGTTGCTTTTGCATGGATTGGGCCATCTTCGTTTTGGTGGCTTTCGCCATAAAACGGTTAATCGTTCTTTCCCGATCTGCAATTACCCGTTGCTGATTTTCGTAGGCGGCGATTTGTTTTTCGCGGCGTTCGGCGCGCATTTCCACGTATTCAGTGTAGCCCGCCTTGTAGTCGTACAGATTACCCAGCTCTACTTCGACGGTACGCTTAGTAATATTATCCAGAAATTCCTTATCGTGAGAAATCACAATGACGGTCGAAGTGTAGTCTTGTAGAAAGGACTCTAACCAAATAATAGATTCAATATCCAGATGATTAGTAGGCTCATCCAACAATAAGTAGTCGGGATGACGCAGTAGCATCTTTGCCAATTCAATCCGCATCTGCCAACCTCCCGAAAATTCATCGGTCAGGCGCTCAAAGTCTTTTTGGGTGAAACCCAAACCCTTGAGCACCTTCTCTGCATTAGCTTCCATCGATTCCCCGTCCAGATAAGAAAAGCGATTGGTCAGGGTAGCGTATTCATCCAGTAGCTGGTGATAAGAATCGCTTTCGTAATCGGTACGCCGGGCCATCTCCTCGTTGATCTCCTGGATGCGCGCTTCCAGTTGTTTGGTGTGTTCAAATGCGGTAAGCGTTTCCTCCATCACGGTCTTTCCTTTCGGAATATCCATCTCCTGATGCAAGAAGCCAAGGGTACTCTCCCTGGGAAAAGAGACATTACCTTCGTGAGGACTCATCTCCCCGGCGATGATCTTGAGCATGGTTGACTTGCCGGCGCCATTGCGGCCAACCAGTCCTACCTTTTCTTTTTCACCAATTACGAGATTGACCTTATTCAATAAGATGCGATCACCATACTGCACGTATACGTTCGAAACATTAATCATTGTCCACTAATAATTTGCGCCAAAGATAGTGAAAAAGCTGTCACTTTGCCTTTTCCAGCGTAAATCCGAAAGTCGAACCCAGGCCGGGTGTGCTCCGCACATTGATGGTTTGCTGATGGCTTTCAATAATATGCTTAACGATGGATAAACCCAGACCGGAACCACCCCGCCGACGGGAGCGACTCTTATCCACCCGATAGAAGCGATCGAAGACGTGATTAAGATGCTGCTTGGGAATACCAATGCCATTGTCCGCTACTTCAATCAGGATATTCTTATCCATATCGTAAAAGGCTACTTTACTGAGGCCACCATCGTGTCCGTATTTGATGGAATTATTTATCAGATTAGTCAGTACCTGACGGATTCGCTCCCGGTCTGCCCGCACTTTAAAACCGTTAGCGGCTCCCTCCTTGAAGACCAGCTCTACCTTATTCTCTCTGGCTTTCATCTCTAAATCATCGAATACCTCATCCACCAGATCTTTAATATCAAAAGTTTGCATTTCCAGTACCACCTCACCGGATTCCAGGCGCGCAATGGCCTCCAGGTCCTGAACAATGGTCTGCAAGCGCTCCACGTTGGTAGCCGCCCGCTTTAGGAATTTCATGTTGACCTGCTCGTCTTCCAGTCCCCCTTCGATGAGGGATTCAATGTAGCCTTGGATATTAAAAATGGGGGTTTTAAGCTCGTGAGAAATATCCCCGACAAAATTGCGGCGATATTCGGCCCAAGCTTTGTATTGTTCTAACTCCCGCCGCTGATTTTCGGCCCAGTTAATGACTTCTTTTTCCACCTCGGCAATAATATCCGAGTCAATATCAATCATGTTATTTTTCTCGCCCGGCTGTAATTTTTCCTGGTGAATAGTCTTATATATCACCTTGATTTTCCGATAGATATACTTCTTCAGGTAAAGTAAAATAATATAGTAAGCGGCCCCGAAGAAACCTAATCCAAGCACGAAGTACCCGATTAGCCTGGACATCCCCAAAGAGAGGCCTAATTCATAGACCAGGAAAACACCAAAAGCCCCTAACAGAATGTAGGAGGCCGATACAAAAGCAATTTGTTTGGGTGTTGGATTTTTCAAGATTAGAATTCAAATTTATAACCAATCCCTTTGATGGTCTTGATGTAATGATCACCGATCTTTTCTCGTAATTTGCGGATATGCACGTCAATGGTTCGGTTGCCGACAATAACATCGGTTCCCCATACCTTGTTGAAGATCTCCTCGCGCGAAAAAACTTTACCTGGTTTGGAAACCAGCAAATAAAGTAATTCAAATTCTTTTTTTGCTAACTCGATCACCTCCTCGCCCCGGATCACGCTGACTTTCTCTTTATCAATCTTCAAATCACCTACTTTTACCGTTTCTTCATCTTCGCTGCGATCTAAACGACGGATCAGGGCCTTAATACGGCTCATAAAAACACGGGGTCGAATCGGTTTGGTGATGTAATCATCTCCTCCTACGTCCAGCGCAGCAATCTGAGAATAATCTTCTTCGCGGGCGGTCAGGAAAGTAATAACGGTCTTTTTGAACATAGGCTTAGAGCGCAAATTCCGACAGACCTCCACCCCATCCATTCTCGGCATCATAATATCCAGAATGATCAGATGTGGCTGTTCTTTTTCCGCTAACTGTATACCAGCTTTACCGTCTTCTGCGGTAAAAACTTTATACCCCTCTTTTTCCAGGTTGTAGCGAAGAATGTCCAGAATGTCTGGTTCGTCATCTACAATCAAAATTTTAACGGGATCGACCATCTTTTGGGTTTTATCAGCCGTAGTACCGGATATCCTAAACATCGAAATAACACCGTAGCTAGCAAGCCAAAATGAAGCAATATGTAAAACTAAAGTAAATAAGAATTTGATCTGCATATAGCAGATTAAATAATTGTTAAGTCATCGATTATCAGGGTATTGTTCATCGAACTGGCGGCGAGCCTCCTGATAGAGGTCTCGCGATAACTCCGGATTGTTACGGACGGTAAACAGCAATTCATTCAGGGTTGTGGAATCAATCTGATGAATGGTATAAATTTGATCATAATACCTCATTAAGAAGCTATCTTTTCGGGTGCCATAAAGGGTTAAGACCGCATTTTCTGCGGTATGTACATCCAGCATGATCGCTGCGGCCTTTTCCATCGGTAGCGGTAAAGTGGCGTCTTCTGTTTGACAAGCTAAAGACAAAAACAAAACAAGGAAACAGACCAATCTCATAAGTTGAGTGCTTATTAAGCCACAAGGACCAGAATTAAGTAAAATATTGCTTCGGATATTGAAAACGCACTAATTTGGCCGTTTCTTGTCCAAAGTCGCTCCAATCGTCTACTTCACTTTGCACTTCAAACATGCCGCAGGTCGGCACGTTATCGATGAATGCTTCCGAAAACAGATTAGCCAGCTGGGTGTAGCCCGGATTATGCCCAAAAACGAGCAGGGTTTCGTGTTCGTTGTCCGTTTGACGGAGCACCTGGAGGATCGTTTCGGGCTCTGCCAGGTACAAACGCTCATCGGTTTCTATATCTTTGCCTTTCAGGACAAAAGCTTTCGCAAAATATTTAGCCGTGGTGAACGCTCGAACGGCCGGACTACTCAGGAGACGAACCGGTGGCTTAATTTGCTGCCGGAGCAACTGTGCCATAAAAGGAGCATCCCTTAAACCACGTTCATTTAAAGGTCGTTTAATATCGGTAAGCTTCGGATCGGACCAACTCGACTTCGCGTGCCTTATAAAAAATACCGTTTTAGCCATATAATTTCTTTAGTTTTGCGTTGTTGCGAAAACATAAAAATATGCAAAAAGCATTCAAAGATAAAGTAATCTGGATAACTGGTGCCTCATCCGGCATTGGAGAAGCCCTGGCTTATGCCTTTTCTGATGCGGATGCCTACCTCATTCTCAGCAGCCGAAAGGCCGAAAAGCTGGAGTTGGTAAAAGCCAATTGCCAGACCCCAGAAAAAATTTGCATTCTACCCCTCGATGTAACCGACTATACAAACATCCCCGCCGCCGCCGAAAAAGCCATCGCTTTTCGGGGACACCTCGACATTTTGGTGAATAATGCCGGTATCTCTCAACGGGCCCTTGCGCAGGATACCAAACTCGAAGTGGATCAACAAATCATGAATGTCAATTTCTTTGGTAGTGTCGCCGTCAGTAAAGCCGTTTTACCCCATTTCCTGGAGCGAAAATCGGGCCATATCGTAGTAATGAATAGTGTGATGGGGATTATGGGAGTGCCTTATCGATCTGCCTACTGCGCTTCCAAACACGCCCTCCGTGGTTTCTTTGATACACTAAGGGCGGAGGTTCATGAGGCTAATATTAAAGTGACCAATATTTTACCCGGTTACGTGCGCACCAACGTAACGATAAACGCACTAAAGGGAGACGGCAGCTCCAACGATGAAATGGCCAGTAGTACCGCCGGGGGCTATAGCCCTGCGTATTTTGCCAAAAAGGTACAGCGGGCCATCGCCAGAGGAAGAAAAGAAGTCTATATTGCGAAAACAGAAATACTGGGCATTTACCTGATGCGCTTTGTCCCCAATTTATTCTTTCGCATTATTCGTAATCATCGCTTACATTAAAATCAGCTGGGGAGGTTTATTCTTTTTTATTATCTTTTCACAAAAAAACAATGAAAAACCTTCTGAGCACCGCCTTACTCTGCCTACTTATGATGGCCTGTGGTCCACAGGAAACCGGAAGTACACAAACCGCAGAAATTGAAGATTTAAAAGCTGAAATCAATACTCTTAAACAAAAAGCAGACTATATGCCAGGTTTAATCCACAATGTATTCTTTTGGTTACGAGAAGACCTTACAGAGGCCGAACGCGCCGCCTTTCTGGAAGGAGTGAAATCACTGGGCACTATCGACCAGGTGAGAGCCATTTATATCGGACCACCCGCCAGTACTGAAAAGCGGGAAGTCGTTGATAATTCTTTCAGTTATGCGCTACTCGTGCACTTTGACGATATCGAAGGGCAGAACGCCTACCAGATTGATCCGATTCACCTGAAATTTGTCGACGATCATCAGGATAAATGGACCAGAGTGACGGTTTATGACAACACCGTTATGGAGTAAGCGCGCGCGCTTCTAATAAAAAAGCCTTGCGCCACTCATTTGCGCAAGGCTTTTTTATTAACCGCTATGGTTCATTTTTGCTTATTCCCCACTATTGGCTTCAGCCGCTTTATTTTTATCCATTTCTATGATACGCCCCATCACTTCCCCCAGCTGTTCCGCGCCGATTTTCTTCATGACGATCTTTTTATTCTTGTCTAGCACGTAGACCTGTGGCGTGGTTTTGACATTATAATCGAGCATATATAAACCATACGGATCAACGGTATGAATCCAGTTCTGGATCTCATTTTCCGCTACGTATTCCCAACAGCCAGCGATCTCATCACGCTGCTTGGTGCAAACCGCGAGAATCTTGACTCCCTTATCCTTGAATTCGTTGTAAAAATCGCGCATAAAAGGTGTAGACTCCTTACAATGCCCACAATCATAACGCCAGAAATACAATACGGTATACTCCGAGTCTACTTCGTAGAGCGATATTTTTGATCCGTCCCGTTTTTGCAGTTTGACATCCGGCGCAATTTTACCGATTAATAAGGGTTCTAATTTACTGGCATCTTCTACAATTTTGTTGAGCTGTTCTTCTTCTACCCAGGAGGCCTTACCTTTGGCGTAGTAGTTAAGCGCCAGATGTACATAAATGGCATCTTGCCCAACGATTTTACTAGAAGCGTACTTATTCAGAAATTGTATCAGATAATATTTATAACTTTCCTCGCTGGGCTCCAACTGGGCCAACACGTTATCAATCGCCTGAATGGTTGAATCTGGCGTCTGGTAATGTAGTTTTTCGATATAGGTATTAATCCGCTCGAATAAGAAAGGTGTTCGCAGCAATCGAGGATCCCCCAGGTCAATATTGTCAAAGAAATGCCGCCGGGTATAATACCAGCTTTGCATTTGCTTTTCTTCTTCTGTACCCGAAAAATCGGGCGTCTCCACCCCTTGATTGGAGCGAATGATCAGTGCGGTAAAACTTTCGGGATGCTGCTGCAGGATATTCTGTTGATAGTCCACCACCTGCTGATTGATCTTATCTAAATCATTTTGTAGGGTGGCTTTTCTTTGTTCTCCGGCCTCCTGCATCTCCTGGCTGATCGCCTGTGCCTTAGGACGCACACTACCCAGAAAAGCCAGGTAATCGTAGAACAACTTGTTGGTAGGAGAACCACTAAATTGGATAGCTTCCGTCAACTGATCTTTTTGGGTTTTAATCTGAAACTGCTGCTCATCTTCTTCGATCAGCAACTGGAAAAAATTATTATCCGGCGCCAATACCACCAGATACATACCGGGAGCCAGAGGATTATCACCAGAGAAGGTAAAGGTACCATCTGTATCTACCTGAGTAGTATCCTGAATTAAGGTTTTATCCCCGTAGTAATACCCCAGGTATAGATTCTCCTGATTGTAGCCCTCAATATCTACCTTGATTTGGTATCCATTTTGGGCGAAAGCCGAAATAGTACAAATAAAAAAGGCTAAAAGCAGATAAATACGTTGCATATTGGTTTTGTGTTAAGCACTTACTGAGCAGCCAGTAAATACAGAACGGCCATCCTGACGGCCACTCCGTTTTCCACTTGCTGTAAAATAATTGAATGCTCCGAATCGGCCACCGCACTGGTGATTTCCACCCCGCGATTGATCGGTCCGGGATGCATAATTACAATCGGACGATTCAGACTATCTAATAACTCCTTATTGACCCCAAAATATTGTGCATATTCACGCAAAGAAGGAAAATATTTAATGTCTTGCCGTTCCAGCTGTATGCGTAGAACATTAGCAATGTCGCACCAGTTCAACGTCTTGCGAATATCATAAGAAACCCTTACCCCCAGCTTGCCAATGTGCTTTGGAATTAAGGTGGGGGGACCACAAACTTCTACCTCTGCTCCCAATTTCTTCAGGCAAAAAATATTACTCAAGGCCACCCTGGAATGGAGAATATCCCCCAGAATGGCTACTTTTTTGCCTTTGAGCTCACCTACTTTTTCCCGCATGGAAAAAGCATCCAGCAAGGCCTGGGTGGGATGCTCGTGCGTACCGTCACCGGCATTAATGATATTGGCATCAATGTGTTGAGCCAGAAACTGATGTGCCCCCGGGGCCGGATGCCGCATGACGACCATATCCACTTTCATGGAAAGGATATTATTAACCGTATCCAACAGGGTTTCTCCTTTTTTGACCGAAGAGGAGGAAGCAGAGAAATTCACCACATCGGCCGAGAGTCGCTTTTCTGCCAGTTCGAAAGAAATGCGCGTCCGGGTTGAATTTTCAAAAAAGAGGTTTGCAATCGTTACATCTCGTAAAGAAGGAACCTTTTTGATCGGACGGTTAATGACCTCCTTGAAATTATCAGCCGTTTGAAAGATCAGCTGGATATCTGCTGGTTGAAGATCTTTAATACCCAGTAAATGACGGGTACTCAGCTGCTGTGTGATGTTTTCGCTCATAGCTTTCATTAGGCATTTTGTTGGGCAATGTGTTCCTTAAAGGTCTCCTTACTGTTGAATAAGGTCACCTGATTGGCCGTCATATCGTCACTCCATTCCACGTAGACGTACTCATCATCCAAAGCGTCGATTTTAATCCCCGTAAAGGTCGACTCAATGGGCAGATGCCGATTGAAACGCCGATCAATCAGGGTCAGCAGTTCTACACTGGCCGGCCGGCCGTAATGGTTTAGGGCCGTCAGACCCGCCTGAACCGTACGACCGGTATAAAGCACATCGTCTACCAGCACTACATTTTTATTTTCTACCAGAAAGTCAATATCGGTTACGTAGGCCTCCAGGGGCTTTTCCCGCCTCCGGAAATCATCCCGATAAAAGGTAATATCCAACTTACCCACCTTGAGGTGCTGGATATTCAGTTCCTGACGCAGGATGGTAACCAGATATTCCGCTAGTTTTACCCCACGGGGTTGTAGGCCAATGATACAGGTATCCTGAAAATCATTGAATTCCTCTGCCAACTGATGCGCCAGGCGCTTCACCATTAGCTGAAAATGGGTAGTGTCGACAATTACTCTGGAGGTATAAGATGCTCTGGCTTCCATGCAATCCGTTTATTTCTTATTCTTTTGTTGCTTCTTCTTTTTGGCCCAAGTATCCCGTAGAGTTACCGTTAAATTAAAAATGGGATTTTCGGGCGTGCTATCCTCATCCGCACAGTAGTAACCCAGGCGCATGAACTGAAAACGCTCTCCGGGCTTTGCCGCTACCAGACCGGGTTCGACGTAGGCCTTCTCGATTACCTTCAGGGAATCCGGATTCAAGAACGCCATAAAATCCTGATCCGGATCACTTAGGGGTTCCTCCTCAGAAAACAGCGTGCTGTATTGGCGCACCTCGGCCGTTTTGGCATGCGGTACCGACACCCAATGCAAGGTTCCCTTTGCTTTAATTCCCGAAGTATCCTCTCCAGACTTACTATCCGGATAATAGCTGCAATGCACCTCGGCAACTTCCCCGGTTTCGGGGTCTTTGACAAAGTCATCACAGTGAATAATATACGCATTTTTCAGACGAACATTACGTCCCGGTCCCAGTCGAAAAAACTTTTTGGGCGGATCTTCCATGAAATCGGCCCGCTCGATGTATAATTCCCGGGAAAAAGGAAGCATGCGCGTAGCGGGGTTTTCTTCTTCCGGATTATTAATGGCTTCCAGTTCTTCACTTTCTCCTTCCGGGTAATTAGTGATCACTACTTTTAATGGATTTAAAACCGCCATGACCCGATCCGTCTCCCGGTTGAGTTGCTGACGCACAAAGTATTCCAGCAGGCTCATTTCGATGACATTATCCCTCTTGGCTACTCCCGTACGATTACAAAAATCTACAATCGCCTCCGGCGGATAGCCGCGTCGACGCATGCCCGAAATGGTTGGCATTCGCGGATCGTCCCAACCCGTTACCACTCCTTCTTCTACCAGGCGCAACAAACGACGCTTGGAGGTGATCATGTAGGCCACATTCATTCGGGCAAATTCAATTTGCCGGGAAGGAAAGATCTCCAGTTTCTCGATGAGCCAGTTGTACAAGGGGCGATGATGACGAAACTCCAGTGAACACAGAGAATGGGTCACTTCTTCAATGGCATCCGATTGGCCGTGCGCAAAATCGTACATCGGATATACATTCCACTTGTCACCCGTACGGTGATGGGGCGCCCGCTTAATGCGGTAAAGCACCGGATCGCGCATTTGTAAATTAGGAGAACCCATATCGATTTTAGCCCTTAGTACGCGTGTACCATCCGGGTATTCACCGGCCACCATACCTTCAAAGAGCTCCATATTTTCCTCAACCGGGCGATCGCGGTAGGGGCTATTCGTACCGGGTGTCGTGGTATCCCCCTTCATTTCCGCCATCTCTTCTGCGGTAGAATCATCGACATAAGCCAGGCCCTTACGGATTAGCTTTTTGGCGAATTCATATAGTTGATCAAAGTAATCGGAGGCGTAATATTCACCCGCCCATTCAAAACCCAACCAGGCCACATCCCGACGAATACTATCTACGTATTCGGTGCTTTCTGTAGCGGGGTTGGTATCATCAAAACGCAGATTACACTGTCCGTTATAGCGTTTCGCGATGCCAAAATTAATGGTAATGGCTTTGGCATGACCAATGTGCAGGTACCCGTTGGGCTCCGGAGGGAAACGGGTCTGAATCTTGTCATGCTTCTGATTAGCCAAATCCTCTTCTATGATTTGCTCAATAAAATTGAGCGATCTTTCTTCGTTGGTATCTTTTTGCTTATTGCTCATATCATTTACATTTTTTCGGGCATCTCAATGCCGAGTAGGTCCATCCCCGTTTGGAGGGTCTTAGCGATCGTTTTACTCAATTGTATACGGAAGGCTTTGGCCGCCTCCGTTTCTGCGTTTAATATAGAATAATCTGTATAAAACTTATGAAACCCTTTAGCCAGATTATAACAATAGCTGGCTACTGCCGAAGGATCAAATTCTTCGGCCGCCACCTGAATGGTAGCGGGGAAATCAAAAAGTTGTAGAATTAAGGCTTTTTCCTGATCGGCCAGGTTCTGGTAGTCCTGAGCAATGGACACGTCTTGTTCTCCTGCTTTACGCAAAACCGAACGAATCCGCACGTAGGCATTTTGCACATAAGGCCCCGTTTGTCCCTGCATATCTACCGATTCTTTCGGATTAAAGGTCATTCGCTTTTGTGGATTGACCTTGATAATGAAGAATTTTAGGGCTGCCAGTCCAATTTGCCGGATAATTTCCCCCTGGGCTTCTTTGCTTAGCGCCTCCAGGCTGCCTCTTTCCTGACTATTATTACGGGCTTCCCGGACAACCTCATCCATCAGGTCGTCCGCATCTACCACCGTACCTTCCCGTGATTTCATCTTACCCGTCGGCAGATCAACCATTCCATAGGAAAGGTGGTGCATACCCGCTGCGTAAGGCTCACCCAGCTTTTTAAGGGTCTCGAATAATACCTGGAAGTGATAATTTTGCTCATCGGCAACCACGTAGACCATTTTGTCTACCCCAAAGTCCTGATAACGCAATTGTGCCGTACCAATATCCTGCGTGATATAAACAGCCGTACCATCACTCCGCAGTACCAGTTTGTGGTCCAGCTTCACATCCGTCAGATCAATCCATACGGAGCCGTCTTCCTTTTCATAAAACACTCCCTCAGATAAGCCCTTATCAATAGTTTCTTTACCTAACAAATAGGTGTCGGACTCGTAGTACAATTTATCGAAACTAACCCCCAGGCGATCGTAAGTGACTTCAAAGCCGGCGTAAACCCAGGCGTTCATTTTTGCCCATAAGCTGCGCACCTCCGCATCGCCTGCTTCCCAGTCCAGGAGCATTTGTTTAGCTTGCTTTCCCAGCTTACTGTATTCATTGAAGTAGGTATTTTTATAAGCTTTGAAGAAAGCCGTTTCGTCTTGATCTTCTTTTGCCTTATCGGCAAAAATGGATTGGCCGACATCGCTGGTTTGCCAGGCAGCGTACTCTTCCTTGAATTTCTGCTCGAATAAGACATAATACTTTCCGACAAAATGGTCACTTTTCAGCTCCGCAGCTTCCGGGGTGTCTCCGTCTCCAAACAGTTTCCAGGCCAGCATACTTTTACAAATGGCGATGCCCCGGTCGTTAACGATTTGTACCCGCACGACTTCGTAACCAGCGGCTTCCAAAATTTTGGAAGTAGACCAACCCAGAAGAATGTTTCGGATGTGCCCCAGGTGTAAAGGCTTATTGGTATTTGGGGAGGAGAATTCCACCATCACTTTTTGACCATTAGCTGGAAAATAACCGTAATTGGGCGTATCACTAACCGAAAGTAGAAAATCCCGCCAGTAGTCTTCACTAACGCTTAGGTTGAGAAACCCCTTGATCACGTTAAAGCTGGTGAGCTGTGGCAGTTTATCCGTTAAAAAGGCCCCTAATTCTTCACCGATTTGCACAGGACTCTTTTTTGCGGCTTTGGTAAAGGGAAAGACCACCACCGTGAAATCTCCCTCAAATTCCTTCCGGGTATTGCTGAGTGCTATTTTATCAGTCGTCGTATCCAGATCGTAAAGCGCCTTCACGCCTTCGACAACAGCTTCCTGAATGATTTGCGTAATATCCATCTAAAATAGTTTATGTGCTGCCAAGCAGCGGTTCACCGCCCGCAAAGCTATTGATTTTGTGCCAAAAAACAATTTAAATCAGGGCTTAGTTCCCCGGAGGAGGAGTTGGTGAATAATTGAAAATGGTGAAAATAGTTTTACCGTAGTGGCGTTCGTCCAGATAATGAGGATGCGATTTAAAATCGTGATGAGGATTGTGCTCCAGCACGAACCATCCTTCTGCTCTGAGGAGTTGATGCTTAAAAATATGATCCGGAATGCTGTCCAGATTAGGTAGTGGGTAAGGAGGGCCAGCGAAGATATAATCGTAGTCTTCTCCACAATTGGCCACAAACTTGAAAACATCGCCCTTAACGATGCGTAGTTTATCCTCAATATCCAGCTCCCGCGCGGTCTTCTTCACGAAAGCCACACAGCCGTAAAATTTATCTACGTACGTAACATCCGTTGAGCCCCGTGAGATAAATTCGTAGCTATGGTTACCCGTTCCGCCAAAAAGATCCAGTACTTTTAAGTTAGAGAAATCAAAGTGATTCATCAAAACATTAAAAAGACCTTCCTTAGCGATATCGGTTGTTGGACGAGTAGGCCAGTTCTTAGCGGGCGGATTAAACCGTCTGCCGCCGAATTCACCACTAATGATGCGCATAATTCTCTCTTTAATCGAAAAATAAAGGTTATAATGCTGCAACAGCTGGAAGGGTCAATAAGTTGGCTGGAACCCTACTCAGTTCGGCAGACACCTGCAAGGGACGAGGCGGACCCAATAAAACCGGCTGATCAAGATATTGAACCAATATCTTATAAAAATCATGATCAGGATGGAACCCACCAAGGTAAAATACGGCTGTATTCGTCTGCTTAATCGGAAATTGGTTAAAGATTAAACCTATGTAATAGATCAGCTGAGCGGCTTCGTAGACCGTGAAGACGTTCGAATAATGTAAAAGATCCTCTTTCCACAGGATCACCATCAATCGGTGTCCGCTCAAATAAAGATATAAGCGATTGCTAGCAGCAGAATGGTGTCGTGCGCCTAATTTAACCAGCTGACTAATACTGTGGGTATGGGTGGCCTCCGGAAATCGTTCTTGTGACCATTCTGCTAAAAAGTGATGCAAACCATACACATTAACCAGGTGATCTGCCGATCGCTGGTCACTGCGAATGACGTACCGCTCGGATAAATCCGTCACCTGTTGTAAATAAGAATCATTAGCACTGGCCTGGTAGAGTTTTTTAGGGACCAATGTATAGTAGGCCCCACAAGAGGTAATGATCTGCTCCTGATAAGAACGATTCAGTAAAGGATCCGTGCGAAAAAAATATTCAAACTCTGAATAAGAATGCGAAGAGATGGCCTGCCCCAGGCTATATGATCTAAAGACGAGAATACGGCCCGAACCATCAACCACCATATAATCAAAACTGTCCATCCCAACCAGGATGGACAGTTTTGATTTGGACGTTGGAAGATCAGTCAGATTACCTTCCGCGATATTTATTTTTAGCCCTCCCAATTACCAGCGAGGTTTGGAGCGTAAAGACTACCAAATTTCAGTGGTTTTTCCGGGTCATAGTTCTGGTCGTACCGACGATAGCTAGGATCACCGAATTTACCCATGAACTCTTTCCAGGGAATACCCACTTCGACCACTGGCACCTTCGTTTTTTGGTACTCGATTACCCTGGCTTCGATATTAAAGGTTTCTCTGGAATAAGGCACATACCGAAGAGAATCAAAATTATATATCTTAAGCATTCTCCGCATAGAATCTGCGGCCGGACGCAGAATCGTATCGTATTCAATCTGTCCGGTAAAATTAGGATCATCCGGGTCACCAAGTACTTTGATGATTCGGAAATCACCATTCTCCAGCACATCGGCTAAAGTGTCAAAGTTGGAAGCGAATTCGCCGGTAATATCACGATAGGCTTCCTGAGCGGTACGCACTTTCATCAGCTTGGCGGTCACTGCATTTCTTCTTTTTTCCGTTTCGTTTTTAAATGCAATGGGCTCGGCAATACTTGAGTATAGCGCATAGACCAAAAAGATGGCGATCAATACAAGAATAAGGTTAATTACTAATCTCATTTCCGATTTGTTTTGTTGCAATAATAAGATTTTTTATCCAAAAAAAACGAAATAGGCACTCAAATTTATTGAACGTGTCTTTGTGACAGCTACGCTGCTCACCAGACAGCCCTTCCCGTTTTAAAGATGCACTTAATTATACTTTTGGTGTGTACCGCATCCAATCAGCCCCCAATTTTAGAAATACCATCGTAACGCGCTCCCTCTTCCACGATGATTTTCTGAGCTGTTATATCTCCTTTTATGACTGCGGTCCCTTCTAAACGAAGTAGACCTTTCACAATCACATCCCCCTGGATATTCCCCATGATGACGGCTTCGTTAGCGTTTAGTTTCCCTTCGATCAGAGCCGACTTACCCAACACCAGCTTTTTTTCACACTGGATATTCCCCTTGATTGTTCCATCAATACGAACATTCTCTGAAGTATTGAAATCTCCTTCAATACTTGTACCTTTGGCAATAACGCAATTTAGGTTATTATCCGAAAATGAGACGTTTGACGGCGTTTCTTTGCGAGCAGTTTTGTTGGCCATGATTCCTTTTTTCTAACGAAAGGCCAAACTAGACAAAACTTTATTTTTATCAAAGCAGTTGATCAGTTTTTATCCGTTGAAGAGGCGATTACGGCAAAAATATAGCCGACCGTCGTTTTTTTGTTTATCAACGGCAACTTTACAAGCGCAAAAATCCGAGCTCATGAGCATTACGCTATTGGCCATCGAATCTTCCTGCGACGACACCTCCGCCGCCATCATCAAAGATGGAGAGGTGCTTAGTAATATTATGGCCACCCAGGATATCCACAAAGCCTACGGTGGTGTCGTACCCGAGGTGGCCTCACGCGCCCACCAGGCCAATATCATTCCGGTAGTGGATGCGGCTTTCGCAAAAGCAAAAATACCAAAGGAAGAAATTGATGCCGTAGCTTTCACCCGTGGCCCCGGACTCATGGGCTCCCTCATTGTTGGGGTAAGTTTTGCCAAAGCTTTTGCAATGAGTAGGAATATTCCAATTATTGAGGTGAACCACATGCGTGCCCACGTAATGGCTCATTTTGCGGAAGCACCAAGGCCACAATTTCCCTTTTTATGCCTGACCGTTTCGGGTGGCCATACACAGATTCTAAAGGTCCACTCCCCATTCCAAATGGAGGTCATTGGCGCCACCATTGATGATGCCGCCGGAGAAGCCTTCGATAAAACCGGGAAACTACTGGGTTTAGACTATCCTGCCGGTCCAAAAATTGACCAGTTAGCCCAGAGAGGTAAGGCTATTTATTCCTTCACCGAACCCCGAGTCAAGGATTTGGATTTTAGCTTTAGCGGGCTGAAGACCTCTATCCTTTATTTCTTAAAAAGGCAATTAAAAGAAAATCCCAACTTCATCACAGATAACCTGGCCGACATCTGTGCCTCGGTCCAGGAACGTATCGTTAGTATTTTAATGAACAAACTGATCAAAGCTTACCAGATAACGGGCTATCGTCAGGTAGCCGTGGCCGGTGGCGTTTCGGCTAATTCTAGCCTCCGCAAAGCCCTGCGGGAAGCCGGCGAACACTATGGCTGGGAGACTTTTGTTCCCCAGTTGGAATACTGTACAGATAATGCCGCGATGATTGGGATATTGGCCTATTACAAATACCAGGACAAACAATTCGCCGAACAGGATATTACGCCGGATCCCCGGCTAAAAGTTACCCTCAACGAAAATACCTAGCTGATGGATTTTGAACAATTAAGGCTTTATTGCCTAAGCAAAAAGGGAGTTACGGAGCATTTCCCCTTCGACGAGGTGACCCTGGTATTTAAGGTGATGGGCAAGATGTTTGCCCTGACCGGACTGGATGAAACCGAATGCAAAGTCAATTTGAAATGCGACCCGGAGCGAGCTGTGCAATTACGCGAAGAATACCCGGATATCATCCCCGGTTGGCACATGAGTAAAAAACACTGGAATACGGTT
Source organism: Saprospiraceae bacterium (assembly GCA_035268885.1). Taxonomy (GTDB): domain Bacteria; phylum Bacteroidota; class Bacteroidia; order Chitinophagales; family Saprospiraceae; genus DATFKA01. The sequence goes on from DATFKA010000060.1 coordinate 117,783, forward strand.
CATTGTGAGCGCGAACTGGATATGAGCCTGCTGGAAGAATTAGTTGACCATTCTTATGAACTAGTCGTCGCCGGCTTACGCAAAAAAGATCGGGAGACCCTGGAAAAGATGTAAATGATGAAGAATAAAACGAGTTGCGATTATATTATTGTTGGACAGGGCCTGGCCGGCACCCTGATGGCTTATTTTCTGGAAGAAGCGGGCAAAACGGTAGGTTTGATCGACCAGCCAGACGAACGGGCAGCCTCTCAGGTGGCAGCCGGAATCATAAATCCGGTAACCGGTAGACGCTACGTTAAGTCCTGGAGAATTGACCAGTTGCTTCCCTTTGCGGAAAAAACCTACCGGGCCATCGAAGATAAATTCGGTATCAGAATATACCACCAGCGCAATATTTTACGCAGCCTTTTTAACAGCCGGGAAGAGAACGACTGGCTGCTGCGTACCGCTGAACCCGGTTATGAATCCTACCTGCTGGATACTGCCCATTTGGGTAAATATGCGGAACACACCGTACCCGCTTTTTCTTACGGCGAAGTGAGCCAGGCCGCTCAGGTGAACCTTCCCCTCTTGATCGAGACCTATCGAAAATACCTGGTAGAGAACGAGCGGATCATCACTGACCATTTCGACTACGGTGCTATTGAATTCGAAGCGGAGCAAGTCCGCTACCAACAACTTTGTGCCAAAACCATTATTTTCTGCGAGGGCCATAAAGCCATCCACAATCCTTTTTTCAACTATTTGCCCTTTCGGGGTGCCAAGGGAGAAGTGCTGATCATTCGTATTGCAGATGTCGATTTTGAAAAAATTCTCAAACACCGCGTATTTATTGCCCCCCTCGGGAATCAGCTTTATTGGGTGGGCTCTAGTTACGTCTGGCAATATCAGGACGAACATCCGACAGCCCAGGGCAAAGCCTTTTTGTTGGATCGGCTGGCCGATATCCTACAGGTCCCTTTTGAAGTCGTTGAACACCGATCAGCCATCCGTCCCACGGTAAAAGACCGACGTCCTTTTCTCGGTCGCCATACCGAATGGCCTCAGCTGGCCATATTCAATGGGCTGGGCACCAAAGGGACCTCTTTAGGCCCTTTTTGGGCGAAAGCCTTACAGGAACACTTATGCCAGGGCAATACGCTTGACCCGGCAGTAGATATTCAACGTTTTGTTTCCGAATAGTAAGGAATCCCTCTTTCTAGCGCAGCTTCTAAGGCCCTTTAACAATATCCCTAATGGGCCAGGCGTTCGCACTTAGAGGGCAATCCTACAGAATACTTGGGGCTTTTTTTAAAAAATTGTACCTTAAGTCTGTGCAAAAAGAAAGCTTTTTGCATCTACCTAACAGCACCCATACTGTATCATTATAATCAAACGGTGAACATGATCAATAATACTGCCGCAGCCTGGACCTTTTCCCTGCTATTTCTCCTGAGCTTTATCGGTCCATTACCTTTATCAGGGCAATCAAACGAAAGCCAAACCATGAATACAACCGCCTACCCTGAAGCCTGGAAAAATATAGACTCTCTGGTCCGGGACGGTTTGTTTCAATCTGCCCTGGAAGCTGTCAATCGTCTACAAAAAAGGGCAGCCGCCGAAAACGAACAGCCCGACGCCGTCAAAGCCATTGTTTTCCAAAATAGTCTACAGGCCAACTTAAGTGAAACGCCTTATGAGCAGATGGTAGACAACATCAACGGCTATCTGGATGCCGTAACGGGGGTGGAGCAAAGCTTGTTACAGTTCATGTTGGCCGAAACTTACCAGGCCTACCTTTCCGAAAACTACTGGCGATTACAAGACCAAACGGCGCTGGAGGCCGGATCAGCGGAAGATTGGCGCCAGCAGTCCCCCGCTCAATTACAGGAGCAGATCATAGATTTGTACCTGAAAGCTCTGGCAACGGAAGCCCTAAAAACAACCGCAGCCGATAATTATGCCCTGCTCTGGCAAAATGAAAACGCCTCTGCCAACCTACGCCCTACCCTATTTGATGTATTAGCCCATCAGGTTATCAACTACCTGAAAGATGCCCGCTCTTATCTGACTACTCCCGCAGAAAAATTTCGTCTGCCCGACTCGGTCTATTTTGCCGAGCTTGATATTTTCCTCCAACAAGACTTCAGTGCCGACGACCATAGCCCCTTAAAAGCCAAAGCACTGCAATTATTCCAGGACTTACTGCGCTTTCGCCAGGCAGCAGAAGACTTCCCGGCACTGATTGACCTGGACCGACACCGACTACAGTTCGTCTGGCAAAGATCGAATATCAAAGATGCCGATACCCGGTATCTAGCGGCACTCCATCGGCTGATTGAGCAGTACGGATACCAAAGCGGCATGGGGCAGATCTACCTGGAAAAGGTCAATCGATACTATGCGATTGGACAGGAGTATTCACCAGAACGGGGAGAAGAAGCCGATCGCTGGAAGCTACAGGAGACCATTGAACTCTGTCAGGACCTGATCGCAGCCCTTCCCAAATCAAAGGCCGCAGAAAGTGCCCGACAAGTCATTGCCGCTATTGAGGCCCCTTATCTGGAATTAAATTCAGAAACCGTACTCCTCCCTCAGCAAGCAGGACTGGCCAAAATCAGCTATAAAAACCTGGAACAAGCCTTTCTAAAGGTAGTCGAACTCGACTTTGAAACCCAACAAAAACTGGCTCGCCAGTACAACCGTAATACAGAAAAAATCGTCGCCGACCTACCTGCTGTTGTACAGTGGCAAAATCCGCTTCCCAATTCGGAAGACCACCACCAGCACAGTATAGAAACAAAAATCCCAGACCTAAAACCAGGACAATACGCACTAGTCTTCTCCAACCAGGCCAATTTTGATACTACCCAAAACAGCGCCCTACTGGAATACTATCCATTTAGCGTCTCTTCGATCTCCTATTTGTGGCGAAATGATACGCAGGGAAAAACCAACTTTGTCATGACGGATCGCGAAAGCGGCCAGCCCCTGGTTGGTGTGGAAGCGACCCTCTATTCGGTCAACTACGATTATCAGCGCCAGCAAACTTCTTATAAGGAGCTGAAGACACTTCGCTCGGACGAAAAAGGCTTCATAAAAACCGATGTATCCGACCGCTCCTTTATGGCTAAATTTAAATACAAGGGGGATAGCTTGTATTTTGATGAATCCTTTTATAATGGTCGTCAATACGAGCGAGATGAAAGCTATTACAGAACTGCTCTTTTTCTGGATCGCGCCATCTATCGCCCCGGCCAAACGGTCTACTTTAAAGGCATTACCACCCAACATAATTACAAAGAACCCACCGACATTAACCTACTACAGGAAGAAAAAGTGGAAATCATTTTCCGGGATGCCAATTATCAGGAAATCATCAAGCAGACCTTTTCTACCAACGAATATGGGACCTTTAACGGAAGTTTTGTTATTCCCGATGGTATGCTGACCGGTACGGTTACGCTCTATGCTGACCGAGGAGGCAGTGCACGCTTTCGGGTGGAAGAGTACAAAAGACCAAAGTTTAAAGTAGGCCTGGAGGACTTGTCCGGCGATTATACGCTGGGGGAAGAAATCACTATAGAAGGATCAGCAGAAGCCTATGCCGGAAGTGTGATCGACGATGCGGAGGTCGTTTATCGGGTGACCCGACAAGACCTTAGACCTTTTCCCTGGTACCGATCATCGTACGGTTATTACTCCTTTCCAGCCTACGGACAAGAGATTGAAATTGCTAATGGAACGACCATGACGGATAGTCTCGGCCGTTTTAGCATCGATTTCACGGCCCTACCCAATCCCGATATTCCCGCCGAACAAAGACCACGGTTTCAGTATCAGGTACAAATTGATGTGGTCGATATTACCGGTGAAACCCAAAGTACCAGCCGGTCATTTACCCTCGCCTACACCGGATTGGTCGCCCGTCTGGAATTACCGGATCAAATGGACAAAAGTAAGGATACCATCCCCTGGAAGATTATCACCGAGAACCATAATGGTACTGCACTCGCAGCCAGTGGCACCATAGCCATTTACCAACTGACTTATCCGACCCAAGTCTTCAAAGAGCGTTATTGGGATCGCCCCACGGAAGCCTATTCCGATCCGGAAGCATTTCGCCAGGACTTTCCTGACTACGCACTAGATGGGGAAAACCAGTGGCAGAACTGGCCCAAAGCACTCGTCCGGGAGTACAAGTTCTCTACGGCCGAGGCCAATACTTTTGACTTTTTGGCGGAAGCCTACGAGGTCGGACATTATATTGTAGAACTAAAAACCCAGGACCAGGCAGGTAATTCCGTTGATTACAATCAGACTTTCCAGATCATTGATACGGAAACACAACGTATCCCGGAAAATGTATTGTTCTGGCAGCACAGTCCCTCTAATCCTTTCAGTCCGGGGGAGCCATTCCAGATGCCCATCGCAAGTAATGAGGCATTGAATATTTTACTAGAAATAGAGCGGAAAGGAGAAATTATCCGTCAGGAATGGATACAATTAGCCGATTGGGCCAATATTGAGAAAACCATTGAAGAAACCGACCGGGGTAACCTTCAGGTACAATTCAGCTATATTTACCATAACCGGGCCCATACCGAAATGGTTAATATACTCGTGCCCTACAGTAACAAAGAATTACATTTTGAATACAGTACCTTTCGGAACAAACTCCGCCCCGGACAGGAGGAGGAATGGACCATCAAGATCAGTGGGGAGAAAAAGGAAGAAGTAGCCGCAGAGATGGTGGCGACCCTTTACGACGCCTCCCTCGATCAATTCGTTCCCCACCAATGGCAAGTCAATTATTTCAATTCCAATTATCGACTGCGTTATCCCTGGCGTCCCCGCTTATTTAGTCAGACGGGTAACCAGATCAATTCCAATAATAGCTACTACAGTTCTGAGCTATTCATTTATCCCTATCTCAATCTTTATATGGGAGAGAATGCCATGCGTTATGGCCAGGCACCCAGCTCCTATAGTATGTTAGAAAGTCGCTCGGCGGGAGTTGAAGTCGCAGAATATTCAGCAAAAATGGTAGCCGCTTCCCCGCCCCCGCCGCAAGCAGAATCAGCCGATACGGCTGTGGCCGAAGAAGCAGAAGCCGTGGACTCTGATAGTGGGGAGGAAACTCCAGCTCCCGTACAAGTCCGCACCAATCTGGACGAAACCGTTTTCTTCCAGCCTGAGCTTCGCACCGACAACGAGGGTAACGTGTACATCAAATTCACGATGAACGAATCGCTAACCAGCTGGAAGTTTCTGGGGTTTGCCCATACTCAGGATCTCAAAACGGGGATTACCGAACGGAAGATCGTCACCCAGAAAGAACTGATGGTACTTCCCAACCCACCGCGCTTTGTGCGGGAGGGCGACCAGTTTGAATTTTCCGCTAAGGTGAGTAACCTGACCGATCAATTGCTGAGCGGAGAAGCCACTCTACAGTTTTTCGATCCGCTTACGCAAAAAGAAGTGACGGATTTAGTCTTAACCGAAACTTCTGCACAATCCTTTTCGGCAAAAGCCGGGCAATCCGACCGGCTGGGCTGGGAAATAAAGATCCCCTTTGGTAAATTAAATGCGCTGAGTTACCGGATTATCGCACGCAGCGAAAACTTCTCAGACGGAGAAGAAAACAGTCTGCCCGTGGTGACTAATCGAGTACTCGTAACGGAGACCATGCCGATTTCGCTGCGTAGTAAAGAAAAAAAGAGCCTGAGCTTTTCGGCCATGCAGCAGTCCATGCAATCCAGTACCGCACAGGGGCATTTATTCCAAATGGATTTCACCAGTAATCCGGTATGGTTAGCGGTAAAATCGCTGCCTTACCTGATGGAATACCCCTACGATTGCTCTGAACAAATTTTTAATCGCTTTTATGCCAATCGCATTGCCCGGTCCATCCTGGATAGCCATCCAAAGATTAGTAGTGTATTTGCCAGCTGGAAAGATACCGATGCCCTGGAGAGTGAACTGGAAAAGCGGGCAGCTTTAAAAACCGCGCTACTTCAGGAGACCCCCTGGGTGATGGCGGCCCAAAGTGAAGCCGAACAACGCGAACGTATTGCTCTACTTTTTGACCTGGAGCGCCTCAGTAAAGCCCAGGCAAAGACCCTTGGCAAATTGATACAAGCTCAAAATAGTGAGGGCTCTTTCTCCTGGTTTGAGGGGGGGAATGGGAATTGGTACATTACTAACTACATCCTGGCCGGTTTTGGGCACCTCGATGCCCTCGGTATGACCGACACCGAATCTGAAAAATCAATTAATGTACTGGTGACCAAAGCCCTCAACTATGCAGACGAAGTATTTGTACAACATTACAATAATTTACAGGATCAGGCAGAGGCCGGAAAGCTAAACTTAAAAGATAATCATCTCTCCCCGGCCGTTGTGCATTACTTGTACGCCAAAAGCTTTTTCACCGATATGGAGACCGAAGCGGCTGAACAAGCTGCCCTCCGGTATTACCTCGATCAAGCCCAAAGGTACTGGCTGCAGACCAATCTATTCCAGCAGGGACAAATTGGTTTGATTGCCCAGCGGATGAAGATGCCAGAGCTTTCGCAAAAAATTCTGGCCTCCCTAAAAGAACGGGCCATTCAATCGGGAGAACTGGGGATGTATTGGAAATACCAAAATGGCTATTTCTGGTACCAATCACCCATTGAAACCCATACCATCATGATCGAATTCTTTTCGGAGATGGAAGAAACAGCACTACTGGATGAGCTAAAAATATGGCTACTTAAAAATAAGCAGACCCAGGCCTGGCCCACCACCAAAAACACGGCGGAAGCCATTTGGGCCTTATTGAGTACTGCAGATGGGAGCTCCCTCTTGATGGAGGAAGAGCTCATTGACGTAAAATTTCCGGATTTGGGCAGATCGGATTACAAAGATAAAGTAGAAGCCGCCCAAAGATCAGCAGAAGCCGGAACCGGACAGTTCGAGCTGGCCTGGCAAGGAGCAGCGATTAAAAAAGAACTGGCCTCCATTAAAGTCAAAAACCCGAATCGGCAAATAGCCTGGGGTGCTGCCTACTGGCAATACTTTGAAGATCTGGATAAAGTACAGGTCTTTCAGGAAACACCTTTGACCCTGAAAAAACAGCTTTATTTAACCAAAAATACCGCTGAGGGGCCAAAGCTCAGTCCCATTGGCCCCAACACCGATCTGCATCCCGGCGACCTGATTACCGTGCGTATTGAATTAGCCGTCGACCGGGATATGGATTTCGTTCACATGAAAGATATGCGCGCCAGCGGTCTCGAACCGATTAATGTATTAAGCCAATACAAGTGGCAGGGCGGCCTGGGGTATTACGAATCTACCAAAGACTTGGCCACCCATTTTTTCTTTGATGACTTGCCAAAGGGCGAATACGTCTTTGAATATCCCTTACGTGTACAGCTCAACGGTGATTTCTCCAATGGCATCTGCACGATTCAGTCGATGTACGCCCCCGAATTTACCAGTCATTCGGCAGGCACCAGGGTGAAGATTGTCGAAAAATAGAGCTCGTCGTCAAAAAATGACAGGAAATAGTCGATAAATTATGGCATCCATCCGGTAAAATGCCGTAATTATGAGAGAGTTGAACAAAAAACCAAACGTTTTGAAAAAGAAAGTTTTTGATTACGCAGCTAAATCGATAAAAGAAAGTTTCATGGGAGACAATAAGAAAAACGATAAGTCCAAGCACGCGGATACCGTTATCCGCAATCACGTAATCTGGTCGATGGGGGCCAGCTTCATCGTACCTATTCCAATTGCGGATGTCTTTGCCGTCAGTGCCTTGCAATTAGATATGATCCGGCAATTGTGCCGGGTATACGACAGGGATTTTTCAGAGAGTTCAGGCAAGGCCATCATCACCTCCTTAACCAGCTCCATCATGGCCCGGGCGGGCGCTCGCAGTCTAATCAAATTGATACCGGGTATTGGTACGGTCATCGGCGGCGTGGCGGTTTCTGTATTTAACGGAGCCAGCACTTATGCCCTGGGACAAGTCTTCAAACGTCATTTTGACAGTGGCGGTACCATTCTGGATTTCGATCCGGAGCGTCTGAAGAAAATGTACAACGAGCAATTTGAAAAAGGGAAAAAAGTCGCCGAGCAGTTACGCAAGGATAAAAAGGCGCAAAAGCAAGCGGAAGCCTTTAAAACCGACAGTACCGAAGCTGCTACCGAAGCCGATGCGCACAAATTAGCAGAAGCCGCCCAAAAAGCGGCCCGTGCCGAAGCCATGGAAGCCAAGAAGAAGCGAGATAAAGAAATTCTTGATCGATTGAAGGAAGCGGCCGATCTCAAAGACCGCGGCGTACTTTCTGATGAGGAATTCGAGGACTTAAAGCAACGCCTGCTCAGCAAATTTGATGAGTAAGGCGGAAGTTAATTCTTGAGAAAGAAAACCATCTGGAGCAGTTGTTTCAGGTGGTTTTTTTATGGGCCTTTACTTTAATCCTTCCGGGCAAACTGGCCTTTCCCAAATTTATTTTTAAATTAGTCTTTAAAATAAAAATAACTCAAGCTAAAGATGATGAATAATAAAAACCGTCGTTCCTTTCTGAAACGTACCGCCATGGCCGCTTCCGGCTTACTTATTGGTAGTCGAAGCCAGGCTAAATCAAAAGCCGAAAGACACAACCATCAGCGCCCCGCTTCGGGTGGTCTGTACATGGGCGACTTTACGGCACCAAAATTAGAAACGGTGCGTATTGCTTTGATCGGAGTGGGAGCCCGGGGTTCCGGCCACGCCCGCCAACTAGCCACCGTCGAAGGTACCGAAATCGTCGCCATCAGTGATCTTTATCAGGACCTGGCTAAAAAAGCCGCTAAAAGCTGTGTTGAAATTGGGGCCGGTGGCCGTCATAAAGACATCGCCCTGTATCACGGAGGCGAAGAGGAATGGCGCAAAATGCTGAAAGAAGTACAACCGGATGCCGTCGTCATCAGTACGAATTGGGAAAACCACGCCCCCATGGCCATCGCAGCTATGGAACACGGTGCCCACGCCTTCGTAGAAGTACCCATCGCCGTAACGCTGGATGAGATGTGGGCGATTGTCGACACCTCCGAGCGTACCCAAAAGCACTGTATGATGATGGAAAATGTCAACTATGGCCGCGATGAACTACTCTACCTTAATATGTGTCGCCAGGGAGCCATAGGAGAGCTACTCCACGCCGAAGCGGCCTACATCCACGAGCTGCGCTTCCAGATGGAAGAGGTAAAAAGGGGAACTGGTTCCTGGCGTACCTACCATTATGCGGATCGCAACGGCAACCTCTACCCTACTCATGGCCTCGGGCCCGTTGCCCAGTATATGAACCTCGGTCGTGGAGAGGATAACTTTGAAAGTATGGTCTCCTACTCTACTCCCGCACGGGGCCGTCAGCTATACGCCCAGAAGAATTACCCCAAGAATCACCAGTGGAATCAACTGGATTATAAGGGTGGAGACATGAATACCTCCATCATAAAAACCCATATGGGCCGTACCATCATGGTACAGTGGGATGAAACCAGTCCTCGACCTTATTCTCGCCACAACCTCATCCAGGGAACCAAAGGTACTTTGGCGGGTTTCCCCACACGTATTGCTCTTGAAGGCGGTGTGGAGGGTGCCACCGATAGTCATCACCGCTGGGCACAGGGCGAGCAATTGGAAAAAGTTTATGCGCAATACGATCATCCGCTTTATCGCCGCCTGGGTGCAGTAGCCGAAAAAATGGGTGGCCACGGTGGTATGGATTTCATGATGCGCTACCGCATGGTGGAATGCCTGCGCAAGGGCCAGCCGCTGGATCAAAACGTTTATGAAGGGTGCTTCTGGTCGGCCGTGGGACCACTGAGTGAGCGCTCCGTCGCACAGGGCGGCACCCCACAAATGTTTCCCGATTTCACCCGTGGTAACTGGAACAGCACAGCGCCGCTGGCGGTCGTGGAATGATCAATAAAGGGGAGACTTTGTGATGGGATTATACGATCTATACATCTCCAAGTCTCCCCATCTCCTCCAGTATATTCTCCCGTGCTTTTTCCTCGTATCGTTCCCGAAAGATTTCGGTTTGATACAGATATTCTTTAGCCAGTAATCGTTCTAGTACTTGCTTTCGTCCCGGATAATAAACCTCATCCGGGTAATTACGATACTCTTTTCTAATATTTTGGGCGTAAGCCCAGTAGGCTTCCCGCTCCGCACCCAGAATTTGCAAATCAAAATCCAGGAAATAACATAAATCGAGCGTTGCATTTTGAGGTGGGAGATGCTGCTCGGTCGCTACAATCATAGCCCCTATCTCTGATTGGTCCGCTGCGGAGAGCGTGGTGTGCTGAAAATCTTGCTGCGCATAGGCTGCGCTGGCCCTTTCGTTATCCTTTCGATCCACTTCGTAGATCACATCATGGTAAAATATAGCCCAAAGCAGCAAGGAAGGTTTGTGCAAATGTACTCTATAATGTTCCCACTGAACCAAAAGCGATCTGAGGTGGTCTAAATTATGATAGTACCGTTGGGTCTTATCGTAATGCTTCAATAAGTAGTAGAAACATTGTTCTGCTCTTCCGGTGTCTAAAAAACGATCAACCAACCAATATTTCCTTAAATCTAAATTTTTCATAAAAATTGGGCTTATAACTCGCAAATACCATGTTAAAATTTGGGAGTAGACAACAAAAGTCACCTCTGAAAACGTTTATTTTTTGTATATTACGGCGTAAAGCAAAAGAGCTTTATGGTTTAAGCATTACCATTCTTTAACCAAACCCGATTTGCCTAATGACTAGAAGCATGAAACGTAGGCTCATTAGAGCTAAAATCAAGCTTAATCAAACCATTCAACAAATACTTGAAATTAACCGCAAAAGGCAAAAGTTACCTTATGTACAAAACGCCGCTCAAAAAAGAACGGATATGGAACAGGAACTAAAAGTACTAAACAAAATTGCGGAACATCAAGCAAAACTGGTACAACACTACGAAAATCAAGTGGGCCAGTCCGTAAATCGTTGAAGCACTATTTTGTAACCAGAAAACATAAAAACCTGTTAACCGGGAAGTCGATAACCGTCGGCATCCCGGTTTTTTTTGTCCTATTTTTATATTTTTCGATTTCACAAAATCATCTTAGTACTATGCATATAAGAATATTACTCCTTTTCAGCGCACTTATCTTCGTTATTAGTGGGCATGCACAATCCGCCTTACACCAAAAAATCGATCAGCAAGCCGATTTGATTGAAAATAAAGTCGTCGATTGGCGACACAACATCCATCAAAACCCCGAATTGAGTAATCGCGAGTTCCAAACCGCGGAAAAAGTAGCCCGACACCTGAAGTCGCTGGGTATAAAAGTAAAAACGGGCGTGGCCCATACCGGGGTGGTCGGCTATTTAGAAACCGGGAAACCGGGTCCCGTTATCGCCTTGCGCGCGGATATGGATGCCCTGCCCGTTACCGAGCGGGTAGACATCCCCTGGGCCTCCCAGGCCAAGGGAGAATACCTGGGTGAAGAGGTGGGCGTCATGCACGCCTGTGGGCACGATACCCACGTTGCTATGTTGATGGGAGCTGCCGAGATTCTGGCGGGCATGAAAAATGAACTGTCCGGAACTATCGTCTTTTTGTTCCAACCCGCCGAAGAAGGTGCGCCTCCCGGAGAAGAGGGCGGTGCAAAAATGATGGTAGCCGAAGGGGTGCTCGAAAACCCCAAAGTAGACGTGGCTTTTGGCCTGCACATCAATTCCCAGACACCCGTCGGTCATATCGCTTACAAACCCGGTGGTGCCCTGGCTGCCGCCGATATCTTCAATATTAAGGTCCTCGGTAAGCAATCACACGGCTCCCAACCCTGGGGAGGTATTGATCCCATTACCATCGGGGCTCAAATTGTGCAAGGACTCAACAACATCGTCGCGCGTCAGACCGAATTAACTAAAGAGGCGGCCGTTATCTCCGTTGGGAAATTTGACGCCGGCGTCCGTAATAATATCATTCCGGAATCCGCTCAGTTAACCGGTACAATCCGTACTTTGGATACCGACATGCAGGATAAGATTCACGAAAAAATCAAACTAACGGCTGAAAGCATCGCCATGAGCGCCGGTGGTAAGGCGGAAGTAGAAATCATACGAGGAGTGCCGGTCACCTACAATAATCCGGAACTTACGGCTCAAATGATCGGTACCATCGAACAGGCCGCCGGAAAAGAAAATGTACACCTGGTTAATGCCGTAACGGGAGCGGAAGATTTTGCTTTTTATGCCAACGAAGTACCCTCCTTGTTTTTATTCCTGGGAGGGATGCCGCCCAATGCCGAAAACCCAGCTCCACACCACACGCCTGACTTTTACGTCGACGATGCGGGAATGAAACTGGGTGTTCGTACCCTCTGTTATCTGACGATCGATTATATGAATAAGTAAATCACCGCATTTTTCGCCAGGCTTTCCGGTACCCTTTTTTGAGTTTCCGGAAGGTACGCTGGTTGAGTCCTCCTTTTGGTTCCAGTAACCGGAAGGAGGATTTGTATTTCCGCTCCGGCAAGAAGGCGTATATTCTGTAGGCCAGTTTTGCTCCCAGTTCCTGCATCTCTTCCTTGGATTGGAAATGACTTAACTGACGGATGGATTCTACTACGGCTTCCCGGTCCTCCCCTTCTGTACAGTACCGAAGTACAAAATACTTCATTAAGGCTGGTTCGGCAGATTCTAAGACGTAGTTTGAGAATGGTATCATTTGATAGCCAAATTTCTCTCGAATCTCAAAGCGAATATAATCCGCCCATAGTGCTGCGTAATCTTGCTCCAGTGCTTCCCAGTCTCCTGCCTGGTATAATTTCGACAAATTGGCTTTTTGCTGATTGAAGTCCAGCGCTAATTCGTAGTAGTGAATTTTTCCACTCAAATCTTCAATGGGCAACATACAGGGCTCGACATCATATTGCAGTTTTTCGGCCCTCCGCAGTGCCGCCACTACGGCGCCATAATCCGCTCTTTCAATCGCATCTTCGGCATCCAGTAGCTGTAGCGTATAAGCACGGTACTCTTTCCGACAGGCCCCTCCAAACCAGTTATATTCCAAATCCTGAATGGACCTTTCGGCATTTTCAGTCAGCGGTATCTCTTGATAACTTCTTCTCAGGCGCCAAAGGGAGCGGTAGGCATTCTTTTGGGCGGAAGCCCCTAATATTGCATCCCCTTGTATTTGCTCTAACAGCATACCCTCCAGCGCCAGCCGACGTCCGTTCTCGATCAGCGACTGCTTTTCCAAAGTCGCGGAAGTATACTGCCCCCCGGGAGAAAGCTGAGCAGACTGCTGCGCGGCCTGATCAAAATCCGTCATCGCCTGGGGAAAATGATTTTTTCGCAAAGCCGTTTTACCGCGCTCGTACACGGCTACGAATCTCAATTCTGCCTCCATAGCATCGACTTGACGACGCTGCCTGCGATCGAGCTCAAAGCGACGACGCTGCTGCAAAACCCCAGTAAGGTCAACCGTCTCCTCCTCCATCCGCTGAATCAAGGATCGCTGCTGTGCTTTTATTAGGTATTCCCAAACCGCATTTTGCTCGCTATACATACGAGCAGGTAGCACGGCGGCGTTTCGCCCCATATATAGGAAGCGGTGCCAATCGTATAAGGCCGCCAGGGCCCGCTGATATTGTCCCTCTTCTCCCGAGCGTTTAGCTTTCTCCAGAGATTGATCACCCAGGCGCTGCAATAGGCGGATCAGCTCTCTTTCGGTATGCTGGCCAATCAGGCGGTGCAATTCCAGATATCCGTCCATCAGCTGGTAGGCATATTGGTATTGTTCTTCTTGGCTGACTACGCTCATTTGCTGGCTGGCTTCCGCCAAAAAGTATTCCCAGCGGGCTACCTCCAACCATTGCCGCTCCTCCCGAATGGAAGCGCGAGCCAGTATAAAGGGAGCATCAACAAAAAGACTTTCCAGCCTTTGGATGGTTGCTTCAGCACCCGACCAGTCCCCTACCGATTTATGCTCCTGTAAGCGCTCACGCTGCGCTTCGTACAAAGTTTGGTATAATTCCCGATGACGATAACCGGCCGGCCCGGCGGGTAAGAGATTCGTTTGCGTTAATTCCACGGCTCCGGCCAGGGCCAATTGCGCGCCTTCCAGATCGTTCATTTGTAATTGCCGTAAAGAGCGCTGTATACGAATTTCATATTCGTCTGCCAGGAAAGCCTGGCGATCCTGCCGAAGATTTCGAATGATGCGTCTATCCAAATCTTCCGAGAACCTTTGGGCAAATTGTAATAAAGCTTCGTACCCCGCCAGAGTCGCTCGCCAATCCTGAGTAAGGGCCAACGCTCTTCTGCGCTCTTTCAATTCGTCCCGTACCATTTCTCGCCGGTATTGCCGTAGTTGGTTTTCGCGGGCCGGACGCTGGGCATCAGAAAGATAGGCGGTATAATCATAAGCCGTTTCGACTTGCTTTAATTGACGGTTAAAAGAGCCGCCCCGGGAATTTAACACCTCCTCAATAGCTTCGTCTACGGCCGCTAATCGAGCTGCCTCAATAAAAGGGCTTTGCGACTGTCCCAGATGTTCTTCGTTTATCTGAGTGGCTTGGTTGAGTAGCTGCATATAGGATTCAAAATCTACCTGCATATCTACCAGTCGGTGGACTTCTGTTTCGTGAATAATCCCCTCTAATTCGGTATATTTCTGTTTGTGAGCCGCGCCTAAATCGCCTTCCTCTATCAGTGTTTTCAATTCCGCTAATTCACTAAGTTGGCGCGAATAGGTCCAGTCCGCAGAACGCAGATGACGTAGCTTTCGCTGGAAAGCTTCCCGATAGATAAGCCTTCTGGTCGTTTGGATTTTTTGATGCCAGTCAGGCAACCCGGCGGAACGACATAAACTGGTGGCCGCCGCTAACCTGTCCCGGGCCATCTCTAAAGTGCTCGCCGATTGGGCTTCCGCCAAAAGTCGGGTCAGACGAACAGTATTCTCCTTATCATCAAGGCGCTCAATCGCCAGGCCTTGGGAAGATTCCAGACGTCGACCGTTTTCAAATTTCCGAATGGAATCCTGGGCCTGAGTGTTGAGGGAACTCAGTAATAAAAGCATCCAAAAGAGTAGAAGTTCCTGTCTCATAAGCAATAGGTTTATTTACTTATAAAGATACCCGCTGAGACAAAAAAGACTACTAAGAGGAACTTAAAGCTCGTTAAGATACAAGTAGCAAAAGTTAAAATATAAATTAGCTGTTAAAATATGTGAAGGTACCGCCACCGGTACTTATCAGTCGGCTATTCGTTTGGGGTACGGCCTACATACCGGTAGGTAGCGTAGTAGACATCATCTTCCTCCCCGTCCAGATCCCAATCGATCACCCCGGCCCATTCGGCCTGACCTTTGTCAATAATGACTTTGTACTGGGAGGTATTATTAGGCTCAATCAGCATGAGGGTATCCCCAAAAGTTCGCCACAGGCCACGATCTTCACCAAGCAGGTTATTGTTATTACTTCTGCGGGTTGTGCGAAAAGTACTGTCGGCCGCAAAAAAAGTACGAAAAGGCTTGACGGAGTAATCCCGCTCCCAGGTTTCTTCTGATACTTCAAAGACAAAACTGCTATCCTGGCCCTGGTAGGTATTTACGTCTATTTTCAAATATTTAGCCTCCCAGGTCCCTTGTAATGCTTGCGTAAGATCTTGTCTGGGCTGAGCTTCGGTTTTATCATTTACTTCTTGTTTACAGGAAAAGCTAAAAGCAAGTAAGAGTAGTGCTAATATGGTGATTCTCATTTTTCGGTCAAAAATAGGAACTGTTCTTAACAATCGGAAGGATTCTGCCCAGCAAGAACGAACGAATATTTAAGTTAAATGTCGGCCACTGGCATAAGTATTATCAAGAAAGCGTGAACACAAATGCTAAAACCAAGTTGTGATCAATAGTTGTATTAGTAAACCTAAATTTAATTAACTATGCGAATTTTTTACGCATTGATTCTGAGCTTAATGTTTGGATTCCCTGCTTATTCCCAAAACACCGTAGTTGACATTATTGTCAATAGCGACGATCACACCACTTTAGAAACTGCCGTAACCGAAGCCGGACTGGTCGCAACTTTACAAGGCGCCGGTCCTTTTACCGTTTTTGCACCAACCGATGCTGCATTTGCCGCCTTGCCCGATGGCACCCTCGACGCGCTCTTGCAAGACTCGGCGGCCTTGGCCGACATTTTACTGTACCACGTTCTTGATTCAGAAGTAGCATCTTCGGCCGTAATTAATGGCTTTATTGCTGCTCCATTAAACACTGCAAATACCTTAAAATTCACCAGAACGAGTGCCAACGATGATATTTTTGTCAACCAGGCGATGATTACCGTAAGGGACATTCCCGCTGACAATGGTGTCGTTCACGTTATCGACGCTGTGGTATTACCCGGTGAGACGGTAGTCGATGTGGCCATCGATAATGGTTTCACTACTCTGACTACGGCCGTCGTAGCTGCAGAGTTACTGCCCGCACTGACTGATCCCGCTGGTACTTACACCGTATTTGCACCAACCGATGCTGCCTTCGCTGCACTACCCGCTGGCACACTGGATGTCTTACTACAGGATCCAACTGGTGACCTGGCGAATATCTTGTTGTACCACGTACTGGGAGCACAGGTTCCTTCTTCAGCCGTCAATAACGGAGATATCGTTACGCCACTGAATGATGCCAATACTTTGAAACTCACCAAAAGAAGTGCCGATGATGCCATCTTCGTGAATCAGGCTCAAGTTACCGGTGCTGATGTAGACGGTGGTAATGGTACCGTACACATCATTGATGCTGTCGTACTACCAGGAGAAACGGTAGTCGATGTGGCCATCGATAATGGTTTCACTACCCTGACTACGGCCGTCGTAGCTGCAGAATTACTG